>JAYKHR010000130.1:0-6780 GCA_035285125.1 Candidatus Sericytochromatia bacterium | reverse complement strand
CCTCGGCGCGAAGGAGCCCAAGAAGATGGGCCCGAACTTCGCGGACGTCGCGAAGAAGTACACCAAGAAGGACGTCGCCAAGCTCGCCGCGAAGATCCGCGCGGGCGGCAAGGGCAGCTTCGGCCAGATGCCGATGCCCCCGATGGCCCAGGTGAGCGAGGCGGACGCCAAGGTGCTCGCCGAGTACGCGCTGACGGTCAAGTAGGGCGTCGGGCGCCTAACACCGAGGCCGCGCCGGAGGTTCCGGCGCGGCCTCGTGGTCTTCAGGCGGGCACTCGGCCGGGCGTCAGGCCGTGACGGCGCCGAAGTGGCGCCCGGCCGCCTCCCGGGCCTGCGCGAGGTAGCCCTGGCGCGTGGCGTCGTCCACCGAGGGCACGGCGCCGAAGAACAGGTGGTCGACCACCTCGAAGCCACAGAACTCGAAGATGCCCGCGTCCGAGGTCTGCTTCATCGCGGCCTGCATGCCGGCGTAGTACTCCGTCGGCGTGCCGTGGCAGCTGACGAGCAGGGCCTTCTTGCCCTTGAGCAGGGGCTGGATGCCACCCTCGCCGTAGGCGTAGGCGAAGCCGTACAGGAACACGCGGTCCACCCAGCCCTTGAGGATGGCGGGCAGGCCCGTCCACCACACGGGGTAGATCACGGTGATGGCGTCCGCCCACGTGACGTGGCCCTGCTCCGTCGTGATGTCGGCGGGCAGCTCGCCAGCCTTCATGGCGGCGAAGTCGGCCCCCTTGAGCACGGGGTCGAAGCCGAGGTCATACAGGTCCCGCACCACGACGGCGTGGCCCTGGGCGCGGTAGGTCTCGGCGATGCCGTCGCACAGCGCCTTGGAGAAGCTGGCGGGGTTGGGGTGGGCGTAGACGATGAGCTGGTTCATGGGGTCCTCCGATTGAACTCTGGGGTCTGCGTCTCGTACCCCTCAGGGGGGGCGGACAAACGGCGAGCGGGCCCTCGACTCCCTGCCGGCTGCCGCGCGAGGCAACCGGCGGGGCCAGCGACACGACGCCGCCATCGAGGGGGCCGCGTCAGCACGGGGGAGGGGCTTCAGCCCCTTGGCGTGGACCCAGGGGCCCGCCGGGGTCGGCGGTGTGAGCGCGGGCCCGCGCGTGGTAAGCTGGGGCTCCCCAGGGAGCTTCAGATGCCGTCGCCGCTCGCCACCCTCACCCGCCGCCCCGTCCTGCTCGGCCTCGCCCTGGCCGGCCTCGGTGCCGTCGTCGGGCTCGGCGCCTGGCAGCCGTGGCGCAAGGCGCCCCCCTCCGTGCTCGTCGAGCGGCGCACGCTGCAGGACGTGGTGGAGGTCAGCGGCGTGGTCGCCGCCGCGCGCGCCGTGACGCTCAAGGCGGAGGCCACGGGGCAGGTCAAGGACCGCCTCGTGCCGGAGAACGGCCGCGTGAAGGCGGGCGCGCCCCTGCTCAGGCTCGACGACACCCAGGCCCGCCTGCAGCTCGAGACGGCCCTCGCCAACGCCGAGACGGCCGCGCGCCAGGCCGCCACCCAGCTCGACGGCGCGAGCGCCAGCCGCGAGGAGGCCCATCACGGGCAGGGCATCACGCTCGGCAGCCTCGAGGAGCGCGTGCGCAAGATCCGGCTGCAGCGCGAGTTCCTCGAGCGCGAGACGGGCCGCATCCAGGCCCTGCTCGCCGAGGGCGGCGTCACGGCGCAGGCCGCCGAGCAGCAGCGCCAGCAGCTCACGCAGGCCCGGCTCGACGAGTCGCTGGCGCGCCAGGAGCTGGCCCGCGCGCGGCTGGAGGGCCCCGTCATCGCGGCCGAGAACGCCTACGCCGCCGCCCGCACCGCCGTCGCCAACGCTGCGCGGCAGGGCCAGGCCGCCGTGGCCGTGGCGCGCGACAACATGGCCCGCACGACGCTGCGCGCGCCCTTCACGGGCACGGTCACGGACTGGCTCGTGGAGCCCGGCGCCTGGGTCACGCCCGGCACGCCGCTCGCGCAGCTGCAGGACCTCGACGCCCTCAAGGTGGAGCTGCCCGTCGACGAGCTCGACGTGCCCAAGCTGCGCGTCGGGGGCGAGGTGCAGCTCACCTTCGACGCCTACCCCGACGCCCCCACCACCGGCACGATCGCGATGGTCAGCCGCGCGAGCGTGACGGGCTCGGGCAACGTGCAGGTCTTCCCGGTGGAGGTGCGCTTCACCGACGCCGAGGGCCGCATCAAGCCCGGCATGAGCGCCGACGCCCGGATCGTGGTGCGCGAGGTGCGCGACGTGCTCGCCGTGCCCGTGGGCGCCGTGCGGCGGAAGGTGGACGGCTTCGCCGTGACGGTCGTGACGGGCCGCGCCACCGAGGAGCGCACCATCACGCCCGGCATCACCACGCTGGAGCAGGTCGAGGTGACGCAGGGGCTCACGGCCGGCGAGCGCGTCGAGTACGCGGGCGCCGCAAGCCCGAGCCCGCGGCCCTGAGGGGGCGGCGATGACCGCGAGCCCCACGCCCGTCATCCGGATGGCCGGCATCGAGAAGGTCTACGGCGGCGCGGTGCCCTACCACGCGCTGCACGAGGTGGCCCTGACCATCCAGCCCGGCGAGATGGTGGCCCTGATGGGGCCCTCCGGGTCGGGCAAGTCGACCCTGATGAACCTCATCGGCTGCCTCGACCGCCCCACGAGCGGCGACTACTGGCTCGCCGGCCGCCACCTCGCGGACCTTGGCGACGACGACCTCGCAGACGTGCGCAACCGCGAGCTCGGCTTCGTGTTCCAGAGCTTCAACCTGCTGCCGCGCTACAGCGCGCTCAAGAACGTGGAGCTGCCGCTGCTCTATGCCGACGTGCCGCCGCGCGAGCGCACGCGGCTGGCGACCGAGGCCCTCGGGCGCGTGGGGCTCGGCGACCGCCTCGTGAACCGACCCAACGAGCTCTCGGGCGGGCAGAAGCAGCGCGTGGCGATCGCGCGGGCCATCATCAACGGGCCGGCGCTGCTGCTTGCCGACGAGCCGACAGGGGCCCTCGACACGAAGACGGGCGTCGAGATCATGCGGCTGTTCCAGGCCCTCAACAACGAGGGCATGACCGTCGTCATCGTGACGCACGAGCCCGACGTGGCCGCCTACTGCCGGCGCATGCTGCGGATGCAGGACGGCCGCCTCGTCGACGACAGGCCCGTCGCCCAGCAGCGGCTCGGGTAGGGCGCCATGCACCCCCAGACCTACGCCGCGATCGCCTTCGAGGCGCTGGTCCTCAACAAGGCCCGCTCGCTGCTCACGATGCTCGGCGTCATCATCGGCGTGTTCGCCGTGGTGGTGATGATCGGGCTCGGGCAGGGCTCGCAGGCTTACGTCACGAACCAGGTCAAGGGCCTCGGGGCCGGCGTGCTGGTGGTGACGCCCGGCAACCCACGCACCCAGCGCGGCTTCGGCGGCGGGGGGCTCTCGGGCGCGCAGACGCTGAGGCTCAACGACGCGCTGGCGGTGCAGGGGCTGCCCGGCGTGCGCTTCGCCTCGCCCCAGAACTTCTACCAGGGCCTCATCAGCATCGGGCGCACCAGCGTCGGCGCCCAGGTGATCGGCACGAGCCCGAACGCGCAGGGCGTGCGCGGGCTGCGCCTCGGCGACGGGCGCTTCTTCAGCGACCAGGAGTGGCGCACGGGCGCGCGCGTGATCGTGCTCGGGCCCTCGCTCGCGCGCGAGCTCTTCCGCGAGACGCTCACGCCGCCCCTCGACAGCCGCGTGCGCATCGGCGACCAGCGCTTCCGCGTGGTGGGGGTGCTGCAGGGCTCGACGGGCGCGGCGCTCGGCTCCACGGACGACCTCGGCTTCATCCCGACGCGCGCGATGCAGAGCCTCTCGGACACGGGCGATCGCCTGCTGTCGATCCTCATCAAGGCCGAGAGCGACGAGCAGCTGCCCGGCCTGCTGGAGCAGGTCCGCCACGTGCTGCGCACGCGCCACGGGCTGCGCGCCGACGACGAGGACGACTTCAAGATCCAGAGCCAGGCCGACATCCTCGCCACCGTGACGGTGGTGACAGGCGCCTTCACGGTGCTGCTCGCCGGCATCGCCGCCATCTCGCTGCTGGTGGGCGGCATCGGCATCATGAATATCATGCTCGTCTCCGTCACCGAGCGCACGCGCGAGATCGGCGTGCGCAAGGCCGTGGGCGCGAAGACGGGCGCGATCCTGCGCCAGTTCCTGCTTGAGGCCGGCACCGTGAGCCTGGCAGGCGGCACCATCGGCATCGTGGCCGGGCTGCTGACGATCTGGGCCGTGACGAGCTACGCGCGGCTGCCCTTCGTGTTCTCGCCGCTCGCGCTGGTCGGCGCCTTCGGGTTCTCGGCCGCCGTCGGCGTGTTCTTCGGCGCTTACCCCGCGGCCAAGGCCGCCCGCCTCGACCCCGTCGAGGCGCTGCGCTACGAGTAGGCCGCCATGCGCACCACCGAGGCCTTCGCCAGCGCCTTCGAGTCCCTGCTGCTCAACAAGGTCCGCGCGGCCCTGACGATGCTCGGCATCGTGATCGGCGTGTTCGCCGTGATCGTGATGTACGGGCTCGGCCAGGCCTCGCAGGCCTACATCACGAGCCAGGTGCAGGGCCTCGGCGCCCGCGTGCTGATCATCTCGCCGGGCAACCCCAAGTCGCAGAAGACGGCCGGCCCCCCGAACATCAACGCCGCGCCCCTGAAGCTCGGCGACGCCGAGGCCTTGAAGGCCCTGCCGGGCATCGACGCCGTCTCGCCGAGCGCCTTCGGCACCCAGGTCTTCAAGGTGGGCAAGCAGGTGCAAGGCGGCACCCTGCTCGGCTGCGACCCGACGGTGGTCACGGTGCGGGGCATCAAGCAGGGGCGCGGGCGCTTCTTCTCCGAGCAGGAGGACCGTGCGGGCGCCCGCGTGGTGGTGCTCGGCTCGCGCCTCGCGCAGGACCTCTTCAAGGAGAGCCTCGCCGACCCCCTCGGCGCGCGCGTCTCGATCGGGGACCGGCGCTTCCGCGTGGTGGGCGTGCTCGCCCCCCAGGGCGGCGGGCTGTTCGGCTCCGTCGACGAGCAGGCCTTCGTCCCGATCCGGGCCTACCACGACATCGTGGCGACGAACGAGCGGCTCAACTCCGTGCTCGTGCGGGTGGCCTCCGAGGACCTGCTCACGGCCTCCGAGGGGCGCGTGCGCGAGGTGCTGCGGCGGCGCCACCACCTCGGCCTCGACAAGGAGGACGACTTCCGCATCCAGACCCAGGCCGACGTGCTCTCCACCGTCTCGGCCATCACGGGGGCCTTCACGGTGCTGCTCGCCGGCATCGCCGCCATCTCGCTGCTGGTCGGCGGCATCGGCATCATGAACATCATGCTCGTCTCCGTCACGGAGCGCACGCGCGAGATCGGCATCCGCAAGGCCGTGGGGGCCAAGACGGGCGCCGTGCTGCGCCAGTTCGTGATCGAGGCCGCGACGCTGAGCCTGGTGGGCGGCTCGCTGGGCATCGGGCTGGCCGTGCTGGTGCTGTGGGGCGTCTCGCTGGGGGCCGGGCTGCCCTTCGTGTTCTCGCTGCCGGCCCTCGTGGGCGCCTTCGCCTTCTCAGCCGGCGTGGGCGTGTTCTTCGGGCTCTACCCGGCGGCCAAGGCGGCCCGGCTCGACCCGGTGGAGGCGCTGCGGTACGAGTGAGGGGGGCTCAGGCGGCGGGCCGGGGCCAGGTCCGCCACGTTGAGCAGCCCGCCCTGGCTGTGGGCCAGCATCGTCCACAGCCGCCGCAGCGCCACGGCCGGCGGGCGCGGTCGATGAGCCCCCGCAGCAGGGGAAACAGGGCCGGGGCCCGGTGCACCTCATCCAGGATGACCAGGCGGTCCTGCTGCCGGCCGAGGAAGGCCTCCGCGTCTTCGAGCTTGGCGAGGTCCGACGGAGACTCGAGGTCCAGGTAGAGGCTCGGTCGATCCGCGGCGACCGCCAGGGCCAGCGTCGTCTTGCCCGCCTGCCGCGGCCCGAGCAGCCCCACGGCGGGAAACTGGTCGAGGTCCTCTCTCAAGCGGGCCATCAAGGAGCGGCTGACCATGCTTGTAAAAACAGCCTTGTGATGTTTGATTTACAAGGATAAACAGGGCCGCTTCGGGGTGTCGCCTGACCGGCCGACGCGTGTCGCAGGGACACGCGTGAGCGCCCCCCAACCCCCGAGCCGCCCTGCCCTGCGCCACCCAGGCGAGGGACCGGGTGAGCTCCCGGCTGAAGCGGGCGTTGACGAGGGCCGTCACGATCCCCGGCCGGACGGCCTGGCCCTGGGCAGCCCGCACGGCCGCCCCGGTGACGACGTCGGCAGAGGCCGCGACGCGCGCCGTGCGCACCGGGTCCGGCTGCCGGGCGGCCTCGCCGAGCGCGAGGCTGTCCCCAGCTTCTGGCAAGAACCGGGTCGCGCCCTCGCTGGTCGGTGAGGGCACGGGGACGGCGGGAGCAGACTGATGGTCCGTGCGATCGACGCGCATGGCGGCCCTCGGGGGAGCTGATGGCTCCGTACCCGCGGCCCGTGGGACTGAACCCCGTGTTGGCGGCCGCCCCCCCGTTGGCCTCGCCCTCACCCCACCCCTATGGTGGAGCCGGTGGCCGACGCGGCCCCGGGAGGTGGCGGATGGAACGGATGGGGCAACGAGGCGCGGCGGCCCTGCTCGCGGCGGCCTGGCTCGTGGGGTGGGCGCCGGGGGCGCTGGCGGGAGGCGCCCAGGCGCCTGCCCGGGTGGCGGACGCCCGGCCCTGCGAGGCGCTCGCGGCGAGCCACCGGGCGGCGCTCACCAACCTCGAGGCGGCCCTCGCGGCCCTGGACGCCACGCTCGCGGCCGGCGACGCGCAGGCCCGGCGCAGC
>JAYKHR010000129.1:0-5145 GCA_035285125.1 Candidatus Sericytochromatia bacterium | reverse complement strand
AGCAGCGCCACGCCACCCGGGTGGCCGGGGCGCGGGCGGGCTTCGAGGTCGTCGAGCTCCTGCCGGAGCCCACGGCGGCAGCCATCTCGTACGCGCTGGATGCTGGGCAAGCCCAGACCATCCTGGTCTACGACTTTGGGGGCGGAACCTTCGACGCCTCGCTCATCACGGCAGCTGGTAACACCTTTGTCGAAACAGCCAAAGCGGGTGATATGTGGTTAGGCGGCAACGACGTCGATCTCGCCCTCGAGGCGCATGTGCTGGAGGTGGTTGCCCGCGAGGAAGGCGTCGCTGACCTCGCGGGCCTCGTCGCTCGCCTGCCGGACGGTCACCGGCGCCGCTTCGCCGCGGACCTGCGGCAGGCCGTCGAACAGGCCAAGATTGCTTTGAGCGCGGCGGAACGCACCATGGTCATCCCCGCGACGCCGCTGCCGGATGCGGACGGCGCGCCGCTGATGATCGAAGTGCCGCTCTCTCGCGCCGAACTCGAGGCGCGCATCGCCCCGCTGGTCGAGCGCACGGTGGCCATCTGCCGACGCATGCTCGAGGAGGCCGGCGTCCCCCTCGAGGCCGTGGACCGCGTGCTGCTCGTGGGGGGCTCGTCTCAGGTGCCGCTGGTGCAGCGCAGGGTGCGGGAAGCCTTTGGCGAGCGGGTCGTGGTGCACCCGCGGCCGATGACGGCGGTGGCCGAGGGGGCCGCGATCGTGGCGGCGGGCCTGGTCGAGAAGATCGGGACGGTGTCCCGCGATTACTACCTGCGGCTCGCCGATGACCCTCGCCACTGCGTCATCGCCCGCAATTCGGTGCTGCCCTGCCGGACAAGCCACACCTTCGTCACCGTCACGGACGGCCAGCGGCTGCTCCGTCTGCGCTTCTTCAACCACGACCACGTCGCGGGCGTGGACGAGCCCATCGGGGACATCTGGCTCGGGCTCGACCGGGCCTACCCAAAGGGCACTGAGATTCTCGTGTTTTTCGAGCTTGACGAGGCCTGCCACGTCCTGCAAATCACCGCGAGCCTGAAGCAGAGCCCGGAGGTGCGGGTCAGCCGGACGTTCTCGCGTGGGCAGGCGGACGAGGCCATCTACGAGGAACTCGAGGGCCTCATCGGGCGTCTGGGCGAAGGAGACTTCACCCGGCACGGCATCGAAACCGGGCTGCAGCGAGCCGTCGACGTGGTGCGCCACGCGAATCAGGTGCTCGATCCCCATACGGACGCCGTGCGTCCCGAAGCCTTGCAGGCCTCGCGGCAGTCACTTGGCAAACTTCGGACCTTCATGTCACGGGCCGTGATGGACGCGGAACTTGCGCTCTTGGCCCTCCGAGACGTGATGACCCACGCAGCGGAGTTTCTGTCGGACGAGGACGGCGCAGCCCTCGAGGACCTCATCGCGCGGTTGACGGTGGCGCTGCGGGAGCCGGACGAGGTCACACTGCGGCCCCTCACGGAGGAGGCCAGACGCCGGCTGCGCGTCCTGCCCCCAGCGGCGCAAACGGTGCTGCAAAGCGTCCAACTCGTGGACCAGATCCGGCGGGACCACGCCGCCGAGGCGCCAGCTTGCGCAGCCAAGCAGAGCCGCCTCGTGGACGCCCTGCGGATGGGCCGCCGCGACGAAGCCGCCGCAATCTTGCGGGAACTCGAGCGGGCCTTCGAGGAGGCGCGGTGGCAGGCCGAACGCTCCAAGGTATCGGACACGCTCGTCCTTGAGCCGGGCCGCACGAGGACCTGAGCGTTGGGTAAGGCCGAGACGAGGCTTGAATCCGTCGCCACGGCGATCGCCGCCGCGCTGTCGCGCCGCGACTGGCAGGAACTCGAGGTGCTGGCGCACGCCCTTGGAGAGGACGCGCGGAGAGAGCGAGAGCGGGAGGACGAGGCGCGACGGGCGGAAGCAAGAAGAGCCAAGGCCCAAGAGACGAGGGCAAAGGGACCCCAAGCCCGGCCTTTGTCGCTCGATCGGGCCTGCTGGACCAACAGCTGCCCCGAGACGCGCGTGCGGTTGGCCCTGACAGACCTGCTGCAATCGCCGTCACAGCGGACGTTGCACAACTGGTTCGTGGCACTCGACGACGCCGTGCGAGCCAACACCGACCACCTCCCCGACTGGCTGTGCGCGACCTCGGCCGTGCTGGCGAACATGCACGCCTCCCCAGCCTTCGAGACGCCTCACCGGGCCTGGACTGCGCCGGAACAGGCGGCCGTGGCCGCCGCGCTGCGCGAGCGCGTCGAGCAGCGCCTGAACGTGGCGCGGGAGGCTGCCCCGAGTAGCGAAGAGGCCTGGCGGACGGTGTGGCTGGTCGAGCGGGGGGCCCACCAACTGGTGGGCGATGGGCTCGCGTGGCCGCGGCGCGCGGGCCTGTCGCTGACGCCTGGGCTGTGGCGGTTGCTCGGCGAGCGAGCGGCGGAGGCCCCCGGAGCCCACGCTTCCGGGCTCGGCGCCCGCGCCCTTGCGGCCCTGTACAGCCCTTGGGCGCGGCCAGTGGCCATCTGGATGACGGGAGAGCGGCGGCCCGTGGCACGGCCTCTCGTGCATGCCGAGACAGCGGCCGAGCGCCGCCACGTGGAACTGGTGGGCTGCCTGAAGGAGGTGGAGGCCGCCCTCGCGCGCCTCCAGACCGGAAACGCCTCGGCCTGGCGGGCGCTCGCGCCGCATTGCGAGGCCGTGCGCGGTTGGACGCCGTGGCGGGACCGGGCTGAGCAGGCCGCGCTCCGCTGGGCCGAGGAACTGCCGGACGAGGTGTTGCCGGCCTTCGTGGGGGGCTGGCGCGAGGTGCTCGACTCGCGGGCTGCGCGGACCTTTCACGTCAACGTGGGCGTGGCGAGGCTCGCGATGGCGCTCGACGCCGGCGAGGTCTCGTCAGAGGAGGCGCAGGTGCAACTCGCGGCACTCCTGGCGATCGCCCCAAAAAACCGCGCGGCTCGCGCGCTGGGTGCCCGGCTGGACGTGGGGGCCCCCCGACCGGTCGGCAGGAGGCCGGAATGAATCCCTACGAGGTGCTTGAGGTTCCCCCCGGGGCCGACAACGCGACGATCGTGCGTGCGATGGCAGCGGCCCTTCAGGCCCGCCGCCACGACGCCGCGACGCTGGCCGAGGCGCAGCGAGCCCTGCTCACGCCGGAACAGCGGTTGCTGGCAGACTTTTGTTTGCCAGTGTTCGGAGGTTGAAGGCAGGGCCTCAACGAGACGCCGCGCCATTCTGCGTGTAGCCACACAAGCCCCGCTGGTAGTTCGAGCATCCCCAGAAGGCGCCCTTCCGCCCCGAGCGCAGCGTGAGTTGGCCGATGCCACACCGCGGGCAGGTCTGCGCCTGCGCACCACAGGCTGCATCCGCACACCGGTGACCTTGCTGTTGCCGCACCATCGGAGCGCGGCGACACGTCTCGCACACATTGGCCCGCTCCTCGCAGTAGGGTTGACTCGTGCACTGATAGTAAGGCTCGCCCCCCTTGGAGGCCCGGGGGAGCAGGCGTCCGTCACACGTCGGACAGGGCGCTGACGCGGCCAAGTCCTTGGAGGCTTGCGCGGTAACGAGGTGCTCGAATTCATAATCGGTGCCCTGCTTCTCCAGCATCTCCCGGACAAACACCGAGGGCGCGTGGATCGGCGCGAGGATGTAGGTGTGGTGGCGGGCCCGCGTGACCGCCACGTAAAAGAGGCGACGCTCCTCCGCGTGGGGAAACGCCTCTCTGGTCGGCAACACCAGGGACAGCAAGGGGTCGTCGTCCATCAAGGACGGAAAGCCGTGCTTGCCCTCGCTTACATCAAGCACCAGCGCGTAGTCGGCCTCCTTGCCTTTGCTGCCGTGAGCCGTGTGGTATTCCAAGCGCAGCTTTGGGTGTCGCCTCTGGAATTCGGAAAACAACTTTGGCTGGTTGAAGCCATAGCGGCCGAGCATGTAGACCGTCGCACCAGCCTCTGCCCTGGCGCCAATGGCGGCCAGGCAGGTCTCGATCGCCGCCTCGTTACTGTCCTTGCCGTGCTGCACGAGGGTGACGGCCGGACCCTCCGCCCGGGTCAAGGTGCGGATCGTCTTCTTCACCTGTGCCTCGTTCTTCATGACGAACGCAGACGCGAAGGCGCTGATCTTGTCGTTGAAGCGGAACGTCAGATCGAGGGCGACGGTGCGAGCCTGACCGAACTGCTGATCGAACGCGCTGGTGAGGGAGATGTCGGAGCCCGTGAACCGGAAGATGGCTTGCCAGTCGTCCCCGACGCAGAACACGCCCGCCTCAGGGCGGCTGCGCAGCAACGCCCGCAGCATGTTGGCGCGGGACAGCGAGATGTCCTGGAACTCGTCGACAAGAATGTAGAGGTAGGGCGATCGATACTGGCCGGCATCCAGGGCTCGGGCGGCCTCATTGATCATGTCGTTAAAGTCCACCTCGTTCTGGGCTCGCATCGTGGCGTTGTACCGGGTGAAGACGGGCTCAACGAGGTCAAGAAAAGCCAAGGAGCGCCCGCCGTCCTCGGCCACCCGCGCGGCGCCCCGCAGGCTAGCCCAGTCCTTGGCGGAGGACTTCAACAGGTTGACGAAGTTCCCCACGAGCTTTGCGAAGGGGTGGGCATCGGCTTTTTGGTCAGCCGTCTGCGCCAGCAACTCCGCCAGGGAGATGGGGTTCAAAGTCACGCCAGCATCCCGCAGCCTGGTCTCCAGGGCCTCGAACACGCTCCCGTCCCGGAACTCGTGGCTGTAGGTCTCGATGAGGCGCGTGCCGTATTGGTTGTGGAGATCGCGCTTCCACTTGATGCCCTCGCTGTACTGCTGCTGATCGATGAAAGGTGGCGTCTTGCCGTGCTCATCGATCGCAAAGTGCTCGAGGTAGAGATCCTCCTCCGGCAGGTAGAAGTCGGGGCGATACTGGGAATGCAGCGCCGTGGCCGTTTCTCGCTTGTAATAGGCCTCGTACGCGTATTCCACGCCGTTGATGGCCAGGTAGTTCGCGATCGCGGCCTCTTCCTGGCTCCGGACCTTCTCACCCCGTAGCGTGCGGATCTCCAACTGGTTGAGGTGATGAACATACTCCCGCTTGGTCTTGAACCTCCCCTGCGCCACGTAAGGCGTGAGGTGGAAGGCCAGAAAGCGAATCAATTTGGCGTTGTAGCGGGCATCAGCCCGCGCGAGGTCCTGCACCTGGGCCATCAGGTAC
>JAYKHR010000128.1:0-10776 GCA_035285125.1 Candidatus Sericytochromatia bacterium | reverse complement strand
CGGCTGGAGCCCGAGGCGGGCGAGGTCGACGAGGCAGCCCTCGGCGAGCGGGTCCGGACCTTCTTCCTCGAGGGCCCCCGCAACGTCCACCAGATCACGCTGGCCGACGCCCTGTGGTGGGTCTGGCTGCACCACCCCGAGCACCGGGGGCTGTGCCTCGCCAACCTCACGGCGTTCACCCGGGGGACGCGGGTGGCCTGAGGTGGGGCGGCCCGGGTGTTCAGGGGGAACGGCCAGGGCGGCGCGCTCCAGGCCTCGAGGTATTGAATTGCCGTGAGGTGGCGCGTTGAACGAGGGCCAGCGCGGTCCTGCGCGGGAGCTCCCCCTCTGGGACGTCTCCCACGCGGCGCGCGGCGGCCGGCGCCACCCCGGGGGCGAAGGCCCCGTGACGCGCGCGGAGGCGTCGCCCCGAAAGGCTAAGGCTGAGGAGCCGCCGGCGGCTTGCCCGCCCGCCGCGCGGTCTCGTGGGCGTCAAAGCCGGCCCACACGGCGTAAGCCGTGCCGGCCCCCATCGCGGCGAAGGAGGCTTCCGGGCCCCGCGCGAAGGACGGCTCGAACGCCACCTCCCCGCCCGGCAACACGATAACCCGTGGCTCATCCCACCAGGTCGCGTGGGCGTCGTGGAGCTGCCCGAGCTGGGCCGTGGCGATCGCCTCCAGCGCACTCGCCACCCCGATCAGCCGCCGCCGGAGGCGCCAGCGGGCCTGGCTCAGCTGCCGCTCGGCCTCGGGGCCGTCCGCGGCAGCCAGGCCCAACGCTGCGATGACCTCCGCGAGCTGGGCCTGCAGGGCGTCATCGGGGTGTCCGTCGTAGCCGGGCAACAGCCGCGCGGCCCGCGCGATCCCGCAGCAGGCTTCGAGGTCGGCCTGAAAGGCATCCAGCTGGCTCATGGGCGTCCTCCGACGTGCGCCTGGGGTGCTCCAAGGCTGGGCTTCCAGCACAAGGGGCCCTGGGGCAACCCCGGGCGCGACGCCCGACGCCGTCAGAACTTCACGACGTAGTTCTTGCCGTCGTTGGAGTCCCACAACCCGCCGTAGTGGAACGCCAGGGCCACCGAGCGCACCTCGTCGGACGGGCTGACGCCCGCCACGTGGAAGCTGCCCTTGTGCATCGTGGTGCCCCCGAAAACCCGCTGAAGCACGAGCTTAGGGAACTCCTGCTTGCGGCCGCTGGCCAGGATGACCTCGGCCCAGGCGCCGAGCTCGAGGGCCGGCCCGAGCCGGGTAAAGTAGGTGGCGCGATCCTCGTAGGTCACGTCCAGCCTCACCTTCGTGTCGTCCGCGCTGTCCCTGTAGACGCGCACCCGAAACTGGTTGCCAACCTCGGTCTTGCCGCCATCCGTCCGGCTGAGGTTCGTGTCGTCGGAGGCCACGCGCACCGCCCTCGGCTTCCCCGAGGCCTGGTTGGTCAGGGCCCCGGGCACAGCCCCACAGCCCACCAGCATCGTGGCCGCGAGCACCCCGGCGAGGCCAACCACCACGCTCCCCGAAGCGGCCCGCAAGTCGTATGCCCCGCGTTTGTTAGCCATCTTGAAGTCTCCATACAGCAAAAGAGTCCAGAGGTCTTGTAGAGGCTCCAGCCCGTGGAGTTGTCAGGTCCACCGCGAGCCCAGCTAAAGGAAAGGTTAAGCCACCCCCAAGACTTGTCCTACCGACGACCTACGCTTCAGCGGGCGGGGCCATTACAGGCGCGGTACCAGCGGGCATGTGGCGTCGGGGGGGGTGGGTTCCATGCGCGGGTGGCTGCTGACGACCACAGCCGGGGTGCTGGCGGCCCTGGTTGGCTGCCAGGTGGGCTCAGCGCCCCTGGCAGCCCGTCCCAAAGCCCCCGCCCCCGCGGCGAAACGAGACAGCACCGCGACAGGCCCTTCGTCGCCGGGCGCGACCGGGGCGGGGGTGTTGTCCAACAACGGGGGTGCCTTGAGCGCTGGCGCGATCGCTCTTGGCAGCTTTGCCCTGGTCGGCAGGCTGCGGGTCCCCGCCACGCTGGTGTCGGACCAGGGCGGCTCGCTGGTGTCCGATCAGGGCGGCTCGCTGGTGACCCCCGCGGGGCGCTTCCGCCTCTTGCAAGGGGGTGCCATCGTGCAGCAGCCCCTCCCGAACGCGCGCGTCGAGCTGCGAGACGCGACGGGCGCGCCGGTGCTGGATGCCGCCGGGAAGCCCCTCGCCACGCAGACCGACGCCGCGGGCGCCTTCCGGTTCGACGCCGTGCTGCCGGCCCGCAACCTGATCGTCGTGGCGCCACTCGCCGGCGGGGCCGGCGCCATCCAGGCGGTGGCGCCCCGCGACGCGCGCAGCCAGGTGGTGGAGGCCGATCTCTTCAGCACGCTGACGACGGCGTACATCCTGGGGAAGTTCGTGGCCCCGCAGGCAGACCCCCAGCAGACGCTCGACCGGCTGCCGGGCGACGTGGCGGCAGAGACGCGCGACAAGGTTGCCGCGGCCCTGCCGGGCGACGCCCGGCCGGCCAGCCTCACCACGGAGGCGGTGCTGCAACAGGTCGACGCCCTGCGCGCCGGCAACGACCGCCTTGATGCCCAGCTGCGCTACGTGGAGCGCCTGCTGGTGGCGGGCCTCAGCAACTTGGGGGAGGGCCTGCCCGCCCTGCAGGTGCCCCTGTCCGCCCCCCACCGCCTGCTGGCCCTGCCGGACGGCAGCCTGTACGTGGCCGAGGAGTGGGCCAGCCGCATCCGCCGCATCGCCCCCGACGGCACCATCCGGACCTTTGCCGGCGAGGGCCCGGAGGGAGGGGCGACGGCCCGCGACGGGGCCGACCTCGGCGACGGCGGGCCCGCGTTGGAGGCGACCCTCCACGCGCCGAGCGCCCTGGCGGCGGATGCCGCGGGCAACCTCTTCTTCTGCGACCAGCAGCACCACCGCATCCGGCGCATCGACGCGCGCAGCGGCCTCATCACGACCGTGGCTGGCAGCCGCCCGGTGGTGGCCAACGCCCTGTTCAGCCCCCCCGTGCAGGGGGGAGCGGCCATCGCGAAGGGCACGCCCGGGCCAGAGGCCCCCATCACCGAGCCGCATGCCATCGCCGTGGACGCCCAGGGCAGGTGCATCTTCGCGTGCTCGGAGGGGGCCTACCGCCTCGAGGCCGATGGCAGCCTGACGCCCCTCCCGCTGGCGGGCCAGCTCCGAACGCCGGAGAAGCTGGCCTCGGCTCCCGGTCCCGGTGGGCAGGTGGTCGCCAGCTTCGGCCGCGAGGGGTTCGCCCGCGTCGAGGGCGATGCGCTGGTGGCGGCCCCGGACATCCCCCCCCGCCCGTTTCGCAGCCCCCACCACCTGGCGGCCGCCCCGGGCGGCGTGCTGTACGCCCACGGTGGGAGCGCCTTGCACGGCTTCAAGGACGGGGCCTGGCGCCAGCTGCTCGACCTGTCTGCCGTGCCCACCCCCAACGGCCTCACGGCCAACGCGGAGGCCGTGTGGGTCGCCTCGGACATCCCCGGGCAAGTCTGGCGCTACACCCTGGCCACGGGCAGCTTCGAGCGGGTGGCCGGGATCCAGTGGGAGCCGGGCCAGGGCCTGCGTGGCGACCAGCTGCTGCTCAACCACCCGACGGCCCTGGCCTTCGACGCCCGGGACCAGCTGCTGGTGGCCGACGGCCTCAACGGCATCGTGTGGCGGCGGGAGGCTGACGGCCTGTACCACCGGGTCGCTGGCAACGGGGTCCAGCCGGGCGAGGCAGAGGGGGGCGCCCCCACGACCTCTGCCCTGGAGGTGGCCCTCGGCATCTGCACCGCGATCCAGCCCACGGCCGACGGCGGGCTGCTGCTGAGTGCGAGCTTCCGCGCGCTTGAGGTCAGCGCCGCGGGGGGGCTCGAGGCCATCGCCCTGCCCGACGGCCTTGAGCCCCTGCAGGTCGCTCGCGATGCCGCTGGCGGCCTGATCGTCTCAGACTCCCCGATCATGCCGATGGCCGGTCGGGTCGTGCGGGTCGCCGACGGCGCAGTCACCGAACTCGTGCCGCGCAAGGCCGTGGGCGCCTACCTCGGGCTGCTGCCACGCCCCGACGGCTCGCTGTACTACTGCGACGTGCTGGATGGCGTCGTCTACCGGCGGACCGCAGCCGGGACGGTCACGGCCGTCGCCGGCACCCCTGCCGCAGGCGGCACCTTCGCGGGCGACGGCGGCCCGGCCACGGCAGCCGGCTTGAACTTCCCAACCAGCCTGGCGCTGGACGAGGCGGGCCACCTCTACATCGCAGACGCCTCCAACCACCGGGTGCGGCGCGTGGATGCCGCCTCCGGCATCATCACCACCCTGGCCGGCGAGGGCGGGCGGGTCTTCAACGGCCGCGGCGTGGACGCCAGCCTGCACTCGCCCCGGGCCCTGGCCTTCGACGCGGCAGGGAACCTGCACATCGCGGATGCCGGCCACAACCAGGTCAAGCAGGTGCCGCGCGCGCAGCTGGGGCCCTGAGGGTGCCCGCCGGCTGGGGGGGGCGGCTGGAGGGAGGGTGCCCCGCTTTGCACCCAGGCTGACCGGAGCGGCCACGCAAGAGGGCAGCGAGCTCCAGCCGCCGTCACGTGACGTCGCCCGACGTCACCCCCGAGGCTCGAACCAGCTGCGCCGTGGTCAGGGCCTCTGGCTGGGCTAGCCCCTCTTGCCCTGGCAAGCCGATGCGCCGACCGAGCAGCGGCAAGTCGGACAGCTCTCCGACGGCGCGGCGGCTTCGAGCCAGCCGCCCATCAGGGTGCGCGTCTTACTTCGTCAGCTCGTGCAACGCTTCAGCCGCAGCCTCCAACACGTTCCGGTTCGCATCGGCAAAGGTCTTCCATTGGCTGGCGTTGAATGACCCTTGAATGGAGCCATAGTTTCTCATGCCGCCCTCAAGCATCCCGAGAACGACAGCCGCCTTCTGGGCCAACTCCGGGTTGTTCTTGATGGCCGTGTGGGCATCCTTCATCGCCCGCCACTGGATGTCAGCGAAGCCCCTGTACTGCTCGGCATTGAAGCTGGCATCCAACCGGTCGTAGGATGCCAGCGCCCCCAACATCAACCCCAGGGCATAGCCGCAAGCGAAGGAATACTGGTCCGGCACGCCTTGCTTGAGTTGCGTTCGCGACGCCTTTCCGGAAGCCTTTGCCTTTCCAAAGGCCAAGCCGGCCTCGTACGAGGCCTGATCCAGCGCGGTCTTGACCGCCTTTTTCCGGTTGGCTTGAGCCGCCAACCGCTCAGCGGGGCTCAACGTGCCAACCGCCGGGCTTGAACCGCACGCTGCCAGCAAGGTCGATGCAGCAAGGACGAACGCGAGAACTCTCATGGAACCCGTCTCTTAAGACTTTCGTGATGACGCGAGTTAAATCCTGAATGTCTCGTCGTTAAAACCAGGGAAAACTTGCGTGCCGTGGCGAAACTTGTTGTTCAAGAGCCGGTCCAGCCTCAGGAGGTGGTGGGAACGTCGACGCCACCCCGGCTCAAGCTCCCCTGGCTTCGTTCATGGTCGACAACCAGGTCCCGATGGCCGGCATCGGCGCGGCCCTGGGCCACGAGTCGCTGCCTCCTTCGGGTGGTATGATCCAGGAAGCCCCAGCCCCCGGAGGCCCCGTGGCCCAGCCAAGTTCCGCGCCCGATCCGTGCCTGCTGGCCTCCATCCGGGAGGTCCTGGGGAGGTGGCCTGGCCTTTCCGCCGCAGTCCTGTTCGGCTCAGCCGGGCGAGGCACGGCGCGCCCCGAGAGCGACGTGGACCTGGCGGTGGAGGCCCACCCTGGGCTGACGCCGGCCGAGCGCCTCGAGTTGGTGGAGCAACTGGCTGCGGCGACGGGCCGTCCGATCGATCTGGTGGACCTCGAAACGGTCGGTGAACCGCTGCTCGGGCAGATCCTGACGACGGGCGTGCGCCTGCTCGGGAGCCCCGAGGCCTTCGCGGCCCTGATCATCCGCCACCTGCGGGAGCAGGCCGATTTCCTGCCCTACCGCCGCCGCATCCTGGCGGCCCGGAGGCTCCGTTGGACCGGGACGTGATCGAGGCCAAGCTGGAGTCTCTGCGCCGGGCAGTCGCCCGGGTGCAGGCCCGTTGCCCCGCGTCCCCCGAGGCGCTGGCGGCGGATGTCGATGCGCAGGACATCGTGTCGTTGAACCTGACCCGGGCCATCCAGCTGTGCGTGGACGTGGGTGCCCACCTCGTGGCGGACCTGGCGCTGCCGGTGCCCGAGACGATGGGCGCCACCTTCGACACGCTGGCCGAGGCCGGTGTGCTGGAGCCGGACCTGGCGTCCCGGCTGCGGCGGGCCGTGGGCTTCCGCAACCTGGCGGTGCACCACTACCGGGCCCTCGACTGGCGCGCGGTGCACGCCCTTGCGACCACCCGGCTGGACGACTTCGCGGCCTTCACGCGCGCCGTGGCGGCGTGGTTGGAGGCGCCGGGGGGCTGACAGACCGCCAGGCGGGCGACTTCAACACCTTTGTGCGGCAGAATCGGGACAGGCAGCCGAAGGCGCGGCGGAAGGGGGCATTAGCGCGGCTGACGGAAGCGGAGGTGGGGGAGTTGGAGGCGATCGAGAGGGATGCGTTCGCGGAGTGAGGGTTCAGGCCCTGCCGTGTGCTGCGAGCCAGCCTGTCAGGTCCTCCGGCTGCGCAAAATCCAGCAGCGCCTCCCCCAGGTCCTCCAGTTGCTCCGTCGTCAGCGCCTCGAGCTGTCCTTGCACCTCCGGCCCCGGCAAGCCGATGCGGCGGCCCAGCTGGCGCAGCACGACACGGAGGGCCTCTTGCTGGCGGCCCTCGGAACGCAGTTCCTCCACGTAGGCGCGCACCTGCGGATAGAACTCGATCGGGTCGAACTTCATCTGGACCTCCGGCAACGCCCGGAAGCGCGCGTCGAGGGGGGCTCCCGGGTACTTGGTGGAGGCGAGGGTGGACGGCGCGGGCAACCCGCTCAGGGCCTCCAGGGCCAGCTCCAGGTGCGCCAGCTCCTCGGCCTCCCGGCAGTGCGCCACAGCCGCCAGGATGGCGAGGTGCGGGTTTGCCTCAGCAAGCTCGCGGACGGCGATGGGCGGCAGTTCCTCCGGCCCCACGACCAGCGGCCGGAGCATCCCCGGAGAGCCGAAGGCGAAGGGCTACCGCGCCCAGGTGGCCACGGCGGGGTCAGGGGCCAGCACGACCAGATCGACGGGTGCGCGGTGGCGGGCCTGCCTCGACCACACGGGCCGTTGAGGACGCAGGGACCTTCACGCCGTGCAACCGCAGCAGATCCATGACCAGCTGTGGGGCCTCGCGGCACACGTCGACCAGGTACTCGTGGCGGGGGGAGGGCATGCCTTCCCTTCGCCGGGATCGCTGGTGGGCTGACCGTTTACGGGCCGCACGGCTCAGGTGGGCTCGCGGACAGCTGGCTAATCGCCAGACCACCCTTAGAGCAGCCCGGCCGCAGAGTGGGGCTTCCCCGATCCACCCCTCGCATACTTTCCACCTGAGTTGTCGGCGGCGTCACCCAGGCCAGACGTCAATCATTCCCTGAGCAGCCTCGTTGGCTAGGGTACAAAGACGGAGGCAGTGTCCAAAAAAGAAACCAGCATTCAACATCCGCCGAGCAGGGCCGACCACATCGCGAGGTGGCCTGCCCCGCGATGTAGCAGCAGCGCCCTGCCCCCGACACACCAAGGTGACCGCCGTGACCGACTCGACCAACTTCCTCAAAGACCTTAAACGGGCCGTGGAGCAGGAGAGGGCAGCCCAGAGCAAGCGCAAGACGGCCCAGTGGATCACCATCGACAAGGTCGAGCTGGTCACCCCGACCCCGGGAAGTCTCGTCTATCGCCTGACCCTGGTTGAGGTGGTGAAGTTCCCGATTGGCACGGGGCTGAAATTTCGCGTCTCGAACGAGGTCAAGCCGGTGCAGGTCGACGTGCTAAGCTGCGAGGACAACAACCTGATGGTCGCGTCCAAGGTCGAGCTCTCCAAGCTGTCAGCCGGTCCCTTGCGCATCGAATTCGACGCCACCCACATCCTCAAGAAGCTGGAGGAGCACCTCGACCAGGTGCTCAGGCGGCCACCCCCACCCCTCGCTGCGGTCCTTGGTGGAAACCCGCTTCAGCGCGGTGAAACTCAGTTGCCTCCTGCCCCCGAAAGCGGCCTGAACGCTCCCCAGGCCAGCGCCTTCCGCAACCTGGTGGGGCAACAGGTGCACCTGCTGTGGGGGCCGCCCGGCACGGGCAAGACCCACACGTTAGGGACCGTTATCGCAGAGCACCTGGGGCAGGGGCGCAGTTGCCTGCTGCTCTCGAACTCCAACGTGGCCGTCGACGAGTTGGTGAAGGCCACGCGCCGGGCGATGGGGCCAGCCCAAGCACTCGCTCAGGTCTTTCGCGTGGGCGTTTCTCTGAGCGAAGAGGTTGAGGCGCACACCGCCTCCGGCTACGTGGAGCGGAGGCACCCCGAAGACGCGAAGGCCTGGCGGGAGGACCAGCAAGCGCTCGCAGACCTCAACCGCAGAATGGGTCGGTCCCGATCGGAGCTGGCAGACAGCGACATCAAGACCCTCGACCGATTTCGTGAGCAACAGGCGAGGATGACCAACCTCGCAGAGGGCCTGGAAGATGACCAGGTCCTCAACGCCCCGTGCGTGGCGGCGACGCTGGCCGCCCTCGTCGTGCGCGAGACCCTCGCCACCCGAGAGTTCGACGTCGTCGTGATCGACGAGGCCTCGATGGTCTCCCTGGCCTTCGCCTTCGCGGGAGCCGCCCAGGCCACCCAGCACCTCATCTACGCGGGCGACTTCCTGCAGCTGCCTCCGGTCTGCGTGTCCGACGAACCCGACGCCCAGCGGTGGTTCGGGCGAAACATCTTCGACCACTTCGAGGTCAAGCCGAAGCTCCAGGCAGGAAGCCTGCCGCCCTTCGTCTCGATGCTGACGGACCAGTACCGCATGACGGAGGCCATCGGGTCCATCGTGAGCGACCTGAGCTACGAGAGCCGGCTGGTGACGGCAGCCGTCCGACCCGCGGGGACCAAGCCCAAGCTGCTCGACGTGGGCTCGCTGTGCCCCACGTCCTGGTACAGCACGCGCTACCAGTCCTACTACCACCCCTACACGCCCTGGCTGCTGGCCTGCCTGAAGGAACGGCACCCCGACTGGCTCGGGCCCACCAACCTGCTGCTGACGCCCTTCAAGGCCCAATCCACGCTGCTCGTCTCCCTCACGCGCGACCTCAGCGAGCCCCATATGCGCTTCGAAGCGAGCACGATCCACAAGTCCCAGGGCGCCCAGCAAGACACGGTGGTCGTGGATCTCACGGCCCATGACGCCACCAAGGCCCAGCAGTTCTTCACGGGCGACAGCGCCGAGAACCTCCTGAACGTGGCGATGTCGCGCGCCCAGCAGCGGCTCGTCATCGTGGGCAACATGGACCTCATCCGGCGGCTGGCTCCCACGAGCGCCTACTGGCGAAGGTTCCTGGACCTGATCCAGGAACGGTTCGAGGTGGTCTCGGCCTGGAAGGTCATTGAGGATCACACCGCCCGGCTGGGTGACGTCACGAGAGCCATCGAGGCTGCCAACGGCCTCAACGAGGTCGTCCTGCCGGCCCTGTTCATCGCCCGCGAGCCCCAGCTGGCCTTCTCGCCCGAGGTGGCGGCCTACTACGGCGGCCTGAAGGCAAGCACCAAGCTGGCCATCCTCCCGACCGAGCCACGCGCCGGGCTGCAGGGCGGGGTGACCTACCGCAAGGACGAGCGCGGCGCGATCAGACCCTTTGCCATGGCCAAAGGCATCCTGGCGCTGCCCATCGGCAAGCCGACAGGGGGCATCGGCTGGGCCACCGCACGGATGCCGGGCGCCAGCAAGCAGCTGTTCTCCGTGGCCTGCGGCCACCTGTTCGATGACACCTTCAAGCCGGAGCACACCATGCGGCTGGCCTGCCCCAAGTGTCGTGGCGTGATGTCCCTCAGCTTCGACTTCGGGACCCCGTTCCTGGGCTGCGAGTGCGGCTACAAGCGCGCGATGGGCGAGGCCGACGCCAAGGTCCTCGTCGAGTCCACCCCGACCATGCGCTGCCCGGAGTGCGGGAGCAAGCCGCAGCCGCGCCGACGGTTCTCCGACAAGACCATCTTCCTGGGGTGCTCGAACTACCCGGCGTGCAAGGGCATCGTGGACCTGCGGCCTTACGACGACAAGCGGATGGGGTCGGGGCGGCTGCGTTGAGCGGCGGAGGGCTTCACGGCAGCGCCTCGCCGTTCAGCCCCAGCAAGCAGCCCCCGCGCAACATCGCCCAAACGTTCTCGGTAAAGCGGGCCAGCCAGCAGGGCAAGGTGGCCCCACCGCCATCTCGCCGCTGGCCCCCCAGGCAAACGTATGATGCAAGACCCCGATCTCCATCTCATAACCCCTCTCTGCCAATTCCCCATTTTGATCAAGCCCCGTGTTGCCTAATTGATTATGCATCCGCCCTCCAGGGTAAGAGCCCGAGGGCAGGACTTGCCTGACCCGCCATCAGCGGCAAAATGGCTGTTGTACGCCGCCTGGACCTTCGGGCGCAGAACATCCCCCTCGAGCTTTCCGGATGACAACCCCACCCGTCCCGACTTGCCCCGCTTGTGGCCGCGCCGCCCCCCTCACCGGACCCTGCGGTCAGTGCGGGGCCGACCTCACAGCCCTGCAGATCCTGTGGGCGCTTCCACTCGCGCCCGCCCCGGCCACCACGCCCGTCGGGGTCCCCTCTCCAGGCCGCACCACCTGGCTTGCGCCCCTGGTGGTCGGCCTTGGCGTGGGGCTTGGTGCCGGCGTCCTGGGCAGCCTGCGGCTGGCCGGAGGCCCCGCGCCCCCTGCGGCGGAAGT
>JAYKHR010000127.1:0-20408 GCA_035285125.1 Candidatus Sericytochromatia bacterium | reverse complement strand
GCTTTGCGCTGATTGCATCGAGCAGCGCCTGGTCCATCTGCTGCATGCCCTGAGATTTGCCTGTCAGGAGCTGCGCGGGTATCTGGTGCGTCTGCTCCGTCGTGATGAGCTTGGCGATAGCGCGGTTCATCACCATGATTTCGACGATGGCACGGCGCTGGCGGCCATCAGGCGTCTTTACGAGATTCTGCGTGACGACCGCATGCAGACTGTGCGACAAGAAGCTCTTCGTCTGCTCGCGTTGATCCGACGGCAGCGCATCGATAATTCGGTCGACGGACTTTACTGCGCTCGTGGTGTGAAGCGTGCCGAGCACGAGATGGCCCGTTTCCGCGGCCGTCATGGCCATGGAGATCGTTTCGGCGTCGCGCAGCTCGCCGACCAGAATGACATCGGGATCCTCACGCAGCGAGTCGCGGACGCCATCGGCGAAACTCGAGATATGCGTACCGAGCTCGCGCTGCACGACCTGGCTGCGCTTGCTCGGGTGAACGAATTCGATCGGGTCTTCGAGGCTGATGATGTTCAGGCTTCGAGTGGTATTGAGGTGGTCGATCATCGCGGCCAGCGTCGTCGATTTGCCGGAACCCGTGGGACCCGTCACCAGCACCATGCCGCGTGGCTTGTGCGTCAGCTCGTTCACGATCGGCGGCATGTTGAGGTCTTCCATCTTGGGTGCCTTCGAGTTGATGGTTCGAAGCACCGCCGCGTAGTTGCCCTTGCTCTTGAAGGAGTTGACGCGGAAGCGGCCCAGGCCGACGACGCCGTAGGAGCAGTCCAGCTCGTAGGTTTGCTCGAGCTGCTTGCGCTGCTCGTTCGTGAGGATCGAGAAGATGAGGCGCTGCGTGTCCTCACCCGTCAGCGGCTCGTAGTCCGTCTTGGTCAGCTTGCCGTTGATGCGGATGATCGGGGGCACATTGGCTGCAATGTGGAGGTCCGACCCGTCCCGGTCGAACACCATCTGCAGCAGTTCTTCCATATACATGGCGGTGTCGGGTCCTTTCGGTCAGGGGTGCCAGCCAGCAGGCTTCACGCGCCGGTCGCGCTCGGCGCCGGCGTGCCACACAGGGCACAGGCCTTCCAGCCCTCTTCGATGCGGGAGTTGCACTTGAGGCAGACCATTCGCAGGTTGGTGGAGCAGAACGGGCACTTGATGTAGTCGTCGCCCACCTCGTTGCGACAGGTGGGGCACAGCTTGGCCGAGCCCTCGTCCGAGAAGCACACCCGGATGACCTCGTCGATGTCCGTGTGGCCGAGCAGCGCGAGCTTGAGCGCGTAGTCCTTGAGCTGGACCATCCCGGACTGCTTCGCCGCGTAGCGGATCAGGGCGGCGCCGCCACCGCGGGCCACGACCTCGCGGATGGCGTCCGTCATCTTCATAATCTCGTACACGCCCATGCGCCCCGAGTAACCCTTCACACAGTCGGGGCAGCCGTCGTGGCTGTGCTTGCGCATCGTGAGCGGCTGGCTCGGGTCGTACTTCAGCCCCACGAAGTCGATGGTCGCCTGGTCGGGCGTGTACTCGACGGAGCACTTGCCGCACACGCGGCGCACCAGGCGCTGGGCGATGACACCGATGGTCGCCGCCGCCGTCAAGAAGCCCTCCACGCCCATCTCGTCGAGGCGCATCATCGCGCCGGGGGCGTCGTTCGTGTGCAGCGAGGTGAACACGAGGTGGCCCGTCAGCGCGGCCTCGATGGCGATCTTGGCGAGCTCCTTGTCGCGCGTCTCACCGATGAGCATGATGTCCGGATCTTGCCGAAGGAAGGCCTTCAGGATCCGGGCGAAGGTGTAGCCGATCTCGGGCTTGGCCTGGCACTGCGTGATGCCCGGGCAGTCGTACTCGATGGGGTCCTCGGCGGTCGAGATGTTCACATCGGGCGTGTTGCGGTCCGCGAGGATCGAGTAGAGCGTCGTGGTCTTGCCGGAGCCCGTCGGGCCGCACACGAAGATGATGCCGAACGGGCGGTTGACCATCTCCTTCACGGTCTTGAAGTCGTTCTCGAAGATGAACAGCTTGTCGAGCGGCACGCCCGTGTTCGACTTGTCGAGGATCCGCATGCAGATCTTCTCGCCGAACTTGGAGGGCAAGGTGGAGACGCGGAAGTCGATCTCCTTGTCCTTGAACTTCACGCTGATGCGGCCGTCTTGCGGCAGGCGCTTCTCGGCGATGTCGAGGTTCGACATGATCTTGAAGCGGGAGACCAGCGCCGGCAGGATCTTGCTAGGCAGGTCCATCTGCTTGTGCAGCACGCCGTCTTGCCGGAAGCGGACGACGATGCCCGTGGCCTGCGGCTCGATGTGGATGTCCGAGACCTTGCGGGCGGAGCCGAGGGCGTTGGTGAGGATCGTGTTGGCCAGCCGGATCACGGGGGCGTCGTTGCCCTGCCGCTCCAGGTCCACGGCCGAGAGGTTGTTCTCGTCGTCATCGTCGACGAGCTCCATGTCGTCCTCGTCCGTCAGCGAGCTGATGAGCTCGTCGAGGCCGGCCTTGTTCATGTCATCGACTTCGACCTTGAACTGGCTGTCGAGGAAGTCGTAGTACTCGTCTTCCGTGATGATGACGGGCTGGACCGCCACGCCCTTCAGCAGGAAGCGGACGTCGTCAATCGCGATCAGGTTGGTCGGGTCGACCATCGCGAGCGTGAGCCTGTTGTTCGCGAACTGGATCGGGATGATGAGGTGCTGCCGGATCAGGTTCTCCGGCACCATCTTGAGCACCTCCGGCGCGACCTTGATCTTGCGGAGGTTGACGTAGCGCAGGCCGTACTGAAGCTCGAGGGCGTCCTTGATCGACGCCTCCGAGATGTAGCCCTGCTTGATGAGGATCATCCCGAGAGACTCTTTGGTCTCCTTCTGGATTTCGACGGCCTTCTTGAGCTGGTTCTCGGTGACGAGGTTGGCGTTGAGGAGGATCTCCCCCAACTTCATCTTTACCAGGGCCATCGAGCTTCTCCTCCACCGAGTCCGTGGGTGTTATCGATCATCATCCGGGGCCGGGCGCCGGCGATCCCTCACCGGCGGTGGTTCAAGCGCCCGGTCCGAGGTGTGCCGCGATGGCCCCCACCACGGCGGCCAGGTCCATCTGCTGGCCGTCCCGCGACACCACGACTAAGATACCCATGTCGGCAGCGGTCAATAACATCGCGCCACCGGCCGTTTCCAGGAACATCCGGCGCAGCGCGCCCTGCCCGAGGCGGCCCGTCTGGCCGTCGACGCCCGTGAAGGTTGCGCAGGCCTGAGCACCGAGGGTCTCGGCATCCACCCCGCCCGGGAGGCGCGCCGCGATGAGCAGCCCGTCGTGGCCGACGAGCAGCGCGCCCCCCACGCCTGGGGCCGCCGCGACGGCGCCGAGCAGGGCCTGCAGGTCCACGCCGCGGGCCAGTTGAAGGGCGTCGGCCGGGGCTCCCGCCAGGGCCGGGGCAGCCCGCAGCGCGCCTGGCACCGCCTGAGGCGTCGGCCGTGGGGGCGCCGCCACCGGCTGCGGTGCAGGGGGCGGCGGCGCCGGGGCGGGCATCGCGGCCACGATGGGCGCGTGGATCACGCGGGAGGAGCCCGGGGCCGGTGGCGTCGGGCCTGCAGGGGTCGCCTGGGGGATGGGCACCGGCGCGGAGAGCCCGAACTCGTCGAACAGGGGCTCTCGTGGGGCCTTCACGGGCGTGGGGGGCTCCGGCGCGGGCGCCGGGGCAGGAGCCGGCGGCGCGAACGACGAGGTCTCAGGCGGCATCGTGACAGCGCTCCCGAGCCCCGACTCCAGCCCAGAAAACAGCGCGTCGAGCGAGCTGTCCAGGGCGGCCTCCTCGAAGAGCCGGCCGCCGGAGGCGATCGGGGCGGGCGCCGCCGGCACGGCCGCCGGGCTGAAGGCTGTGGGGTCCGGGCCCTCGAACACGGGCTCGGGCGCATCCTGTGCGCCCTCCATCAGCCCCGAGTGGGCGCCGTAGTCCGCGAACGGGGACCGCGCCTCCCCCGCCACGTCGGCGCCGGCCAGGCTCTCCGTGATGGCCCGCTTGCGCCGCTTCTTCCGCGGTGGCGGGGCGCTGCCAAGCCCCAGCTTGCCCAGCAACATGCTGAAAAAATTCTGTTCCGGGGGAAGCTTGCGCCCAGCCATCGCGGGTCTCCTAGGGCCTCACGCGCGCAGGACGGCGCCGAAGCTGGTGTGCAGCCGGTCGACGATGGCCTGATGCACCGGGTCGACGTCGGCGGTGGTGAGCGTGCGGTCCGCGCTGCGGTACGCCAGGCTGAAGCCCAGGCTCACGTGCCCGTCGGGGATGCCGGGGCCCGCATACCGGTCGAACATCGTGATGCGCTCCAGCAGCGCCCCGCCCACCTCGCGGATGGCCGTGAGGGCCTCCTGGGCCGAGAGCGTGGCGGGCACGACCACGGCCAGGTCTCGCAGCATCGCGGGCTGGCGGGAGAACATGCGGAACCGGCGGGGGGGCGCCGGCTGCTCGGCCAGCGCGTCGAGGTCCAGCAGGAAGGCCGCGGCGGGCTGCCCTGCAGGCAGGTCGTAGTCTTGCGCCACGCGCGGGTGAAGCTCGCCGAGGACGCCCACCTCGCGCCCCCCGATATGCACGCGCGCCGTCCGCCCCGGGTGCAGCCCCGCGACGTCGTCGGCGGGCACCAGCGTCACGGCGCCCTCGACCTCGAGCCGCTGCACCACGGCCTCGAGCAGGCCCTTGGCGTAGGCGAAGTCGGCGGCCAGGGGCGCAGGCACGTGCTCCGGCAGCCAGAGACCGCTCCACAGCGAGCCCATCAGGGCTGCCCCCAGCCAGCGGCGCTCGCGGTGCGAGCCGTCCGCCTGGCGGTGGTAGGTGCGCCCCAGCTCGAACACGCCGAGCTGGCTGCAGCCCTGGTAGCGGTTGTAGCGCAGCACCTCGAGCAGGCTCGGCAGCAGCGAGGTCCGCATCGCCGCCATCTCCTTGAGGGGGTCGGACAGCAGCACGTGGTCCGTGCCCTTCACGCCAGCCAGCGCCTCCGCCTCGGCCGTCGTGAGCGAGCGGGTCATCACCTCCGTGAGGCCCAGCGCCGTGGCGATCGCCCGGGCGCGGCGCTCGAGCGCCACCGAAGGAGGCTGCACGGGCCGCGGCTGGGCTTCCGGGAGCACGCAGGGGATGCGGTCGTAGCCCCAGTGCCTGGCGACCTCCTCCACGAGGTCCACCTCGCGCGTGGTGTCGTGCCAGCGCCAGCCGGGCGCCACGACGTCGTAGGAGTTCAGCTCGAAGACGCCGTCCGTGTGGCGGGCGAGCAGGAACCCGAGGCCCTTCAGGATGCGCTCGACCTCCGGGTTCGGCACCGCAAGGCCGAGCAGCCGCTCGATGGCGTCGAGGTGAAACGCGAAGGTGCGGGGCTGGGGGAACCCGGCGGCCTGCGCCTCGACCGGGCCGCCGTCGGGCGTGCCGCCCGCGACCTTCATCACGAGGTCCACGAGCAGGGCCAGGGCGCGCGTCGTGCCGTCCGGGTCCGTGCCGCGCTCGAAGCGGTAAGAGGAGTCGGTGGAGAGGCCCAGCCGGCGCGCCGTGCGGCGCACGCCCGAGGGCTCGAAGCAGGCGCACTCGAGGAACACGTCGGTGGTTTGCTCGCCCACCTCGGCGTCTCGCCCGCCCATCACGCCAGCCACCACCAGGGCGCGCTCGGCGTCGGCGATGACGAGGTCCTCCGCCACGAGCTGGCGCTTGACGCCGTCGAGGGTCTCCAGCGTCTCGCCGCTCGCGGCCGGGCGCACCGTGAGCTGGCCGCCGGCGATGCGGCCCGCGTCGAACGCGTGGGTGGGCTGGCCCGTCAGCAGCATGACGTAGTTGGTGGCATCCACCACGTTGTTGATGCTGCGCAGGCCGCAGCTGACGAGCCGCTCCACCAGCCACTCGGGCGAGGGGCCCACCTTCACGCCGCGCAGCGTCAGGCCGCGGTAGATGGGGCAGCGGTCGGCGTCGACGGTGCCGAGCGTGATGCCTGCCGCGGGGCCCTGGGCCATCAGGGGCATCTCCGGGCGGTTGAAGCTGATGCCTGGCGTGCCCACGGCCAGCTCGCGGGCCACGCCCTCGACGCAGAGCAGGTCGGGCCGGTTGGCGGTGATGGCCAGCTCCAGCACGGGCTCGCCGAGCTTCATCGCGGCGGCGATGGGCAGGCCGATGGGCGTGTCGGGCGGCAGCACGAGCACCCCGTCCTCGCCGGGCGGCAGGCCGAGCTCGGCGAGCGAGCAGTACATCCCGAAGGACTCCACCCCGCGCAGCTTGGCGGCCTCGATGCGCTTGTCGCCCGGCAGGTTCGAGCCCACCCGGGCCACGGGGATCAGGTCGTGCAGCTCGACGTTGGTCGCGCCCGTCACGATCTGCAGCGGCGTGCCCTCGCCGACGTCCGTCTGGCAGACGCGCAGCTTGTCGGCGTTCGGGTGCCGCTCGATCGCCACGATCTGGCCCACGACGACGGTCTCGAGCCCGGGCGCGGTGTGCTCGAGGGACTCGACCTCCAGCCCCACGCGCAGCAGCGTGTCCCGCACCGCCTCAGGCGCGAGCGGGGCGGAGAGCAGCTCGTTGAGCCAGGAGAGAGGGATGCGCATGGGAGACTGTACCTCGCGTCGGTCAGGGCGGGGCGCCCGGGCGTCAGAACTGCTGCAGGAAGCGCGCGTCGTTTTCCCAGAGGTGGCGGATGTCGTTGAAGCCGTAGCGCAGCATCGCCACGCGGTCGATGCCGAGGCCGAAGGCCAGGCCGGTGACGGCCTTGGGGTCGTGGCCCACGGCCGACAGCACGTTGGGGTCGACCAAGCCGGCCCCGCACAGCTCGATCCAGCCGCTCTGGGAGCAGGTGCTGCAGCCACTGCCTGCGCAGAAGGCGCACTGGACGTCGGCCTCGGCGGAGGGCTCGGTGAACGGGAAGAAGCTCGGCCGCAGCCGCACGGCGAGGTCGCGCCCGAACAGCTCCCGCAGCATCGTCGTCAGCAGCCCCTTCAGGTGACCCATGTGGACGCCGGGGCCCACCATCAGGCCCTCGAGCTGGTGGAAGATCGGGTAGTGGCGCTTGGTGACCTCGTCCCGCCGGTAGACCCGGCCCGGCATGATCAGCCGCAGCGGGGGCTGCTGGCTCATCATCGCGCGGACCTGCACCGAGGACGTGTGCGTCCGCAGCAGCATGCCGCCCGGCAGGTAGAAGGTGTCCTGCGCGTCGCGCGCGGGGTGGTCGGCAGGCGTGTTCAGCGCCGTGAAGTTGTGCCAGTCGTCCTCGATTTCGGGGCCCTCGGCCAAGGTAAAGCCGAAGTGCTCGAAGATGCTGATGAGCTCGTCCTTGACGGCCATGACCGGGTGGACGTGCCCCGTGGCGAGCCGCCGGGCCGGCAGCGTCACGTCGAGGCGCTCAGCCGCGAGCTGGGCGTCGAGGGCCGCCGCCGTCAGCTCGGCATGGCGCCGGTCGTAGGCCGCTTCGAGGGCCTGCTTGCCCTGGTGCAGCGCCTTGCCCACGGTGCTCCGCTCGGCGGGGGGCAGCTGGGGGATGCGCCGCAGCAGCTCGGGGATCTCGCCCCGCTCCTTGCTGAAGTAGCGCAGGTGCCAGGCCTCCAGCGCCGACACATCGGCCGCGGCGGCGAGGGCCTGCTCCGCCTCCTGGATGACTTGCTCGAGCATGGTGGGGTTCATGGGGCGTGGCGTCTCCTGCGGCGGGCCCAAAGGGAAGGCGTCCTGCCCGCGGGGGCAGGACGCCGGGAGGTCACTCGATGACGTAAGGCATCAGGGCGATCTCGCGGGCGCGCTTGGTGGCGTCCGTGAGCGCCCGCTGGTGCTTGGCGCAGCTGCCCGTCACCCGGCGGGGCAGGATCTTGCCGCGCTCGGAGATGTACTTCTTGAGGCGCACGGTGTCCTTGTAGTCGATGAAGACCACCTTGTCGACGCAGAACGTGCACACCTTGCGACGCTTCATGCGACCGCCGCCCTTGCCACCCTTGGCCATGGTTCTTTACCTCTTGTCGTGTTGCGAGGCGGGATGTACCCGCGCTCTAGAAGGGAATCTCGTCGTCGAAGTCCGGCGCGGCGGCTGGGGCAGGCTGGGGGCGCGGGGGCGCCTGGCGCTGTCCCTGGGGCCGGGCCGCGGCCGGGGCGGGGCCTGCGGCCTCCAGATCGGCGAAGTCGTCGTCGTAGATGGGGCCATCAGGCTCCCGCGAGGCCGGCCGCGCGGGTGCTGCGGCCGGGGCGGCAGCCCCGACGAGCGACGCGGACGTCGCCTCCACCTCCACCACCTTGCGGCGCTGGCCGTCCTGCGTCTCGTAAGAGCGGGACGTCAGCCGCCCCTCGATCACCACGAGGGTGTCGAGCTGCAGCGTTTCCTTGAGCCGCTCCGCGAGCCCCCGCCAGGCCGTGACCCGGATGTAGTCGGAGGCCCCCGGCGTGCCGTCGGCACGCGAGGGTCGCTGGACCTGCACCGTGAAGGACAGGTTGGCGATCCCCGCCTGCGTCATCCGGAACTCGGGTGCGCGGGAGACGGTGCCCAGCAAGCTGATGTGGTTGATGCCCATATGTTCGGACGCCTCGGCTGAATCGGAAGGGCAGACCGCCGGAGCGATCAGGCCTCTTCGAGCCGAACGATCATGTGACGGATCACGTCGTCGTTCAGCTTGAACAGGCGGTCGAGCTCCTTGATTTGGCCAGGGTCGGCCTGGAAGTTGGTCAGGACGTAGAACCCGTCCTTGAAATCCTTGACCTCGTAGGCGAGGCGCTTGCGGCCGCGCTTCTCGGTCTTCTCCAGGGTGCCGAGCGAGCCGATCTGATCCTCGACCTTCTTGACGACGACGTCGATCGAGTCCTCGTCGAGCGTCGGCTTCACGATGTACATCGTTTCGTAATTGCGAACCACGTGGGGTCCCTCCGGACATCGGTGAGATGGTTCCCCCTTGGGCGGGGGAACAGGGATGCATCGCGGGGCCGGGGTGCGGCGTCCGCGGCAGGCTGTCGGCTCCAGAAAGCGCCGTTGGGCCAGCATTTCAGCCTATCACAGCCCGGAGTTAACCGCAACCGACGGCAAGGCCGCGCGGCTGGTTGCGTCTCCCCCCCACCGGGGCTTACGCTTGCGGTGGAGGGTGTTGCCACCATGTCGATCGTCGTTGACCGTTCCACCCGGTGCCTGATCGGGCTGGCGCTCGCGGCCTTGCCGCTCACGGGCTGCGCCCTGCCGCTCGATACGCTCACGGGCGTGGCGGCTGGCGCAGCGAGCGGCACCCTGGCCTACGTGAAGACCAACCTCGACCCCGAGAAGGCCACCGTGGCGACGGGGGAGGTCATCACGCTGTGGGTCGAGACCAACGTGCCGGAGCGCGACCTCCGCTTCGCCTGGAGCGCAACGGCGGGAGCCTTGTCGGCCACCTCGGGGGCCCGCGTGCGGTGGACGGCGGGTGGCAGCGGCCGCGTCGTCGTGCGCTGCACCGTCACGCATGGCGCCGAGAGCCGGCCGGCCGAGTACCTCTTCACCGTGCGCTGACCGCGGCGGTCACGGCTGGCGATGCTGGCCGGGCGCCTTTGACCGTCGCGGTGAGGCGCCGGGCCCCCGTCGCGGGTGGTATCATGGCCCCGGTGACGCCCCGAGGACGGGGCCTGGAGGCATGGCCATGACGCAGATGACAAAGCGCGCGCCTTTCGAGCTCGAGCAGGAGCTCGTCGAGCGGGTGCTGGACCGGGCGCTCGCGAACGGCGCGGACTTCGCCGAGATCTTCGCCGAGGACAAGGCCTACGGCACCATCCAGCTGCTCGACGGCCGGGTGGCTTCCTGCCTGTCCGGGCGCGACTTCGGCGCGGGGGTGCGGGTGCTGTACGGCACCGAGGCGGTCTATGCCTACACCAGCGACCTGAGCCTGGAGGGGCTGCTCGCCATCGCCGGCCAGGTGGCCGCGGCGCAGACCGGCCCAGAGCGCCACGCCCGGGCCGCCTGGCGGCCCGTCGAGGTTACGCCCCGCCACAAGGGGGCGGTGCTGATCGACGAGGTGCCCAAGGCCACCAAGGTGGCGGTGCTCCGCCGCGCCGACGCGGCCGCGCGGGCCGCCGCCGAGGAGATCACGCAGGTCGAGGCCACGCTGGCCGAGGAAGACCAGCGCGTCTTCATCGCGAACTCCGAGGGGCTCTGGCTCTCTGACGAGCGGCCCTACGTGCGGCTGATGATCAACGCGATCGCGAGCAAGGGCGACGAGAAGCAGAGCGGCCGCGAGACGCCGGGCGCGCTGGCGGGCTGGGAGTGGGTCGAGGCGCTCGACGTCGAGACGCTGGCCCGCTCGGCGGCGCACACGGCCGTCACGATGCTGCAGGCGGACTACGCGCCCTCCGGCAGGATGCCCGTGGTCATCGAGAACGCCTTCGGCGGCGTGATCTTCCACGAGGCTTGCGGCCACCTGCTCGAGACCACCTCCGTCGCGAAGGGGGCCAGCATCTTCACGGGCCGCCTCGGGGAGCAGATCGCCCACCCGTGCGTCACGGCTGTCGACGACGGCACGATGGACGGCGAGTGGGGCTCGCTTGCCGTCGACGACGAGGGCCTGCCCACGCAGCGCACGGTGCTGATCGAGCAGGGCATCCTCAAGAGCTACATGGTCGACCGCGTCGGCGGCCGCAAGACCGGCTACGCGCCGACGGGCTCCGGGCGCCGGCAGAGCTACCGCTTCGCGCCGACGAGCCGCATGCGCAACACCTTCATCGCGCCCGGCAACGACACCATCTACGACATGATCGGCTCGATCGACTACGGGCTCTACGCCAAGAAGATGGGCGGCGGCTCGGTCTCGCCGGCCACGGGCGACTTCAACTTCGCCGTGCTCGAGGGCTACATGATCCGCGACGGCCGCATCGCCGAGCCCGTGCGGGGCGCGACGCTGGTCGGCAACGGCGCCGACATCCTGCAGAAGATCGTGATGGTGGGCGACAACTTCGCCATGGCGGCCGGCCGCTGCGGCTCCATCTCGGGCTCGATCCCCACCAACGTCGGCCAGCCCGCCATCAAGGTCAGCGAGATCGTCGTCGGAGGCCGCAAGTGAACCCCACCCCCACCCACTCGGGAGCCGTTGCCATGTCCACCGCCGCCCCCTTCGATGCCGAGATCCGGCACCTGCTCGGCCTCGCCGAGGCCCGCGGCCTCGCCGACGTGGAGCTTTACGCGCGCCGCGACGAGGCGCTGACGCTGCGGGCCAACCAGGGCGTGCTCGAGGCCTTCCAGCGCTCGCACTCCGTGGGCATCGGCGTGCGTGTCGTGGAGGGCGATCGCGTGGGCTACGCCTACAGCGAGAACCTGACGCCCGAGGCCCTGGACCGCATGCTGGCCGAGGCCGCCGAGAACGCCACCCTCGTGGCGGGCGAGCCCGGCGTGGGCCTCGTCACGGAGGCCGCGGAGGCGCCGTCGCTGCCGGGGCTCTACGACGCCTCGCTCGAGGGCGTGGCGCTCGAGGCCAAGGTGGCGGGCATCCTGCAGGCGGAGGCCATGGCCCGCGCCTGCGACGCCCGCGTCAAGGCCGTGCCCGGCTGCGTCTATGCCGACGCGACCAGCGTGGTGCGCGTGGCGAGCACGCGGGGGCTCGACCGCCACTGCCGCAGCAACCAGGCCTATGCCGTGGTGTACCCGCTCGTGTCGCAGGATGGTGAGAACCGCACGGCCACCCACATCCAGCTGACGCGGCGCTTCGACACCCTCGACTTCGAGGCCGTCGCCCGCGAGGCCGTCGGCCAGGCCTGCCGCCGGCTCGGCGCGCGGTCGCTGGCCTCCGGCCGCTACCCGGTGGTCTTCACCTCCCGCGCCATGAGCGACATGCTGTCGGCCTTCAGCGACGTGTTCTCGGCCAAGGCGGCGCACGAGGGCAAGAGCCTGCTCGCCGGGCGCCTCGGCGAGGCCGTGGCCGCCGCCCGCGTGACGCTGCTCGACGACCCGCTGCGCGCCGATGCCTTCGGCTCGCGGCCGTTCGACGACGAGGGCACGGCAAGCCGGACCTGCGCCGTCATCGAGCAGGGCGTCTTCCGGACCTTCCTGCACAACGCCCAGACGGCCCGCCAGATGGGCGTGGCCTCGACGGGGCACGCCTGCCGCGGCGGCTACAAGGGCACGCTCGGCGTGGCGCCGACCAACATGTACCTGCAGCCGGGCGACCAGCCCTTCGAGGCCCTCGTCGCGGGCCCGGGCCCCGTGGTTGTGATCGACGACCTGCAGGGCCTGCATGCGGGCACCAACGCCATCAGCGGCGACTTCTCGCTGCAGTGCCAGGGCTGGCTCTACGTGGACGGCGTCGAGCAGCACGCCGTCAGCAACGTCACGGTGGCCGGCAACTTCGTCGAGATGCTCGCGGGCGTCGAGGCGCTGGGCAACGACCTCGAGTTCCACGTGTTCGCGGGCAACATGGGGGCGCCGAGCGTGCGCATCGCGGGGCTGGCGATCGCGGGGGCGTGAGAGGCTCCGTCACGCGCCGCGCTGGCGACGCTGACGGCAGGGGCCAGTCCCGGTAGGTCTCGGGGCGCGTGGGCTGGCGCGACGGCTCAGCGCATGTCCTCGAGCCCGTCGAACCGGGCCACGAGGTCATGCAGCGCGCGCGGCGGGGCGCTGAAGCCGCCGTGGGCAGCCCGGGCGGCCTGCGCCAGGGCGATCGCGATCTGGTCCTGCTCCGTGAGCAGCGCCACCAGGGTCGTCGCCCGTTCGCCCCGGCCGGCGCGCGCGGCCAGGCTCGCGCCGCGCGTCACGATGGCCACGCGCTCGGGCAGCGGCAGCCGCTCGCGGCGCGCGAGGGCGTCCTCCAGCGCGCCGAGCCCGGGCTGGACGTGGCCGAGCACCAGCAGCCGCTCGCTGATGTCGAGCAGCGTGCGCACCTCGGCGCTCAGCGCCGGGGGCGCGTCCTCCGGCGCGATCGTGTCTGCCCGGGCGCGGGCCTGCGACAGCGCGAACGCGCCCGGCTCGGCCTCGCCGAGCTTGGCCTGCACGTAGGCCAGGTTTGTCAGCCAGGGCACCTCGTCCACCGGCAGCGCCCGCGACCCCGCCTCGATCTCGCGCAGGGCCCGGTGCACCTGGGCCAGCAGCCGGGCCTCGCCGCCGCCGGCGCGGTAGGCCTCGACGAGGCCGTCGAGCTCCTCGCGGGTGGCCGTCCGCAGCCCGTCCACCTGGGCGAGCCAGGCGTCGGCCTGCGCGAGCAGCCGCTGCGCCGCGTACTGGCGGGCGAGGATGAGCCCGACGCGGGGCACGGCCTCGGCCGTCGCGGCCTTCGCCTCGAGCTCGGCCTCGCCCATCAGCACCTGGGCCGTGGCCGCATCGCCCTCCTTCCAGAGGGCCGCCGCGATCGTCGCACGGGCCTCGACGCGCGGCAGCGCCTCGCCGCCCATCGCATGGGCCACCATCCCCGCCGCCCGCCGGGCCTGGCCCGTGCGCACGAGGGCCACGGCGAGCCGCTGCCAGGGGCCCTCGAAGCCGTTGGCGAGGATCAGGGCGCGGGCCTGCTCGAGCTCGCGCGTGGCGATGAGGGCGTCCGCCACGGCGGACCAGGCCGCGTCCTGCGCGTCGGAGGCCGCCGGCAGGCCCGCCGCCGTGGCCTGCGCGCGGGCGATGACGTGCTTGGCGATCGCCCCCTTGTCGAGCGCCCCCGCGGCCTCCGCCACGGCCGCCAGCGCCCGCACGCGCGGCGCCGGCGCCGGCACGGCCTCGGCCATCAGGGCGGCACAGGCCAGCGGGCTCCGCTCGGCCTCGGCGCGCCGCCGCACGCCGGGCAGGATGACGCCCTCCAGCACGCCGAGCGTCACGGGGCCCACGAAGGTGCTCGGCTTGGCGGCGAGGGCCCCGGCCACCGTGTCGGCGTACTCGGCGCGCACGCGCTCGACCGTCTCGAGCGCGCCCTCGTAATGGGCGAGGGCCCCATCGTAGCTCTCAGCCTCCAGCCGCCGCGCTGCCGCGATCTCCAGCGCGGCGCCCTTCATGGCCTCACGCGCCTCGCCCTCGCGGTCGGCACAGGCCGGCGCGAGCAAGGTGAGCAGCAACAACAGGGCGAGGGGGGGCCGCATGGAGGTCTTGGAGGCTTCGCCTTACGGTACCACATGGCGCCTGGGGGGCACGGGGCCAAGGGGTCGGCGCTGAGGTCTTCGAGGCTAGCGGATGCGGCGGATCAGGTGGTTCTTCTTGTCGGCCACGTAGACCGTCCCCGCGGCGTCGACGGTGACGCCTGCGGGGTAGGCAAACCTCGCGGTGCGAGCCGGGCCGTTGGAGAACCCCTTCGTGCTGCCCGCGAGGGTCGTGACCACGCCGTCCGGGGCGATCTTGCGCACGCTGCGGTTGAAGGCGTCTGCGACGTAAATGCTGCCTGAACCGTCCACGGCCACGCTTTGTGGGTTGTTGAACCTGGCGTCCGTCCCGGTGGCGTTCGAGAAGCCCGAGAAGCCCGAGGGGCTGCCTGCGATCGTGGTGACCACGGCTTCGGGCGTCAGCAGGCGCACACTGTGGTTGCTCGAGTCTGCCACATAGACGGTGCCCGAGGCCGAAACCGCCACGCCGAAGGGGGCGTTGAACCGTGCGGCAGCCCCCGTGCCGTCGCTCTGGCCCGAGGCGCTGCTGCCGGCGAGGGTGCTGACGGCGCCCAGGGGTGAAATCGCTCGGATGCGGTGGTTGTAGGTGTCCGCCACGTACACGGTCCCGGAGGCATCGACAGCCACGCCGCTCGGGAAGAAGAAGCGCGCCGCGGGGCCCGTGCCATCGGAGAACCCCTGGCTGCTGCCCGCGAGGGTGCTCACGACACCCTCGGGGGACACCTTGCGGATGCGATGGTTCTGCTGGTCCGCCACGTAAAGGGTGCCAGAGGCGTCAAGGGCGACGGCGGTGGGATAAAAGAACTGCGCAGCAGCACCGCTGCCCTCCGCAAAGCCCTGGGTGCTGCCGGCCAGGGTGGTGATGACGCCTGCGGGGGAGATCTTGCGGATGAGGTTGTTTTGCTGGTCGGCCACGTACAAGGTGCCCGAGGCATCACACGCGATGCCGGTGGGTTCGTTGAACACAGGGGGAGCGGTCAGGCCGTCGGAGAGGGCTCGCAGGCCGTTGCCAGCGAAGGTGGTGACAACCCCCTGTGGCGTGACGGCCCGGATGCAAGCCTTGAAGGTGTCGGCGACATAGACCGTGTCTCCCGCCACGATCAGGTCACGGGGGCCGTACAGGCCAGTGCTGGCGTTCGCGAGGGTGGAGACGACGCCCGCCGGGGTGACCTTCCGCACGCTGCTGTTGCCCCGGTCCGCCACGTAGAGCGTGCCCGAGGCGTCGAGGGCCAAACCGTGAGGTCCATTGAACCCTGCGGTGGCTCCAACTCCGTCTGCAGAGCCGCTGGTGCCGGCGCCCGCCAGCGTGCTGACCGTGCCGTCGGGGGCGATCTTGCGGATGCGGTGGTTGAACAGGTCGGCCACGTAGAGGTTGCCGGCGTCGTCCGGCAAGACGTCGGTGGGAGAGGAGAAGGCAGCAGCGGTGCCGATGCCGTCTGCAAAGCCCTGCGCGTTGCCGGCGAGGGTGGTGACGACCCCAGCAGGCGTGATCGTGCGGATGCGGTGGTTGTTCGTGTCTGCGACGAAGACCGTGCCAGAGGCATCGACAGCCACACCTGAAGGCGCCCAGAACGCCGCGGCGGTGCCTGTGCCGTCCACGGACCCGTTGATGTCCCCCGCGAGGGATGACACAACCCCTGCCGGGGAAACCTTCCGAATCCGGTGGTTGTACATGTCTGCGACGTAGAGTGTGCCCGAGGCGTCGAGGGCGATGCCCATCGGCGTGTGAAACCTTGCGGCCTCCCCCGTGCCATCGGCAAAGCCGTACTCCCCGTTGCCTGCGAACGTCGTGACCACACCCTCGGGTGTGACCTTGCGGATGCAGTGGTTGTCGCTGTCCGCCACGTAGAGGGTGCCGGAGGCGTCGCGGGCAACCCCGGAGGGACGGTCGAACATGGCGCCCGTACCTGCTTCCGGGATGCTCGACACGAAGGGCTCCCCCAGGGCCACCGCAGGGGGTAGGGCGGGGGTCGGGTAGGCTGCCGTGAAGTCGGCCGTGGTCAGCGTGTTCCCACCTTCCAGCAGCGAGAGGGCGGCGCGTTCGAGGCGCCCCACCTCGACCTCGAGGCCCTCGGGTGACGGCCGGTGGAGCACGATCGTCAGGCCGTAGCCGTCGCCCGGGGTGAGGCCCGCGAAGGTGAGGGAGCCCCCCCGCGCGGCCTCGGCCGTGAGCGGGGCGCCCCCGGGCGGCGTGAGCGTGGCCACCGCCCGGCGCCAGTCGGGGTTGGCCTTGTAGCTGAGGCGGTAGCCCACGGCCGGGGCCTCCAGCACGATGCGCAGCGAGGCCACCCGGGTCGTGAGGCGAGCCGCCGGGGCCACGCAGCCGCAGAGCAGCACGACGGCAGCCAGCAGCAGGCGCACCCAGCGGAGGGGAACCAGGGAGGGGGTAGGCGTCGTTGCGGTCACGGGTGCGGCTCCATCCAGGCCTTGCCAGCGTTCACAGCACGGGGTCGAGCCGCAGGACCTGGCCCCACGTCACGTCGCCGTCAAAGCTCGCCCCGACGAAGAGCTGCCCTGAGGGCGTGGCCGGCGCTGCAGCGGCCGAGAGGTCGAGGCACAGGCTGCCCGGGTGGCGGACGGAGAGCCTGGCTTGCAGGGCGTCGGCCAGCGCCGTGGTGGGCGCGGCGTGGTCGGCGCCGCTGCCTCCCGCCACCCCGGTGCCGCCCACGGGCGTGGCGGCCTGGCCTGCCTCCAGGCGGCCCTGGCTGTCGGTGGGCACGCGCCAGAGCCGCGCGTCTCCCCCGGCCGTCGCCGCCAGCGCGAACAGCGTGCCCTCCTGGTCCGCGGCCAGGCCGAGCACCCCCTCCCCCGCCCGAGAGAACACGGCGGTGGCGGTGTCCAGGCCCGGCGTGCCGCCAGCGGTGGTCACGCGCAGCACCTCCCCGCCCGTCGTGCCCACCCAGAGCAGGTCGCGCCCGCGGTCGAGGGCGAGGGCGCAGGCCCCTGGCACGCTGGCGACCAGCGTGGCCGTGCGATTCGGCGCGATGCGCCAGACGCGTCCGGCTGCCCGGTCGGCGACGTAGAGCGTGCCCGACTGGTTGGCGACGAGGGCGACAGGGTCCTCGAGTTGCAGCGCCGACGCGGTGGTCGGGGAGGTGGTGGTGGCGCCCCCGCCCACCAGGGTGCCGATGGTGCCGCCAGGTCGGAGGAAGCGCACGCGGTGGTTGCCTGCGTCACACACGAGGAGCACGCCTCTGGCGTCGTCCCAGAGCAACCCGGCCGGTGCACGGAGCCAGCCCACGGCAGCCGTGACGTTGTCGAGGAAACCCGGGGTGCCGCTGGCCGCCCCCGTGACGCGCTCGGCGGGCCCGCCCGCCACGCTGCGACGGATCTGATGGTTGACGGGGTCGGCGAGGAAGAGGGTGCCGTCGGGGGTGACGGCGACGCCGCTGACGGCGCGGAGGGCTGCCGTCGTCGCGCTCGTGCCGGCGTCGTTGCCGCCTGACGCGCTGCCCGCGACGCGGGTGAGCGTGAAGCGGCCGCCGAGGGCCAGGTCGAGGGCGGCCGTGGGGACAGGGACCGGCGTTGGCGTCGGGCTGGCGGAGGCCTCGTTCGCCCTTCTGCGCCTCCTGGTCCCGGGGTCCGCGATGGCGGCGGGGTCGGGCGTCGCCGCCTCTGCACCTGTCGTCGGGGTGGCCATTGGCGGTGCGGGCGGGGCGAGGTCCACCGAGCCCTGCACGGTCGCGCCGTCCTGCGTGACAAAGGAGTACGTCGAGCCCGTCAGGGTGACGCCACCTGCGGGGAAGTCCTCTGCCGTCAGCGTGACGGGTGGGGCCGCCGGGTCCCCGGGGCGGCTGGTGGCCTCCTGCAACACGCCGTGAACCGCGGCCTGGAGGGTCTCGGCCACGCGAAGGTCGTCGAGGGCCTGCCGGAACGCGCCCAGGTCGCGGACCTGGCCATCCGAGCCGATGGCGGACGCGAGGCGCGTGGTGATCGCAGGCGTCGCCTCCAAGGCGGTGCGGACCGCCCGCGCCGCGCGGCTCAGGGCCTCGACCAGCGCGTCCCGCGACCCGGGGGCATCCGCCACGCGCAGCCGGACCTTGAGCGAGCCCTCCAGCGCCTGCGAGGCCACGGTGCTTGGCAGGTCGAGCCACACGTCGAGCACCACCACCGCGCCCTGCTGCCTGAGCCCGTAGGTCGAGGGGGCTACGGGGGCGGGGGGCGGGCTGCCCGGGTCCGGGGCGCGCGCGGGGCGCAGGTCCACCACCGTGGTGAGGGCCCGGTCTGCCCGGGTCGCCACCAGCTTGACCCACGGTGGCATCGCCCCTGCAGGCACGTCGAGCTCGAAGCGTCCCTGCGCATCGGTGGTCACGGTCCCCCACAGCTCTGCCCCCAAGGCCCGCCCGCTGGCCAGATCGAAGGCCCGCACGGCGGCCCCCCCGAAGGGCTCGCCGGCCAGCGCCGCGCTGCCCCGCAGGTGCACCGCCTGCGTCAGCAGCGCCAGGGCCGGCGCGCTCGTCACGCGCAGGCTGGCCCGCCTGGGTGAGGTGCAGGCGACCAGAGCGACGGCCAGCCAGGCCGTCAGAGCCAAGGAAGCAGCTGGATGCCGCAAGGTGCTTCGCCTCGGGAGCCTGGGTGGCCTGGCAACGATGCTGGAGCTGTCAGGCCATATATACCCGGCCCCGTGGCGTGCCGCGCTTGGTGCCGGCAGGTTCAGGCAGGGGACCCTGCGAGCCCAACGGGCCGGCTCCAGGGCCGGGTGCGTCGGATCATTGCGTTGGCTTGCGACGCGGAAGGCGCCGTCCGGGGCCGTTGCCACGCTGCTGAGGGCAGTGCGAGCGGCGCGGGCCCCTACGCCCCCGCCACCCGCACATAGAACAGGAACTCCTCGACGGCGTCGCCCTTGTACCGGCGGGCGGCGTGGTCCACGTCCGCGCGGAAGCGCCGGTAGGCGACGCGGCGGAAGTCCACCGTGCCCCCGGCCGCCTTCTCGCGCAGCAGGGCCTGCAGCTCGGCCTCGGGCAGCAGGCCCTCCTGGCTGTAGCTCACGAGGATGTGCCGCGCCCGCGCCGCTTGCAGCACGCCCGCGAAGGCCCCGCGCACGCCTGGCCGCGAGCAGAAGGCCGAGCGCTGGTTGGCCTCGGGGCGCAGGCCCGTCTTGCCGCGCGGCGTGAAGGCGTCGAGGTCCCAGCGGGCCAGCGTCTCCAGGAGGTGGTAGTTCGCGGCGTACTGCCGGTGGTTGTAGGGCGGGTCGAGGTACAGCACGTCCAGCGTCTCGCCGACGGCCAGCCGCCCGACCAGGGTCGCCGCGTCCTCCGAGCAGGCCCGGTGCGCCCGGCCGTCAGCGGGCGCGAGGCGCGGCAGCCTCAGCACCAGCGGGTGGCGGGCGCTGGCCTTGAGGTGCTTCAGGTGCGCCCCGTACACGCTCGCCGTGTTGGCCAGGTGGTCCATCGTGTCGAGCAGGCTCGCCACCAGCAGCGCGTGCTCGGCGGCGTCGAGCAGGCCGGCCGCCTGCCAGGCGGCGATGCGGCCGCGGATGGCCTCGCAGCGGGCCCCGTTGGCGCGGCTGAAGTAGCAGCGGCCGGCCTCGCCGCCCTCGCAGTAGGCGTGGAAGAAGGGCCCCTCGACGGGCGGGAGGCCCTCGAGGTGGGCGAGCACGCGGCGCAGCGGCAGCGTGTCCGCGCGCAGCCCCGGGTCCTCGGCGAGCCCCATCCCGGCGCGCGGCCGGTCGGGCGGGGCCGTCGCGAGGGCCGGCTCGGCCGCCTGCAGCCGGGCGAAGGCGGGGTAGCCCTGGCTCAGCAGGAAGGCCTCCTGCAGCACGCGCGAGTAGGCCTGCCAGTCGTTCGCCACCACCGTGTGGCCGTCCAGCCGGGCCATCTGCGCCACCACGCTGGTGCCTGAGAACAGGTCGCAGAAGGTGCCGGGCCCGACGCCGTGGTCGGCCAGCACCGCCCGGATCTCCCCGAGCAGCGAGAGCTTGGAGCCGATGTAGTTGATGGCCCGAACCCCCGCGCTACGCCAGGCTCACGAGGACCTGGCCCTGCTGCACCGTGTCGCCCGCCGCGCAGCCCACGGCCTGCACCACGCCGTCGCGCGGGCTCGCAAGCTCGCTCTCCATCTTCATGGCCTCGACCACCACGAGCGGCTGCCCGGCCGTGACGGCGTCGCCCACCGCCACGCAGACCTTCACGACGCGGCTCATCATCGGGGCCTTCACGCCGTTGGCCGAGCCGGCCGCCTCGGCCTTCGCGCGGCCGCCGGGGGCTGCCGCCGGCTTCGCGCGGCCCTGCGCTGGCGCCGCCGCGACGGCCACGGCCCCCGCGGGGTCGCGCACCACGACCTCGAAGCGCTGCCGGTTCACCTCCAGCGAGAACGTGCGCGAGGCCGCTGCGGGCGCCGGGCCCTCGGCCACGGCCGGGTCGATGGCCTCCTTGATGCGGGCGCGCTCGGCCTCGGAGAGGCAGT
>JAYKHR010000126.1:0-12092 GCA_035285125.1 Candidatus Sericytochromatia bacterium | reverse complement strand
GCCTTCCAAGCAGGTTGTTGCGGGTTCGAGTCCCGTCTCCCGCTCCATTTTGCGCCCGTAGCTCAGCTGGATAGAGCATCCGCCTTCTAAGCGGACGGTCGCGCGTTCGAGTCGCGCCGGGCGCGCTTCCTTCGTCACCAGCCCAGGGCGTGACACCAGGGGCCCCGCGCGGCGCGAGGCCCCTGGTGAGCTTTGGGCGAGGCTGAGGCCAGCGTCGCGCGGCCGGCCCAGGAGGCTTACTCCCCGACCGCCCCCCGGGGCGCGGCAGCCACAGGCTGGTGGTCTGTCGCCGAGAGGTCGGCCCAGGTGTCGGACACCCCCGTCGCGATCCGGACCGGCAGCACCAGGCGCTGGCCGGGGAAGATCAGCCACGGGTTCCGGATGACGTGCCGGTTGGCGGCGAAGACCTTCGGCCACTTCCGGGGGTCCCCCAGATGCGTCCGCGCGATCGCCCAAAGCGTGTCGCCCGGCTGGACGACGTGCACACGCGCGCCGGCCGCCGACAGAGCAGCAGAGGTGCGCGGCACCTTCAGCACGGTGCCGACCTTCAGCCAGTGCGGGTCCACGAGGGTGTCCCGGTTGGCGTGGTAGATCACCGGCCATAGCGTAGCGCTGCCCAGTTCGCGCAGGGCGATCGCCGAGAGCGTGTCACCCGGTGCGACCGCCACCCGCAACGCCTTGCGCGTGGAGACGGCATGGTCTGGCGGCGGCGCGCCTCGCCGAACGTGGGTCCGAAGTGGCCCTGCCCCGTGCCCGCCCGACGAGTCCGCGTGGTGGGCCCCCCCGTGAGCCGCGGCAGGTGCGTGAGCGCCGTGCCCGTGAGCCGCGGCAGGGGCGTGAGCGCCGTGCCCGTGGGTCGCGGCAGGGGCGTGGGCCCCGTGGCGAGTGGCAGGGGCGTGGGCCCCGTGGCGAGTGGCAGGGGCGTGAGCGCCGTGCCCGTGGGCCGCGGCAGGGGCGTGGGCGCCGTGCCGAGCGGCGGGGGCATGGGCGCCGTGCCGAGCGGCGGGGGCGTGAGCGCCGTGGCCGTGGGCAGCGGCGCCGTGCCCCGGCGCCACGGGGGCAGCGTGTTTCCCCTCGTGAGGCACCGCCAGGGGCCGGCGAGCCGGCGCCGGCTTCGCTGGCAGCAGCTGGGCGTCGTCCCCTAGGTCGTCCATCGGCTGGCCGTCGTGGCCACCGTGGGGCGCGTCGTGCGCACCCGCCGGCGCGGCGGCCACCTGATCCGGCGTCCACGTGACCAGCGGCTCCTGGCGCCGTGGCGCGAGCGGCAGCCGCTGGGCGGCGGGCAAGCGCACCTCGGCGACGGGCCGGGCGGCGGCAGGGGCGGGGCCTGCGTCGTGGCCGCCCAGGGCCTGGGCCTGCCCGGTGAACGCACTGGCCAGCGGGTTCGGCACGTGGGCAAGGCCCGGCTGGGCCTCCGGGGCCCGACGTGGCGCGAGCCGCAGCCCATTGGGCGCCACGCTGACCCGGTGGGGGTCCTGTCGCAAGGGAGAGGCCGGCCCAGGCCCAGCCACCTCGATTCCATGTTGGGGGGAGGTGGGTCGCACGGGCGGCGTGATGACGGCCGTGACGCCGCTGACGCCCGCGGTCCGAGGCTTGGGGGCCAAGGGGCGGGGCTCGACCGCCACCGGCAGCGTCCCGAGAGGGGGCTCGACCGGCCTTGGTTCCGCCACGGCCACGGGCTCCGTGGTCGGAGCGCCGTCGCCCAGCAGCGTCAGGGCATCCGGGTTGGCGGCCTGTGGCGCCTGGGCGATCTGGGTGCCAGCCGGCTTCGGCGGCGTAAGGTCGCCCTCCTCGCGCATCACCACGCGGATCGCGCGCGGGGCCTTGGCATCCGCGGAGGCGACCTTGGCTACCTGCTTACGTGAGCGCGTCGTCCGCACCGCCGGCTCAGCGGCCACCGTCGGGGCGGTCGCGGGAGCAGGCGTGGGCAGTGCCGCGCTGGGTGGTGCCTGCTCAGCCGGCACCGGCGCAGGCTGAGCAGGCGCTGCCGCCACGGCGGCGGGCGCAAGCTCTTCGGCAGCCCGCATCATGGCCTTGCCGGCCCGCGGGCTCTTGACGCCATCAGCCGAGGCGACCTTCGCCACCCGCTTGCGGCCCCGCAGCGTGGGGGTCTCGACGGCGGCTGGCCGCGCCGCCACGGGCTGCGGGCGCGTGCCTGGCGAGGGCGACTCGTCGGGGAACAACGCCAACGGGTCCGGCCGTTTGAGGCCGGCGGGCGAGGGCTTGGCCGCCGGCGCGGGCGTCGGCAACTCGGCCACGGGCACGGGCTTCGCCGTCGGCGCGGGCGTCGGCAGCTCGGCCACGGGCAGGGGCTTCGCCGTCGGGGCGAGCGTCGGCAACTGCGCAACGGGTGCGGGCTTGGCCGTCGGCGCGGGCGTCGGCAGCTGCGCCACGGGCACGGGCTTCGCCGTCGGCGCGGGCGTCGGCAGCTGCGCCACGGGTGCGGGCTTCGCCGTCGGCGCGGGCGTCGGCAGCTGCGCTACGGGTGCGGGCTTCGCCGTCGGCGCGGGCGTCGGCAGGGAGGCCAGCGAGGGGCTCCCGCCCGGAGCCTCGGAGTAAGGCGCCCTGGGCTTGGCATGCTCGAGCGACAGGCTGAACAGCCGCTCGGCCGGATCGTCGGCCGGCGAGGCGGCCGTCCGCACGCTCCCGCCCCCAAGGCGCGGCCCCGCCAGGGCCGAGCCCTTGGCCCCACCCTCCGCGAAGCGCCGCATGCCAACCAAACTGTTGGCGGACAACTTGGCGCCCTCGAGGAGCACCATGGGGTAGCCCTCACGCTCCAGGCTCAGCACGGACTCGCGGGCCATCTCCGCCCCGAGTTGGACCTGGCCGGCAGCGTCCGTCGTGCCGACGACCTCGTCTCCAACCGTCTTGATGCGGACCCCGGCGAGGGGCTTGCCCGTGCCGGTGTCGAGCACCCGCAGCAGCACGGCCCCGCCCTGGCTGACGCGATGCAAGGAGGCCGCGGCGCCGACCTGCGCGTGCGCAGGCGCAGCCGACAGCACGGCCCCGCCGAAGGCCAGCGCGAACATGGCGGCGACGCGCGCAGCGGCGCGCCGGCGGCGGACTGCCGAGGGGAGCCGCTTGAGCCGAACAGAGCGTTCAGCCCGGAGCCGCGTCAGGTCGACGCGAGCCTCAAGCCCCAGTTCGCCGAGCTGCCGCAGCACGATCGGCATGGTGCCCCGACGCCGACCGAGAAACTGCCCGAGTGCCTCGAGCTCCTCTTCCAGGCCCGGAGCCTCGGGCCCAGCGAGGAGCCCCCCGCCGTGCAGATCGAGTGCGGGGGGCTTGCGACGTCTTTTTCGGGGGGTGCGCATCTTGCAGTCCTTGCAATCATCGCTCTCGGAGGGCGGTGGCCTTCGCCCGTGTCAGCGGCTTGAGGAAGTACTCCAGGACGGTCCGTCGTCCTGTCTGGATATCTACCTCGGCTATCATACCCGGCAGGATAGTTAAATTCCCCGAAGGGCCCGTCAAAACGCTCTTTTCGGTGTTTATCGTTACCCTGTAGTAGATCTGTTTCGGGTCAGCCTCGTCCCGCACCGTGTCCGGGCTGATCTGGTTGACCTTGCCCTTCAACGAGCCATAGATCGTGTGGTCGAACGCCGTCAGGCGGACGTCCACGGGCTGCTCCGGTGCCACGAAGCCGATGTCCGTGGGGGAGATCCGCGCCTCGACCAGCAGCGACTCTCCGGCGGGCACGATCTCCACGATCGTCCGCCCGGGCGCGACCACCTCCCCGACCGTGGAGACGTGCAGCGTCTTGACCACCCCATTGACGGGCGACTCGACGGAGGTCCGCGCGGCCTGATCGCGGCGCCGATCGATCTGCCCCTGGAGCGCGAGGAACTTCACGCGGTTCTGGCTGAGCTGCTCGAACGCCTCCGCCTGGAAGGTGGCCTGCTTCTCCCGCAGCCGCCGCTCGGCGCCGCCCACCGCGGCCACGGCCCCCGGGATCGACTCCTGCGCGACGGTGAGCTGGATGCGCTGGGCAGCCGCCTCCTTCCGCAGGGCGATGATCTCGGCCGGGCTGGCGGAGCCCGCCGCCACCAGCGACTCCATCTCCCGGGTCTGGATCGCGATCATCCGCAGCGTCTCCTGGATCGAGGGCACGCGGGCCCGCAGCTCGGCCAGCCCGGCCCGCCTCTCGCTGAGCTCGGCCCGCAGCACCTCGAGCTGGCTGGAGAGCGACGCCTGCCGCTGCCGGTGCAGCGATGCCTCGTTGGAGATGACCTCGGGGGCCCGCTGCCGCAGCTCGCGAGGGAAGACCGGGGCCGAGCCGTTGGCCTCGGCCTCCAGGCGGATGCCGGCAGCCAGGAGGCCCACGCTCGTCACCTCGAGCTCCTTGAGGTCGGCCTCTGCCGCCTTCGGGTTCAGCTTGAGCAGCACCTGGCCGCGCCGCACGCGTTCGCCATCCTTGACCTTGATCTCGGTCACGATGCCCCCCTCAAGGTTCTGCACGACCTGGGTCTGGCTGGCCGTGACGACCTGGCCGACGCCCCGCGCCCGGATGTCGATCAGGGAGACGGAAGACCAGCCGATCGCCGTGGCGCCGAGCAGGGCCAGCGTGATCACCACCCCGCGCGCCGCCAGCGAGGGTGGCTGCAGGGCGGCCTCTTCGAGGCCCCGGGCCGAGATCGTCGCGATCGCCATGGCTGCCCCCGCTCAGGTCCGCTCGGTGGCGCGGACCTCGCCAGCCCGCAACGCCTGCATCACGAGCTCCTTGGGGCCGTCCATCACCACGCGGCCGCCGTCGACGATGACGAGGCGGTCGACCAGGTCCAGCATCGAGGGCTTGTGCGTCACCAGCACGAAGGTCTTCCCCAGAAGCAGCGGCTCGATAGCCTGGGAGAACTCCATCTCCGTGCGATCGTCCATGGCGCTGGTCGGCTCGTCCATCAGCAGCACGTCGGCCTCTTTCACCAGGGCCTGCGCGATCGCGATGGCCTGACGCTGCCCGGTGGAGAGGCCCTCCCCCCGCTCCCCGAGCATCATGTCGTAGCCGAGGGGGTGGCGCCGGATGAAGGCGTCCGCGCCGGCGATGGTGGCGGCGCTCAGCACTTCGGCGTCCGTCGCCTCGGGCCGGGCGATCGCGATGTTGTCGCGGACGGTGCCGCTGAATAGCACCGGCGCCTGCGGCACGTAGGCCACCTGGGCGCGGAGCTGGGCGGGATCGATCTGACGCAGGTCGACGCCGTCGAGCCGGAGCGCGCCGTGCGAAGGCGTGAACAGGCCGATGAGCAGCTTGAGCAGGGTGCTCTTGCCCGAGCCGACGCGCCCGAGGATGGCGAGGCGTTCGCCAGGGCGGATCACGAGGTTCATGCCCTGCAACACGCCCACCGGCGGGGTCGTCGGATACGCGTAGCCGACCTCGCGCAGCTCGTAGCCGCCGCGGATCTTGGGCCTGTCGAGGAAGGCGCGCCCGAGGGGGCGCTCGGTGGGGGCCGAGAAGAACCGGTCGAGGGCCTTCATCGAGGCGCGCGTCATGTTGAAGCGTGTCAGGATCTGGGCGACGCTCGAGAGCGGCGCGATGGCCCGCCCGGAGAGCATCACGGCGGCGATCAGGGCCCCCTGGGACAGGCTCCCGCTCTGGATGGCGAGCACGCCGACCACGATCACCGCCAGCGTCGCCAGCTGCTGCACCGACATCGCCAGGTTCACGGCGAGCTGCTGGTTGGCCCGCACGTGGTGGCTGCTCATCGCCGAGGCGCCCACCCGCTCGCGCCAGCGGCGCCGCATCGTCCGCTCGGCCCCCAGCGCCCGGACGGACTCGAGGGCCGAGACGGTCTCGACGAGGGCGCCGAATTTCTCCTGCCCGTCCACGTACGACTGCTGCGTCGCCCCCGCCAGCCGCAGCTGGATCACCAGGCCCACCAGCAGCACCACGGGCACAGCCAGGGCCGTGACCCAGAAGCAGGGCGGCGCCAGCAGCAAGATGATGGCCATGAACAGGGCGGCGAACGGGACGTCCACGAGGGCCAGCAGGGTGGCCGAGGAGAAGAACTCCTGCACCGTGCCGAACTCCTTCAGCATGTTGGCGAGGGTGCCCGAGGGGCCGCGCCGGTGCTCGAGGCGGATGTCGAGCAGCTGGTCGAAGATGGCTCGGCTGAGCAGCACGTCGAGGCGGCGCGCCGCGACGTCGACGAGGCTGCCCCGCAGCAGGCGGAACACGAGGTCGAACAGGTACACGGCGGCACAGCCGATCGACAACGTCCATAGCGTGGTGAGGGAGTTGTTGGGGATGACGCGGTCGTAAACCGTCATGACATAGAGCGAGCTGACCAGGGCGATCACGTTCGTCGCCACGGCCGCGACCACCACGTGGACGTAGGTGCCCGCCTCCCGCCGGAAGACCGACCAGAACCAGTGCCCGCGGGCTCGCGCGACGGTGTCGAGGTCTTCACCGGCAGGTTGCGCAGGGAGCGGGGAGATCCGGTACACCTGACCGTCGGCCGCCGTGTGCACCAGCGAGAGGTCGGCAGGCTCCCCGGCCGGGGCCTCGGGCGTGAACAGACGTGCTTCGACCCTCCCGCCGGGGACGGCGCTGAAGCCCACCACCGCCTCGCCGTGGGCGTCCGCGAAGACGAAGCACGGCAGGTGGGCCTCCAGCAGTTGCTCCGTCGGCGTCGGCAGGGCCTCGAGGGCCAGGCCGGCACGCCTCAGGGCGGCTGCGAGCCCCTCCAGGTCGAAGCCGCTGCGGGCCTCCCGGCCATCCGTCAGGGAGGCGAGCAGGCGATCGGGCGACAGGGGCCTGCCGGACGCGGAAGCCAGCCAGGCGACGCACGCCGCGACGTCCCTGTAGTTGCGCGCGGTGCCGCTCATCGCCTGTAGGCCTTGTCCAGCGTCGGCACCAGGCGGCCAGAGGCCTGGAGCAGGCGCAGCTCCGTCATCTGCACGTCGATCCGGTTCGCGAGCACGTTGGACTCGGCGTGGTACCGGACGTTGATCAGCTCGGCCAGGGCAACCATGTCCGTGGCGAAGCGGGCGGTGCGCTTGACGTATTCGATGCCCGCGTCCATCGAGAACTTGGCGACGGCCTGGTAGTCCCGCAGCACCCGCTGCTGGTCTCGGAGGGCGGCCAGCGTGGTCGAATAGCGGCGCACGTCGATCGCGACCTCGCGGGCCACCTGATCCCGCTGCGCGACGGCCTGCTTCCTCGCGGCGTCGGCCTCGCGGACCTGGGCTGGCACGTCCTCGCCCATCAGGCTCCAGTTGAGGCGCAACATCGCCTGGTTGTCCCACTGGTTGCCCCGAAGGCCCTCGGCATCCTGCAAGAAGCGGGACGAGGCCGTCGCGTCCAGCGTCGGCCAGAACCCGGCCTTCGCCGCCTCGAGCGTCTGCTCGGCAGCTTCCACCAGCAGGTTGGCCCGCCGCATGGCGGGGTGGTTGAACGTGATCTCCGCGAGCAGCTTGTCGGGCTCCGGCCGCGGCCGGGCATCCACGGGCAGCTCGGCCGGGATCTGGAGGTCGTTGGTGGTGCCGGCCAGCTCCTTGAGCGTGATCAGCGCGCGCGCGAGCTCGGCCTCCTGCTCGATCTTTTCGACCATGAGCGGCGCGAGGCGGGCCTGGAGCTCCGTCAGGCGGGCCTTCGCGAGCTGGTTCTTGATGACGCGCTCCCGAGCCACGTCGACCAGCCAGCGGTGGTACGTGATGTTCTCCTGGGTCAGCCGCAACACCTGCCGCCGGCGGACGGCGTTCAGGAAGGCCTCGGCCGAGATCAACGCCAGGCGCTCGCGGGCCACCTCCACGTCGAGCACGGCCGCCTGGGCGCGCTTCTCAGCCGCCTCCACTGCCCGCCCGGTGCGCTGGCCGTCCCACAGCCGCTGGCTCGCCCGTGCCCCCACGTCTCGCCGGAACTGCGTTGCGGGCCCCCGCCCGAAGAGGTTGCTGAACTGGGCGCCCACGCCGGAGTCGAAGCCGAGCTGGGGGCCTCCGGATCGCGCCGTCAGGTCCGTGCGTGCCCGGGCCACGTCCACCTGCGATTTCAGCCCGCTGATCTCGGGCGAGCGCGCGATCGACCGGTCGACAGCCTCGAGCAGCGTGAGGGCTGCAACAGGCTCTGCCGAGATCACCACGGCGAGGGCCGCGGCGAAAAGCAGACGAGGGACACGGGATGCGGGCATGCGTAACCGGTGAGACGGGGGCGATCCCATTGTGTCCGATCACGCGGCACAAGTTTGTGACGCGGCGCAGGCTGTGACCCATCCGGGTCAGCAAGGGCGATCGGACGGCCTGCCCCCCCCCACGGCATCGGCCGAGCAGGGGCCGCTCCACAGGGGGCAGCAAGCAGGTCTTCTGGCCCGCGGGTCAGATCAGCTCGCGCCAGACCTCGTGGTGCAGCACGGGCGGCTGAACCTCCGGCGGCAGGGCCACCGGCGGCTCGGCGCCCTTCCCCGGGTCTTCCTCCCGGGCCCACTGGCGGCCGGCCGCCGCCGGGTCTTGCAGCCAGGCCGTCAAGCCCGCGCGCTCCCCCGTGACGAGGACCTCGTCGACCGACAGGGCCGGCGCGGGCGCCGCCGCGAAGGCCAGCGAGGCGCTGCCGGCCTCGAAGTCGCCAAGCCACAGGCTGGTGGCCGCCGGGCCGCCGAGCCGGTAGCTGGCCGGTGCCGGCGCCTCGACCACGAGCGAGAGGGCCTGGCTCGCGTCGCTCACGTTGCCCGCGGCGTCCGTGGCCTTGATCGTGATGCTGTGGGTGCCCTGCGCCAGGTCAGCCGCCGGCGTGAAGCTCCAATGGCCCGCGTCGTCAGCCTTGGCCGTCCCGAGCACCTTGGCCCCGTTGAGGATCTGGAGCGAGGCCCCGGCCTCCGCCGTCCCGATCAGCGTGGGGCGGGCGTTGGCCGTCCGGGCATCCGTGTCGCTGTCAGGGGCCGTCACAGTGCCGCTGTCGGTCTGCGGCGCGAGGCCGCGGATGGTGGGCGCCACGGGCGCCACCCGATCCACGATGACGGAGAGGAACGGGCCGGCCGGGCTGGTGTTCCCGGCGAGGTCCATCGAGCTGGCCGTGACGTTGGTGACGCCATCCTTCAGCGGCAGCGTGTAGGACCACTTGCCCGCAGCGTCGGGGACGACAGTGCCCAGCACCGTCAGCGAGCCCTCGTCGGTGGCCCCACCCGTCAGGATCGTCACGGTGGTGCCCACCTCCGCCGTGCCCGTGAGCACGGGGTCCAGCCGGTTCGTGAGGCCGTCCGTCGTCGAGGCGCCCGAGTCCGTGGCGGGCGTGAGCGCCAGCTTGGAGGGGGCGACAGGGGCGGTGCTGTCCACGCCAACCTTGAACGAGGGGGAGGGGTTGGAGCGGTTGCCGGCGCTGTCGATCGAGACGGCCGTGATGAGGTGGTCACCGTCCTTCAGGTCGGCGGGCACCTGGAAGCGCCAGTTCCCCGAGGCGTCGGCCACGATGGTGCTGGCCTCCTCCGTGCCGAAGGCCTTGCCCCCGTCGAGGACCAGCACGCGGCCGTTCGGCAGCGCATTGCGGCCCAGGATCACGGGCGCCTTCACGGCCGTCACGTGATCCGCAGCCGCCGTGTCGGTGCCGGCATCCAGCCCCAGCACCTGCGGCACCCCCGGCGCCACGGCGTCGATGATGAGCGAGAAGGTGGATGAGGCGGCGCTCGCCAGGCCAGCAGCCGAGACGGTCTTGGCGGTGATGGCGTGGGTGCCGGCCGTGAGCCTGTTGCTTGGCGTGAAGGCCCACGTGCCGTCGGCAGCCACGGTGGTGACGCCGATGCGGGTGCCCGCGTCGTACACCTCGAGGGAGGCGCCGGGCGTCGCCGCGCCCCGGATGACGGGCAGGGTCTCCGTCGTGATCCCGTCCGTCGAGCTCTGGCCGTTGTCGGTCTCGGGCGTGAGGCCGTAGATCACCGGGGCCTCCGGCGTGCCGGTGTCGACGGCCAGCGCGCGGGGGGCTGCGCTCTGCGAGGCGTTGCCGGCCGCATCGGTGGAGACCACCCGCAGGGCGTGGGCCCCCGTGGTCAGGGCGCTGGTCGCGATGCTCCACGCCCCCGCCACCACGGTGGCCTGGCCCAGCTTGGTCTCGCCGTCGTACAGCTCGATGCGACTGGCGGTCTCGCCCGTGCCGCTGATGGTGTGGCTGGTGGCCCGGCTGAGGCCGCCGTCCGGAATCAGGCTAGTGGTGGCGCCATTGAGGGCCTCGACCTTGGTGATGGCCGGCAGCGTGGGGGCCGTGCGGTCGATGCGCACGCTGTAGCTGGCGGTGGAGTTCGCGACGTTGCCAGCATCATCGACCGAGCGGGCGGAGATGGCATGGGTGCCCTCGGCGAGATCCGCCGGTGGCAGGAAGCGCCAGGCGCCGCCAGCATCTGCCCGCACGGTGCCCAGCAGCACGCGGCCCGTCAGCGCCGTGGTGTCGTAGACCTCGACGAAGCTCTCGGGCAACGCCGTGCCCTGGAGCACCGGGCGCGCGGACCGGGTGATGCCGTCCGTGTCGAGCGTGCCCGTGTCGAATTCGGGCAGCACACCGGAGACCACCGGCGTCGTCCCGATCGCCGGCAGCACCGTCACGGTGCGGGCCACGGCGGCCTCGCTGGTATTTCCGGCCTTGTCCGTGGCCATGGCCGTGATGGCGTGCGTGTCCACCGTCAGCGCGGGCAGCGAGGGGGAGCGCAGGTCGAGCGTCCACACGCCGAGGGCGTCGGCGGCCACGGTGCCGAGGAGCGTCTGCTTGCCCGTCGCCTCCGGGGTGTCGTAAACGGCCACCACGGCGCCGGGTTCCGCCGTGCCGACGAGGATCGGGCGCGTCTCCTTGGTGACGCCGTCGAACGGGTTGGCGCCCGAGTCCGTCGTGATGTTCGTAGCGCCGCTGCCGCCGGCCGCCTGGATCGAGAGCCCCAGCACCACGGGAGCGCCCGGGGCCTGGGCGTCAATCACGATGGTCTGGGTGGGCGTGGGGGCGCTCACGTTGCCGGCGTCGTCTCGCGTCTGGGCGTACACGGCGTGGGCGCCCGGCGTGAAGTCGACCGTCGGCGTGATCTTCCAGGCCCCCGTCACGTCCGCCACGGCCGTGCCGAGGACGGTGTCACCCTCGCGCAGGATCACCGTCTCACCGCTGCCCGCTGTGCCCATGAACGTCGGGCGCATCACCTGGGTGACGCCGTCGCCTGCGGTCGCGCTGTCACTGTCGGCCGTGAGCACCGGCGCCTTGAAGGTCGGGGTGGCCGGGGCGGTCTGGTCGACGTACACCGTCAGGGCGTTCGAAGCGACCGTGCTGACGCGGCCAGCAGCGTCCGTGGCCGTCGCCGTCAGCGTGGTCTTGGAATCCGTGAGCTTGACCGTCGCCGACCAGTTGCCCTGGCCGTCGGCGAGGGCGGTCCCGAGCGACGCGACGCCGGCGCGCAGCTCGACGACGGCGTTGGGCTCGGACGTGCCGAGCACCGTCACCTGGTTGAAGCGCGTCAGCGGGTCCGTGCCGACGAGGCCCGTCTGGGAGTCCGGGCTCAGGCCCGTGAGCTCCGGCGCGTCGGGCACCGCGCCGTCGATGTCGATGATCGCGGCGGCCGAGGTGGCGCTGACGTTGGCCGCCGCGTCGGTCGCGATCGCCGAGACGGCGTGCTTGCCGAAGGCCAGATCGCTCTTGAGCGCCAGGGACCAGCTCCCGTCCTCCCGCGCCGTCACGGTGCCGAGCGTGACCTGGCTGCCGTCGTCCAGCGTCTCGTAGACGCGCACGCTGGTGCCAGGCTCGGCGGCCCCCACGATGGTGGGCCTGACGACGCTGGTGATGCCGTCCGTCTGGGAACGGCCAGTGTCCGAGGTGGAGGCCAGGCCCCTCACCACGGGCGCATTGGGGGCGTTGGGGTCGATCAGCACCGAGAAGACGCCGGAGGCGTCGCTGACGTTGCCGGCCTCGTTGATCGCGATGGCCGTGAGTTCGTGCGAGCCGGCGGCCAGCTGGGGCGACCCGACGGCCGCGGCGAGGTCCAGCGTCCAGTTCCCGGCCGCGTCGGAGAGCACCGTGTCGAGGACGCGGTCGCCGTCGTAGACGCGCACGAGCTGGTTGGCGCCTGCCTTGCCCACGATGGTGGGCGTGATGAGCCCCGTGAGGCCGTCCGTGGTGGAGGAGCCCGTGTCGGAGCCCGGCGCGAGCC
>JAYKHR010000125.1:0-2635 GCA_035285125.1 Candidatus Sericytochromatia bacterium | reverse complement strand
CCTGCTGGTGCTGCTCACCGAGCTGGGCGGCATCCCCATCTCCCACGCCGCCCACGCCGCCGGCTTCCTCTGGGGCTGGCTGGCCGGCATGGCCGCCCGCAGCCGCTTCCCCCTGCCCCTGCTCATCCTGCTGGGCTTCGGCGTCATCGCCCTGCTCGTGGCCGCCCCCAGCCTCGACCCGCTGGGCCTGCCCACGCGCCTCTTCGGCGGGCGCTAGCCCCGGCCGCCGTGGCCCGGCGCCGCTACCCCCACCCCGCCACGCCGGCCCGCAGCCGCATCATGCGCAGCATCCGCGCCAGCGGCACGGCCCCCGAGGCCGAGGTGCGCAGCCGCCTCCACCGCGCCGGCCTGCGCTTCCGCAAGAACGCCACCCTGCGCCTGCCCTCGGGCTCCACCCGCCCCGACATCGTCTTCCCGCGCCTCAAGCTGGCCGTCTTCATCGACGGCTGCTTCTGGCACGGCTGCCCCCGCCACGCCACCCACCCCCGCCACAACGCCTGGTACTGGGCCCCCAAGCTGCGCCAGAACCGCGACCGCGACGCCCGCTCCACCCGCGAGCTGCGCTCCGCCGGCTGGCTCGTCCGCCGCTTCTGGGAGCACGTCCCCCCCGCCCGCGTCGCCCAGCAGGTCCAGGCCCTCGTCCAGCGGCTGGTGGACTAGGCCGCCAGCCCCTCAGTCCTCGCCCCAGGGCATACTCCGGGGCCCGGGAGGCGCGTCGCCCGCCGGGCACCAGCCGCAGCCGGGAGGTCCCGGCCTGCGCGGCCCAGGGGACCGCGACCGCCATGCCTCGTGCGAAACCTGCTCGCCCGCTGCACGTCGTGGACCTCTTCGCAGGCTGCGGCGGGCTCTCGCTGGGACTCGAGCAGGCGGGCTTCCAGCCGGCGTTCGTCAATGAGTTGAACGAGCAGGCGCTCGCCACCTACCTGGCGAACCGCGAGGCCGCCCATCCCCACCTTGCAGAGGATGGATTCCACGTCAACGACGTGCACGCGATGCTCGAGGATGCGTTCATGCGGCGGCTCAAGGGCCGGCTGCGCACCGACCTGGGCATCGCCGCCGGCGAGCTCGACCTGGTCGTGGGCGGTCCGCCCTGCCAGGGCTACTCCGGCATCGGGCACCGCCGTTCGTACAGCGTAGACAAGGTGGAGCTCCCGTCGAACCACCTGTACGGGGCGATGGCGGCCGTCGTGGCCCACCTCAGGCCGCGCGCCTTCGTGTTCGAGAACGTGCGCGGCCTGCTCAACGCCCGCTGGACCGACGGTGGCCGCAAGGGCGAGATCTGGGACGACGTGCGCAAGACCTTCCGCAAGCTGGGCGACTACCGCATCGCCTGGAAGCTGGTGTTCGCGAAGGACTATGGCGTGCCCCAGAACCGGCCCCGCGTGCTGCTCGTGGGCCTGCGCAAGGACGTGGACGTGGCCGGGGAGGGCGACGCGAAGGAGGAGGACGCCGTCAAGCGGGGCTTCCTGCCGCGCCCCGACCCCGACGTGAAGCCGCCCGACCTCGTGGACCTGCTGGGCGACCTGGTCGATCCCGCCTACAAGAACGGGGGCAGCACGACGCACTACCCGATGGCGGCCAAGTCCGAGATCCAGCGCGAGCTGCGCACGGGGCCGGGCAGGCACGACAGCACGAAGAAGGGCGATGCCCTCACCGAGCATGACTACAGCCACCACAGCGAGCGCATCGTCGAGAAGTTCGAGGCCATGCTGGCCGACCCCGACCACGAGATCCCGGAGCGCTTCCGCACGAAGAAGTTCGCCCAGCGCGTGCTGCCGCAGCGCTGGGGCTCCTCAGGCCCCACCATCACGGCCACCTCGCTGGCCGACGACTACGTGCACTTCGCCCAGCCGCGCTCCCTGACGGTGCGGGAGTGGGCCCGCCTCCAGACCTTCCCGGACTGGTACCAGTTCAAGGGCAAGCGCACCACGGGCGGCCTCCGCCGCGCCGGCAACCCGCGCGAGGGCATCTTCGACCGCGAGGTGCCCAAGTACACCCAGATCGGCAACGCCGTGCCCGTGCGCCTGGCCAAGGCCGTGGGCGACCACCTCGCAAGGATCCTCCGGGCCTCGTCGTGAACCTCAAGCTGGCCGATGTCCCGCTGCGCAATGTGATCGCGCACTTCACGGCCGCCGGCGTCGAGGCGGGCTATCTGGTCCCCACGCTCACGGGCCTCGAGAAGAGCATCCTCGACGCCCATGGCCCGCTGCGCGACTACCTGCGCCGCAAGGGCATCCACGACTACGCACTGCAGGCGAAGGGCCAAGAAGCCAAGAAGGAGGTCCCGGCCTTCATCGTGCTGAAGGACCGTCTCGTCGAGAGCCGGGCGACGCTCTACCGGCCCGAGAGCAAGGACGGCGACCCGCGCATCTGGTTCAAGCACCTGCCGGCACATGTCACTGCCCGCAACGTGCTGGCAGTCTTGGCTCACGAGGGCCAGCTCTACGTGGTCAACGCCAGCGATGCAGCGCTGTTGGCCACGGGCACCGACGCATCGACGCCGCTGGGTCGCATCTTGTCGCGGGAGCGGCCCGCAGACAACCCGGCCGCGCAGGAGCTCCTGGCCAAGGTCCGAACCGTGGCCTCGCGAGGCTTCATCCGCACGATGCGCCCCGGCCCGACCGGCATCGGCTAC
>JAYKHR010000124.1:0-9598 GCA_035285125.1 Candidatus Sericytochromatia bacterium | reverse complement strand
GCGACGGGCACGAGCCGCGCCGTGACCCGCCCCGTGCTGGCGGACTTCGCCCCCGCCTGGGATCCGCAGGGCCGGCACCTGTACTTCATCAGCCACCGGGAGTTCGACCCCGTCTACGACCACCTCCACTTCGACCTCGGGTTCCAGCGGGGCGGCCGCCCGGCGCTGGTGACGCTGCGGGCCGACGTGCCCGATCCCTTCCTGCCCCCGATCGCGCCAGAGCCTGCCGCCACCGCGCCGGCGACGCCCGCGGGCGGCGCCGAGGCGAAGCCCCCCGAGCCGCCCGCCGTGGCCATCGACTTCGCGGGCATCATGACCCGCGTGGCCGTGTTCCCCGTGGCGGCGGGGCGCTACGAGCAGATCGCCGGCACCGGCACGAAGGTGCTCTACACGAGCCGCGAGCCGAAGGGCGCCCTCGGGCTGTCGCTGGGCGAGGCGGGCGTGTCGGAGGCGCGCCTCGCGGGCTGGGACCTGGCCGCGGGCAAGGAAGAGGTGCTGCTCGAGGCCGTCAGCAGCATCGCCGTGACGGCAGACGGCAAGCACCTGCTCGCCCGCGTGGGCGAGCGCCTCCGGGTGCTCGCAGCAGGCGAGAAGCCCAAGGAGGCCGGCGAGGCGGCCGGGCGCGACACGGGCTGGCTCGACCTCGGCCGCGTACGCGTCGAGGTCGAGCCCCGCGCGGAGTGGCGCCAGATGTACGCCGAGGCCTGGCGGCTGCAGCGCGACCAGTTCTGGTGCGAGCGCATGAGCGCCGTCGACTGGGCGCGCGTGCACGAGGCCTACAGGCCGCTGCTCGCGCGCGTGGCGACGCGGGCGGAGTTCTCCGACCTGCTGTGGGAGATGCAGGGCGAGCTCGGCACCTCCCACGCCTACGAGTGGGGGGGCGACCACCGGCCCGTGCCGCGTTACGACCAGGGCCACCTCGCCGCGACCTTCACCTGGGACGAGGGGCCGGGCGGCTGGCGGATCGCCGAGATCGTGGAGGGCACGCCGGGCGATCGCGAGGCCGACTCGCCGCTGCGCCGCCCCGGGCTGGACGTCCGCGTGGGCGACCACCTGCTCGCCATCGACGGCCGGCGGCTCGGCCCGCAGCTGCCGCCTGAGGCCATGCTGGTGCACCGGGCGACAGGTGAGGTGGCCCTCACGCTCGCAGGGCGGGGCTCGGGCGAGCCGGCGCGCACGGTGCGCGTGCGGCCGCTGGCGAGCGAGGAGGCCGTGCGCTACCGGGCCTGGGTCGAGGAGAACCGGGCCGTCGTCCACGCCCGCACGGAGGGCCGCTGCGGCTACGTCCACGTGCCCGACATGGGTGCCTGGGGCTTCGCCGAGTTCCACCGCGCCTGGCTCGTGGAGAGCGAGCGGGACGCGCTGGTGGTCGACGTTCGCAACAACGGCGGGGGCCACGTCTCGCAGCTGCTGCTCGAGAAGCTCTCGCGCCGCCGCATCGGCTACGACGTGCCGCGCTGGGGGGCGCCCGCGCCCTACCCCGACCACAGCCTGGCGGGCCCCATCGTGGGCCTCACCAACGAGATCGCGGGCTCGGACGGCGACATCTTCAGCCACTGCTTCAAGCTGCTGGGCCTCGGCCCGCTCGTGGGCACGCGCACGTGGGGAGGCGTGATCGGCATCTGGCCGCGGCACCCGCTCGTCGACGGCACGGTCACGACCCAGCCCGAGTTCGCCTTCTGGTTCGAGGACGTCGGCTGGGGCGTCGAGAACCACGGCACGGCCCCCGACATCGAGGTCCGCTTCCCGCCCCACGCCTACGCGCACGACGAGGATCCGCAGCTCGAGCGGGCGATCGCCGAGGTGCTCGCCCGGCTCGAGGCCCAGCCACCCCGCCGCCCCGACTTCCGCCAGCGCCCCGACCGGGCGCGCCGCCCCCTCCCCCCCCGCTGAGGCCCCGCCATGACCGTCTCGACCCTCCACACCATGATCCGCGTGCGCTCGCTCGATGCGGCCCAGGCCTTCTACGAGGCGGCCTTCGGCTACGCCACGCGGGCCCGCAGGCCAGGCCCCGAGGGCACGGAGATCGCCTTCCTGCGCCTGCCGGACGAGGCCGTCGAGCTGCAGCTGTGCGAGGTCCTCGACGAGCCGCCCGTGTCCCCCCAGCCGCGGGCCATGCACCTGGCCTACCGCGTCGCGGACCTCGCCGCGGCCATCACGCGGGCCGTCGACGCCGGGGCCGTGCTCGCGCGCGGCCCCTACACGCTGCCCTCGGGCTCCCAGGTGGCCTTCCTGGCCGATCCCGACGGGCACGCGATCGAGCTGGTGCAGAAGCCCCACTGACGGGCGTTGGAGGCCCTCTGAGGAGGGGTGCGGGGCCCGGGTCATGGCGCCCCGCGCCCCGGCCTTGGTATGATCAGGTTGTGCGCTGGTTAAACCAAGTTTAAGCCGGGCACCCCGCGCCACCTCGAAGGGATCCACCGCCATGGCCGTCACCTCGTCCTCGTCCCTCTGGGCCCAGGTCCGCGACTACCCGCAGGCCTTCTGGTTCGCGAACTTCATGGAGTTCATCGAGCGCTGGGCCTACTACGGCGTCCGGCTCACGCTGGCGCTGTACATCGTCGGGGCCACGGCCCTCGGCGGGCTGGAGTTCACCCACATCCAGAAGGGGAACATCTACCTCTGGTGGGCCGTCATCGCGTCCTTCCTGCCGATGTTCACGGGCGGCTTCGCGGACCGCTTCGGCTACAAGAAGACGATCGGCGTCGCGATCGCCCTGAAGATCGTGGGCTACTTGCTGATGGCGACGCAGCGGGAGTACTGGCCGTTCTTTGCCGGGTGCATGATGCTCGCGGCAGGCACGGGCCTGTTCAAGCCCGGCGTCCAGGGCCTGATCGCCCACAGCGTGTCGGGCAAGAACGCCTCGGTGGGCTGGGGCATCTTCTATGAGCTGGTCAACGTCGGCGCCTTCATCGCCGGCTTCACGGTGGACCCGCTGAAGGCCTGGGGCGGCTGGACTGCCATCTTCGCCTTCAACACGGCCTTGGTCGCTCTGAACTTCCTGCCGCTGCTGATGTTCAAAGAGCCGGACGTGAACCGGCCCGCTCCCTACCAGCACGCCTCCGAGGTAGTCGCCGAGATGGCGCGCATCTTCGTGGTTTCGCTCCGGGACATCCTCCAGCCGCGGTTGCTTGCCTTCATCGTGATCTTCTCGGGCTTCTGGTTCTCGTTCCACCAGCTCTTCGACCTGCTGCCGAACTTCATCGACGACTGGACGACGGCCGCCTCGACGCCTGGCATCTTCCAGACCCGAGACGGCGGCGTGGACTCGGCCCAGATCCTGAACCTGAACTCGGGCCTCATCATGGTGTTCATGATCCCGGTGGCCTGGATCGCCTCCCGCGCGAAGCCGCTGGTTGCCATCTGCATCGGCATCTTCGCCTCGATCGTGGGCATCCTGCTCGCGGGCGCCAGCCAGCTCGGCACGGCCGTGATCGCCGGCGTGACGGTCTTCACGCTGGGCGAGATGCTGAGCTCGCCGCGCACCAAGGACTACATGGGCACGATCGCCCCGCCCGACAAGCGCGCGCTGTTCATGGGCTACGGCGAGGTCCCCAGCGGCCTCGGGTGGGCGCTGGGCTCCGTCTTTGCGGGGAACTTCTACGAGCACCACGGCGACAAGGTGAACTTCGCCCGCGCCTGGCTGGAGAAGGACGGCGGCATGACGGCCGAGGCCGTGAAGGCCATCCCCAAGCAGGACGTCATGACCACGCTTGCCACCAAGGCGAACATGACGGTGCCGCAGGCGACGGAGATGCTCTGGCGCCTCAACCACCCCGAGACCATCTGGTACTGGATCGCCGGCGTGGGCGTGGTGTCGCTCGTGGCGATGGTGGGCTACACGTGGTTCATCGGAGCAATGGATCGCAAGGCCGAGATGCAGGCCGTGGTGCCCGGCGCCGTGCCAATGGGCGACGTGCCGCCCCCGATGGGGGTGGTGATGGAGAGTGAGGGGCTGGTTGGCGATCCGACCGACCAGGAGCAGCACACCCACGGTTGAGGGCGGCGGGGCAGGGGGTCAGGCCCGCGGTTCAAGGGCTGCGACGAGCGCCTCCAAGGCGCCGGCGATGTCCTCGACGGCTTGAACCCCGCACCGAAACGCCAGCGAGGTACGCCCGGCGAGCTCGCGACGCACCACACGCAACGGGCCCACGTCGAACGCCTCCGGCAACGCGTCGAGGCGCCAGGCCTGCGGGTTGGGCGTGAAGTGGCCGCTCAGCCCGGAGGTGCGCCGCTCCTCAAGCCCCCCGCGATAGACGACCTCGTCGGCCAGAACCAGGCGTACGGGCGAGCCGCACAGCAACTCGAACGAGACCTCGGCCCAGCGGTGACGGTGTCGGGTGAGCGGCTCCTTGGCGTCGCGCCCTATCCGGAGCAAGGCGTCTCCTAGCTTGGTTTTGCCGCGCATATAAACGTACTCTGTGCTAAACGGCGGAGCATCCGAGGCCGCCGCTAGGTCCACGCGCAGCACGCATCGCGCGACCGGTTCCGCCGCCTGCCCAAGCCGTTCAAGCACGCGACGCAGGGCGTCTAGCCGGCCCAAGTGGGCCATGTCATGAGCAGCAAGCACGCGGTGGGCCGCCGCCAACATCAACGTCACCACGCCCGCAAAAACCGCGTTGACGCCAAGAAAGAGCCAACTCACGGGTTGGGTGATGCCCATCAAAAAGACCGGCGGGCCCGCCGAGACCACGACCATGATCGTGCCCAAAAGCCCCTCCAGGTTCTGCCTCCGCTTCTGCTCGCGAGCAAGGAGGGTGCGGTGGCTGCCGATGGCTGACTCGAGCTTGGTGCAACACGCCCGAAACGACCCTGCGCCGTGCACCTCAGGCCCTTTGGTCCTGGACGCCCCGGCCTTCAGCAGGTCGACAGCGGGTGGGCGGCTGGCCACCTGGTCCAAGGCCCGAATCGCCTCTCCCGGGTCAGAGTCGTATGTCATCCTGGTGGATCCTCACCACGCGTGGAGGATCCACCGGGCTTGACGCACGGCCCCCCCTGAACGCGCTGCCATCATTCCCCGGCACCGGGCTGTTAGCCGCCATGTCAACGGCTGTGGCAGGTCAACCGGCAGCAGGGGTGGGGCCGGCGTGCGGCGACCGACCCTCGGAACCTCAAACGTTCAATATCCGTCAAGGCAGTTATGTGATACACATCCCCCCACCCAGCAGCTCAAACAGCCAGTTGTGTACACACTGCCTGCATCATGGGGAAATCGCCGGAAACGATCGCGCGATCAGGATCTCCAGATCTGGCCAGATCAAGGAAGCCGATCCGTGCCCCCGATCACGCGGGCCAACCCCGGGGTTCTGTATTACATAACCTCGCGTTCGTCGGGGGCGTCGCCGAGCCAGCGGCGCACCTCGTCCCCGAACGCCCCCGGGCCTGCCCCGCCCGCCAGCGGGGGCTCGCTCGGCAGCGCCTCCCGCCGCGTGCCGACGCGCAGCGCCGGCAGGTGCGTGAGTTGCACGTCCGTGAGTTGGTACTGCTCGACCACGAGGCTCAGGCGGGCCTCGTAGATGCCGGGCGCTCCGGCGCGGACGGGCGCAACCTCGTGGCGCATGTCGCCCCGGAAGGTGACGAGGGAGCCCTCGCGCGGCGTGACGGTGGCCTTGTGCCGCGGCCCCTCATAGAGCTTGAGCTCGCCCCCTTCCAGGCCAGGCGGCACCTCGAGGTACAGCACCGAGACGTAGCGCGGCGTGCGCACGCCCGGGACGGTGCTCGCGAGGCTCAGGTCGACGTGCGGGGCCACGCCCGCGCCGTCCGTGATCAGGAGGGGGTTGAGGAAGAAGGCGTTGCACTCGGGGCGCAGCGCCCGCGCCAGGAAGGGCCCGAGGGCCGGGAGCTGCGCGAGCACCTCGGGCAGGTGCTCGCGCCGGAAGGCCAGCGAGAAGCCGTAGGTGCCGGCGAAGCGGTGGTTGAGGTTCGAGGCCGCCATCAGGGGCGACTCGAGGATCGCCTGCCGCAGCGCCGCGAGCGCCGCCGGATCGAGGACGGCGGACTGGCGGCGGTAGTGACGGAAGCGCCCGAAGGGCCAGAACAGCTGCATGGGGGTCCCCTGCCGTCGATCCTACCCCATCGGGGGCATGGCTCGCACGGAAGGGCGTCACGGTGGCCCCTCACCCGCCCTGACGGGCACCCTCTCCCACCGGGAGAGGGAAGCGCGGCTTGGCGGCACGGCCAGGGGACCCTGCATCGGGGTGCAACCCCACCCCGATGCGCTACGATGGAGCTTGGAGGAGTTTCCCCATGGCGGACGTGGAGCTTGCCCCCGGCGTGTGGGTCGGGGAGGCGGCGCTGACCTTCCGGGCCTCGCGCAGCGGCGGCCCGGGCGGCCAGCACGTGAACAAGGTGGCCTCGAAGATCGAGCTGCGCGTGTCCATCTGGGCGATCGCCGGGCTGCAGGACGACGCGCGCGAGCGCCTGGCCCGGCTCGCCGGCAGCCGGCTGCTGGAGGACGGCACGCTGGTGCTGGTGGCGCAGACCTCCCGCCACCAGCTCGCCAACCGCGAGGCGGCGCTGGAGCGGCTGCAGGCGCTGGTGGCCCTGGCCGTCGTGCCCCCGGTGCCGCGCCGCAAGACGAAGCCGACGCGCGCGAGCGGCGAGCGGCGGATCGCCAGCAAAAAGAAAGAGGGCGACAAGAAGCGCCAGCGCGGGGCACCGATCGATGAGTGACGTGCCTGGGCAACCCGAGCGCCTCGCCCGGGTTGCCGGTGACGCCCCTGGCAAGGTCCCGCCCCGCGCCGGGGCTGCCACCGGGCCGCTGCCCCCCACGGGCGCACCCACCGCCCCGCCCCCGGGCTCCCCCGCGGAGGCCGCCGCCCGCGCCCGCGCCGCCACGCCCCTGCAGCTCGGCCGGCTGACGCTCACGAGCCGGGTCATGCTCGCCCCCATGGCCGGCGTGTGCGACGGGCCCTTCAAGCGCGTCGTGCGGCGCTTCGACCGGGCCAGCCTGCTGTCCACAGAGCTCGTGAACGGCGAGGCCTGGCTGCGCGGCCACCACGAGATGGCGCACCGGATGCGGCTGCACCCCGAGGAGACGCCCGTCGCGATCCAGCTCTCGGGCCACGACCCGGCCTTCCTGGCCGAGGCCGCCGCCAAGGCTGAGGCCGAGGGGGCCGACCTCGTCGACCTCAACTTCGGCTGCCCCGCGCCACACCTCGTGAACTCGCGCAACGGGGCCGCCCGGCTGCGGTTTCCCGACGAGGCGCCCGCCATCTTCGCGGCCGTGCGGCGGGCCGTGCTCGTGCCGGTGACGGTGAAGATGCGGCTCGGCTGGGACGCGGACGAGCTGACGGGGCTCGCGATCGCCCGGATGGCGGAGGCCTGCGGCCTCGACGCCGTCTGGGTGCACGGGCGCACCAAGGCGCAGGGCTACGGCGGCCGGGCCGACTGGGAGGCGATCGCCGGCTTCAAGGCCGCCCTCTCGATCCCCGTGATCGGCAACGGCGACATCCTGACGCCCGAGGACGCCTGGGCGCGCTTCGCGACCTCGGGCGTCGACGCCGTGGCCGTCGGGCGCGGGGCGATGGGCAACCCGTGGATCTTCGAACGGGCCCAGCACCTGATGGCCACGGGCGAGGCGCTGCCCGAACCCACGCTGCTGGAGCGCGTGGAGGCCTGCCGGCTGCAGTGCCGGCTGCTGGTCGAGGAGATGGGCGACAGGCTCGGTGTGCCGGAGTGCCGCAAGCACGTCAGCTGGTACGTGCGGGGCCTGCCGGCGATCGCCCCGCTGCGCGACGCCGCCAACCGGGCCCGCACGCTCGTGGAGCTGGAGGCCGCGCTGGACGCCTACCTGGAGGCCCAACCGGACCTCGCCGTCACGCCCCGCCGGGAGCTGTGGGGCGAGCTCGTGGACCCCAAATGGATGCGGTACCGGACGCTCGAGGTGTGACGCGCGGACGTGCCCCTCAGGCCTCGGCGACGTCGAAGCCGACGAGGTTGCGCTGCTCGCGGCTGAACTCGATGCCCACCAGGGTCACGGTGGTACCTGGAGTCCGGTACTTCTCCGCGTAGCCACGATCCTGAAGTTGGGCCAGGGCCCGGCCATCGGGCACCTGCTCGACCACCTTGAACTCGAACAGGTAGACGTGCTTGTCCAGGCGCAGCGCAAGGTCGATGCGCCCCTTGTTGGTGGCGTCTTCGACGCGAACGTCGTAGCCCAAGGCGACCATGTAGCTGTAGAACACGCTGGCATAGTGGCCTTCAGCGCCTGCGAGGGGGTTGTTCCGGTACCAGTCGTGAGGGATGCCGGCGAACAGGGCGTACAGCACCTGGCGCATCCCCTCGGCATCGCCTTGCTGGAGGCATCCGGGTAGCAGGCTGCGGGCGTCGCTGCCTATGTCCGGCGGCACACCATAGCCCCCCAGCAGGCTGATGTTCAGCGCGACCTCGACCTCACGGTTGGGATATCCCAGGGTGTAGAACCGCTGGCCAGCCACCGGTTCCCGCACCTCGTGAATGGTGAGGTAGCCAGTTTGCCACAGCAAGGCGGCAGGTTCGATGCGGTCGACATCGAAGGTGTTGAGCAACTCCTCGGAAGAGATGAGGTGGGCGAGGTTGGGCGTGAAAAACTGCCGGCGAGCGAGCAGTTCCACAAGGAAGGTGGGGGTGCCAGTTTCGAACCAGAACGACCTGAACTCCCGTTCCAGGAACAGCAGCAGCAGGTCGAAAGGGTTGTACACAGGCTCTCCGCGCCAGTTATAGCCGTTGTACCAGCGGCGGATGTCGCCCCGATCCAGGCCATCCAGCTCGGGGGCAAACACGGCGTCGACCTCGGGATCCGTGTAGCCACAAAGGGCCGAGTACTCGGGCACAAGCGTGATGTCCCGCAGGTTGTTCAGGCCAGAGAACAGGCTGACCTTGGAGAACTTGCTGACGCCGGTGATGAAGACGAAGCGCAGGTGCTCGTCTGCATCTTTCAAGACGCTGTACAGGTCTCTCAAGGCCTCGCGCATGGCGCGGGCCACTTCGGGCGTCGTCACGTTGTCCAGGATGGGCTTGTCATACTCGTCGATCAGCACCACCACGCGCTGGCCCGTTCGATCGTGGAGGGTTTCGATCAGGTCGACGAGCCGACCCCGGGCATCGGAAAACGTTCGCATCACGCCGTGTTCGGCTTCGAAGCGCGACAGCTGCTTGTGTAAGACGTCGTTCAGATCCTGGCTGGTCCTCAGCACGCCACTGCCGAAGCTCAGGCGCAACACGGGGCTCACGCACGACCAGTCCCACTGCGCCTCCGCGTACAGCCCCGCAAACAGCTCGCGTCGGCCCTCGAAGAGGCACTTCAGCGTGTCGAGCAACAAGCTCTTGCCGAAGCGGCGGGGCCGCGAGAGAAAATAGAGCGTCCCCTGGTCGATCAGGCGCAAAGCCAGGGGCGTTTTATCCACGTAGTAGTGGTTTCCCTCGCGCAACTTGGCGAAGGACTGGATCCCGATGGGCAGCTTCTTGCGATGCATGACGCCTCCAGGGGCATGGTAGCACGCGTGCCGCGGCCCACAACGCCCCGGCGGCGAGGCACTGCCGGGCCAAGGCCGAGGGCTTCGGGAGCGCCAAGGCCCCATCGCGCAGTTGCGGGCCGCCGCCCGAACCTGCTAGGATG
>JAYKHR010000123.1:0-3832 GCA_035285125.1 Candidatus Sericytochromatia bacterium | reverse complement strand
TTCATCGACGCCGGCTACCTCGACCAGCTCACGCGCGGCCCGCTCGCCCAGGGCTCGGCCCCGCTGGCGCTCGACATGCCCCGGCTGCCCGCGCTGCTGAACGGGGGGACGCGGCCCTCGCAGACCTGGTACTACCACGCCCTCCCCTGGCTGTCGGATCCGCCGCTGCCGGCCGAGCATGCGATGCACGAGGCGCGCCAGCGCTTCCTGGGCTTCCTGGAGCGGCAGCGCGGCTGGCGGCTGCGCGAGGGCAAGACCGAGCGGCGCGGAGGCTTCCGCCCTGGCGACTGGGTCTACGAGCAGAAGCGCTGCGACGTGCTGCTCGCGGTGGACCTGACGCGGCTGGCCTGGCGAGGCGAGATCGACACGGCGCTGCTGCTGGCGGGGGACAGCGACCTCGTGCCGGCCGTGCTCGACGCCCGCGAGGCCGGGGTGCGCGTCGGCCTGCACTACTTCCCGGGCACGGCCCACGCGGATCTGGTCGCGGCCTGCCACGAGGCCCACGCCCTGGACGCCGGGGCGCTGCGGGCCATCGCGCGGCCGCCGGCCCCCCGGCCGGGGGCATAGCGGTGGCGATCGGCGTGCGATAGAATGCCAGCACCGACAACGGCGTCCGTCGCACCCTCCCCCTCTACCACCCCGCCGCCTCCGGCCGACCCCTCACCCGCCCCCGGGGCGGGAACGGCAGGCCCGTCGATGCTCCCGGCAGGCTGCGAACCAGGATCATCCCCATGACGCACCCCCGCCTGAGCGGCATCCTCCTGCACCCCACCTCCCTGGCCGGCGGCCACGGCATCGGCGATCTCGGCCCGGCCGCGTTCGCCTTCGTCGACTGGCTCGCCGAGAGCAAGCAGCGCCTCTGGCAGGTGCTGCCCCTCGGCCCCACCGGGTACGGCGACTCGCCCTACCAGTCGTTCTCGGCCTTCGCAGGCAACCCGCTGCTGGTCGACCTCGAGGCCCTGGTCGCCCAGGGCTGGCTCTCGGCCGAGGCGCTGGGTGAGGCGCCCCCCAACACGGCCGCCGTCGACTACGGCCACGTCGTGTGGTTCAAGACGCGGGCCCTCAAGGCGGCCCACGAGGGCTTCGTGGCGCTCGCCGACAAGGCCACCAAGGCCGAACTGGCCGCTTTCTGCAAGCGGGAGGCCGCCTGGCTGGACGACTACGCCCTGTTCCAGGCCCTGAAGGCCGCCCACGACGGCTCCTGCTGGAACCAGTGGCCGGCCGACCTCGCCCGGCGCGAGAAGCAGGCCCTGGCGGCGGCGCGCAAGAGCCACGCGGACGCCATCGCCTTCCACCAGTTCTGCCAGTGGCTCTTCTTCACGCAGTGGGGCGCCTTGCGGGCCCACGCCAACGCCCTGGACATTCAGGTCGTCGGCGACGTGCCCATCTTCGTGGCCTTCGACAGCGCGGACGTGTGGCAGCACCCGGAGCTGTTCCAGCTCGACGACCAGCTCGCCCCGACGGTCGTGGCGGGCGTGCCGCCCGACTACTTCAGCGAGACGGGCCAGCTCTGGGGCAACCCGCTGTACCGCTGGGACGTGCTGGGCCGCCGGCGCTACGGCTGGTGGGTCGAGCGCATGCGCCAGGCACTGGCGCTGTACGACCTCGTGCGGCTCGACCACTTCCGGGGCTTCGAGGCTTACTGGGAGGTCCCCGCGACCGAGCCGACGGCCGTCAACGGGCGCTGGGTGCGCGGCCCTGGCGACAAGCTGTTCAAGGCCCTGCAGAAGGCGCTGGGCGACGAGCTGCCCATCATCGCCGAGGACCTCGGCCTGATCACCCCCGAGGTCGAGGCCCTGCGCGACGCCTTCAGCCTGCCTGGCATGAAGATCCTGGAGTTCGCCTTCGGGGGCCCCTCCAACGCCTACCTGCCCCACAACCATGTCGAGAACTGCGTGGTCTACACCGGCACCCATGACAACGACACGGCCCGGGGCTGGTTCGACACCGCCTCGGAGGAGGAGAAGGCCTACGCGCGCCGCTACCTCCAGACCGACGACGCGGGCTTCACGGGGGCGCTGGTGCGGGCTGCGTTCGCCAGCGTGGCGCGCATCGCCATCGTGCCCGTGCCCGACCTGCTCGGGCTCGGCGCGGAGGCCCGGATGAACACCCCCGGCGCCCCGTCGGGCAACTGGACGTGGCGGATGACGCCCGGCCAGATCCCGGCCGAGATGGCCATCTGGCTCGCAGAACTCGCCACCGACTACGGCCGGACGCCGGAGGCCCTGGAACCCGCCACGCCCCATGGGGCCGAGGCGATCGTCGTCCACGATCGCTGAGCCCCCGACAGGAACCCCCATGCCCCTTGCTGCCATTCCCTTCAAGTCGCCGCCGGCCTTCGAGCTCCACCCGATGATGGCCGACCCCATCCGCCAGGGCCCCTGGGCCGAGGCCGTGGGCCGGGCCCTGGACCTGCTGGCGGGGTTGGACGCAGGCGAGGCGATGGCGGTGGCCCGCCGGGACGCCGGGGGCCTCCTGGCGGTCACGGCGGTCCAGGGTGCTGCCGCCGCGGCCCAGGCCGCCCTGGAAGGCTGGGCCGCGGCCCCCGCTCTCGAGGCCGAGGCGGACGGCTTTCTGGGGCGGGTGCTGCGCGAGGGGCAGCCGCTGCTCATGATGGGGGCGGCGACGCCGGCAGAGGGCGAGCCCCTGCCGGAGGCCCTCAGGGCGCACATGCTGGCGGGGGGGCAGCTCGGCTTCCTGTACCTCTACCCGATCGCCAGCGAGGCCGTGCTGCTGATCCACCGCCCGCTGGCGACGGGGCCCCTGAACCACGACCAGCCCGCCATCGCCCAGGCCGTGGCGGGCCTGCTGGCCGACGCCCTCGTGGCCCCGGCCGCCTGAGGAGCCCCCGATGAAGCACAACCCTGGCTTCCTGAAGCTGGTGGAGGCGGCCCGCGCCCGGGTGCAGGAGGTCTCCGTCGCGGAGGTGCTGGCGCGTCAGGCACGCGGGGAGGCGTTTCACCTCGTGGACGTGCGCGAGGAGCACGAGTGGGCCAGCGGGCATGCGGCAGACGCCGTGCACCTCGGCAAGGGTGTGATCGAGCGGGACATCGAGACGCGCCACCCGCGCTTCGACACGCCTCTGGTGCTCTACTGCGGCGGGGGCTACCGCTCCGTGCTCGCGGCGGACGCCCTCCAGCAGATGGGCTACACGCGCGTGGAGAGCCTGGAAGGTGGGTGGCGCGCCTGGCTGGCGGCCGAGGCGCCGACCACCGGCGCTGGGCCGTGAGGCCGGTGGCGCTGGTCGCCGCCGCGGTGCTGCTGGGGCTGGCGGTGCCGCAAGGGCCGGCCCTCGCTGCCGCTGCTGACCCGTCGCGCAGCCAGGCCAGCGCCCACGCGCCCGCCCTGGCCCCTGGTGTGTGGGGCGCCGCGCCCGTTCACGGCTCGCTGGCGGGGGACGGTAGATTGAGCCTGTGGGTGCCCGTGAGCGGCATCCAGACGGGTTACTCGCTCTACGACGCCCTGTTGCGCCAGTCCCTGGGGCCCGCGCTCACCCTCCGCACGGGCCCTGCCCTCGCCGCAGGGGGCCCTTCGCGGCTGCGTCGGGTGCGGGTGGACGCGGTGGTGAGCGCCGGCGCGGCGGTGGCCGAGCTGCCGCTGACGCTGCGGCTCCGGCAGGCGCCGGGGGGGACGTCGCTCGCGACCTACTTCAGCGTGGCCCTGGCGCCCTATGGCGTCGTGCACCCGTTCGGCCAGGATCCCGGTCGCGTGCAGGTGGCCGTGTACGCGTTCTTCCCCGGTCGATGAGGAGGGCCTGATGTCCCAGGGCTACTACCGCCACCCCACGCTGCACGGCGACGTGCTCGTCTTCACCTGTGAGGACGACTTGTGG
>JAYKHR010000122.1:0-15713 GCA_035285125.1 Candidatus Sericytochromatia bacterium | reverse complement strand
GTGGCCACCAAACTTTCCAGGCGCTCACGGGGGCCACCCCACTGCGACAGCCCTCAACGAGGGCTCGCCACCGGGGCGCGCCGAACCGGCATGCCCACCGCACCATTTCCAAGGCCCTGTGTTGCGTCCGGCCGGGGCCCGGACGCCCCGTGCTACCATGCAGCCATGAAGACCGTCCTCGTGACAGGCGCCAGCGGCTGCGTCGGGCACCGCGTCGTGCGGACCCTGCTCGCCACGCCGCGTTGGCGGGTGCGGGCTCTGGTCCGAGAGCCCGCGCGGCTGCAGGTGCAGGCACCGCCCGAGCGGCTGGCCGTCGTGGTGGGGGATGTCGCCGATCTCGCCGACGGGGCCGATGCGTACGCCGACGTGGACGGCATCATCCACCTCGCGACGGCCTGGGGCGACCCCATCGCCTACCCCGTGAACGTGGAAGCGACGCTCGCCCTCGCAAGGCTCGGCGTGCCGATGGTGCACGTCGCGACGGCCAGCGTGGCGGACGGCCGCGGCGGCCTCGTGCCGGCGGCCTTCACCCACGGCACGGACTACATCATCAGCAAGGCGCAGGCCGTGCAGCGGCTCGCCGAAGAGGGCCTGCGACGTCACGTGACGGTGCTGTACCCCACCTTGGTGGTGGCGGGTGCGCGCGGGGGGCCTCCCTCTCACGTGGGCAGGGCGCTGGCCGAGGCGCGCCCCTGGCTGCGCTGGCTGCGACACCTGCGGGCAGCGGGACGCTTCCAGCTGATCCATGCCGAGGACGTGGCGCGGGTGGCCCTCGCCGCGGTAGCGGGCAGCCACGGCGGCGAGGACTGGGTGCTCGGCAACGCCCCCCTCTCGGTCGCAGAGGCGCTGGCGGCGCTGTGTGACGTGCACGGCTTGCGATACGCCGGCCGGCTCGACGCGGAGCCCCTCGTCAGGCTGGCCCCGCGCGTGGCCGGGCGCCGCATGACGAGCTGGGATCGGCACTGCCTGACGCACCGGGACCACGCGCTGCCGGCGGTGACGCCCCGGTCGCTCGGGTTGGCACCGGGCCTGGAGACCATCGCGGCGATGGCCGCCTTCGAGGGTTGGGGCGCCCCCCGCGGCGGGGAGGGGTGACGCGGCCTCAGGACCTCGCCGCCAGGTGGGGCCCGGCCGTCCCGCGGGTAAGGCGAGCCTTGTAAGGCCCCCGAGGGCCCGCGCCTCCAGGTGTCCCCATGCGTCCGCTCCGCCCCTCTCGGCTCGTTCGTGGCGCCGCCCGCGCGGTCCAGGACGCCTGGTCCCTCGCGGCAGACCCGCTGCGCTTCCTCGACAGCCTGCGCGGGGAGGGGGAGGGCATCGTGCGGCGGAGGCTGCTCGGTCGCACGGCCCTGGTCGTGTTGCAGCCGGAGCTGGTCGAGGAGGTCTTGCTCACACAGGCCAGGCGATTTGCGAAGCCCTTTCCAAGGCTGCGTGCCACCTCGCCCTACGGCCAGGGGCTCCTGACGAGCGAGGGGCCACATTGGCTGGCCCAGCGCCGCCTGATGCAGCCGGGCTTCCTGCCCCGTGCCGTGGCGCCCCTGCTGCCTCGGGTGCTGGAGGCAGGGGAGGGCGCCATGGCCGCCTGGCCCGTGGGCGAGCCCTTCGACCTGCGGCCGGAGGCGCAGCGGCTGTTGCGCCGCGTCTTCCTTGCCACCCTCGCCCGCCCAGACACCAGCCTCGACATTGAGGCCCTCGACCGCGAGTTCCAGGTGTTGCCCCGGCTGCTGGAGTGGCGCGTGAAGATCCCCATCCGGCTGACGGGTTGGGTGCTGCTGCCGGGCCGCCTCCGCTTCGAGGCTGCGCAACAACGCGCCAGGGGCTTCATCCGGGCCCTCGTGGCCGAGGAGCGCGCGGCTGCAACGCCTGATGTCGGGGTGCTGGCGCGAATTCTGGCTGCGCGCGACCCCGAGGGCCACCCGATGGCCGAGTCCGCGCTCGAGGACGAGGTGTTTTCGCTGTTTCTGGCCGGCCACGAGCCCAACGCATTCACGCTCAGCGTCGCCCTGCACCTGCTCGCCCACCACCCAGAGGTACAAGAAGAGGCCGCGGCAGAAATCCAGGCCGTCACGGCGGGCGCCCCGCTCTCCGCCGCGCACGTGCCCAGGTGTGAGGCCGTGCGCCGCATCTTGGCCGAGGTGCTGCGGCTGTATCCGCCCACCTACGCGATGCTACGGGAGGCCACCGAGCCCGCCACGTTGGGGGAGGTCACCGTGGAGCGCGGGCAACTCGTCGTGCTGCCGCAGTGGCTCCTCCACCGCGACGCGCGGCTCTTCCCCGAGCCGCTCGCCTTCAGGCCCTCGCGCTGGACGCGAGAGTTCGAGCGCGCGCTGCCGCGGATGGCGTACTTCCCCTTTGGCGGCGGGCAGCACCTCTGCATCGGCAACCACGCGGCCCTGACAGAGCTCGCGGCCCTGATCGCGGCCTGCTTGAGCCGGTTTCGCCTCGAACCCGCCTCGCCGCCGGCGCTGGCGCTCGGTGGGGGCATCGCCCTGCGCCTGACGAAGCCGGTCTCGGTGCGGCTCGTGCCGCGCGCGGGGGGAGCAGCCTGAGCGAGGTGGCGCGGCTTCGGTTTCCCCTCGAACCTCGGCAGGCCTGCGGCGGCCCAGGCCATCGCCGAGGCTGGCGCGCCCCCCGGCAGCGGGGGTATCGTGAGGCGTCAAGTTGAGGAGGTCGCCCCGTGTCCCAGCTCTTCCCCCCCCTGCGTGCCGGCGAACTCCAGCTGCCCAACCGCGTTGTGATGGCGCCGCTCACGCGCTGCCGGGCGGGGGCGGGACGCGTCCCCACCCCGCTGATGCGCGACTACTACGTCCAGCGAGCCACCGCGGGCCTGATCCTGACGGAGGCCACCTCCATCTGCCCCATGGGCGTGGGCTACCCCGACACGCCGGGCATCTGGACGAAGGAGCAGGTCGCGGGTTGGCGGGGCGTGACGGACGCGGTGCACGCCGCTGGCGGCCAGATTATGCTTCAGCTGTGGCACGTGGGGCGCATCTCCCACCCGACCTACCTGGACGGCACCCAGCCCGTGGCGCCCAGCGCGATCGCCGCGCAGGGCCACGTGAGGTTGCTGCGCCCCAAGGAGCCCTATCCCGTGCCCCGCGCCCTGGACCTCGAGGAGCTGCCCGGCATCATCGAGGCCTACAGGCAGGGCGCCCAGAACGCCCAACGAGCTGGCTTCGACGGCGTCGAGCTGCACGCGGCCAACGGCTACTTGCTCGACCAGTTCCTGCAGGACGTCAGCAACCACCGCACGGACGCCTATGGCGGGCCCCTCGCGCACCGGGCCCGGTTGCTGCTCGAGGCGACGGACGCGGCGATCGCCGTGTGGGGCCCGGGCCGCGTCGGCGTCCACCTCGCGCCTCGGTGCGACTCGCACGCGATGGGGGACTCTGACCCGGCCGCCACCTTCGGGTACGTCGCGCGGGAGCTGGGGCGCCGGGGCATTGCCTTCCTGTGCGCCCGCGAGCACCGCGCCCCGGACAGCCTGGGGCCCTCGCTGAAGGAGGCCTTCGGCGGCGTGTTCATCGCCAACGAAGGGTTCACGGCCGAGAGCGCCGAGGCCGCGATCGCCGCAGGGGAGGCGGACGCCGTCGCCTTCGGACGCTCGTTCATCGCCAACCCGGACCTCCCGGCTCGGTTGGAGCGCGGCGCGCCGCTGAACGCGCCGGACCCGGCGACGTTTTACTCGCAGGGAGCGGCAGGCTACACCGACTACCCCTCGCTCGGCGCGTAGGCCCAGCCTGCATGCAGCAGCAGCCTGACGACAGACACCAGCAGGCCCTGCAGGCGCTCCAGGGTTTCCGTCGTGAGCCTCAGGCCTCGCCACGACGCGTGCACGAGGCCCAGGGCCTCGCGGTGGCCGGCGGCGAGTGGCTCGTCCCCCGTCCTGAGGGGCGCGAGCCCTGGTTGGGCACACCGCGTCGTCCGAAATGAGCCCGGCCACCATCGCTGGTCCGCTCACCTCTGACCGCCGCTCTCAGGGGCGCCAGTGAGGTTTCCGCCGAGCGGGTCGGGGGCATGAAACCACCACCGGGCCGTTCGGCCGCCAGCCTCGGAGGAACCCCATGCAGATCGACGCCCGCACCCCCCAGGTGGCCGATGCCGGAACTTCCGCCCCGCGCCGCGCTGGCGCCGCGCCTATCGCCCCCCAGCGCACCCCGCCCACGCCGCCCGCCGCGGCGCCCCGCCAGGGAGCAGCAGGCCCGGGCGGGGCAGCCGCAGCCGAAGTAAGCATCTCGGGCCAGGGCCAGGCCCGCCTGGAGGCCACCGTCAAGGCGGCCCGCGAGAGCCAGCAGGATGATGACTCTCGGATCCGGGACGCGGACCTCGCCTACGAGTCCGCCCAACTCGCCAAGCGGCAGATCGAGCAGCAGAAGGGCGTGGCCGTCCTCGCCCAGGCCAACGGGCTGAACCAGGGCGCGCTCCGGCTGCTGGGCTGACCACCGAGGCGGGTCGCTGCTCGGCGAGGCTGCCAAGAGTCTCGCCCCTGCGGTCGGGCCCTGGCTTCTTTGGCGGGGGAACGTCGTCGGGACTACGGGCCCAGGTCGGGCTGCCAGCGCCCCTGAAGCCAGGCCGAGGCAGCCGCGACGGCGAACGGCGGGATCTCGTGCCCGCCGGGGTGCGGCACGACGGTGGGGTTCAGGCCCCAACCACGAAGGCAGGCCACCGTCTCCTCCAGCCAGGCCATCGGGAACAGCGGATCCAGCATCCCCAAGGCAAGGAACACGGGCAGGTCGCGCGCAAGGGCGGGCGGCGCGGGCCAGTCGGGGGGCAGGCCGCGCGGCAGCAGCCCGCTGAACGCCACCACGCCCGCGATCGCCTCGGGGTGGTGCAGCGCATAGGAGAGCGCCACGAACGCGCCCTGGCTGAAGCCTGACAGGTAGATGGGCCGCCCGGCCATCCCAGGGGTGGCCCGCAAGGCCGCCAGCCAGCCGCCCACCAGCCGCTGGGTGGCTACAAACGAGGCGGCCACGGGATGGCCCGGCCGGTGGAGGGCGTACCAGGCGTGCCCAGGCGGGTAGGCGTGGGGCGCCCGCGGAAAGGCCAGCACGGCACGGCCAGCCCAAGGGGCGTACACCGGCAGCAGGTCTGCCTCGTCGGCGCCGATGCCGTGCAGGGCAACCAGGATCGGCGCCCCCGCCGGGGCATCCTCTCCCACCAGCACGGTGGGCAAGCCGTGGAGTTCCAGGCGCATCGCGCTTCCTTTCTCGCTGGCCGAACCTCGCCGGTCTCCGCCGGGCGGGCCTGGGCCGTCAGGGGATCACCGTGACCCGCTCGCCCTCGAAAGCTAGCCGGAAGACCGGCGCCGGGGTGCCTCCGAACTGCGCCCGCACGAGTTCGGGGTGGTCGGCCAGCCGGCGACCTTGCAGGCCCCAGTGGTCGATGAAGCTCCACACCTCGCCCTCCCCCGTGACCCACCACGAGTAGGCCTGCGTGGGCTCCGCGGCCGGGTTGGCCGCGACCAGCCCCCCCGTGTTCACCGGCCGCCAGGGGCCTGCCAGGCGCTCGGCCACGGCGGCGTAGAGCCCGTTGGGACCGGCCACGGCCTCCGGTGCGAAGGTGTGGCGCTGCGTGGACCAAAACATGTAGTAGAGGCCGTTCTGCACCAGCACGTGTGGGCGCTCCAGCTCGTTGCTGACGCCGATGGCTTCCAGCAGAGGCGTCTCCAGCCCCCAGGCGTCGCCGACCAGCGTGCACAGGCCGATCACGCCGTTGTAGGCGTGGCGGGCCCAGCCCGCGCTACCGACAAACAGCGCGTGGCGCCGGCCCGTCTGCGGGTCCCGGAACCAGGCAGGATCCCGGAAGGCCTTCAGCATCCCCGACGCCGCAACGCGATCCCGGGCCGGCATGTACCGCTCCCCGTCCGCCACCACCATCTCCTGCGGGGCACCCCAGCGGCCAGGGCCGTCGGGGCCGAGCGTGCCACGTACCGAGAGCAGGCGCTGCTCCAGCGAGGGGGCCTCGCCCCGGCGGCCGGCGGCCGTGTAGAGCAGCGTGATGCCCACGCCATCGTCATGCACCACCGCCGAGCCTGCCCACTCCCGCGACCCCGGGCAGAGGCCGTCTGGCAGCGCGTGGCCGTGGTCGCGCCAGCCATCCGGGCCGCGCGAGAGCAGGCGAAGGCGCGCCACGTCGTGCCGCTGCACAGGGTCGGGGAGGCACGGGGCGCTCAGGAAGAACCACCACTGGCGCCCCGCCACCACGGCGGTGCGGCCGTCCTCGTGGGCGAGCGGCCAGCAGTCCCACAGGTCGAAGCCCGGGAGGATCGGGGCCGCATCCGCGGCCCGGATCACGGCCGGCTCACCGCCCCCCGCGTAGGCCTCGGGCTCCCAGCGCGAGACGGCCCGGCTGTCGAAAGAGGTCGGTTGGGACACTGTTCCACCACCTTCCTGGCGAGGCGCTCCCCTGCCGTCGGAGGGATTCCCGAGCCCGTTCCACGCTCCCGTGCCCTCATGATGTGGGGGAGGCCCCGGCTCGGCCCTCGCGCACCCAGAGCACGGACAGCGCAGCGAGGACCATGCAGCACCCGGACACCGTCAGCACGTTGCGCGGATCGTGGCCCAGGGCGTGGTCGTAGAGCCCGAGGCCCAGCGTGACGAAGCCAAGATTGAGCTCGCTCATCACGAAGGCGAACAGCAGCATCGGGATCACGATCATCATGTTGAAGATTCCCATGTAGACCCCCGTGCGCTGCGGCGGGATGGCGTTGGAGAGGATCACGTAGGGGTTGCCCATGATAGAGCCCCAGGCGAGGCCCGTGCCGATCGCCGGGAGGAACAGCAGCGCCTTCTCCGTCACGTGCGGCAACACCAGGAACCCCAGGCCACCAGCCACGAGGCAGGCCGCGTGGAGCGGCCCCGCCCCCCAACGCCGTGCGAGCGGGACCATCAGGAAGGCGCCCAGGCAGGCCACCAAATTATAGAAAGCGGCCATCTCGCCGTTGGTCAGCACCGCGCTGTGGAAGCCGGTGCTGTGCGCGTCGGAGGTGCCGTAGACGCTCCGGCTGATGGCGTAGATCACGTAGCCCCAGTAGCCGGCCATCGCGAACCACTGGAACAGGCTCATCAGCGCCAGCTTGCGCATCGCGAGCGGCATCTCGGCGATCGCCCCGCCGATCTCGGCCAGCATGGCCATCGACCCTTTTGGCTGAGCCTCGATGTGGTCTCGCTCCTCGGCCGTCAGGGGCAGCTCGGGCACGCGCAGGACGGACCAGGCGATGGTGACGGCCCCCAGCAGGGCCCCGAACCAGAACACGGCCCGCGTGGTGTAGGGGATGTTGTGGGCGTCGACCCAGTCCTGGTTCATCCCGAGCCACACCAGCAGCGAGGGCGTGAGGAAAGCCAGGCACTGCGCCAGCCCCGTGAAGGCGCTCTGCGTCAGGAAGCCCGCCTGCCGCTGGTCCGGGTTCAGCCGGTCGGAGACGTAGGCCCGATAGGGCTCCATCGTGATGTTGTTGCCCGCATCCAGGATCCACAGCAGGGAGACCGCCATCATCAGCGAGGCCGCCAGCGGCATCCCGAACAGGCCCAGCGCACACAGCACGGCGCCGAAGATGAAGTAGGGCGTGCGCCGCCCCCAGCGCGTCTGCGTCCGGTCGCTCATCGCCCCGATGATCGGCTGGACCAGCAGGCCCGTGAGGGGGCCCGCCAGCTGGAGGATCGGCAGCTGCGACTCGTTCGCCCCCAGGTACGAGTAGATCGGGCCCATGTTGCCCTGCTGCAGCCCGAAGCTGAATTGCAGCCCGAGGAACCCGAGGTTCATCTCCAGGATGCGCCAGAGCGAAAGGTGGGGCCGCTCGCGGGACGCGGCGGTGGCGGTGCTGGGCGCGGCGGCGTGGGCCATCGGTGATCCCCCTTGGTCTTGCCTGCTGACCAGGCCGCCTCAATCTACCCGGCGAGGCGCGGGGGCCTGCGCCTCGCTCGGCGGCAGGAAGCCCCTCGGCTTTCCAGGCGCCAGCCACGGGCCGCTGCGGCAGGCCTGCCACCAAAGGTTTCAAAATGGTTAAATTAAGGTTTCTGTCAGTTAAAGCCGTGAAACAATCAGAGCGTTGAACCCTACCCACCGGAGACCTCCGCCCATGCGCCGTTCAGTGTCGATCGCCGTCCTCGCCACCCTGCTCGCTCAGCCCCTGGCCGGCTGCGGGCGCGCCCCCGTCACGGCGCGGGGCATTGCTCAGGGCGCTGGCGCCGCAGCCACGCAGGGTGTCGCGCGCCGGGTCGACGCGGAGTTCCTGGCGGCCCGCCTGCGCAAGGCAGGCTGGTCCGAGGTGGGCGTCACGGGCAGCGTCGTCGCCGCCCGCAACCCCGAGGGCGTCCTGGCAATCTTCGACCTGTCCGAAACGCTCCGCACGGGTGAGGTGAAGCTCACGTGCGACGGCACCGTCGTCTCCGTGCCTTACGACATCGACACCGCCCTCACGGACGACGTGGCGGCCGTCGTCGTCGCCATCACGGCCCGGATGCTGCTCGGCGGCGCGCAGGCCTTCGTCAACTACTGGCTGACGCACCGCGGCGAGAAGTTCGACCGCAAGGAGTGCGCGGCGGCGGTGGTGACAGCCATGGTGACCTCGGCCACAATGCTCGTGCCGCGCGTTGGCCCCCTGCTGGCACAGCTGCTCACGCCGATCGTCCGCAAGTGGGTCGATCGCTGGATCATCGGTCCGCGCCTGGGCACCCTGGGTGGCGTGCTGCTGAGCGCCAAGGCCGACGCGCCGGCCGTCGCGCAGGCCATGGCCACGGCGCTGGCCGAGGAGCGGCGGCTCGCCAAGGCAGGCGCACGGTAGCAACGTCGCCGCACGCGGGCGATGGCCAGGTCGCGCTGCGCCGCGGCCCGAGGGTGACTCACCCCCGGCGGATGGCCCTGGAGCCCCGCCCACGGGGCCACGCCCCGTGAGCCGAGAGAAGAGGCCCACTTCGTCGCCTCCGCGAAGGCGCTGCTGCGCTTCGGCTACGAACTCTGAGTCAGCAGAGGGGCGGCCAGCCTGCCGCGAACGGGCAGGCCGTCCCAGACGCGCTCGGAGGCGGCCCGCACGAGGCCCAGCTCCGGGTCGTCCAGCATCCGCTCGAAGTTCGTCGTGATGACGTCCCCGAGCCCGTGCTTGGCCCGGAGGTAGTCCACGGCGGGCCGCATGGCGGCCAGGTCGCTGGAGCCGTTGTGGTCGCTGAAAGCGTAGTACACGCTGGCGATGGGGACGCGGCGGAGGCGGTGGGCCGCCGCCACGCGCAGGGCCCAGTCCCAGTCGTAGTGGCTCGCCCGCAGCGTGGCGTCGAAGGGGCCCAGCGCGTCGTGCAGCGCGCGGCGGTAGAGCATCCCGGAAGGCGTGAACGTGAGGTAGCGCCGCAAAAAGCCGGCGTCGAAGCGGTGCGCCAGGACACGGCGCTGCACCGGCACGCGGCTGCCGGCCGCCCACGTGAAGCGGAAGACCTCGGCGTCGGTGAAGACCAGGTCGACGCCGTCGACCGCCTCGACCACGCGTGCCAGGTGGCCCTCCCAGAGCATGTCGTCCTGATCGCAGAGCAGCAGCAGGGAGCCGCGCGCGGCCTCGACGGCCTGGTTCAGGCAGGGCGTCTGCCCGGCGTTGGTCGTCCGCTCGATCAGCCGCACGTCGAGGTCGGGGTACAACGCCACGACGGGGCCCAGGGGGCAGCCCGCGTCGTTGACGATGACGACCTCGAAGTCGCGGAACGACTGCCGCGCCAGCGACGTGAGGAGCTCGTCCAGCGCCTCGGGCTGGTTGTAGGCCGTGACCAGCACGGAGACCAGGGGCGGGGTCAAAACGGCCTGCCTTCCGCCGTCACGCGTCGTCCCCGGATGGGCCGCGCCTGATCCACGTTTCCGCGCCGCCCAGCTGAGCGTTGAGCTCGTGCAGAGCTGCCATCCAGGTTTGCGAGCCAAAGACGCCAGCCATCAGGGCCGGCGAGGCCAGCAGGACGTCGAGGCCCCGCCAGTGCATGCGGGCGTCGTCTGCACGTCGGCCAGGCCCTGGCAGAGCAGGGAGGGGGAACGCTAAAGGTGCCGCCGGCCCGCAACTCGACGACGACGAGGCCGGTCGCGCGCTCGTAGCAAACCCGCCTGGCCCCTGGCTCGCTCACGTCATCGAGGGCCGCCCGGGTGTCGGCCTCCCCCAGCTGTCGCCAGACTTGCACGTAGGTCGGCACACGCCACCTAATCATGGAGCCTCCGCCACGTGCGCAAGAACTCGTCCTGCCGCGCCTTCACGATGTGGAGCGCCTTGATGGCATGCCCATCGGCCACGCCTCGCCGCTCCCAGCTCACCGGCGGGTGCTGCGCATCCCCGAGCCGGATGACGACCTCGAGGTCGCCTTTTACCACGAGCACCGTCGGGGGGCGAAGGTCGGCGTCGTGAAACCGGTCCTCGAAGCAGCCTCTGGGCCGAGCTTTCAGCACGGCTATTAAACCAGGGGGCCGTGACGCGAGGGTCGTGTGTCGGAGAGACCGCTGCCTGCGGCCCGCCGCCAGCCTCCCCGCGAGGGCCCTGAGGCCTGTTGCCCATCCATCAAGGGACCACGCGAAGGAGGTGGTTGCCGTAGCCTGCCACGTAAAGGCCGCCGTCCGGCTTCAAGGCAAGCTGCACGGGGTCGCGCGGCTTGTCGACCTTGGCCGCCGCGCCAGCACCGTCCCCATGCCCCTTGGCGGCTCCCGCCAGGGCCGCCAGCCGGGACGCTGGCCTTGGGCGCCTGCGGGGTGGTCTTTGCACCCCCGGTCGTCGGCGCGGAGGGAACCTGTCCCTGGCAGTGCAAGTGGCACGCCGATAGGGGACTCAAGGTGCCGAGCCCCAAGATTCCACGCATCCGAACCTCCTCCGTGCAGACCAGGGCAACGAACCACTCCGGAGCGGCCTGGCGGCCCCCTTTTGTACCCACCTGCCCGGTCGCCCCTCAAGCACACCTGCTGGACGCCACGAGGCCCTAGCGCCAGCGTTCCGGCGGCAGCCGCTTCACCTGCCGGGCGCCCACGTCGACGATCAGCAGCTCGCCCGCAGGCGTCACCGCCACCGACCGCGCGTCGAGCAGCCCCGTGTCCGGGTCGTCTCCTGCGAGCAGGGCCGTGCCCCGGCCGGCGAGGGGGGTGTAGGCCCCCGTCTCGGGCTCCACGCGGTAGACCACCCGGGGGGTGGCGAACACCACGCGACCGTCGGCGTCTGCCGCCAGGCGACCACCCTCCTGGCGTTCGGAGGCCCACGCCGTGGCCGGCACGGGGCCGCTCGGTTGAAGCAGCTGCGGCGCGCCGCCGGGCCGCCAGCGGTAGGTCCGGCCATAGGCCCTGATCAGCCAGGCGCCACCCGGCAAGGGGGCGAGGCCGTCCGCCGGGTGGCCCTCGGGCCACCAGTCGAGTTGCCGCCAGGTGCTGGGGTCCGCCGCATCATAGTCTCCCGGGTCCCAGGCGTCCGGGTCATCCCCCGCCTCCGGCGGCGTGGGCATCGGCGGCTGGGGAATGACGGCCAGTGCCTCGCTGGCGTGCACCTGCGCGAGCGTCACGAGGTGGTAGGCGGTGCCCCGCCGGGCCAGCACGACGCCATCCGTGGCGGAGGTCGGCCAGACGTCGACCCAGGCCTTCTCGGCCACACGTCCCTGACCGGGCCTGGTCACGGCCAGCGTCGTGAGCTGCCCCCCCGCCACGCGACGCAGGAAGGCGTGGTCGTCCAGCACCCACAGGGCCTCGTCCGGCGCCAGGCGAAGCAAGGCGGGCTGGCTCATGTAGGCGGTCGCGGCCGGGGCCTGGTAGCCGAGGCCGAAGGCGATCCGCACGGCGCCACCGACCCCGACGCCTGGCTGCTCGAAGGTGTAGGCGCCCTCGGGGCCGCCCTTGTCTGCCCGCACCTGGTTCCACTGGCTCGTGGGCTGCCCGACGTGGAGCGAGGCCACCCGCTCGACGACGCGCAGCACCTGGTTGGAGCTGTCTTCGAGCACGAGCAGCTCCCCGCCCGCCGTCGCCACGGCGCCGATCGGCTCTTGCAGCCCCGTCGGCGTCTCGCGCGTGGAGCCGGACGGGCTCAGATTGCCGTCGCCGGCCCACAGCGTGAGGGCACCGTCCGCCGCGAGGCCCCCCACGGCCCACGGGCTCTGCAGCCAGCGGCCGCGCGTCGCGTCCCCGCCAATGCGCAGCCGGGGGTGGTCCATCATGAACGACTTGCCGTCCGCGTCCCGAAGCTCCACGGCGGCTGGTCGCATCACCTCGGGCCACGTCCCGGTGACGGCCGCGGGCACGGTGGCGGTCTCGCCCCCTGGGGAGACGAACGACAGGCTGCCCGGGTTGTCGGACGCCGCGAGCCACCCCTCGGCGTCGAGGCCGAGCAGGCGCGTGTAGGTTGCGCTGAAGGGATCATGAACCCCCAACGAGGCCGGCATCGGCAGCGCCACCGGGGCCTGGTCCGCGGACAGGCGCCACCAGCCGCGGGCTCCGGCGCCGCGGTTCTCCGTCAGCATGTACGCCACGCCCTCCCGCGAGCAGGCCAGCGAGACGGCATCCACCGTGGTCCCCCCGCTGCGCCCCCCGGGCTGCGAGGGCAGGCGCAGGGCCGGCGCCCCTTCCAGTGGCGTCACGGCGTGCCGCTGAAGCACCCAGAGCCCGCCTTGCGGCCGCACCACCACCCCGAGGGCGTTGGCCCCCTCGTCGCCCTGCCAGACGCGCACGAGCGTGCCATCGGCCTCGACCCGGTCGAGCCGCTGTGGCGAGAGCAGCAGGGGCCGCCCCTGCGCGTCGAGGGCGAGGTCGACGACCTCGCCGAGGTGGACCTCTCGGGCTGGCTTGCCCGTCGCGGGCGCTGGCACCCCCCGCGTGACGCCGCCGAGACCCGCCACGGCCGTGAGTCGCCCCTCCACGACCTTCCACAGTCGGCTGCTGCCCCCGTCCAGCACCCACGTCGTGCCATCGGCGGCCCGCGCGGCGGCCACGACGTCGGAGAAGCGCGCCCGCGACGCCAGCTCCCCGGCGCCGAGGTCCGCCTGGCCCGCTGCGATCAGCAGGCGCCGGACCTTCTCCATCTGCTGATCGAAGGCCGTGGCGCCCTGCCGCAGCGCCTCCGTCGTGGCGAGCGCCGTCGCGTCGTCGAGCCTGGTCGGCGGCTGGCTGCCGGTCTGGCTGAAGGCGACCACCGCCGCGCGTCGGGTTTCCTCCGCCACCTCGCCTGGCAGCCTGTCCAGCGTCTGCTGGCGTTCTGCCTGCGTCGCGACGAACTTCCCCATGATGTAGGCGGTGGTGAGGGAGCTGAAGAGGTCAGCCTGCAGGGGCTTGTCCCGGGCGTCCCGCGTCGCCACCGCCTGGATGGCGCCCAACCCGCCCGCGAGCGGGGCTGTCACCAGGAGGTTCACGTCTGGCAGGGCGACGTCGAAGCGGAAGGTGCCCGAGGCGTCCGTCTGGGCGATGACGGGGTTGCCAGCGCCGTCGCGCAAGGGGGCGCCCGTGGCGTCGCGCAGCTCCACGCGGACGTTCGGGAGGTAGTACTGCGCGACAGCGTCGGCCTGTGAGAGCCGGAACGCCCCCGCCGGGCCGACGAGGCCACTGCCCTGGTCGGAAATGAGGCCCCCGCCCCGGTCGGACAGCAGCGTGGCGGGAGCGCGCAGGGTGCCGACGAGGGTGGCACCGTTGTTGGATATGACGCCACCGCCGTTGTTGGCGATGACGCCGCCACCGCCGTTGGAGATGACCGAAGCCCCTGTGCCGCCGAGCCCGGTGGCGATCGCCTCCGGCTTCGTGACCCTGCCACCAGCCTTCGCCCGAGGCGCCACCGACGGCGCGGCGCCCTGGCACCCGACCAGGGCCGCGAGCAGCCACGTCAGCGAGGTTCTTCGAGCCCAGCGCACGCAGAGCGACCCTCCGGTAGTTCCATGCCCGAGGAGGGGCCGCCTTTCACGCGGGGGAGGGCCCGAGGCAGCGCGCATCAGCGGGGCGAGAAGGTTCGCCGGACGAAAGCCAGACGCGGCCGGCGACGCGAGGGCGACGCCGGGCGCGAGAGGACCGTGGGCGCCACGGTCAGGCCGTTGATGGACGCGCGCTCAGAGCTTCCAGCGGACGCCCAACCCGAAGGTCGGCAGCGACGAGAACCCACCGGAGCCAGCCTTGGCAGGATCAGGGTAGAACGAGTAGCCGACCTCCCCGAAGAGCCCGTTCATATCCACCCCAATGCCCGGGGCGATGTTGGGGAGGGCGCCGCCGGACCCGATGGCGTAGCCCCCGGCCAGCAGGCCATAGACCCGATCCCAGGGCTGCTTGGAGATGTCCTGCGTGACGGCACCGCCGACGTTGAAAAACACGTTGTCGGGCAGGTTCCAGCCGATGAAGGAGGCGTGGAACCCCAGGCCGGAGGGCGTGTGCAGCACGTACGTGAGGCCCGAGCCGCACATGTTGCTCCCGTAGAAGCCCACGGAATGCTCGACCCCAGGCTCTTCGGCTGCGGCCAGGGCGGGCTGGGCGACGGCAAGGCTGCAAAGGCCAGCGAGGAAGAACGATTTCAGCTTCGACCGGGATGTGCCTCCCCGGGGGAGTGAGGGTGGTGCGGCTTCCTCGTCCGACCTACCCTGGGCACTTCGGCCATAAACCGGGCTCGTCGCTCGAACCAGCGGGGCAACGTGGCGGTTGGACACAGCGCGGGCACCTCAACCAGCACGGCAGCAGGCGGGGGGGTACGAACTGAGGTGTGCCATCTGGCCGGGGGTGGGCCCGGATGTCGGCGACATCGGGTCCAGGGTGAGGAGGATGCGGCGGAGCAGACAGGCGTAACCCGTCTCCCGCGATGACAGGTCCGCCCTGAGCGGCTATGATCGTCGCGCCCCATTCACCAAGCCGTCGCCCCTGGGCCCCTCATGCTGCGCGTCTCTGAACTCAAGCTCCCGCTCGACCACCCCCCCGAGGCTCTCGAGGTCGCCGTCCTCCGGAAGCTCCGCCTGGAGCCGACGGAGCTGCGCGAGATGGCCATCTTCAAGCGCAGCAACGACGCGCGCAAGAAGGGGGACATCACGCTGGTCTACATCGTCGACGTGGCCACCACCCGCGACGACGAGCTGCTCGAACGGGCACGTCGCACGAAGGACCCCCACGTCGTGCGCACGCCGGACATGACCTACAGGCCCGTGGCCGAGGCGCCGGTCGGGGGGGTGGCAAGCCGGCCAGTCGTCATCGGGATGGGGCCCTCCGGGCTGTTCGCCGGTCTCATGCTGGCCCGCATGGGCTTTCGCCCGATCATCCTGGAGCGGGGCAAGGAGGTGCGCGATCGCACCGCCGACACCTTCCGGTTCTGGCGGGGCTTGTCGGACCTCAACCCGGAGTCGAACGCCCAGTTCGGCGAGGGCGGCGCCGGCACCTTCTCCGACGGCAAGCTCTACAGCCAGGTGCGCGACACCCACCACCATGGGCGCAAGGTGCTGCAGGAGTTCGTCGAGGCCGGCGCCTCACCCGAGATCCTGTACGTCAACCGCCCGCACATCGGCACCTTCCGGCTCGTCAAGATCGTGCAGGCCATGCGTGCCACGATCCTGGCCCTGGGCGGCGAGGTGCGCTTCCAGACCCGCGTCGACGACCTCGAGATCGAGAACGGCCGGGTCCGGGGCGTGAAGCTGTCAGACGGCACCCACCTGGCCGCCGACCACGTGGTGCTCGCCGTCGGGCACAGCGCCCGAGACACCTTCGCGATGCTGCACGCGCGCGGCGTCTACATCGAGGCCAAGCCCTTCTCGATCGGCTTCCGGGTCGAGCACCCG
>JAYKHR010000121.1:0-17549 GCA_035285125.1 Candidatus Sericytochromatia bacterium | reverse complement strand
TCCCGAAGCTGTGGACCTCGGCTGCGTCCATGGTCGGCGAGCGCAGGTCGATCGCGCGGATCCACATGCTCTCCCAGCCCTGCACGGCGTGGCCCATCTCGTGGGTCAGCGTGGAGACGTCGCTGTCGGCGCCGGTGCTGTTGCAGAAGATCACCGCGCGCGCCTCGTCGTCGAGCGTGATGGCGAAGGCCCCTGGCTTCTTGCCCGGGCGGTTCGGGAGGTCGACCAGCCCCTCTGCCAGCATGCGCCGCCAGTGGGTCGCGATGCGGGCGTCGAGCCGGTCGAACAGGGCGGTGGCCCGCGCCGTCTGCTCCGCGACGGGGGCGGCGTCGGCCCCGAGGGTGCCACCCGGGTAGTAGGCCATGTCGGCGCCCGGCACGAGCGGCCCCGGCAAGCCGAGATCCCGAGCCTGTCGGGCCCGCAGGGCGGCCGTGAGCGGCACCACGTGCTGGCGGATGGCCTCCCGGAAGACGGCCACGTCCGAAGGGCCATACTCGGTGCGCCCGAGGCGGCGGTAGGCGACGGGGACGAAGGAGGCCTCGCCGAGCTGGCGGGCCTGGCGGTGGCGCAGGGCGACGAGCTCGTCGAGGATCCGGTGCAGCTCGGGGGCCTGAGCGGCGAACCAGGTACCCAGGGCCTGCCAGGCCCCACGGCGGCGTCCGGCGTCGGCATGCGACAGCCGCGCCGTGGCCTGCACGAGCGTCAACACGTCGGGCCCGTCCACGAGCTGCGCCCCCCCGAGCAGGTGGTCGTAGCGGCTGACGCAGTCGCCTTCCTCGACCTGCAGGGCCACGTTCTCGGGCGCGAAGGCGGCCGCGTCGAGCTCGAGCCGGGCGAAAAGCTGCGCGCCGAGGCGGGCGACGAGGTCCTCCCGGCAGCTCGCCGTGAGGAACGCGTTCCGCAGCTGGCCGTCCGCATGCTCCGCAATCGGCGAGAGCTGCTCCCGCATCTCGCGCCAGGCCTCTCGGGCCGCCGTGTCGCGGGTGTCCTGGCTGTCGCGGAAGTAGCGGCGGCACGTCTCACCCGCCAGCTCGATGCGCACGTCGCTCCAGCGCCAGTACCAGGCCTCCCAGGCATCGACGTGGGCGTCGGGATCCGGCAGGGCAGCCTCGAGCGCCTCGTAGCGGGCGCGCAGCTCATCGGGCGGCAGGGCACGGGGCGCGGCAAGGGAGGCGACGGGGATCATCGAGGGGTCTCCTGGGGCAAGGCCCACTCGCGCGAGCGGGGACGGAGGCCCAGCCAAGGCGACGGGAAGCCTTCAGCCTACCATTTCCGCAGGCCCGCTGGTATCATGCATCGTCCCACAGCACGGAGAGCTCGATGCCTGGCGCCGTTTCCACCTTCATCGATGACCGCCGCTCGCTCGAAGCCCTGTGTGACCAGCTGGCCGGGTTCGGCGTGCTCGCCGTGGACACCGAGTTCATCCGCGAGAAGAGCTACGTGCCCAGCCTCGAGCTGGTGCAGGTCGCGGCGCCCGACGGCACGGTGGCCGCGATCGACTACCAGCGCATCGGGCGCTACGAGGACGACCCCTTCGCCGCCCTGCTGCGCGACCCGGAGGTGCTCAAGGTCTTCCACGCGGCCGACCAGGACCTCGAGATGTTCCACCTGCTGACGGGGGTCGTGCCGGCCCCCATCTGGGACACCCAGCTCGTGACCGGGCTCATCGGCTACACGGGCCGGCTCGGTTACCAGGCCGTGGTGGAGAACATGCTGGGCCACAAGCCGACCAAGGGGGAGACGCTGACGGACTGGTCCCAGCGCCCCCTGACGCCCGAGCAGCTGCACTACGCGCTCGAAGACGTGCGCTACCTCATCCCGCTCTACGAGGCCGAGGTTCGGGAGCTGTCGGTGCTCGGCCGCCTGGACTGGGCCAGCGAGGAGTGCGAGCGGGCCCGCGCCCACGTCGAGCGCACGATCGCCACACGGGCGGACATGCAGACGCTGTTCTACAAGGTGAAGGGCTGGAGCGGGCTGGACCGCCGCGGGCTGGCCGTGCTCCGGGAGCTCGCCATCTGGCGCGAGCAGGAGGCCGCGCGCCGCAACCGCCCCCGCGGCTCGGTGCTGCGCGACGAGTTCCTCGTCGAACTCGCCCGCAGGTCCCCCAGCCAGGAGCACCAGCTGCGCGCCATCCGCGGCCTGCAGCCCCGAGACCTAGAGCGCCACGCGGATGCCATCCTGGCTTCCGTCAAGCGCGGCAAGGCCGTGCCCCCCGAGGCCTGCCCGGTGCCCGACAGCCCGGGGCCGCAGCTCGATGACGCGGAGGCCGCGCTGGCCTCGCTGCTGCACGCCGTGCTGCAGGTCATCTCGGCCGAGAAACTCGTGAGCTCGACGTTGGTTGCCACCGTCGCCGATCTCCAGCGGCTGGTCGAGGCCCACCGCAAGGGCACCGCCGCCGACCTGCCCGTGTTGAAGGGTTGGCGCGGCGAGCTCGTGGGGCACACGCTCGTCTCCATCCTGACGGGGGAGCTCGCCGTGCAGTGGGATCCCCGGGCCAAGCACCTGCGCCTGAACCCCGCTCTGGCCTGATCGGCGCGACGCGCAGAGCTACAGAGGCCGCGCGCAGGCGCGGCCTCATCCATTCCAGGGCTACCTTCGGCAGCCACGCCGGCGGGTCAGACCTCCTCGGCCACCGCGAGGGTCCTGGGCGCCGAGGGCGCGGCCCCGTAGGGCAGGCCGAGGCTCCGCCCCAGGTGCTCGGTCTTGTCCCAGATGACGGCCCGGTCGAGGAAGACGTTGCGCAGGGCGATGGCCAGGGCAGGCACCCAGTGGAGAATGTAGACGGCAAAGCGCAGGCCGGGCAGGAGGTCGATGCGCCGCTCCCGCTGCCAGGAGACCACGACAGGCCAGGTCAGGGCGCCACAGACCAGCATCCCGGTGGCCGCCTGGCCGAGCCACACGGGCGGCGCCTGGAAGACCACGCCGGGGAGGCAGGCCAAGAGCTGGACCACCACCCCGACAACCGTCACCAGCGGGAAGAAGCATGACACCAGGGCGTAGACGAGGTCGACCCGCATCGGGTGCGTGATCTCCCGGCTGCGCAGCACAGCGCCGATGAAGTCGCCATACGTCCGGATCATCCCCTCGGACCAGCGCTGGCGCTGCCGGATCAACCCGCGCAGCGTCGGCACGCCCTCCTGCCACACGATGGCTTCCGTCACATGGTAGATCCGGCCGCGACCGGCCAGGATGAGCCGCATCGTCAGGTCGAGGTCCTCCGTCAGCGAGCCGGGGTTCCAGCCACCGACGGCCTCCAGGTCAGCCCGCTTCGTCAGCTGGCCGTTGCCACCCAGGGCGGAAGCGATGCCGAGCCGGACGCGCGCCAGCTGCAGCACCTCGTTGAACAGCGCGAACTCGTCGTCCTGTGCTGCCGTCAGGAAGCCGTCGCGGCGGTTGTACATCCGCACCTGGCCCTGCACGCCGCAGTACTCCGGGTTGTCGATCAGGGGGGCGACGGCCTTGCGCAGGAAGTCCGGGGCCATCTCGGAGTCGGCATCGAAGACGCACAGGACGTCGCCGACGGCGAACTCGAGGCCCGCGTTGAGCGCCTCCGACTTGCCCCGGTTGGGCAGGTTGCGCCGCTGCACCAGCCTCACGCCGCGGAACTGCTGCACGATCTCCGAGGTCCGATCCGAGCTGTGATCGTCGATCACGATGACCTCGAAGCGAGGGTAATCGAGCCGGAGCACGTGCGCGAGCGTGTGGCCGATCACGGCCTCCTCGTTGTGCGCGGGGATCATCACGGTCACGACGGGCCACTCGAACGTCCCCTCGTCGGGCAAGGCCACGCTGGGGTCGGGCTTGCCGTACCACCAGCAGCCCAGGCTGAAGGCCACGAAGCCGTACGCCAGCGGGAGGAGGCTCGCCAGGGTCAGCGCCGTCAGGCTGCCGGTAGCCAGCACAATGCCCAGGACGGCCAAGGCCAGCACCAGGGGCAGGGCGACGAGGAAGCGCAGGGCCTGGGGAGCGATCGGTTTGGGCATGTGGCGACGTGCTCTCAGCGACGGGTTCGGCGACCAAGCGGCGAACGGGGGTTCGGATCAGGCGGGCGTGACCTTCCGGATTGTAGCATGAAATCCTGCAAAGTTTAAACCCGGCTTAACCTCACAACCCGGCCCCCAAGCGTGAGGCGGGCCCTCAGCCCGGCTGGCCTCCGAGCGCCTCCACCAGCAGGCGGTTCACGAGCTCGGGCTTGGCGCGCCCCTGGGTGGCCCGCATCACCTGGCCCACCAGGAAGCCCACGACCTTGGTCTTGCCAGCCTGGAACTCCGCCACCTGCGCCGGATGCGCCTGCAACACCGCCTCGATGGCCGCGGCCAGGGCCCCCGTGTCCTGGATCTGGACGAGGCCGCCCTCCTCCACGAGCCGACCCGGGGCCGTGCCCTCCGCGAGCATGGCGGGCAGCAGGGCCTTCGCGATCTTGCCCGAGATGGTGTCCCCCTCGATGAGGGCCACAAGCTCCGCGAGGTGGGCCGGCGTGAGCCGCGTCTCCGCCAGCGTGAGCTTGTCGGCGTTCAGGGCCGCCGCGACGTCCCCCGTGAGCCAGTTCGCCAGGGCCTTGGCCCGCCCGGAGCCGGCGCCGCCCGCGGCCTCCACGGCGGCGTCGAAGAAGTCAGCCACCTGCTTGTCCGCCACGAGCACCCGGGCGTCGTATGGCGTCAAGCCGAAGCTGGCCTCGTAGCGGGCCCGCTTGGCGGCCGGCAGCTCCGGCAGGCGCGCCGCGAGCTCGGCCACCTGCTCGCGCGGGATGTGCAGCGGGATGAGGTCGGGGTCCGGGAAGTAGCGGTAGTCGGCCGAGCCCTCCTTGGAGCGCATGCTGACAGTGACCTGGCGCTCCTCGTTCCACAGGCGGGTCTCCTGCACGATGCGCTCGCCGCACTCCACCGCGTCGATCTGGCGCTGGATCTCGTAGCGGATGGCCCGCTCGATGGCGTTGAAGGAGTTCATGTTCTTGATCTCGGCCTTGGTCCCGAGCGCCGCCTGGCCGACGGGCCGGATGGACACGTTGGCGTCACACCGCAGGGAGCCCTGCTCCAGCCGGCCGTCGTTGATGCCCAGGTACACCAGGATGGCACGCAGCTCCTGCATGTACGCGCGCGCCTCCTCGGGCGTGCGCAGCTCCGGCTCGGAGACGATCTCGAGCAGGGGCACGCCGGCCCGGTTGAGGTCGACGAGCGAGTGCGTGGAGCCCGCCAGGCCCGCAGCCCCCTGGTGCAAGAGCTTGCCGGCGTCCTCCTCCATGTGGATGCGCGTGATGCCGATGCGCCGCTCGGCCTCCCCCACGGTGATGTCGACCCAGCCCCGCTCGCAGATCGGCTGGTCGAACTGGGAAATCTGGTACGCCTTGGGCAGGTCGGGATAGAAGTAGTTCTTGCGGTCGAACTTGCTCACGGCGGCGATCTCGGCGTTCAGGGCCTGCCCCGCCAGGATGGCGAACTCGAGCACCCGGCGGTTGAGCACGGGCAGGGCCCCGGGCGCCCCCAGGCAGACGGGGCAGACGTGGGTGTTGGGCTCCGCGCCGAAGGTCGCGCGGCAGCCACAGAAGATCTTGGTCTCTGTCAGGAGCTCGGCATGGACCTCGAGCCCGATCACCGCCTCGTACTGGATCGACATCTGGCGCCCTCCTAGCTCACGAGGCCGTCACGGGGCCCAGCACCGGGCGCCGGAGGTGGTGGTCCGTCGCCTGCTCGAAGGCGTGGGCGACCTGGTAGAGCACCTCCTCGCCGAGCGGCCGCCCGACGAGTTGGAGCCCGATCGGCAGCCCTTGGGCGTCGAAGCCGCAGGGCACCGACAGGGCCGGCACGCCCGCCAGGTTCGCGGGGATCGTCGCCACGTCGGCCAGGTACATCGCGAGGGGATCTTCCACCCGCTCGCCGAGCCGGAAGGCAGTGGTCGGCGTGGTCGGCGACAGCAGCACGTCGCACCGGGTGAGGGCCTGGTCGTGGTCCGCCTTGATCAAGGTGCGCAACTGCAGGGCCTTCTTGTAGTAGGCATCGTAGTAGCCCGCGGCAAGCGCATAGGTGCCGAGCAGGATGCGCCGCTTCACCTCGGTGCCGAAGTGGGCGCGCGTGCGGGTGTACATGTCGATCAGGTCCGAGGGGTGGTCAGCCCGCAGGCCGTAGCGCACGCCGTCGTAGCGCGCCAGGTTGGAGCTGGCCTCCGCCGTCGCCACCACGTAGTAGGTCGCAAGCGCCACGCGGCTGTGGGGCAGCTCGATCTCCTCGACCTCGGCCCCGAGGCCCTCCAGCACGCCCACCGCGGCCATCACCGCCGCGCGCACCTCCGGGTCCACGCCCTCGCCCACGAGCTCTCGCACCAGGCCCACGCGCAGCCCCGCCACCCCGCGCCCGAGGGCCGCAGCGTAGTCGGGCACGGGCCGGTCGAGCGAGGTGGAGTCGAGCGGGTCGTGCCCCGCGATCGCGCTGAGCAGCAGGGCGTTGTCGCGGACGTCGCGGGTGATCGGGCCGGCCTGGTCCAGGCTGGAGGCGAACGCGACGAGGCCGTGGCGCGAGACCAGGCCGTAGGTCGGCTTCAGGCCCACCAGCCCACAGAAGGCGGCCGGCTGGCGGATCGAGCCCCCCGTGTCGGTGCCGAGGGCCAGCGCGGCCTCGCCGGCCGCCACCGCCGCGGCCGAGCCGCCGGAGGAACCGCCGGGCACGCGCGCGAGGTCCCAGGGGTTGCGCGTGGTGCCGAGGGCCGAGTTCTCGCACGAGGAGCCCATCGCGAACTCGTCCATGTTGACCTTGCCGAGGGCCACCAGGCCTGCCTGCCGGAGCCGCGCCGTGGCCGTGGACTCGTACGGTGGCACCCAGTACTCGAGCAGCCGTGAGGCACACGTCGTGCGCACGCCCGCCGTGACGAGGTTGTCCTTGATCGCGAGGGGAATGCCCGCCAGGGGCCCCAGCGGCTCCCCGGCCAGGCGTGCCCGGTCGACGGCGTCGGCCTCCGCGAGGGCCCGCTCTGCCGTGAGCGTCAGGTAGGCGCCGACGGCCGGCTCCACCGCCGCGATGCGGTCGAGGAAGGCCTGCGCGAGGTCGCGGGCGGACAGCTCGCGGCGGGCAAGGCGGGCCGCCATGTCGGCGGCGGTCAGGTCGTGGAGCGTGGACACGGCGGCTTCTCGCTGGCTGCGGGGCGCGAAGCCCCGAAGGGCGGATTGTACCGACGGCACGGAGTGGCCGTCAAACGCGGGCGGGCCCCCCACGAAGGGAGGCCCGCCCGGCGCGACGGGCTGCGGTCAGCGGCCCATCGGTGGCTGTCAGGGCGTTTTCTTGCGGCCCTTGCCGGCCCGGGAGGACGAGCCTCCCTTGCGCCCGATGCTGGAGTAAAACTCGACACCCCGCTCGCGTTTGACGGACTCGCCCCCCTTGCGCCCGATCTGCGAGAAAAATTCGGGGCCGTACTTTTCCTTGGTGGCCTGCCCACCCTTCTGGCCTATCTGCTGGAAGAACTCGCGCCCGCGCTCCTCCTTCACGGTCTGGCCGCCGCGGCGCCCGGCCTCCACCATCCGAGGGTCCCCCTTGGCTGGACCCGGCTTGTTTCCGACCATTGTCACCCTCCTTGTTGCGCTTCACAGCGCCCTCCGGCCCATACCGGCTCCGGCGCCGACACCCCGAGCACGCAGTGCAGCCGTTCTTGGACGGACATTCCTGGCGTCGCTGCTGGCACGAACGACCGTATCAGAACCGTGTGGCCGAGCATGACAATCGAGGAGAGGTCGGCCTCGTTGTACTGCTTCGAGGTTCGGTTGATACAAGGATGATGGGCCACCGCCGAGGCCAAGGCGACGGGCGCGGGCCACGAACATCTTCGTCGCCCGCGCGGGGGCGCCTTGCAAGCGGCCCCCCGCGCGGGTTAAGATGCCCGCGCCGGGCGTGTAGCTCAGTTGGTAGAGCAGCGGACTTTTAATCCGCGTGTCCTGGGTTCGATTCCCAGCGCGCCCATCGGCGAAGGCGCCCCTTCCCAGCCCTGCTGGGAAGGGGCGTCTGGCGCTTGCCCGGGGGCCGCCCCGCCGCAGGCCGGGTGCGGGCTCATCACGGCACCCGGACAGGCCTCAAACCCAGAGGTCCCACCCCAGCGACGGCAGGCTCAATCGCGCGCCCTCGCCCTCCCAGGTGACGGCCCGCGGCCCCAGGTTCAGGCCCACCACGGCCCGACCGTCCAAGCCTGCGCGCTCCCAGACGAGCACGCGGTCGCGGTTCGAGGCGTGCAGGAAACGCAGCCCCCCCGTCGCGAGCACGGGATGGGCCCGCCGCACCGCCAGCAACTCAGCCAGCGCGTCGCGACGCCGCCGCTGCGCCGCCGAGGGCCGCCAGACCATCGGGCCGCGGGCGCCCCAGTCCCCCCAGCCCGTCTGCCCCCACTCGTCGCCGTAGTACACGAGCGGCGTCCCGGGCAGGAAGAGCTGCAGCACCCGGGCCAGCTGAAGGTGGGGCTCGCGCTGCCCGAGCTTCGAGAACACGCGGTCGGTGTCGTGGTTGCCCAGCAGGTTCCAGCTGCGCAGCACGCCCTCCCAGGGGTAGCCCTCGTAGACCACGCGCAGGCGGCGGGCCAGGGTCTCCGGCGAGCAGTCGCCGTTCAGGAAGGCCTCGGCGTTGCGCTTGAAGGCGAAGTTGGTGACGCCGTCGTACAGGCCCTCGTGCAGATCGAAGCGGGCGTCGTCCCAGTCCTCGCCGATCACCAGGCTCCGCCCTGCCAGGTGATCCTTGAGGCGGCGCAGGAAGCTCCGGGCGATGAGGTGGGAGGCATCGAGCCGCCAGGCGTCCACCGCGCCCCAGTGGTCGAGCACCGCGAGCAGGGCGTCCTGCAGCTCGGGGTGCTCGGGGTCGAGCTTGGGCAGCAGCCCGGTGCCCATCCACGTCTCCGGTCCGCCGCCAGGCGCCTGCAGGTAGAACTCGGGGCGCGCCGTGACCCAGGGGTGGTGGAACGAGGTGTGGTTGAACACGCCGTCGAGCACCAGGCGCAGGCCGCGCCCGTGCACGTCGTCCCGGAGGCGTTCGAAGGCCGCGCGATCCCCCAGCACCGGGTCGATGCGCGTGTAGTCGTCGGTGTCGTAGCGGTGGGTGGAGCACGAGGCGAAGACGGGTGTCAGGTACAGCGCCGTCGCGCCGAGCTGCTGCACGTGGTCGAGCCGCCGCCTGATGCCCTCCAGGGTGCCGCCCAGGAATGTGTACTGGTGCCGGTGGCGGTGGGTGACGGCAGCTGCAGACCGGCTGTGACGCACCGGGTGGCCGTTCCAGGCGAAGCTGCCCGGGACGGGCCAGGCCGCCTGCCCCGGGTGCCACGGGTGGAAGCGGTCGGGGAAGACCTGGTAGACGACCTCGTGGCCCCACGTGCCTCGCGCGCTCAAGCCAACCTCCCCGATCGGTACTGCTCCACGGCCCGGTTGGCGCGGGGCAGGTCCGGGGGGGTGCCCACCCAGGCCGCCACCAGCTCCCGGCGCAGGGCCAGCCAGCGCTGGCGCTGGCGGCGTCGGCTCTCGCCGGCCTCCGGGGCCTCGCCCAGCCCGGGCCCGAGATCGGCGAGCCAGCGGTCGATCACCTGCCCGACGGTGGCCCCCCACGCCTCGGTGCCCCAGGCGAGCTCCCCGCGCAGCCGGGCCAGCTCGCGCTGCAGCCCGAGCAACCGCCCCGGCGGGATGCGCCCCACGGCCCGGCCCGCCTGCCACGCGACCAGCGGAAACACGGCGAGCACCCACAGGTTGGTCACGCTGGGGTCATAGCCCACGTGCACCGTCCCCGCGGGGCTCAGCGCCCGCGCCAGCATGATGCGCAGGGTCATGTAGGCCTCCAGCGTCGCGCCGTGCCACTGGATGACCACCAGCGGGGCCGCGCAGACGGCGAAGGCGAGCGCGTAGTGCCAGCGCCGCGGGGACGCGTCCACGTGCACCTGCCCCCGGGTGGCGAGGAACACCCCCTCCGAGGCCCAGCGGCCGAGGCCGTGCCCCACCGTCACCAGCCACCAGGGCGCCCACAGGAGCCACAGCGCCTCCGTGGCGTGCACCCCCGCAGCCGGCCAGCCTGGCGCGTTGCCCAGGTGGAGCAGCAGGACCTGCAGGGCGAGGGCGAGCCACGGCAGCGGCGTGAGCAGGGCCCCCCAGGGCGAGGCGGGGGCGCCGAAGAGCTCGGCGCCCAGCACGGCGCCACCCCTCCGCCTCGGCGTGGCCGGCAGCGAGGAGGGGTCGATCGAGGGCCAGGGCTCTTCGGCCTGGTCTAGCGTCACGGGTGGGAGTGGCACGCAGGTCTGGCGGGGGGAGGCCTCCGGATCTTGTACCACGGCGCCGCGGCAGCGGACGGCGGTGAGCATCACGTTCAGGCCCACGGCCCGGGGGTAAGAAGGAGGTGCCAGCGTCGTATGGAACGGACCCGCCTCATGACAGTCAGCCCCCGCTACACCGCCCGCGAGCAGGCCCGCCACGACCCCGAGGACCGCCACGAGCACGTGGATCCGCGCGACCCGTTCGAGGTCGACCGGGCGCGCATCGTGCACGCCTCGGCCTTCCGCCGGCTGCAGGGCAAGACCCAGATCTTCGGGGTCGGCGAAGGCGACTTCTTCCGCACCCGCCTGACGCACTCGATGGAGGTGGCCCAGATCGGCAAGGGGCTGGCCCTCTTCCTCAACCGCCTGCCGGCGCTGGCCGACGCCCCGCTGTCGACCGAGCTCGTCGAGGCCGCCTGCCTCGCGCACGACCTCGGCCACCCACCCTTCGGGCACAACGGCGAGGCGGCGCTGCAAGAGCTGATGCACGCCCACGGCGGGTTCGAGGGCAATGCCCAGAACCTGCGGATCCTCACGCGCCTTGAGATCAAGCGGGATGGCTTCGGCCTGAACCTCACGCGTGCCACGCTGGAGGCCGTGCTGAAGTACCTGCAGCCCTACGGCGCGCGCAAGGCGGCCCGCGGCAACGGGCCCGGCGCAGCCGCCGCCGTGGAGAAGTGCTTCTACGACGACGACGCGGCGACCGTCGCCTGGGTCCGCAACGGGACCAGCCACGAGCACCGCTCGCTGGAGGCAGAGGTCATGGAGTGGGCGGACGACATCGCCTACTCGGTCCACGACCTTGAGGACGGCCTGCATGCGGACCTGATCCGGCCCGAGAGCTTCGAGCACACGGGCACGCTGGAGCGCATCGCGCAGTACGCTTGCAAGAAGGGGGCTGCGGGGGTGACGGCGGACGACGTGCAGCGGCTGATGCGTGCCTTGCTGTCGCAGCTGCGGGCGCCCTCGGCGAACGGCGTCAAGGCGGCCCGCAAGGCCCTGACCTCGCGGCTGATCCACCGCTTCGTGACTCACACCGGCGTGCGCCAGCGGCCCGGCGTCGCCGGCTACGAGCTGGCCCTCGACATCCCGGAGGAGGTGTGGCGCGAGACCCGCATCCTGATGGGTGTCGAGTTCGTGCTGCTCATCCGCAACCCGCGGGTGACGACGCTGGAGTACAAGGGCCGCCTGGTGGTGCAGCGGCTCTTCGACGCCTACGCGCAGCCGGACGCCGGCGACCTGCTGCCCGAGGACGTGCGGGAGCTGTGGGAGCCCGTGCGGGAAGACGAGGCGGCGCGGCTGCGCGTCGTCTGCGACTACATCGCCGCCATGACCGACGGCCACGCGCTGCGGCTCTACCGGCGCCTGTTCGAGCCCGGCGCCGGGCAGGCCAGCCTGGAGCTGTAGCTTGCCAGGCTCCGAGGGCACCGGTTGGCGCTTGGTCGACGACCCTGCCGGGCTGACGGGCGTCGCGGCCGACCTCGCAGCCCACGAGGCCTGTGGCGTGGCCGTCGTGCCCGGAGCGGCCTCACCGCTGGAGGGCGGGCCTCGCCTGGTGGCCCTGGCGACGCCGGCAGCCACCTGGCTGCTGGACGTCCAGCAGGTGCCGGACCTGGCCGGGCTCGCGCCGCTGCTCCGCGCGCCTCGCCCCATCAAGGTGTTCCACCACGCCAAGCCGGCCCTGCGGTGGCTGGCCGGCTGCGGCCTGGCCGTGGGCGGCGTCTTCGACACCCAGCTCGCGAGCCAGCTCCTGCACGAGGCCGACCGCCACGAGCTGCCCGACCTCACTTGGCGGTGGCTCGGCCAGGCGCTCGACCGCCTGCCCACGGCCCCCCCGCCGGCCGGCCCGCTGGCGCCCGCCCAGCTGGCCCGCGCCGCGCAGGAAGCCCGCCTGCTGCTGGACCTGCGGCAGGCCCTGCGACCCCGCCTGATCGACGCGGGTCTCGCGCGGGTGGCCACGATCGAGTTCGCGGCGGTGCCGGCCGTCGCGGCCATGGAGCAGGCGGGCGTGCTGCTGGACGTGGGGGCTTGGCGGGCGCTGCTGCGGGCGGTGGAGGCCGAGCGGGACGGCCTGGAAGCTCGCCTGATGGGCCTGCTGGCCGGCACCCGCGCGCAGCTGGCGCTGCTGCCGGAGGTCGCCCCGCCACTGAACCTGAGCTCCAACCACCAGGTCCGCGCCGCCCTCGCCCGGCTCGGCGTGGAGGTCCCGGACACCAGCGAGGCCACGCTGCAGGCCGTCAGGGACGCGCACCCCGCGGTGCCGCTGCTGCTGCAGCTCCGGCACGCCCAGAAGGCCGTCACCAGCTACGGCGAGGGCCTGCTGGCGCACGTCCATCCGACCACCGGCCGCCTCCATGCGAGCTTCGCCCAGCTGCAGACCAGCACGGGGCGCTTCAGCTGCAGCCAGCCGAACCTCCAGAACATCCCCTCCGACGACGCCCACCGGGGTTGCTTCGTGGCCCCTCCCGGGCACTGCCTCATCGTCGCGGACTACTCCCAGATGGAGCTGCGCATCCTGGCCGAGCTCTCCGGAGATGCGGCCTTCCGCCGGGCCTTCGAGCAGGGGCTGGACCTGCACCGGATGACGGCCTCCGAGATGTTCTGGGTGCCCTACGACGAGGTCAAGCCCAGCCAGCGGAGCGCCGCGAAGGGCATCAACTTCGGGCTCGTGTACGGACGGGGCGCCGCGAGCCTGGCGGGCGAGCTCGGGGTGTCCGTCGAGCGAGCGCGCGAGCTCATCACGCGCTACTTCGAGACCTACAGGGGGGTCGCGGCCTGGCTGCAGGCGACGGCCCACGCCGTGATCGCCACGCGGGAGCTGCGCTCGCTCGCCGGGAGGCGGGGGCGCTTTGCGTTCGACGAGCACGACCGCGCCGCCGTGGCCGCAGCGGAGCGGGCCGGGAAGAACTTCCCGATCCAGGCCAGCAACAGCGACATCCTGAAGCAGGCCATGGCGCTGCTGCCAGGCCGCCTCGGGCCGCTCGGGGCGAGGCTCGTGAACTGCATCCACGACGAGCTGGTGGTCGAGGCCCCGGCGGCGGCGGCCGACGCCGCCGCCGAGGTGGTGCGCGCGACGATGCGGGAGGCCGGCGAGGCCTTCTTGCGGACCACGCCCGTCGAGGTCGACGTCAAGGTCGGGGCGAGCTGGGCGAAGTGACCGGGCGCAGGCCGGCCAGGGGCACCAGCACCCACACGCGGCGATCCGCCCCTGCCAGGAGGCCGTCCAGCTGACCGGGCGTGAGCCCCAGGCGCTGGCAGGCGGGGCGCGAGGCCGCCTGCCGCAGGCGCAGGCGGACGATGGGGGCAGGCTACACCCACAGGGCCGGCGGGGTCGCGCGGGCCAGGTCCTCGCACCAGCAGTCGGCCCACGCGGGGCCCACGAGATGGAAGGGGTGATCGAGCTGGAGGCTGTTGCGGAGCCCCCAGCGCAGCGTCCAGAGGTTGCCGTCCCGCGCGAAGGTGGCCGTGCCGGCGGGCAGGGTGGCTGGCAGCGGGGGGGCCTCCCGCCGCGGGTAGGGGCCCTGCTGGGGGGGCTGCCAGGACGTCGGGTGCGACGCCAGGGAGGCCACCAGCGTCGCCACGGGCAACAGCCCGAGCAGCCGGCCCGGCAGCCCCCCGCCGTCGCCCTCCAGCGGCCAGCCCGGGCGCTCGGCCCGCACGGTGGCCCAGAGCGCCGCGCAGGTGGCGAGGGGCAGCCCGGAGCCGACGGCCAGCACCGCGTCGAGCGAGCGCCCCGTGAAGTAGGCCAGGGTGCCGAGCGCGAACAGGGCCGCGAAGGCCAGCGCGTCGAGGCGGGCATCCCGCACGCCCCGGAGGATCGCCGGGACGGCGGCCCAGAGGCACAGGGCGGCGAACCCCGCGGCCACGGTGTGAAGGCCCAGGGGCGCCATCGCGACGTTCAGGAAGCCCTGCTCGGCGAACAGGCGCAGGAACTTCAGCGGCCCCGCCCAGTCGGGCAGCCTGCCGAACGACCAGGCGTGCAGCAGCAGCCAGCTGCCCCAGACCAGCCCCGCCGCGCCGAGGAAGGCCCCCAGCCAGCCCGGACGCCGCGCCTGCCACGCAAAAAGCGCCACACAGGCCAGGGAGGCGACCAGATCCACGGCCCCGAAATCCACGTTGCAGAGCACGGCGAGGGCTGCCAGGGCCCCCAGCCCTGCCGCGCCCCTGGCCCCCGGTTCGGCCCGGGAACGCCACGCCGCGAGCAGGCCCAGGCTCGCAGCCGGCACCACCAGCCTCACGGGCCAGACCGGCAGGTAGGAGGCCAGGTGCAGCCCGGCCTCCGGCGTGCAGGCGTCGTGCATGAGGGGCATGCCCCCCACCACCAGGGCGTACAGCCCCAGGTGGCGCCAGCCGCCCAGCCGGACGAGGGCAGCCAGCACCAGGCCCAGCGTGGCCAGCGTGAGCGCCCACAAGTAGGCACAGACCACGCCGACGGGCTCGAGCCCGAGGCCGACGATCAGGGGCACGGGGGGCCAGCCGAGCAAGGCGGTGTAGGTGGGCACGTAGCCGCCGAGCGGCGGGCGGCCCGCGGCCGGGGCGAGCAGCTCGTCCGCCACGAAGGCGAAATGGAGCGGGTACGGCACGTGGGCCGGATCCAGCCACACGAAACTGGCCGCCCGCGCCACCAGGAGGCCGCCGAGCGCCCCGAGGGCCAGGGCCACGCGCGGCCGCCCCCCCCAGCGCTCCAGGCCCCACGCGGCGAGCAGCCTCCCTGCGATCGCCGGGCCCCCGAAGCCGTGCCAGGGGTAGGGCCAGGCACACGGTCCCAGGTGCGTCAGCAGGCCCAAGGCCCCCAGCGCAAGGACAGCCACGCCCACCGCCAGCCCCCGCGGGCCCCTCAGCCAGGCTCCCCGCGATCCGGTCCCCAGGAACGCCAGGAGGGCCGGCGGCAGCAAGAGCCACCCCACGTACCACCAGCGGTCCCGCAGCTCGCGCAGGCCGTCGCCGGCGTCGAAGAGCCCCTCCGCCGGTCGGGGGGCTGGCCCGAGGGCGACGAGGCCAGCGGTGACGAGGGCGGTCAGCAGGACCGCCCAGACCACCGCCGAGAACGGCATGCGCCTCGCCTCAGGCTCCATGCCTGCACCTCCGGGCCCCCACCAACCGCCGCCCCCCGTTTACCCGCCGGCTGCCGCGGGCCCAACAGGGCCAGCCCCTCACGGCCCCGACGCCCCGGGCAGCGGCACCAGCACCCACTCGCGGAGGCGCCGCTCCCGCGGGATCGCGTCGAGCGCCTGCGGCGTGAGCCCCAGGCGCTGACAGGCAGGGCGCGACGCGGCGCGACGAAGGTGCTTCCAGACCACCACGCCCGGCTCCACGTACAGCGCGCGGCGGCCCCCGCGGGCCAGCCCCTCGCAGCAGGCGTCGGCCCACGCCGGACCGACGAGGTGGGCCGGGTGCCCGAGGGCCAGGGCGCTGGGCACGCCCCAGCGCAGCCGCCAGACCGAGCCCCCCCCTGCGAAGGTGGCCGTGCCGGCCGGCAGCGGCGGGGGGGCGGGCGCCTGCAGCCAGCCCGGGTCGGGGACCGGGGCCCGCCACGCGAGCGGCTGCTGCGTGAGCGCGGCGAGCAGCACGGCAAGCGGCAGCAGCCCCCCTGCCGCCACGGCGGCGCGCCCGAGCCCGTCGGCGGGCGCGCAGGGCCAGCTGGGCCGCTCCACCCTCATCACCGCCCAGAGCACCGCGCAGACCGCCAGGTGGAGACCCGAGCCACCGAGGAGCACCACTGGCAGGGAACGTCCCGCATAGTATGCCAAGGTACCCAGCGCGAAGGCTGCCGCGTAAGCGAGCACCTCCAGGCGAGGGTCGCGATCGCCGTCCGCGAGGGAGGCCGCAGCCAGCCAAAGGCTCAAGGTGACGAAGGCGGCAGCGACGGTATTCAGCCCCACGGCCGGCATGTCGACGTTGAAGAAGCCCACCGCGTTGAACAGCTGGAGGTACTGCCAGGGCCCCGAGAGGTCCGGCCAGAGCCCATACGCGGCCCGGTAGGCAGCCGCGAGGCCCCCCGCCACGCCCGCGACGCCGGCGCCGAAGGCCACCCCCCACCCGGGTCGACCGTCGCGCCAGGCCAGCAGCCCCAGGCAGCCACCGGCCGCCACGAGGTTCACCAGCCCGAAGTCGAGGTTGCACCCCACCCCGAGGGCCGCCAGCCCACCCAGGGCCAGCGGCCAGCCAGCGTGCGCCGTCGGCCGCGTGCGCCAGGCGGCCAGCAACGCCAGCGTGGCTGCGGGCACCAGCAGCCGCACGGGCCAGACCAGCGGGTAGGACCCGAGCGGCGCCCCGCACCCGCCCGCGCAGCGGTCGGCCACCATCGGCACCGCCGCGACGAGCAGCAGGGCGAGCCAGAGCCAGCGCGTCCCGAGCAGGCGCCAGAGGGCCCCCACCACCAGGCCCATCGTGAGCAGCGTCAGCCCCCATACGTAGGCACAGGTGGCGGCCAGCGGCTCCGCCCCCGAGACCGAGAGCAACCACGCCAGCGGCACGCCGAGCAGCACCGTGTAGGTCGGCACCGCCTCCACGAGGGGCAGGCCCCCGGCCGCCCACAGCAACAAGTTGTCGGCCAGGAAGGTGAAGTGAAACGGGTCGATCAGGGTGGTCGGCGTCTGGTGCAAGTAGAGGGCCACCCGGGCCCACCCCGCCGCCCCGAGCGCCGTCAACACCAGCCGCGCGCGGCCGGCCGGCGCCCCCCGCCCCAGCAGCCCCCAGGCACAGGCCAGCCCAAACCCGATGGCCCACAGTCCTGGCCCGTTCCACCGCTCGAGTTCGCATGTGGGCTCGGTGGCGAGGACCACGAGGGCCGCCCCGCCCAGCAACACCCCGCCGAGGCCCACCCAAGGCAGGCGGTGCCACCACGTCGCGGGCAGCCGCCACAGGGCCCACGTCGCGAGCGGCGGCACGACCGCCCAGCCCAGCCACCACCAGCGTTCCCGGACCTCGAGCAGCCCGTCGGCCGGGTCATACAGGGCTGGAGAGGGAACGGGCTGGGGGCCCCACACCACGAGGGCCGAGGTCACGGCAGCGGCGATGAGGACCGCCCAGACGACGGCCGCTGCACGACGTTCGCCGAGCTCTCCCAACGCGTCTCCTCCAGCGCCGCAACGGCGCATCCGTCATCTACCCGCAGCGCCGGCCCCGGGCACCTGGCCTGCCCCCGCCGACGGGCGCCCGGCCGGAGGGAGGTGCTACAATGGCCGCTGCCGCGCGCAGGCGCGGCCCACCCCAACCCTCGCGAGGAGCCACCACCCCATGCTGCGCGCCGGAATCGTCGGCCTGCCCAACGTCGGCAAGTCCACCCTCTTCAA
>JAYKHR010000120.1:0-48925 GCA_035285125.1 Candidatus Sericytochromatia bacterium | reverse complement strand
TGGAAGTTCTTCTCGAACGCGTCGCGGCTGTCCTCATCGATGGCCTCGGACAGGACGACCTTGAAGCTGAGCTTCGTGCCGTCGACGCCCTTGGCATCGTGCTCGGGGGTCGTCATCGCGATCTCGGGGTAGTCCGAGATGAAGTAGGCACCGCCGTCCTCACCCTGAGCGCCGGTCTGGGCGCCGAAGTTCAGCAGGTTCTTCTGGCCGGTGGCCGACTGCTGGAAGGACTGCACCCGACGACGGGTGGTGTAGCCATCCTTGGTGACGACGACCTCGACGTTGACGCCTTCGGGCACGTTGTTGACGACGTAGGAGCCGTCCGTGGTCTGGGCGGTCGCGGAGTAGGTGATCGAGGGGTTGAGCGACTTGACGGTGACGGTCGCGCCGTCAACGGTGGCGCCCTTCTCGTTCCGGACGGTGCCCGAGACGATGACGGTCTTGCCCGACGGCGGAGGAGCCGACACGGCGACCGAAGGAGCGGCGGAGGGGGCGTCGGACGCCGGGGCGCCGGAAGCGGCGGCGCTCGGAGCAGCCGAGGCGGCAGCCGAGGGAGCAGCCGAGGTGGCAGCCGAGGGGGCAGCCGAGGGGGCGGCCGAAGAGCCGGTGCTCGGAGCGTTGGGGGCGGGGCAGCCCGTCAGCATCGCGAGGGACAGGGTCCCGGCGACGGCGGCGGCCACGTTCTTGCGCGTGAAAGCCATTGCTGTTCAGTCCTCTTTCTGGATTGTGGGACGACTGGTCACTGGAAACCGACGCTAGGCCGCCGGACCCGAGTGCAGGGATAAGAGTGTGTTTACCGTAGGATAAACAGGCTTCCAATGTTAAGTCGTTCGGTTCCTGCTGTCAAACGAACCGGGGGAGCGGTCGTCCACAGCACAGGAGGTGAACACGGAAGCGCTGCAACCTGAGATTTTTATAACACGGTGGAAAGTTGCCCCCGTGTGCCTGGCGTCACATCGCAGGCGTGAAAGGCCGCACATGCCTTTCGCGGGGCTCCTCACGCGGGGCCTGTGCAGCAGGTGACGCCGGGGGTGTGCCCGCCGTCACGCGGCGGGGCTGGCGCGGCCCCTTCGGCCGGGCCGCTCGGCCACCCGAAACCGTCGTCAGGCAACGGTCTACCCCCCACCACCACACGCCCCCCGGGCCAAGCGACCCGACATGGCCTCAGGCCGGCCCGCCCAAGGGGCACAGCGAGAGCCGCCCGATCTGGCCGGGGGTGCCGAGGAAACAGGACGCCCTCTCCTGATCTGGCATGGACCCCCAGGGGTAAAGGGCAGGTCCGCCAGATCTCCCACTGCTCGCCAGGGGCACAGGACGCCGCCGCCGGAGGGGGCGTACCACGGGCACAGGACTGGCCGCAGGTTCCGGCCCGGTCCACGCGTGCGCAACCGGCAAAGCGATCAGCCCGCCAGCCAGGCCCCCAGCGCGGCCGGACGAAAAAAAAGCCGGGGCGCTGCTGCGCAGCACCCCGGCTCGGTGATCTGGGCTCGGCTCGGTCTAGATCGTCGCGCCAGCCATGCTGCGGTCGGCGTCGTTCGCCCGGATGCTGTTGCCAGCCGGATCGACGATCCCCTCGACCCGCGCCTTGATGGCCCGGAAGCCGTCGAACATCGTGCGCCCGTTCCGGACCCAGAGGTTGACCGTGTTCGGCATGTCCGGATCCACCTCGATCGCGACCGTCGCCTGCGAGGCTGCGTCGAGGTCCTTGCCCACGCCGTGGAGCGTGTTGGTCGCCACGTCGTTCAGGCGCGGGCCGGCGTGGTCGCCGATGGAGGTCAGCGCCTTGAAGCCGAACTCCTGCTTCGCCGTGAAGGTCGGCAGGCCGGCATCGAGATCCTTGGCGTCGACGACGGTGATGCCGCCCTCGAGCTGCTCGCCGTCGAGATCCCCCGAGTTGGCGCCCACCATGAACGAGTAGTTTGCGAGCAGGTACATCGCCGGGTCGATCGTGGCCCGGCCGGACCCCGCGTAAGCCGCCAGCGGCTCGCTGAAGGTGAGTTCGATGCGAGCGTCGGTGTCGTCCTCGAACACGTCGACCTTGGTCAGGCGCGGGTCCGTGTCGTCCTCGGCGAACTCGAAGGCAACGGCCGTCTGGTGCGTCTCGCCCCAGTGGGTGTTGGCAAGGGGGCCCACCATCAGGCGGTACCTGGGGATGACCACGGGCGTGAGCGCGAGTTCGGTGTCCTTGAAGACGTTATAGATGAGCTGCCCCGCCGATGGCTTCGTGAAGGTCCCCCCACCGCTGGTGCCGAGTTGGTGGCCTTCGGCGTCCTCGATGGTGTCAGCACCGGCAATCATCAGCGCCTGGTACTCGGCCGGCTCCTGGTCGTCCGTCTTCAGGTTTCCGCCCTCGAAGGTGTAGACCACCTCCGTGCCCTCGGCGTTCCAGTTGGAGCGAACCCGGTTGCGGACGCTGCCGAGGAAGGTGTCACCCTCGTTCAGCGTGTAGGAGAACGAATTGACGGAGATCGCCTGCGCGCCGTCATCCGTACCTGCGTTGTTGAACGTCTCCAGGCCAGCGACGTCGACGGCCTGCGCAGCGGCCTGCGCATTGGCCGGCACGATGTGGAAGGCATCGTCGAACGCGTCGCGGCTGTCCTCATCGAGCGCCTCACTCAGCGTCACCTTGATGGCGAGCTTGGTCGGGTCGAGCCCCTTGGCGTCGTGCTCGGGCGTGGTCTGCGCAATCTCAGGATAGTCCGAGATGAAGTAGGCCGCCCCGTCGGGAAGCGCATTGGCTATCAGGCTGCCATCGTAGCCGAAGTTCAGCGTGTTCTTTTCGCCCGTGGCCCGCTGCTGGAAGGACTGCACGCGCCGGCGCGTGGTCCAGCCGGGCTTGGTGACCACCACCTCGATGTTCGCGCCCTCGGGCACGTTGTTGAGGACGTACGAACCTGCCGTGGTCTCCGCCGTGGCCTTGAACGGGACACCCTCGTTGAGCGAACGCGCCGTGACGACCGCGCCATCGACCACGGCGTCTGCCTCGTCATAGACCATGCCGGAGACCACGACCACGCGGCCCGAAGGTGGGGGCGCTGAGGCTGCGCTCGACGGGGCAGCCGACGCCGGGCCCGTCGCCGCGCCGGGCGTGGCCGTGGCAGGCGCCGTGGTCGTGGCGGGGGAGGCAGGTGCGGAGGGCGAGGCGGAGGGCGCGCTCGGGGTGGTACCGGTCGGTGCGACCGGGCAGCCCGTGAGGAGGGCCAAAGACAGCGTGCTGGCGACTGCCGCGGCAACGTGCGGGCGCGTGTGAGCCATGGTGGTGGGGTCCTCTTTCTGTGGAGGCGGCAATGCCCGCTCGGCGGGCAAGCTGACGCCTGCGTCGGGCTGCGATGGCCCAGCATCCTGGTCGTCCGCTCCATTGTCCCACAACTTGAGGAAACGGCCAGAGCCCCCCCGGCTACCCTTCTGGTGGTCGGTTCAGCGCCCCCGGGACGGCAGAACGACCCGCTTCAGCTGGTCGAGTTCGAGGATCAGCAGGCGACCCTCGGCATCGAAGGCCAGGTCACGCACGTCCCGCAGCGTCTCGTCACCCCCGGGCTGGGACAGCACCTCGCCGCCGGGCCCCGCAAACACCCGCAGGGGGCCGCCAGGGTCTTTCCGCAGGACCCGCCGCTCGCCCCCGAGCCACAGCGAGCCGTCTGGCCCGAGCAGTGCGGCCGTCAGGGCCCCGAACGCCATCAGAGGCTCGATCTCCGCCCGCGTCGCCAAAACCTCGCGCGCCGTGCCGACGAGCCGGATGACGCGCTCGCCGCCCCCTTCGATGCACACGAACGCCCCCCCTCCGGCCGCGCGCAGCGCGCGAGGCGCGCGCAGGTCGGCCCAGGCAGCCATCGCCCGGACGTGGCCGTCGGCCTCCAGCACGAGCATGCGGTCAAGATCCGCATCGTAGAACACGAGCCGACCGTCCGGCATGTAGGCCAGCTCAGCCGGGCTGCCGAGCGACACGCCCGTGGCCGGCCCCTCCCCGGCGCTTCCGTGGCCGGGGCGTCCGTCGCCCACCAGCGTGGTGAGGTGCCCGTCCCCATCGAGCCACTTCAAACAGGGAAAAGCACCCGAGACAGCCAGCGCGACCCCCCCGCGCGGGCTCGCCACCACCGCGGTGAGCGGGCCCAGAGGCGTGCGCCAGGCGTACTGGCCGCCCTGCAGGAAGCCCTCCGCCCCGGAGCCAGCCGCGACGCGCGTCGCGCCGTCGGACTCGATGACGTACAGGCGCCTCGCCGAGGGGTCGGCGACGAAGACGCGGCCATCAGGCGCCACGGCGAGGCGGGTGGCCCCGGTGAACCGCTCCCAGGACCGGACCTGCGGATCACCAGCCACGACGCGCGGCCCCTCCAAGCGCCCCTCGAAGGCGACCACGCGGCCCTGCCCGTCCACCACCAACCCGCGCCGGCCATCCCACCCGAGCGCCCCAAGCCAGCCGAGGGGCTCCTCGCCCGGCAGCGTCAGCCGGGCGCCGGCCTGGCCCGCGTCGAAGGCCGTGAGGCCCCCGTGCCGGTGCTCCATCACCAGGGGCCCAGCCGCCGAGAGCCCCACGGCCAGGGGCCCCCGCAGGGCGCGCCCCAGCGCGACGTCCTCCACCAGGCCATCGGCCAGACGCAACCGCCGCAGCCGATCGTGGCCATGGTCGACGACCCACAGGGAGGTGGCGTCGGCAGCCAGGCCGAGGGGGGTCCGCAGCATGTCGGTGGGGGAGGCGGGGGTGTCTTCGCGGGCGTCCTCCCCCAGCAAGACTTCCAGGCGCCCGTCAGCAGCCAAAGCCAGCACACGATCTTGGCCCGCCTCCGCGATGGCGAGGCGGCCATCCGGCAACTCGGCGACGCCCGTGGGGAAAGCCAACGCGGCCGCGGCCGCGCGGGCAGGCAAGGTGGAGCGGCCGGCGAGCCCCGTGCCCGCAAGCACGCGCACGGCTCCCCCGGCAAGGTGCACCACCCGGTGGCGCAGCGTGTCAGCCAGCGCCAGCCCACCTTGCCAGCGGACCATCCCGGAGACCGTCGGGTGCTGCGGCGGTGCGGCGGCCTCATCGGGATAGCCCCACGCGCCGGAGGCCACGGCAACATGCAGCTTGCCCCCCGCATCCAGCCGCCAGACCACGTGGCGGCTCTGGGAGAACAGCCAGGCCTCGGCCCCGTCGGGCAGCAGCGCCGTCACCTCCCCGAGCGCCGCCCCAGCAGCAGCCTGGCCGTCGTCATCCCGCTGCGTGCCCGCCACCACGAGTGCCGCCGAGAGTTCCTCGAACGCGTCCGACACCACACTCGAAGCCAGCACCGCCGTGCGAACCGTCTCCCGCAGGGCCTCTGGCTCGAGACTCCGAGGCGTCAGGCCACCCAGCCGATCTGGGGGCAAGGCCCCGGCCAGGCGCTCGCCGGCCGCCTCGACGAGGGGGCCGGGCAGGCGGTCGAGCAACGCCTGCTGCTGCTGCACGAGGCCATCCAGGATCTCCCTCATGACGAGCGTGGTGTAGACGTCGACGCGCACGGCCTCAGCCCCCTCACGCGGGGCAAGGGCCAGCAACGCCCCACCCAGCGCCGGGGCCTCGACCTCGATCACGGCCTGCCCATTCACCGTGTGCGGCGGCAGCTCGAACGCCCCCACGGCGTCCGTCACGGCCTCCACGGGATCCCCCGCCAGGCTCCGCACGACGGCCCCCCCGGCGGTACGCAGCCGGACTCGAACCCCCGCCAGCCGAACGCCCCCATCGCCAATGAGCGCAGCCCCGTTCTGCCCGATCACCGAGGCCCCGTTCTGCCCGATCACCGAGGCCCCATCCGCCACGGCCAACCCTTGCCGTGCCACCACGGGTGCCTGCGTCAGCCAGGCAGCAGGCAGGGCAACCACACCCCGGACGCCCACGGGGCGAGACCGCTCACTGGCCGGCTCGGCATCGCGCCCCCCCCCGGCCGGGCTGCCCGCGGGGCCCAAGGCCTGCCCCACCGACGCCGGCGCGGCCAAGCGGGTGCGACCACCGGGGGGGATGTCGGCGGCTCCCGCAAAGGGCCCGGACGAGCAGGCCGTGAGCCCTGTTGCCACCACGCCGAGCGCCGCACGCCCCAACCCCCGATGTGGCATGCGGCACCCTCCCCAAGGCCCGCAGCTTCCGCGGGGCATCGGGAATCATGCCCGGGTTGCGCGCGACATAACATTGTTATGTCAACCCCGAAAAATGGACGCCGTCTCCCTCGGGCTGAGGGCTCCGCCGAGCGGGAGGCCTGGCACCCGCTGCCTCGCGGACAGCGCCAGGCTGGTGACGGGGGTGTCCCAGCAGCACCGACGCCGCATCTAGAACATCAGGGTCATCCCCACCCGGGCCAAGGGGCCCACGGCCCAGCCGCCCGGCACCTGCCAGGCCAGGCCCTCGAGCTCTGCCGAGACCTGCACGTACTCGTGCAGGTGGTGCTCCACCCCCAGGCCCAGCCCACCGCCGGGCAGCAGGCCTGCCCCGGTCACGGCGACGGCCCCCTTGGCCGCCAGCTTGTAGGCCGTCTGGCGCACGAAGAAGCGGCGCGCCAGCCCGGCGTCGACCATGCCCCCCACCGCGCCGCCAGGCGACCAGAGGCCGACCCCGCTCGCCGTGACGTACATCTCGGAGGTCGGGATGTAGGGCGCAACGTCGGCCTCCAGCGCCAGCCCAGCCCCAAGAGCTGGCGCCGACAGGGCCCCGGGCGACATCGGCAGCAGCCCCCCGAGGAGGCGCAGGCCCCCGTGGATGCCAACCTGATCGTCCTCCTCCAGGCGATCGCCCACCGCGAAAGGCGCCTTCACGTAGAGCGGTTGGGCGGCGCTCACGCCATCCCCCAGCTCGCGCACCTTGACGAAGCCGATCTGCTGGCCGCCGCGGATCACCCGGAAGCCGTCATCCCAGCGCAGGCGAACGTTGCGGCCCAGCCCCAGGTAGACGCGGTCCTGGGCCGGCTCCAGGCGCGCGATGGGGACGATCAGCCGGAACGTGGGCCGCCGGACCAGCTCCTCGGCAACCCGTTCGGCGAGGTCGTCCAGGCTGGCAGCCAGCTCGTCCGCAAAGACATCCTGCGGTGGGCGCGCCCGCTGCAGTTCCAGCCGCTGGGCTGCCTCGCTGGCCAGGCGGCGCACCTCGGCCTTGGGGGTCTGCCTCGTGTACGAGTAGGAGACAGGCCGCGTCAGCGTCACGGTGGAGGCCACCTGCTCCACCACGCGGCCCGTGCCGACCTCGCGCAACGTGGCCCGCATGTGCAGCGGCAATGCGAGCGCAACCGTGACGGTGTAGGAGGTGCTCCCGCCTCCCTGGCTCTGTTCTTGCGTCTCCGGCTCGGTGGTGGCGAGCGCGCCCATCGAGAACGAGGGCTCGAGCACGAAGGTCCGCACCCCGGGTCGGGCCAGCGCGGCCATCGCGGCGGTGAAGGCCCCGCTGCCGCCGCCCGGGGGCCGCGGCGCGACCAGCGAGACCCGGCCCGTCGCCCCGAGGGCACGCTCGAAGGCCCCCCACACGGGGTGCGCGTCAGGCCTGTACACCCCCACCACGCTGGGCTGGTAGCCTGCTGCGGCCTGGCTCACAGGAGCGGCCTCGGCGAGCGCAGGCCCACCCGCGAGCCCGCCCACCGTCAGGCCAAGCAACCAGAACGCTCGCACCGTCATTTCGCACCTCCTGTACCTGGAAGACGCCGAGGGCGGCCACCGGGTTCCCTGCCGGGGCCCCCTGCGGCGTGGCAGGAGGCCTGGCCTCAGTCGTCGCGCGGCGCCGGCCGGAACTGCCGGATCTTCGAGTTGGTGGGCGGCGGGGGCGGCGGGGGCGGCTCCCGGTCCGCCCCGAGCCGACGCTTGGCGTCGGCGATCATCCCCGCGAACTGCGCGAAGTCGTCTACCCCGAAGTACAGCGCCGCCTGGTAGGCGTTGACGACGACCTTGCCCTCGCCCTCCACGAACCAGACGTTGCCGAACTCGCACTCGCCGAGGGTTCGAAAGCCGTTGCCTTCCATGCGGTTCTCCTTAGTACACGGAGGGGGAGCGTCAGATTCTAACACGGCAGGACGCCCACACCGGGCGTCCTGCCCGCTTCATTGATGCAGCAACGAGAGCATTCAAGGCCAGGACAACCCGGGTATACAAGCCTCAGAGAGGCACTCCGGCCGATCTCCCGAGGCGCGGCCGGCAGGCAGGGAGGGGGATATGGGCTTCGCACGCGACCACCAGCACCAGCCACAGGACGGCGACACGGACGAGCCGTCCCCGTACGCGCAGTACGTGGAGGACGAAGAGGAACTCCTGGAGCAATCGCAGCGACAGGTGCTCGAGGAGAAGCGGCTCAGACCCAGGCGCTTCAGGGGTTGACGCCGAAAACCATCGCGCCGAGCCGTCGCCAGTGGCGCCCGAGCAGCCGGAGGTGACCGGCCCGCTCGCCACTGGCGGCGACGTAGTGCTGGCACAGCCAGTCGCGGCTCGGGAACACGCCGGCCAGGAGCCCGCCGAGGGCCCAGCGCCAGCGAGGAACCAGGGCCAGTTGCAGCAGCAGCGAGCGAACGTCCGCCCGCTCCTCGAAGGTGGCAGACGCCTTTGCCCAGCTCAGCCGCTCGACCAGCGCCGCACGCCCCCGGCTGGGCCGCAGTGCGGCCAGCACGGCGCGCGGCACGGGCGCTCCGTAAAGCGACTCGGCCAGCGAGAGCGAGGTCCAGACGAAGTTGGCCGTGCCGTCCTGCTGGGCGTCATCGACGAGCTTCTGCCAGTCCAGGCCCGGCCGGGACGCCATCAGGGCGATGTCGAGGAGCCAGACGGAGTTGTAGAAGTGGTGCTGGGCCCAATGCGTGCTGGCGTAAGCGAGCGCGGCCTCCGGCGAGAGGGTCTCGACCGTGACCCCGCCCACGCCCACCTCGAGGGCCTCGTCCCAGGCCCGCTCGACCTGGACCGAGCCGCGCACGGCGAGCCGCTCCGAGAGGATGTCGAGGTTGCGGTGCAGCTCGACGGCGGCGACGAAGGGCCCCAACGGCTTGAGCATGGCCACCTGGCCCGTGAGGCGCTCCGTGAGGCGAGCCCAGCGCGACTGCTCCTCTTCGAAGCCAAGGCTGGCGAGCACCGCCAAGCCCGCCTCCCAGTGCTCTGGCCGCACGACGAGGTCAAGATCGACCATCGGGCGCCAGTAGGGGTTGGCGTAAAGCTGCTCCGCGTGGACGGGCCCCTTCACCACCAGCACGGGCACACCCCGGGCAGCAAAGGCCTCCACGACGGCGCCGAGCTGCTGGTCGAGCAGCAGGCGGTGGGCCTGGTTTTCCCGCAGGTCGCGCTGACAGTCCGCCGTGAACCAGGCCGGTGCCCCCGGCACGGGCTTGTGCGAGAGCAGCGGCGTGAACCTGCCGGCCCGGGCGAGCGCGTAGACCTCCCGCCAGTCCACCTGGGCAGGCAAGGCAGGCACGGCCGTCCAGTCGAGGCAGTACGACAGCAGTTCGCAGAGCGCCTGGGCCTCGGGGCTCGCGGGCCGGGCTCCCAGGCCTCGCTCCATCACCCAGGTCCAGGTGGCGTCTTCGAGGCGCCCGAAGGCTGCCCGCCACGCCGAGGCGCGGGCCTTTTCCTCCCGGCGGTAGACGGGCTGGCCTGCGCGCCAGGCCTCCTCGACGCGCCCGACGACCTGCTCGAAGAAGACGGGCGGATCCGCCATCGCACGGTGGTCTCCCTTGGTAAGGAGCATGGCGCGCCCGCTCTCCAGGTAGGTCTTCAGCACCCGGTGGGCCAGCAGAACGGTCCTGGCGGGGTGGCTGCCACGCGCCGGGACCTCCTGATGCACGAGCAGGATGTCGCCCGGGCGAATCGCCTCGTAGGCAACCCGCATCAGCCGCAGCTCGTCTCCAGCACGCAGCTCGGGCCACATGCTGGTCCCGGCGGCGGGCAGCCTCAGCTCTCCAGTTTGGTGCAGGCACGCTTCCAGCAAGGCCCGCGGATCGGGAACCGCCATGCGGCCCTCCTTTCCCCGTCCTTCCTATCGGAACGATGGGTGCGACGCTTGAGGTCCCGTGGAGATACCGTACCCTGGAATGCCCCTGCCAACGTGAGCCGGGGGCCCGGGGCTGCCGGTCGCTCAGCCGCCGAAGCCGTCGAGGCCCAGCACGGACGCGCCTTCAGGCTCTGGGGAGCCGGGATCCTCGGTCAGCACCTCGATCACGCTGCCGGGTGTGATCGCCGTCGTCAGATCCGCGAACTTGCCATCCACCGTGACAAGCAACTCGTCGCTCTCGTCGCCGTCGAGCTGCGCGTGCACGAGCGGCAGCAGGTCCGCCACCGTCAGGCGCCGCCCCAGATCGCGGCGCAGCTGGGCGCCCTCCGCCAGGGGCGTGTCGAGGGAAACGGGCTCGCCCCCCATCAGGACCTGCAGCCCCGGGTTGACCACGTTCAGAGGGCGGTCATCGAGCCGCACGTCCAGCACGTCGCTGCCCTGAGGCAGCACGTCCCGAACCGTGGGGTGCGGGTAAAGCTGCTGCGTGACCTCGACGACCTCGCCGCCGCCAATCTCGCTCTCCACCACCCCGGGCTGGCCGTTGATCGTGACCTTGATGCGCCTCAGGAGGTACTCGCGGGGCTCACCCTCGAAGTAGTAGTGCAAAACGGAGTCCGGCGTCTCGATGAGGCCGGCCTGCACCATCAAGGCACGCACCGTGCGGTCCACCGTGACGGTGTCTGCATCTTGGAGGTGGCGATCGCCCATGATCGACTGCCCGTTGACCTTCACGAGGGGCGGGAAGTCGAGGTGCAGGCCGTTGATCTGCACCGAGACGGGCGAGAGGTCCACGATGTCGGAGACCCGCAGCGGGATGTCGGCCTCGCCTGGCCTCGGGCGCACGACCTCGATCGCGGCCCCGTCGGCCAGCGGGGCGTCCGGCGTGGTGGGCTGGCCGTTCAGCAAGATGCGCGTGTGCCCCCCGGGCTGGCCCGGGAAGGGGCGGCGCTCGCCGTTGACCGTCACGTGGATGATCTGGCCGGGCTTGGGCGTGAGCGCGGCCAGGTCGTAGCCCCCCGCCACGAGGGCATCCTGCACGCGCGTCTGCCCCCAGTCTTCCAGGTTCATGACCCGGCCATCCAGGTACACCGTGAGGAACCGGAAGCCCGGGGCCTCCAGCACGGCCAGCGCGATGCCGACTGGCGTCACGCCCATCGGCCCGGCCAGCAGCGGCGGGCAGTCCTCGAGGCGCTTCACCATCTCGGTGCCGCGGACGGCGACGCGGTTCTCGGGCAACCCGAGGGCCTGCGCAAGCATCGGACCGACGCCCGGGAACAGCGCCCCGCCACCGATCAAGATGGCCGCCGACGGCGGCTTGGTGTTGAGCCCCGCAATCTGCTCGGCGATCTGGCTCACGAGCATCTCGAGTGCAGGCCGCACCGTCTGCCGCACGGCCTCCGTCGCGAAGGTGTGGGAGATGCCGAGCACGTCCGTGAAGGTCACGGCGCCGTCGACCGTCACGGCATGCTTGACCCGCTCGGCCTCCATGAAGTCGAGCAGGTAGGCCTCGGCGATCGCCTCCGTGAGGGAGTCGCCCGCCTGCGGCACCATCGCGTAGGCCGTCACGGTGCCCCCGTTCGTGATGGCGATGTCCGAGGTGCCAGCCCCGATGTCCACCAGCGCAAGGTTCAGGGCGCGCATGTTCGCGGGCACGGCGGCGTTGATGGCCGCGATCGGCTCCAGCGTCAGGTTGAGCACCTCAAGACCCGCCTGGTGACAGACAGCCACCAGCGAGTCCGTGACCACGCGCGGCAGGAAGGTCGCGATCAGCTCGACCTCGATGGTCTTGCCGCGCTGGCCCTCGAGGTTTGCGATCGGCTGGCCGTCGAGGTAGTAGTGCACGATGGAGTAGCCGACGCAGTGGTGCTCATCCGAGCGCAACGAGCCGACGGCGCCCTGGATGGCTGCAAGCTCCAGCCCACGAAGGCGCTCCTTGTCGATCATGTGCTCGAGACCGACGTCCTGGCTCGCCCGGGCCCGGTGGGTCTGCAACGCGCGGCCGGCGGCCGCGATGGCGACCTGCGAGAGGCGCTGGCCCGTCGTGGCCTCCAGTTGCTGCCGCACGGCGCGCACGGCCCGCACGACCTTGGGGATGTCGTGAATCTGGCCGTCCCGCATGGCCCGCTCCTCGTGTTCCTGCTGCACGATGGCCTCGACGTGCAGGCGTTCGCCGTCCTGCCGGGCCACGAGGCCGATGACGTTGCGGGTGCCGATGTCGAGGGCGAAAATCGCTTCGCGGTTCGACGTGGGGGGCATGGCAGACCTCAGGTGTACGTGACGGGGGTCACGCCATTGTACCGCAACGGCCCACGGCGCGGGGACGGGGGCCCAGCCGGCCGCGGCTGCTCCGCCCCCCGCGTGGGGTCAGCCCCTCGGCGCGGGCGCGAACCGCCCCGCCAGCCGCACGCACAGCAAGCCGGGCGCCGCCTCGGGCCCGGCGAGCCCCGTGAAGGCCTCCAGCGACCTGGCCGCCGCCGCCACCACCTCGGAGGCCGAACACCCGGGGCGCTCGCGCATGCAACGCTGCAGCCGCTCGAGGCCGTAGGGCTCGCCCTCAGGGCCCTCGCAAGCGAGCAACTCGTCGGGCACGAGCAGCAGGCTCTCGCCCTCGGCCAAGGCGTAGCGCCCCTGCACCAGCACGCCCGGCGCCGCAGCCGTCGGCCCTGAGAGGCGAGCCAGCGCCCCCCCCCGGCCAAGCGCATACACGCCGGGAAAGCCCAGGGCCGCGTAGTAGGCCTCGCCGGTCTTCAGGTCGAAGCGGACGTAGCAGGCCGGGCCGAGCGCGGCCCCCTCGGCCCGCAGCCGATCGTCGACCTGGCTCAGCGTCCGCCCCGGGGGCTGGCCCTCGTCCGCCAGCACCCGCCAGAGCAGGCGCCCCTGGCCGCACGCTACGAGCCCCCGCACGTCGGCCGTGGCGCACCCCGCGCTCCACACCCCGAGGCCCTGCGTCCCCAGGCGGCACCAGTCCACGACGCCTCGCCCCGCCCCCCCTGTGGGGGCCCACGCCAGCTCGACCTGCCAGGGCGAGACCAGGCCTTCCGCGTTCCAGGGCGGTGGCTCGGGCAGCGCAGCCGCGACGACCTCGCCCAAGACGGCCTCTCCGGCCTCGGCCTCGGCCCGACGGCGGCGGCGGCCCAGCCACCGGACGCCGACGCCCCACCAGGCGGCAGCGCCCAGGGCCGCGGCAGCCGACGCCACCCAAGGCTCGCCGCGGCGCGGCCCGCGGGCCGGGGCCTCCTCGACCGGCACCTCCACGCGAAGCGCCAGCCGCTGCCGGCCCTCCAACGGCACCGCCGCGGCAGCCGGGGCCGGCGTCGAGCCGGGCTCGTCGGGCAGCGCCAGCACGAGCCCGGACACGAGGGCCTGGCCGGGCCCGAGGCGTTCGCGATTGGCCGCCCGGATCGCCGCGTGCATCCCCGGGTGGCCGTAGTGCTGCCGGGAGATGCGGTAGAAGGTGTCGCCGGCGACGACGGTGTGGGTGCGCGCCGGTTGCCGGGAGGCCACAGCCTTGGGCGAAGGCTGCGGCAGGGGGCCGACGGCCCGCACCATCAGCAACGACAGCCTGTCCGGATCCTCGGCCCAGCGCATCAGGCCCCCCTCAGCGCCCGGTGGCGGGGAGGCCGCGAGGCGGGCCAGCGGCGCCCACGGCTCGCCGTCGTCCTGCCCCACGAGCAGCCGCGGCCCCTCAGCCCGCCCGCCCTCCACGACGAGGGTCAGGGCGAGCAGGGGCTGCTCGGCGGCCACAAGCCGCGTCAGGCGGGTGGCCTCTGCCAGGGTGCGAGCCGCCAGGATGCGCCGCGCGGCGTCCTGGGCACGCCGCATGGCCGCCTGCCGGGGCGCGTCTCCCTCCGAGAGGCGGGCCGGCGAAGGCTCCTCCCGCGCGGCCAGGCCATAGGCCCAGGCCCCCGCCCAGGCTGCCTGCCCGAGCCCCAGGAGAAGCAGCAGCGCCGTCGCGAGACGCGGGTGGCTCAGGTGGCGGCCTCCTGAGGAGCCCCCGCCGCCTCGACGCGCGCCTCCGCCTCGTAGCCGACGACGCCCTCTTCCTCAATCATCTTGATGAACTCGGGGCCAAGGGCAGGGTCGAAGTGGGTCCCAATGCCCTGCCGGATGATGTTGAGCGCCTGTGACAGGGGCATCGCCTCACGGTAGTCGCGCTTCGAGGTGATGGCATCGAAGACGTCGCCGAGGGCCAGGATGCGCCCACCGAAGGGGATGTCCTCGCCAGCCTGGTTGTTCGGGTAGCCCTTGCCGTCCCACTTCTCGTGGTGGGCGCCGGCCATCGCGGGGATGTCCCGCTGGTGGGACGGGAAGTGGATGTTGTCGAGGATCTCGCGGGTGTGAACCACGTGGCGCTTCATGATCTCGTACTCCTCGTTCGTGAAGGAGCCCGGCTTCATGAGGATGTGGTCCGGCGTGCCGATCTTGCCCACGTCGTGGAGCAGGCCGGCGATGCGAATGTTCTCGACCTCCTCCTCGGTCATGCCGATGCGGCGGGCCAGCCGGACGCTGTACTCCGTGACGCGGTGCGAGTGGCCTGCCGTCAGGGGGTGCTTGGCGTCGATCGAGGTGCCCAACGCCTGGACGAAGCTGTAGAAGGTCTTCCGCAGGTCGTCCGCCAGGTGCATGGTCTTGGCGTGGAGCTTCGCGTTCTCGATGGCGACAGAGGCGTGGCCCGCGATGGCCTTCAGGAGCTCGAGGTCCTTGTCGCCGAAGGCGTTGACGACGGCCTGGCTGTCGACGTACAGCAGCCCGATCACCGCGCCCTTCGCCAAAATCGGCACGCACATCACCATCCGCAGGTTGAGGGCCATGATCGACTGCTGGAACTGGAATTCCTCGTCGTTCAGGGCATCCGCAACGTTCTCGGCCTCACCCGACTGCAGCACCTTGTTGCAGATCGACAGCGAGACCTCGTGGTCCTGGTCAAGCGGCAGGCTGGTCTTCATGTCGCGGGCAGCCCGACACAGCAGCTTGTGCTCGCTGTCGTCCACGAGGAAGAGGAAGCCGCGTTCCGCGCGGGAGACCTCCAGCGTCATCTTCACGATGAGGTCGAGGACCTCTTCCATGTCGAGGGAGCCCGAGATGGTCTTGCTCAGGTTGTTGAGCATCTCCAGCCGCTTGCTCTTTTCGACCCACTCCTGATGGAGCCTCGCGTTCTCGATGGCACCGGCCGCCTGCGCGGCGAGGCTCAGGACCATTTCCAGGTCGCTCGGCGTGAAGTTCTCGTTGACCGACTGCCGGTCCACATAGATGGCGCCGATCATGCGCCCCTTGATCCGCATGGGCACGCAGATGACGGTGCGAAGGTTCAGATCGACGACGGACTGGCTCTGGTTGAACTGCTGGTCGGCCATCGCGTCGAAGACGCAGACGACCTCCCCCGTGCTCAGCACCTTCTCCGCGATGGATTTGGAGAACTGCCAGTCGAGCGGGCTGCGGCGGTCGACGTTGACCCGGCTGACCTGCGACCGGATCTGCCCGTTCTCAAAGAACAGCAGGAAGCCGCGCTCGGCGTCCGTCAGCTCGACGATCATGTCGACGGCCTGCTCCAGAATGGCCTCGAGGTTCTGAAGGTTGCTGACGGCCATCGAGAAGCGGATCAGCTGCTCCATCCGGTGGTTCGCCGCCTGCAGCTCCTTGATCTCGCTGGCCTGCGAGCCGACGGTCTCCGCGAGGAGCTCGTACTCCCGGGCGATTGAGGCGACGCGCTGAGCCTCTCCAGCCATCGCGGAGGCCGCATGCGCGACCTCGCGGCTGATCCAGCGGGCCCGCTCCGCGATCGGCGCGTCCTCGGGCATGGCAGGTGCCACGTCCGGGACGGGACCCGTGTGCGCAATCGGGGTCGTGACCGTCGCCTCGGGCACCGCCCGCTCGATCTGCGCGCGCTCGGTGAACGACAGGAAGTGCGCGCGTTCCTCGTCGCCAAGGCCCTGCGTCACGGCGTCGAGCCGCTCCCGGGCCTGCTGCTGCCACCGCCGCACGCGGGCTGGGTCGCTGGTGGCACGCGCCATCCCGTGCAACGCGATCGCCTCCGTCACGGGCACGCCCAGCTCCGCGGCGCACTCCGCGGCCTCCTGGAAGAAGCCCAGGGCCTCGCCCCGCTCGTCTCGGGCGAGCGAGAGCTCGCCCAGCAGCCAGGTGCAGTCCAGCCTGAGTTGCTGCATCCCGAGCTGGCGGGCGGCGTCCATGGCCCGCACCAGCGACTCGTAGGCAGACTCGAGCCGGCCCTCGTGGAGGTCCATCCAGCCCAGCCCCTTGTCGGCCCGGGCCACGATGTGAGGCTCCTCGCCCTTGACGCCGTGCTCCCGGGCCCGGTCGAAGTAGCTACGGGCGGCCGGGTTCTCGCCGAGCCGGGCGTGGATCTCGCCCATCAGAATCCACAGCCGCGTCTCGATTTCGGTGTTGCCCGTGGTGGTGATGAGGTCACGCGCCTCCTGCGCAGCCCGCAGGGCCTCCTGAAGCCGGCCCGCATACAGCAGGCTGTCGATGATGTAGGGCATCACCGAGGAAAGCAGGTAGCCCGAAGTCTCCCGCAGGGCGGCCTCCTGGGCCCGGACGCGCTCCAGGGCCCCCACGAAGGTGCCGCGGTACATGCCGGAGAGCACGCCGAGCGTGGCAGAGAAGTACAGCGTCGGCTTGTGGTGCAGCTGCGTGGCGAGCTTGTGGCAGCGCTCCGCAATCTCCGCCATCCGGCCGAAGTCTCCCCGCTCGAAGACGACGAGGGCGTGGTTCAGCAACGCGACGGCCAGGTCGTCGAGCGTGCTGAGCTCCTCCATAATCTCGCCATTGCGCACGGTGGCCGCCTCGGCCTCCTTGAACATGCCGGACTGGAGCAGCACGTTGGCCAGCACCATGTAGGTATAGCCCTCGCCGTACTTGTCGCCGATCTCCTTCTGGATGTCGACGGCGGTGCGCAGGTGGCGCATGCCAAGCTCCCGCGTTTCCGGTGTGAGCGTCAGCAAGTAGCCCAGCAGGCAGCCACCGCGCGCCGCGTAAAGAGGCACGTTCTTGTCCCGGGCAAAGGCGACACCTTGCTCGAAGATCTCGCGGGCGCGCTGGTTCTGACCAAGGAAGAACAAGGCCCGGCCCAGGTTGGTGTAAGCCCGGGCCCGCACCTTGTCGGCCCCGATGTCCGACGCGAGGCCCACGACGCGCTCGTTGAGCTCAGCAGACTGCTTGAGGTCGTCGGAGGTGCCCTTGATCTGGGCCAACTGGGCCATCAGGACTAGGGCCTCGACCAGGCGCGCCTTGTCGCCGGACCGCTCCGCAATGGCGAGGGCCCGTCGCAGGCTCTCACCGGCCAGGTCCATCTCGTGGCGCGCCACCTGGGTCCAGGCGAGCTGCTCGAGGAGCTGCCCTTGCAGGGGCTCCACCTCGGCCGCTGAAGCCATTGGCTCAACCATTTCGAGGGCCAGCGTGAGCAGGTTGTGGGCCGTGCCCACGGCGTTGTACTCGCGGTGCCGCGTGGCCGCCCGCAGGGCGTAGCGGGCAGCCTTCTCGCCGCCCTGACCCTTCAGGCTGTGCCCCGCGAGCGCCGTCAGCACGTCGAGATCGGGCTCTGTCTCCACGGGCAGGGCCGCCTCCAAGGTGTCCGCGATGCGCCGGTGCAGCCCCACGACGACGTCCGACGGCAGGCCCGCCACCAGGGACTCCCCGAACTCCTGGCCGACGATGGTGTAGCAGTGACCGTCGAAGGCCAGCAGGCGCGCCTGGCAGAGCGCATCGAAGGCGTCGAGCAGAGCCTCGTCATCGCCACTGACCAGCCTGGCCGCAGCGGCCAAGGTGATGGGCGCGCCGAACACCGCGACGAGGCGCAGCAGCTCCAGCGCCTCGGCGCTGAGGCCGGATAGCCTGGCCGCCAGCAGGTCCGCCACGTTGCCGGGCAGGTCCTTCGCCGCCAGCTGGTCCGGAAGCTGCCAGACGCCCAGCGCGTTGCCGAAGACCCCGGTCCGGACGAGGTGCTCAATCAAGGAGCCCAGCCGCGCGGAAAGCCCGCCCGACCAGTCCGCCAGCTGGGTCACGAGGGAGTCGGGCAGCTTGGGCACGCCCAGCATGCTGGCGGCCACGGCACGCACCTCGTCCGGCGTGAAGGACGCGAGGTTGAGGCTCTCAGCGACGCCAGGCACCGCTTCGTGGGAGGTCACGACGACCAGCAGGCCCACACCTGTGGCGTTGCGCAGCACGTAGGCCAAGGTTTCTTGGGACAGCGGATCGGCCTGGTGCCAGTCTTCCAGCACCAGGACAGCCCCGGCGCGGCGGGCCGTGGCGGCCACCAGGCGCGTCAGTGCCGCCTGGATCACGAGGCGCTCCTGATCGGGTTCGAGGACGGATCCCGCCCGGCCGTCGGCGAGCTCAGGCACCAGCTTGGCAAGCACCGGCGCGAGCTCGTGCAGTTCGTCGGGCGCCACCTCGCGAAGCACAGGCACGAGCCCCTTGGCGACCTGCACGAATGGGCCGTAGGGCGTCTGCGAAGCCGTCGCCTGGCCGAACAGAAAGGGCACGTTGGCGAGCTGCACCCCGAACCGCAACTCCTCGATGAGCCGGCTCTTGCCCACGCCGGAGGGGCCGAGGACCGCAATGGTGTGACCCTTGGCCGTGGCCTGGGCCGTCGTGAGCCCGCCCTGCAGGCGCTCCAACTCGGCCTTGCGGCCCACGAATTCGCTGGCGAGCAGCGCGGCCTGAAGCGCCTCGCCAGTCTCGACGCCGAGCTCGGCGAGCACATCGCGCACGGACTGGTAGCGAGCGATTGGCTCCTTCTCGAGCATCTTCGCCACCATCGCCTGCATCTGCTCGGAGATGGGCGCCTTGGCACCAGTCATCCGGGCAGGCTTCTCGCGCGTGTGGGCGCGAAGCACGTCGACGGCCGTGGCCCCTTGGAAGGGCGGCGCCCCCGTCAACAGGTGGTACATCACCGCACCGAGGGCGTAGATGTCCGAGCGCTGGTCGATCCGGCCGCCCTTGGCGACCTCGGGGGCCATGTAGGCGAGCGTGCCGCGGATGGTGCCGTGGGCGTTGCCCGCCACGTCCGCGAGGCCGAAGTCCATCAGCTTGAGGACGCCATCGGCGCGCAGCCGGATGTTCTCGGGCTTGAGGTCGCCGTGCACGAAGCCCTGGCGGTGCACGGTGCCCAGCGCGAGGCAGAGCTGCCTCAGGACGCTGACGGCATCCTCCTCGGTGAATGGCAGCAGCTCGTCGAGGCCGCGGCCCTCGACGTATTCCATGGTGAAGTAGGGGTCACCCGCCGGCAGCGTGCCGAAGTCGAAGACCTGGCAGTTGTTGGGGTGCTGGAAGCGCGACATCGCGCGGAATTCCCGCTTGAACAACAGGGCGATCGCCCCATCCGCTCCCTCGGCCCGCTCGACCTTGGGGCTGAGGATCTTCAGCGCCACGTGCTCCGCGCTCGTGGTGTCCTCCACGAGCAAAACGGCGCCCATGCCGCCTTCGCCCAGCGTGGAGAGCATCTTGTAGCGGTTGCCAATTTCTCTGAGCGTCACGGCGTCTGGACACCTTGCTGGTCGCGGGTTTCCGGCTGAAGTTCGTCCAACCGGTGGAATACTCGACTCCCATATACCCGCTCGCGGAAGGTCCTACCGCCCGCCCCCGAGCTCACAGCGGGAGGCCCGGAAACTCCAGCAGCGGGCCGATGGGCGCCTTGCTCGTGGGATCTCCGGTCGGCACCGGGCCCCCGGCGGCGTGATCCCGGTCGAGGACCTCGGCGAGGCGCTCCGCCAGCGCCGGCGTCCGGACGACGATGCCCACCTCGCGGTTGTTGTCCATCGAGTTGGTCGTCATGTTGACCGAGCCCACATAGAAGGCGCCGCGATCCACCTGCACCGCCTTGGCGTGCAGGTGCGGCTTGTCCTGCAGCACCACGCGGACCCCGGCAGCCTGCCAGGCCCGGGCCACGTCGAGGTTCGAACGGTACACCGGGTCGCCGCCAGCGGCGAGGGCCTTCAGGTTGGCCAGCATCGCGCGGACGCGAACGCCCTCGCGCACCTTCTGGGCGAGGAGGTCGTCGAGGGCCCGGTCGCCGGCCACCTCCACCTGCACCACCACCTCCTTGCGGGCCGCCCGGATGAGGTCGAAGATCTGGCGCCGAGAGGTGGTGGGGCTGATGACGAGGTCAGGGTCCGTGGGCGTGAAGGGCGTGCGCTCCCAGTCGGCCGCAAACATCCGCCCGAGTTCGGCCACGTCACTGGGCGCGCGGTCCTCGACGAGGTACTCGCGCACGCCCGTCCCCCCGGCGTTGAGCCCGCTCTTCGTGAAGTTGGCCGTGGAGATGAACGTCACGCCGTCGTCGATGGTCACGAGCTTGGCGTGGGTGAAGCGGAAGCGCGGATCCGTCCAGCGCACGGCGACGCCCGCCGCCTCAAGCTTCTTGGCAGCGGCCTTGTTCGTGGGCAGCGGGCTCGCCGGGTTGCCGGGGTTGAAGGGCTTCTCCTCCATCAGCACCCGCACCTCGACGCCCCGCGCCCGCGCCGCCCCAAGGGCCTCGACGACCCCCGGGTGCGTGAGCATGTAAACCTGAAGCTTGATGGACCGGCGCGCGCCGTTCAACGCGCGGAGAAAGAACGCATCGCTCTCGTCGGGCAGGACGTGCAGCCCCAGTTCGCCGGCGGGGGCGGCCTGTGTCGCAGCCGGCCCGGCCCCACGGCCGCTGGTCGTGGGCAGCGCCCGCGAACAGCCGCACGCCGCGGCAAGGGCCAACACCCCGGAGAGCAGAGCGAGGGCGCGCACGGCGGTTCAGTTGCGGTCGTAGACGAGGCCGCGGTGCTTGATGTAGCCGCCCTCCCCGCCGCGCGGGTCGTAGTGGGTCCAGTGGGCTACGTCGTAGGGGGAGGCCGCAATGTACTCGCACTTCACCTCGACGGTGTCGCCGAGCGCCACGGGAACCTTCGGCGCGAGCTCCAGGTTGTGGGCGATCTTGACGGTCTCGCCCCCGGCCTCGAAGAGGAAGTGCTGGTGGCGGTTGCCCACGAGATCATCAGGCAGGATCTTCGTGACCCGACCCGACAGCATAACCCAGTCCTTGTTGGCCTTGAGGGGACCCTTGCCCTTGCCCTTGATCTGGGCCTCGGCTTGCGCCGTGGTGAGCAGGCGGACGCCGGTGGGTGAGGTGGGCACACCCAAGGCCTGAGGCCTGGGAGCGCGCACGGCGGGGCCGTAGCCACAGCCCGCAAGCGTGAGGCTGGCAACCAGCGACAGCAGGGTGACGGGGTTTCGGTTCATCGGACTCGGTCCTTTCGCGGTGAACTTCGGTTATCCCGGGGCTGGCAACGTCCAGACCCCTCGACCAGGCCTTTTGGGCCAGGCGACGTATTAACTTATGCTTAACTTTTTAGACTATAACCTTAAAGTGCGGAACGCACAAGACCTTTGCTTGCCCTTTATTTTCCCTTTATCAGAGGAAAAAAGGAAGGGCTGACGTGCGGCGCCGGGCCTACCGCTCGTAAAGGCGCACCGTCTGCTGCACGGCCAGGCCCTTCAGGGGGCCACGGCCCTGCGCGTCGCGCAGGGCGAGTGCCAGCCGCAGCAGGATCTGGCGGCCGTTCTGGGGGCCGCCGTAGAGCACCTCGAAGCCGAAGGGCCGGAGGTCGTCGGCGGGCGCGAAGCGGGGCACGACGAGATCGCCGCCCTGGCTCACGTCCCGAGCCGGAACGGGAGGCGGCGCGGCAGCCGTGCCGTTGTTGAAGGCCACCATCGGCAAGCCGAACCCCGCCTGGACGCCGAAGGCGATGGCGCCCCGGTAGTCCCCGCTGGCCAGCCGGGCCGTGGAGGCCGCGAGGCCGCCGCCCGAGAGCGTGAGCTCGTAGACGCCAGCGGGTGTGGCCCCGCTGGCGGCATCCAGGACCGACAGGTCCACGGCCCCCGCATAGGGCGCCTTCACCGGGCTGCCCGAGGACAGGGCCGCCAGCTTGGCCTGGATGAAGCTGGTGGGCTCGGGGGAGAGGGCAGGCTGGTGGGTTTGGAGCCGCTCGATCCAGGTGCGCACCTCCTGGTAGTCCAGGTAGGGACGGCTCTGCCAGTGCATGAGCCTGTAGGTGTAGCCGTCCGTGGCGCGATCCGTGCCCCGCACGAGCCGCTCGGCCGGCTCGAGCGGCTTCTTGGCCAGGTGGTACACGTGGAAGCGGTAGGCGCTGAAGTGCTGCGTCGGCGTGCCGAAGACCGACGTGTGAGGCCCAGCCGGGGGCGAGGCGGCCGGCTCCGTGATGCGGGCCGAGGGCTCGGAGGCCACGAAGACCAGCGCGTTGCCGGCCGCGGCCGCCAGCCCGGCGTTGCTGGCGTCGAAGCTGGCGCTTGCGAGCATGTCGGGCAGCACGAGGTCGGCCGTCTCCACCTGCGGCGTCAGGCCATCCGCCTGCCAGGGCCGCAGGGCGGTGCGGGCAAGCCAGCTGCTGGCCGTCGTGCCACGCGAGAAGACGCGGCGGACGCCCTTGAGCTCGCGGTAGATGTCGTCGAGGGCCTGCTCGCCCGCGTGCTTCAGGCGCCCGTCCCCCACCGTGCGGGTGACGGCGGAGTTGGCCCCGAGGTAGGCGTTGAGCGCCGCCCCCACGACGACCAGCCCGAGGGACATGGCGATCAGCACCTCCATCAGCGTGAAGGCGGGGCGGGCTGCGCCCTCAGTTGCCGATGCGGAGGTCGATTTCATGGTAGGCGTGGTGACCAGGCAGCAGGGTGGCGGGGTTCAGGTCCAGCGGGTTGGGGTCGGCCTGGCGGAAGGCCTCCACGCGCAGGAGGTAGGGCCCAGGGGTCAGCCCTGTGAGGCCCCACTTGACGGCCACCTGGGGCGGGTAGACGGCCGTGCCCGTGAAGGCGAGCGCCTGGCCCACCTCTGGCACCCCGGCAGCCGTCGTCGCGTTGGCCCCGGCACCCGCGCCGACGTCGGCAGTCTTCCACTCGCCGTCGGGCAGGAGCCGGTACTTCACGTTGAAGCGCACGTCGGCCGGGCCGTCGGAGGCGAGGGGGTAGCTGGTCAGGAGGGAGGTGAAGGGGCTGTAGGCCTTCCCGTCAGGGCGCACCCACTTACCGAAGAACGTGAGGTCGGCCGACGTGCCCGTGAGGGTGGCTCCCTGCGCAGGACGCGTGATCTTCACGCGGGGCAGGGCCTTGAAGTTCTGATCGCCATAGTTGCCGTGCGTGAAGTCGAGGGCGGCCCACAGCAAGGCCCCCGCAGCAACGTCGAAGACGCCCGGCGCCTCCGCCACCGCCCCAGGCACCAAGGTGCTCGTGAGCACCACCGCCTGCATGCCGGCCGGGTAAGGCGAGAGCCCCGGCCACGTCGGCACGTTCTGGTAGCGCAAGTAGTAAGGCACCACCACGCGCCCCCCGGCGCTGCCCGTCCAGTAGGCCTCGGGGGCTGGCGCCACGGAGGAGAAAGCTGAGAGCGTCGTGCGCTCGCGCGGGAACAGCCCCAGCGTCCAGTCGTCCGGGCTCGCCCCACCCGTGGGGGCAAGCGTCACGCGGTGGTTGCCGGCGGCCGACAGCGTCAGGCCCAGCGAGGAGAGCCAGGCCTGGCCCTGCGCCGTCAAGGTGGCGGCGCTGAGGCTGCCCGCGTCCGTGAGCGACATCGCAGCCCCGAGCAGCGAGGCGTAGCCAGTCAGCCCGGCATCCTTGCGATCCTGAGCGGCGCTGGCGTTGGCCCGCGCGTCCCAGCCCGTCACCTCGTCGACGGTGACGCGGGCGAACTCTCCATTGGCCGACCCGGCGGCCAGGTTGCCCGAGGTCGCCCAGTGGCTGGCGTAGCGGTCGGCCGGGTAGAGCTCGCCGAGCCAGGGCAAGGAGACCCAGCCGTCGCTCGCGCGCCGGACCAGGCGGGCGCTGCCAGCGAGCAGCTCGTCGCTGTCGCTGCCCGCGTCGGCCCCCGTGCTGCCGCCGTAGGGTGCGGCGCTGATGCGCATGCCGCTCCAGCCGTCGACGCCGCCCGACAGGCAGAATTCGCCGCCGAGCCCCACCAGCCGGCCGGGCGTGCCCACGGGGTTCACGAAGGTCACGCCGTTGCGGATGAGCGCCGCCCGGACCAGCCGGTAGAACGCCGGGGCGTTGACGTGCGTGCCGTTCCACGTGGCGGCCGTGTGGACGAAGGCGGTGTTCACCTGGTTCGCCGGCGCCGAGCCGAGCGCGGCGAGGTCGTCTTCGGACAGGAGCGGGTTGGGCGGGGCCACGAAGTTCGCGGCCGCCGTGCCCGTGTTCGTGATGCCGGCATAGACCGGCTGCCCCGCCGAGAAGTTTTGCCAGAAGGCGTTGTAGAGCGGGGTGGCTGCCGCACCGTTGCCCTTCACCCGCAGGTCGGCATACGGGCTGTGGCGCGGGTCGCCCAGCACGCAGATCTGATCGGTGGGGGGCACGTTGGTGTACAGCCCGCCATCTCCCCACCAGGAGCCGTCGGCGGCGGCGCCCACGTAAGCATACGAGCGGCTCACGGACGGCACCCGGTCGGTCACGGCGGCCCACCCCGAGGCCGTCTTGAGCACCGTGACGACCTCGAAGCGGCGCCCGGCGGCGCCCGCCGCGAACTGAAGCTGGATGCCGATGCGGGCCGTGTTGCGCGGGCCGTTCAGCAGGGGCGTGGGCGTGGGGACGGGCGTCGCCGTCGGGACGGGCGTGGGCGTCGGGTTGTTGTTGCCGCCGCCCCCCTTCTTCGGCGTGGGGGTCGGGACGGGCGTGGGGGTGTCCGTCGGCGCGGGCGTCGGCGTGTCCGTCGGCGCGGGCGTCGGCGTGTCCGTCGGCGCGGGCGTCGGCGTGTCCGTCGGCGTGGGCGTCGGCGTGTCCGTCGGCGCGGGCGTCGGCGTGTCCGTCGGCGTGGGCGTCGGCGTCTTCTTGCCACCCCCCTGCTGCGCCAGTTGGAAGGTCACCTCGCCGCCACCGCCGCCCGCCACCGAGACGGCGGCGTCTAGGAACGGCAGCACGGGGTCGGGGAAGTACTGCAGGCCGTAGAGCTTCTGGCTCGCCGTGCCGTGGTCGATGCCGTAGGTCAGGCCGGCCGCTGCCGTCTGCCGGGCGTCGTAGTCGAGGTCTGTGACCTTGATGACGAGGTCATCGCCATCGAAGTAGGGGTCCCCGTCCTCCTCGGTGCCCGCGAGGGGCTCGTTGCCATGGTGCGTCTGGCCGTCCGGGTGGTCCGTGACGTGCGGGCCGCTGTGGTCCCCGCGCGTCGTCAAGTTCTCGCCGCCCAGGCTTCCCCCGGAGGCCTCGGCCGAAGCAGCCGCCGGGGGCCAGGCCACCACCCGCACGTACTTCGTGCCCGTGCCCGTTGTCTCCCGCTCGCGCTGCACCGTCCAGAGCGTGACGTCCTGGGCCGTGATGCTGCCGTCGCCATCCGCATCGGCCAGGTAGGGCCGGATGCCGCGGATCACCACGCGGGCCTGGGTCGCGTAGCGCAAGGAGATGCTGTCGATCCAGTCGCTCTTGATGAAGCGGTCCGCGTCGCCCGTGTTCGGCGTCGGGTACAGCGTGTCCTCGGAGCTCGGCTGGCCGTCGGCCATGAAGGGGTGGACCAGCAGCCGCAGCGGCTCGTCCACGGGCGTGACGAGCTTGTAGGGGTGGGTGACGAGGCGCCGCTGCTTGATGCGCGCGTCGGTGGCGGCATCGCCCGGGTCCTTGGCGGGGTCGCCGTAGTTGCGCAGCGGCACGACGGGGAGCAGTTCCCCATGCAAGTTGACGAGCACGGCCTGCGCGTACTGGCCCGTCTGGTCCCACAGCATGTCCTCGAGCAGCTGCCGCCAGCTGAGCGGCGAGACGTCGCCGCCCCCCGCCCCCGCCGGCGTCACGGCCGCCCCGAAGGGCTCGACGAACTCGTCCGCATGCCGCACGGCATGGTTGAACTGGTCGGCGAACACGTGGTTCGCCGCGTTCTCGACGACGGGCGCAGCAGCGGGCTGCCCCCGCAAGTACCGGCCCCGCAGGTCACGCAGGTTGAAGAAGTGTGGGCTGTCGCTGCCCGCGTCGATCCGGCCCGGGTAGACGTAGGCCCACGAGAGGGGGTCCCGCCCCGCGTTGAGGCGGGCGTCAAGGTGCTGCTCGTCGTTGACGTAGGGCCGGTAGCCGGCGTCGCGCCCCTCGCTGAGGCGCGTGACGTAGTGGGTGCGGAACTGGTAGCCGGGGAACTGCGCCTCCAGCTTGCTCAGCGAGGTGCTGAAGAGCGCCCGGGCGGCGCCTGCGGAAGGGTAGAACAGCTCGGTCTCGCTCTTGCGGAGGACGTGGGGGACGTTCTCCATCGAGAGCACGTAGAGGTCGATCAGCTGGCGGGAGCCCAGCGCCACGGCCTGGGTACGGACCAGCGCGGAGGCCACGGCGAGCGGCTCGTCGGTGGGGACGACGGGGTTGTCCGCGTGGTTGTGCCAGACCTTGACCGTGACGAGCTGGGCCTGCGCATCGCCCGCCTCGGCCGCCACGGTGATCGCGCGGACGTACTTGTAGCGCGTGGGCACCGCAGGGTCATGCGGGTTGCCGCTCAGGGGATCATCCGGGCTCGCCCCGGCGACGGTGGTGAGGGCGAAGGACGTGGAGCCGTCTAGCGCCTGCACGGTCTGGGCCTGAGCCGCCGTGGCCCCGCGCTGGCCAATCTCCTCCAGCATCTGGAGGGCCTTCTGCGTGGCGAAGGCGCGATCACGCTCCGTGATGCTGGCGCGAAACCCGCCCGTGATGAAGGCCCCCAGCGCCAGCAACACCAGGCTCGCCACGCTGCCCGCGATCAGCACCTCCAGCAGGTTGACGCCCGAGCGCCTGGCCATCTTCATCACCACCGTCACCTACAGGGGGCTGGGCTCCACGCCGTCCTCGAGAGCGTGGACCGTGGCGTAGTCGAGCCTGTAGCCTGACACGAGCCGCATCGCGAGCTCGAGCTCGGCCTGCGAGTAGCGCAGCGTCGCCTCCTTGCCCGTGTCGCCCACGAGCGTCGCAGCCCCACCTGCCACCACCCCACCGACGACGGTCGACCGGTTCCGCTGGGTGTAGGCGCCCGTCGTGACGATCATGCCCTTCCAGCTCTGGAGCGAGGTGCCCCCGTCGATCGTGAGGTCTCCCTCCACGAACAGGATGCCACTGCCCGACAGGGGCGGCGACGCCCCAAAGGTCGGGTTGCCCTTCACGTAGGTGAAGGTGTGGGTGGCCAGGCCGGCCCCCAGCGACTGCCCGGCCGTGAGGTCCACGGCCTGGCTCGCCAGGCCACGCACGGCCGCGAGGTCGCTCGCGCCGAACAGGTGTCGCCACTGGTTGACGGCCGTGGGGTCCACGAACGTGGCGCTCGCCGCCTGCGTCTGTCCGCTCAGGGGCGGCAGCACGGCCTGGCCGGTGGCGACCGTGCCCGACGTGGTGACGGTCGTGGTGCGCAGCCACCAGGGCCGGCCCGTGCCGTCGAGGACGTCGAGGGTCAGGGCGTTGGGCGCGGTCGCCGTGAGCGTGGCCGCGCTGCCAGAGAACCCGTACAGGGCGGCCTGACGGTAGCGCGCCCGCACGAGGGGCACCTCCGCCTCCAGCGTCAGCGATCGCTTGGCAGGATCCGTGTCGAAGGTGAGCCCGTCGGCCTTGCTGAAGATGTAACCCCGGCTCCGCACGAGCCATGTCGCGCCGGCCTCGCCCCCCCGCTGGCGCCCGATGTCCTGCGCCACCCACGTGACGCCGTCAGGGTAGCGCGTCGCGTCTCGCGCGCCTGCGTGCGCCACGCTGCCGCGGGCAGGGGCGGCAGCAGAGCGACCCACCTCGTAGCGTCCCCAGATCTGCCGCCCGCTGTCCACCGGGTACTCGTAAGCGAGCCCCAGCTGCTCGTCGGCAGCGGGCGTGTCGGCGGCCTCGTCCGCGTCGAGGCCGGTGGCCCGTGGATCGAAGACCTGCACGGGCTGGTAGGGCTGCCGCTTGAGCCAGGCGACGGCATGATTGATGCCCGCCAGCGCCACGTTGTAGACCTGGCTGTCCCGGCGAGAGGCTCGCCCCTCCTTGAGGGAGCCCATCACGAACTGCGAGCCGGCCACGAGGAAGATCGTGGTGATGGCCGCGAACATCAGCACCTGAAAGAGAGCGATGCCCGGCCGTGAGCGGGCCCGAGCGACGTGCGGACTCATGCTGGCTCCTCACCAGCCATTATTCCCGCACCGCCGGAAGCGTCACGGCTCGGGCGGCAGCATGACCTTGCCGTTGAACACCTCCACCACGAGGCGGACGGCGTGGTCGTCCGTCGCCCCCCCCTCCGGCGGGCCAAAGCCGCCGCCGGGGACCTCCGCAGCGGCTCCGCTGGCCGCAGGCGGCGGCACGGCTTCCTCGAGCTCCCAGGCAGACGGCGCCTCGGGCGGTGGCGGCTCGTCGTCTCCGGGGGGGCCGCCCGGGGCAGGGGCAGCGGGGGCCATTTGGGGCGGGGGGGCCGGCGTTGCGGCGCTTGACGCGCGAGCTGGGGGCACCGCGGGAGCCGCCGGCGCAGGGGGCGTCGGGTAGGGCGCGGCGGCCGCCGGCACCGCGGAATCCGGGGCGGCCGGTGGAGCAGGGGACGGCGCGTAGGCCGTGGGCGCGGGGGGCACCGCGGGCCCCGCAGGCCCGGGCGCCTGGCTGGTGGTGCGCAGGCCCCCGGGCGCCTTGCCGTCGGAAACCTCGAGCCGCGCATAGGCGCTGGCCCCGAACACAGCCTGGACGGCCTCCCGCAGCAGCTCCAGCTTCTGGGGCTGGCGGTCGAACTGCTCCTTGAACGGCTTGGGCAGGCGCACCACGACGGCGCCGTCCTCCTCCCAGCGAGCCAGGTTGGCCTTCTGCGTGAGCAACGCCGCCGTCGGGACGCTGCGGCTGCGCAGGTGGGCCACGACCCGGTCCCAGTGCCCGGGGGGCACCGGGCGCTCGCCGCCCCTCGCGGGGGGCGGGGCGTCGGCAGCGAGGCCGCCCGCCAGCACCTCCATGGCCGGCCGGGCCGGGGCCGCGGTCGGCGGCGCAGGGGGCAGCGGCGGCAACGCGGGGACCGCCGGAACCGGGACCGGCACGGCGCCCGAAGGCGCCGGTGCGGGCTCGGGGGCCAGCGCAGGGGCAGGTGGTGGAGCGGGCGGGGGCACAGGCTCTGAGGCAGGGACGGCGGGCCCGTGCCCGGGGGGCACAGGGGCGGCGGCGGCCACTGGCACCGGCGGCGCAGGCGCGGGCACGCGGGGCGCCGGGGCCGGAGGCGGCGCTGGGAGGGCCCCCGGGGGCCTTGCGGGCCGCGGGGCGATCGCCTCCCCGCCGGCCACCGCCGCCTCCAGCGCCTCGACGCGGGCCAGCAGCGCCGCGAGGCCCGGAATGTCCGGGCGCGAGGCAAGCTTGATCAGCCCCAGCTCCAGCCAGACGGCCTGCTGGGGCGAGCGCCGAATGAGGCCCTCGGCCTCGTTGAGCGTCTCGAGCAGCCAGGGCAGCTCGGCCTGGCTGAGCCGGGCCGCCTGCTCCCGCATTGCCGCCAGATGCACCGAGGGCACCTCCAGCGCAGCGGCCTGGTCCGGGGCCAGCTGGAGCACCAGCAGGTGGCGGAAGTGCACCAGCAGCTCGCGAGCCAGCGTGCCGTGTTCATGACCCGCCGCGAGCAAGCTGGCCGCGACGCCCAAGGCGCCGGCCGCGTTCCGGGCGATCAGGGCCTCGGCAAGCGCGACAACCTGGTCGCCCGCCACCAGCCCGAGGCCGGAGGCCACCGCGTCCGCCGTGAGCAGCTCGCCCCCGGCGCTGGCCGCCAGCTGGTCGAGCAAGCTCAGGGCATCGCGCAAGCCGCCGTTGGCCCGCCGGGCGATCGCCTCGAGGGCGCCAGGCTCGGCCGGGATCCCCTCCTTCCCGACGATCTCCGTGAGGCGATCCACGAGCCGTGAAAGCGGGATGCGGCCAAAGTCGAAGCGCTGGCAGCGCGACACGATCGTGGGCAGCACCTTGTGCGGGTCCGTCGTCGCCAGCACAAAGAGGACGTTCGGGGGGGGCTCCTCGAGCGTCTTCAGCAGGGCGTTGAAGGCGCCCTGAGAGAGCATGTGCACCTCGTCGATGATGTAGATCTTCATCCGACCCGACACGGGGGCCAGGGCGACCCGGTCCTGCAGGTCGCGGATGTTGTCGACGCCGTTGTTGCTGGCCGCGTCGATCTCGATGACGTCCAGGTGCGCGCCGGCCGTGATGTCCCGGCAGCTCGGACAGGTGCCGCACGGCGCGTCCGTCGGGCCCTGGCGGCAGTTCACGGACTTGGCCAGGATGCGCGCCACGGAGGTCTTGCCCGTGCCGCGGGGGCCGCAGAACAGGTAGGCGTGGCCCAGACGTTGCTGGGTCAGGGCCCGCGACAGCGTGCGGGAGACCGCCTCCTGCCCGACGAGCTCCGCGAAGCTGCCCGGCCGGTACTTGCGATAAAGGGCGACGTAGGCGGTCATCGGGCTCATCATAGCCGGAAACGAGGCGAGCCGCGACGGGCGGGATCGCACCCTCGCGGGCTTCCTCACCCCACGTCAGGGAGCAAGGGGGGGCCCCGCAGCGCGACCGCGGCGGCCCCCAGGCAGGCTCAGAGCGTCACGGTCCGGATGTCGAAGAACCCGGGCAGCGCCCGGATCTGGCCCAGGACGGCTTCCGGCACGGGCTGGTCGAGGTTCAGCACCATCAGGGCCGGGCCGCTGACGACGCTGCGCCCGAGTTGCATGCCGAAGATGTTGAGGGCGTTCTCGCCGAGCAGGGTGCCGACCTTGCCGACCGACCCCGGGACGTCCTGGTGCGGCGCGAACAGCAGCGTGCCGCGCAGGAAGAGGTTGAAGGCATAGTCGTCCACCTGCACCACCGTCGGGAGGTCCTGCAGCAGCAGGGTGCCCGCGACGATGCGCTCGCGCTGCGCCGTGCGCACGCGCACCCGAATGAGCTCGACGTAGTCGCCGGCGTCCTGGGTGCGAACCTCCGTCACCTGGATGCCGCGATCGCGCGCCAGGAGGCTGGCGTTGACGAAGTTGACGCCCTCCGCCAGGGCCGGCGTCAGCAGGCCCTTGAGCAGCGCGTTCGTGAGCGGGCGCGACTCCGCGTCGGCCAGGGTGCCGGCGTAGGTGATCTCGACGGCCTCGATAGGCCCCTCCGCGAGCTGGGCCGCCAGGGCGCCAAGACGCTCCGCCAGACCCATCGCCGGCCGCAGCGAGGCCATCAGCTCGGGCCGCATGTTGGGGATGTTGACGGCGCTCCGGGCCTCACCACCGCGCAGGACCTCGGCGATCTGCTCCGCCACGTCGATCGCCACGTTGAGCTGGGCCTCCTCCGTGCTGGCGCCCAGGTGGGGCGTCAGCAGCACCCGATCGCCGAGTTCACGCAGCGCGTCGTTCGCCAGCGGCTCCTGGGCGAAGACGTCGAGCGCCGCCCCGGCGATGCGCCCCGCCCGGATCGCCTCGACGAGGGCAGCCTCGTCGATGATGCCGCCGCGCGCGCAGTTGACGATGCGCAGGCCCGGCTTGGCCCGCCCCAGCATCGCCGCGTCGATGAGGTTGGTGGTCTCGGGGGTCTTCGGGACGTGCAGCGTCAGGAAATCGGCACTCTCCACCACGTCCTCGACGCTGCCGAGCGCGCAGCCAAGCTCTGCAGCGCGCTCGGGCGTGACGAAGGGGTCGTAGGCCACCACCTTCATCCCGGCCGCTCGGGCCACGTTCGCCACGTGGGAGCCGATCTTGCCGAGCCCGATCACGCCGAGCGTCTTGCCGAACAGCTCGGTGCCCGTGAACTTGCTGCGCTTCCACTCGCCTTGCTTGGTCGAGGCATCCGCCGGCGCCACGTGGCGGGCGAGGGCGAAGAGCAGCGCCAGCGTGTGCTCGGCCGCGGCAATGGTGTTGCCCGCGGGGGAGTTGACCACGACCACGCCCTGGCGCGTGGCGGCCGGCACGTCGATGTTGTCGACGCCCACGCCGGCCCGGCCGATGATGCGGAGCTTCTTGCCAGCCTCGATCACGGCGGCCGTGACCTTGGTCTGGGAGCGCACCATCAGCGCATCGTATTCACCAATGCAGGCCACGAGCTGCTCTGGCGTCAGGTCCGAGCGCAGCTCGAGGGCGGCGACACCCTCCAGGGCCGTGAGGCCCGAGGCCTCGATGGGGTCGCTGACGAGCACGCGCGGCAGCGCGACGGGGGGGGCGACGGAGGCCCCGAGGGTCAAAGCGTCGGACACGGCGAATCTCCTGAATCGAGCAGGGGGGCGAAGACCTGGGCCGCAGCCTCAGGCGTGGGCGGCGACGGCCGCGGCGGGATGGGCGAGCATGGCCTCCTGCGCGGCGCGGACGCCAGCGCCGAGGGGCACGTCCGCCCCCATCCGCTTGCACGTGACCTCGAGGGCCGCGAGCACCGTGAGCATGTCGAGCGGCTGGTAAAAGCCCAGGTGGCCGACGCGGAAGATCTTGCCGGCCATCTTGCCCTGGCCCCCGGCGAGCACCAGGCCGAAGTGGTCCTGCACCTGCTTGCGCAGCGCGTCGGCGTCGACCCCGTCGGGGGGGTAGACGGCCGTGACGGAGCGGCTGGCGATCGCCTCGTCCGTCACCACGGGCCGCAGCCCGATGGCGGCCAGGCCTGCCCGCAGCATCCGGGTCATGGTTTCGTGCCGGGCGAACAGGGTCTCGAGCCCCTCCCCGCGCATAATCCGCATGGCCTCGTGCAGGCCGTAGATCTGGGGCAGGGCGGGCGTCCAGGGCGTCTGGCCCTTGGCATCGAACTGCTTGTGGGCCGTGAAGTCGAAGTAATAGCGGGGCGCCGTGGCCGTGGCGTGGGCCTGCCAGGCCCGCGCGGAGACCGAGACCATGCCAAGGCCTGGTGGAATCATGAAGGCCTTCTGCGAGCCGGTGACCACGATGTCGAGGTCCCACGCGTCCACGGGGAGGGGGACCACGCCGAGGCTGCTCACGGCGTCCACGAGGATAAGGAGGTCCGGCCGGGCCCGGCGCGCGGCCCTCGCCAGCGCCTCCAGCGGCTGCATGACGGCGGTGGAGGTCTCGTTGTGGGTCACGAGCAACACCTTGTAGGGGCGCTCGGCCAGCGCCGCCTCGAGCGTGGCTGGGTCCATGGCCTGGCCGTAGTCGATGGCGATGCGCGTCACGCGCCCCCCGAAGCGCTCCGCCATGTCGGCAAAGCGGGCCCCGAACTCACCCGCGACGAGGGCCAGCACCTCGTCCCCCGCGCTGAGCACGTTCGAGACGGCTGCTTCCAGCCCCCCCGTGCCGGAACTCGCCCCGATCAAGAAGGCGTCACCCTCCGTCTGAAAGAGCCAGCGGATGCCTTCGATACACTCGCGGTACATCGCCGCGAACTCGGGCCCGCGGTGGTTGATCATGGGCCGGCCGAGGGCCTGGACGACGGTCGGCGGGATGGGGGTGGGGCCCGGCAGCATCAGCCGCATGTGCTCACGCATGTGCTCGTTCACTGGACTTACCTCAACAGCAGGACTCGTGCGGCCGGCTCCGTCGGCGACCCTCCGGGCCCCATTATGCCACGAGGGGCGGGCGGGCGGCATGCGGAGGCCTGCGTCCGGGCGGCCCCGCGCGCCCGATCAGGGTCCACCAAAGCAGCGGCAGCGAACACCGGGTGCCGGTTGCGCACCCCGAGCAGGGCTTCCTGGCGGGGTCAGCGGACGGCGGACGGGCCTGCCACGGAGGCCTCGACGGGGTGCGAGGTCGGCGGATAGCCCGCGTTGCGGCGGCGCCGGCCGGCGAGGTCCCGGTTGTAGGCGTCTATGGACTGATCGAGCAGGGCCTCGTTCGAGGCCCCCGCCGCCGAGGCCCCCGCCAACAGCCCCAGCCCCGCCAGCAGGGCCCCACCCGCCCCCACGAAAAAGCCGGGCTGCATCTCCCGCGTCGCGTTCGTCAGGTTGTAGCCGACGCCCCCGAGCACGGCGCCCAGGCTGGCGAACGTCACGAGCGCGCCCACGCGGGCAAACCCGGTGGTGTAAGCGGCGGCATCCTGGTAGCGCAGCATGTAGCTCGTGCCACCTGGGGAAGCGCTGACGATCTCCCACACGAAGGAGGACGCCACGTGGTTCGGCCAGAACCAGTCCGTGCTGGGGTGGCCGCCGAGCCCGTAGAACACGTGCCCCTCGCTCCCGTCGAGCCGGAACCAGCGACCGCCGCGTCGCCCCCGCTGGGCGTCGGCGACGAAGGCGGCCCCGTCGTCACCAGCCACGAAGTCGCCGCGCTCCAGCCAGCCCGGCGGCCGGATGTCGTCGGCGCGGGCCGGGGCGGCCAGGCCCGCCGAGACGAGGGCAGCAGCGAGGAGGGTGCGCGGCAGCAACATAACGTTCTCATTATAGCCGCTCCCCCGGCGGCCGCCGTGACGCACGTCCGCCACTTGGACGGGGGCCGGCCTCCACCTAGGCTGTGGACGGAGGGCGGCACGTGGGGGCGGCAGAAGTCAGAGGTGGCGGCCTGGTCGCCCGGCCGGAACCCGGCCGGCTGGCGTTGCACGGCACCGACGGAACGTCGGTGCTGGGCCAGGCGACGGCGCGCGTGGGGCTGGCGGACGGCACGACGTGGCCCCTGCAGGCCGGGCGGTGGCGGAGAGTGGGCGCGGGGGCACGCTGGGTGGGAGGCAACGCGGCCTCGATCCGTCGCCCTGGCGGGGAGCTCCGCCTCGCCTGGGCGATCGCGCCCCACCCCGAAGGCCTGGTGCTCACGCTGACGCTCACGAACCGCGGTCCGACGCCCCTGGGGGTGGCCTGGCTGGCCCCCTTGGAAGCGCCGTGGCCTGGCAGCTGGGGGGCCGACCGGTTGCGCGTCACCCAGACGGGCTACCAGAGCTGGAGCCCCGCCACCCCTCCCCTCCCACTGACCCGCCAGCGCCCCCTCCCGGAACCCCCAATCGCCGGACCGCCGGGAATTCCGGAGGCCGGGTTCGCCTCACCCTGGGTATGTGCCCTGGAGCCCGCGGGGGCCGAGCCGCTCACGTTGGGGTTCCTCGAGGCAGAGCGCTGGCCGGGCCTCATCCGGCTGACCCCCACGTGGGCGGGAGGCCGTCTCGCCGCGGTGTGGCTCACGGACGGCCTCATCCTGGCGCCAGGGGCCAGGGTGTGCACCGCGCCCCTGCTGGTGCTCGCGGGAGGGGCCGAGGCGCTGTCGCGGTATGCCGCGGCCGTGGCAGACAGGCCCGGTGCCGCCCCGAGCGGCAGGCGCGCCCAGGCGGGCTGGTGCAGCTGGTACACCCGCTTCGCCAGCGTCACGGAGGCAGACGTCCTGCGCAACGCAGCGGCCCTCAGGCAGCACGCCGCCACGCGAGAGGTGACGCTGGTCCAGCTCGACGACGGTTGGCAGGGGGAACTCGGCGACTGGCTCGAGGTCAACGGCCGGTTCCCACGCGGCCTGCGCGCGCTGGCGCAAGACCTGCGCGCCCAAGGGCTCTTGCCTGGCCTCTGGCTGGCCCCCTTCGTCGTCGGAAGCCGCAGCCGGCTCGCGACGGCCCATCCCGACTGGCTCCTGCAGGGGCCCGATGGCGCCCCGGTCCTCGCGCTTCACAACTGGGACCAACGCTGCCACGCGCTCGACCTGGCCGTGCCCGCAGCCCGGACCCACCTCGCGCAGGTGGTGCGCACCGCCGTCGAAGCCTGGGGCTTCGGCTTCCTGAAGCTCGACTTCCTGTACGCGGGCGCGCTAGCCGGCCGCCGCGCGGGAGGCCTGCCCGCACTGGCGGCGTACAGGCTCGGGCTGGCCGCCATCCGCGAGGCGGCCGGCGACGCGTTTCTGCTCGGGTGCGGGGCGCCATTGCTGCCCTCGGTGGGGCTCGTGGACGCCATGCGCGTCGGGCCTGACGTCGCCGCAGCCTGGCACCCAGCCGACGGTGACGCCTCGTCCCCGGCCCTGGCGAACGCCCTGCGCAGCACGCTGGCCCGGGGCTGGATGCACGGCAAATGGTGGCAGAACGACCCTGATTGCCTGCTCCTGGGGCCCGAGCACCGGGGCATCACGCTCGCCGAACGCCTCACGTGGGCGGCCACCGTGCTGCTGTCAGGGGGGGCGAAGCTCTTGAGCGATGAGATCGCCACCCTCTCGCCGACCGCCCAGGGCCTCCTGCCCACCCTCCTCGGCCACGCCGCGGGGCCGGCAACCATCCTCGCGACGGACCTCGACGGCCTGGCAACCCGGGCCTGGCAGTCTGTTCCCGCCTGGGGGGCACAAGCGGGCATCGCCGCGCTGCTGAACCCGGCCGGTCACACCGCCACCGCGCCAGCCGCCGCCCAGGACTGGCCCGGCCCCGCAACCCCCTGGGTGATGGACCTGGGCGACCAACATCCCGTCTGGCGAGCCTGGAAAACCCCGTTGAAGCTTCCGCTAGCTCCGCATGGCGTGCGCCTGCTGCTGGTGACCCCGGAGCCCTTGGCAAGGCCGCTGCCTTGGGTCAGCGGGGCCGCCATGTCACCCTGACAGCGCCTGCACGGCGCAAGGCCCCTGCCACAACGCCGCGAACAGCGGCCGCTCGCTCGGCGTGAACGCCTGCGCGTCACCCACGAGTGGCGGGGCCCCTCTAGCGCCTCACGGGCAGCGCCTGGCCCGCGCCCGCCGCCCCGTAGCCTGGCGGCACAGGCACGCCCGAGGGAACTGCGAGGCCCTCGGCAGCGCAGATCTGCCGGACCACGCGCGCAGCAGACCACGCGGCGCCGTCAGAGTGCGTGCCCTCCGTGAAGTCCCCGGCCAGGTAGAGCCGGCCCTGAGGCTTGCGAAGCTCCTCGGACAGGGCATCGAAGCGCGAGCGTCCGACCGGCCACGACGCGATGGCGCGGGGATGGTACCGCACGAAGTTCATGTAGCGCACGTACGGAGTGATGCCCTTGAACTGGGCTTCGAGGGCGGCCGCGATCACCTTTCTGGCGTCGTCGACCGAGCCCGTGCGGGCGTTGAAGGCCTCGGCATGATCCCCGGTGACCAGCAGGTTGAGCACGGTGTGCGAGCCACCGGGCCGCTCCGGCGTGTTCTCCCCATAGATGACGCCAAGCGGGCCCCCCGTGAGAATGGGCAAGATCTCTTCCCCCTGGGGAGTCGACCAGAAGCGCCGGGCTGCCGCGTCAAGCACGACGTGGGCGGTGAAGTAGGCACCCCAGGTCTGGGTGCCGATGGCCTCCTGCACACGCGGAGAGAGTGCCGGCGTGACCTGCACCTCGTAGAGGCGGAAAAGCGGCATCGTGGAGACGACGTGGCGGGCCCGGAAGTGGTGCGTGACATACCGGGACGTCTCGAGCGCCGACACCTCAACGTGGTCGCCCTCGCGGTGAAGCCGAGTGACCTGGTGCCCCGTCAGCACCCTGTCCTTGCCGATGCGCGCGGCAAGAGCCTCCGCAAGGGCCTGATTGCCGGCGCGAACATGGTGAGAGCCTACGCCCTTGCCCGAGAAGATGTGCCACTCGTCGATCCCATCCAGCGCCGAGATGCGGTCGGCAGAGGTGCCGAACTCCGGCTCACTCATCGCCCGGACCATCGCGACGGCCAGAGGGGAAAGCCGGCGGTCCCGCTGCAACCACTCGGCAAAGGAGACGTCCTTGAGCTTGAGAAGATCGGCAGGCAAAGGACGCGCGGCCATCCGATGAAAGCGGGCCTGCATATCGCGGTCCCAGGAGAGGAACCCTGCGAGTTCCTTGGGCGGCAGCACCGAGCGAACAAAGGCCTCGTTGGTGGCCTGCGTGAACGGGTATAGCCGCCCCTTGTAAATGAAGCTGGAGAACGCCGTGGCCGACTCCTCAAGCTCAACACCGAGTTCCCGCGCGAGGGCGATGCTGGGGTTCGTGTCCCAAAATTCCTCAAGCCCCGCCTCGGCTGAGACGCCCTCCGGGTAGCGGGCGGTGCGCATCCGCCCCCCGACCCGGTCGGCGAGCTCCAGCACGACGCAGTCAAGCCCGGCCTGCCGAAGCCTGTAAGCAGTCGTCAGGCCGGCAAGCCCAGCGCCCACCACGACGACGTCAGCCGGCCGCGCAGTGGCCTCGACCTGACCGCCAGGCTCACCGGGCACCCTGGCTGCAGCTGCAGCGGGCCAAGCCAAGGCCACAAGGCAAAGGGCCGCAGCCACAACAGACCCGAAACGCCACGCATCAGCCATTGTGAACCTCCATACGGGCAGCCAGCTCAAGTGCCTGACGGGCATCTTATGCCACACCAACGCCACACAGCAACTGAGCAAAGCGGCAAACGAAGGCCGGTGCGCCAGTTGCGTCCAGCCACGCCCCCCCGGACCGGAGGTTGGCCCCAAGCCGGGTGGCGTCGACCACGCCGTCCTGCCCAAAAGGGAATGAGGCCCCCACGAGACTAAAACGAAAAAAAAAGGCCCCCCCGACAAGCGAGGAGGCCAACCCAGGCTGGGCGCGATCAGCGCTTCGAGAACTGGAAGCGCTTCCGGGCGCGCTTGCGGCCGTACTTCTTCCGCTCCTTGGCGCGAGGGTCGCGCGTCAGGAGGTCGTCCTCACGAAGAGCCGAGCGGAGCTCGGGGTCCATCGTGACCAGGGCGCGCGAGATGCCGAGCCGGATCGCACCGACCTGGCTGTTCACGCCGCCACCCATCACGTTGGCGAACACGTCGAACCGACCCACGTTCTTGGTCGCCTCGAACGGGAGGGCCAGCTGCGGGTACAGCGTCTTGCGCCCACCGATGTAGTCCTCGACCGACCGGTCGTTGATCTTGATCTGACCGTTGCCGGGCACCACCCGCACGCGGGCGATGGAGGTCTTCCGGCGGCCGGTGCCCCAGTACTGGGCAACTTTTGAAGCCATCGTTCAGGTGCTCCTTAACGCTAGTTGGACAGGTCGTAAGCCGTGGGCGCCTGCGCGGCGTGCGGATGCTCCGCCCCCGCGTAGACCTTCAGCTTCTTGAGTTGGGCGGCCCCAAGCTTGGTGTGGGGGATCATGCCGCGCACCGCCTTCTCGATGATGCGGACAGGGTGCTGCCCCTGGAGCTTGGAAAACGTCGTCTTCCGGAAACCACCGGGCCAACCCGTGTGGTGGATATACTCCTTGTCCGACGACTTTTTGCCGGTCACGACGACCTTGTCTGCATTGATGACGACAACGAAGTCACCCGTGTCAACGTTGGGGGTGAAGATCGGCTTGTTCTTTCCCCGGAGGAGGGTGGCGACGACCGTCGCCAGCCGGCCCAGGGTCTGCCCTTCGGCGTCGACGAGGTGCCAGTGACGGACGACCTCGCCTTCCTTGGCCATAGTGGTCTGCATAACGGATTCTCCTTCTTCCGGCCCGGGTGCCGCCTGCGCGGAGGACCGGAAGCCTTGGTGTCTGGGTGGTGGCTGACTGTTTTCAGGGGTTGGCGCTCGGCCAAGCCAGGTGAGGAGGGTAACCCGCCGCCACGAAGGTGAGTCCGTGGGGTGGTGCCGTGGGACCCGACGGCCTGGGCGCGCGGCCCAGCCAGGTATCCCGAAAACCCTCGACGCCGAGAACGCCTCTTCCAACGCGGATGGCCGTGCCGACGAGGCGCCGAACCATGTGGTACAGGAAGTGATCCGCGGTGATGTCGAGATAGAGGGTGTTGCCGTCCTCCTGAAGCCTGGCGTGGGTCACCGTGCAAATCGGACTGCTGGGGTCACTCCCCGTGCTGCCGAAGTGGGTGAAGTCGTGTGTACCCAGAAGCGAGGTCCACACCTCCCGCATCGCCTCGAGATCGAGGGGACCCTCGACCCAGCTGGCGTGCCGCGCTTGAAGCGGCATCCGCGGACCACGATGCACAATGGCGTAGCGATAACTCCGACTGATGGCCGAGTGGCGAGCGTGGAAGTCCGGGGAAACCTCTTCAGCACGCAACACGGCAATGTCCCTGGGAAGAACCGAGTTCAGCGCCGGTACCCAAGCCCGCTCCGGTAGGAGTCGGGAGGTGACGAAGCTGACGACCTGCCCGACGGCGTGAACGCCGGCGTCGGTCCGGCCGGCCCCTGCGGTTCTGACTTCGGCCTTGAGGACCCGGGCCAGAGCCGCCTCCAGTTCACCTTGGACGGTGCGCCCACGGGACTGGACCTGCCAACCGAGCAGGTCGGTGCCGTCATAACTCACGAGCATTCGCACCGTGTGCATGGCGGCACCTGAAGCCTGATTCAAACCTCCAGCGAGACGATGGCCATCGGAGCCGCGTCGCCACGACGCGGGGGCGTCTTGACGATGCGGGTGTAACCGCCGTTCACGTCCTGGAAGCGGGGGGCGACCTCGTCGAAGAGACGCTTGACGACGTCCTTCTCGTAGACGAAGCCGGCCACCTGTCGCCGCGCGTGGAGGTCACCACGCTTGGCAAGGGTGATCATCTGATCGATCACCGAGACGACTGCCTTGGCCTTGGCCTCGGTGGTCTCGATGCGATCGTGCCGCAGGGCGGCGGTGGTCAACGCGCGGAGCACGGCCTTCCGTTGGTCGGCTGGGCGCCCGAGCAGGTGACGCTTCTTCTGGTGACGCATGGGATGTTCCTTCTGATTCTGACCGGCTGGCTCAGTCGGCGTGCGCGGGCTCTTCGTCCTTGTCCTTGGCCATGGAATAGCCAAAGGCCTTCAGACGCTCGATCACCTCGTCCGCAGATTTCTTGCCGAAGTTCTTGATGTCCATGAGCTCGCGCTCGGACTTCTTCAGCAAATCGCCGACGGTGTAGATGTTGGCCCGTTTGAGGCAGTTGTAGGCGCGGACGGAGAGCTCCAGTTCCTCGATCGAAAGATCGAGCGGCGAGCTGCCACCGCCAGAGGGCCCGGCGACGTGGTCGATGCCGGCGAGCTCGGACTCATCGCGACCAAGGAGGGCGAAGGGCCGGAACTGCTCGATCAACAGCTCGGCAGCCTTCGAAAGGGCTTCCTCAGCGGTGACGGAGCCGTTGGACCAAACCTCCAGGTTGAGGCGGTCGAAATCCACAGACTGACCGACGCGGGTGTCCTCGATCGTGTAGTTGACCTTGCGGACCGGCATGTAGATGGCATCAATGGGGATGACACCAACGGTCTGCTGCGCCTTGCGGTTGCGCTCGGCCGGCACAAAGCCCTTACCACGCTCGATGTGGAGCTCCATCTCGAGCGACGCACCAGCGTCGAGGGTGGCGATGTGCCAGTCGGGGTTGAGAACCTCAACATCGGGGTCAACGATGATATCTCCGGCCGTGACCGGCCCCTCACGGCTGACCTTGATGTGCGCGCTCTTCGCCTCGGAGCCGTGGAGCTTGAGCACCACACCCTTGAGGTTGAGCACCACATCGACGACGTCCTCGCTCACGCCAGGAATCGTGCTGAACTCGTGCGGCACGCCGTCGATGCGGATGGCCGTGATGGCTGCGCCTTCGAGATCAGAAAGCAGCACCCGACGCAGCGCGTTGCCGAGGGTCGTTCCGTAGCCGCGCTCAAGGGGCTCCGCAACAAAGCGGCTGTAGTGGAGACCTTCTTCGGTGGTGCGGGTCTCGACGCACTGAATGTTCGGCTTGTCCATCGGTGGTTTCCTTTTCTCCGTGCGGCCGCTGGCGATGCCAGCGGCCTCTGGGAACGAACGGGGCGTTACCGCGAGTAGTACTCGATGATGTACTGCTCGTTGGCGGGCGTGTCGTTCTCTTCACGGTTGGGCAAGCTGACGACGGAGCCCTGGAGCTTGTCCGCCTCGAACGCGAGCCAGGTCGGGACGCGCGGGGCAGTGATGCCCTCGAGCCGCTTCTTGAAGAAGTCGGTCTTCTTCTCCGTGACCTTCACCACCATGCCAGGCTTGACCTGAAAGCTTGCGATGTCCGTGCGGACGCCGTTGACCTCGATCATGCCGTGGCCGACGAACTGGCGGGCCTGCGAGCGGCTGGAGGCGAGCCCGAGCCGGAACACGACGTTGTCGAGCCGACGCTCGAGCAACGCGAGCAGGACCTCACCCGTGACGCCGCGCTGGCGCACAGCCTCGGCATAGTAGCGCCGGAACTGCTTCTCAAGAACGCCGTAAACGCGGCGGACCTTCTGCTTCTCACGAAGCCGAATGGCATACTCGGAAGGCTTGTGACGAGCCTGGCCGTGCATGCCGGGCCGGTAATTCCGGCGAGCGATGGCGCACTTGGCGCTGTTGCACTTGTCGCCCTTCAGAAAGAGCTTGATCCCTTCCGCGCGGCACAGCCGGCAGCGGGCATCGGTATAGCGAGCCACTTGGCAATTCCTCCTTGCAGGAACCTGAACGGTGAACCGGTGGGCGAAGGCACACACTCCACGGGAGCGGGCGTTCGCCGCGACGTGAAGCCGACTAGACGCGACGGCGCTTCGGCGGACGGCAGCCGTTGTGAGGGATGGGCGTCACATCCTTGATCAGGGTGATTTCCAACCCGGCGGCCTGGAGCGCGCGGATGGCGGTTTCACGGCCGGAGCCCGGCCCCTTCACCAGCACTTCGACCTGCTGCATGCCGTGTTCGCGGGCGCGCTGGGCGCACCCGTCAGCCGCCATCTGGGCCGCAAACGGCGTGCCCTTCTTGGCGCCCTTGAAACCGGCGGTACCAGCGGAGCCCCACGAAATCGTGTTGCCCTGCATGTCGGTGATGCTGACGATGGTGTTGTTGAACGTCGACGAGATATGAACGACGCCGTTGGCGATGTTCTTGCGCTCGCGACGCTTCGGCTTGGCGGTGGGCTTAGCCACGGGTAGACCTCCACGGTGTCGGGTGGTTTCCGGTTAAAAAAGCCGGACCTGGACCCGGGTGTAATTCTGGTGGACTTTAATGGGCTGGCGCCGGGCGGGAAACCCGCCAGGCACCGGGACTTCGAGCAAGGAGTTGGCGGCGAGACGCCTGGGGGCAGCCGTACCTGCCAGGCGGATCACCAACCCGAGTGCCGCACTCGCGGCGAAAACTACTTCTTCTTACCAGCGACGGTCTTCTTGGCGCCGCGGCGGGTCCGGGCGTTCGTCTTCGTGCGCTGGCCGCGAAGCGGCAGGCCGCGACGATGACGGATGCCCCGGTAAGAACCAATCTCGATCAGCCGCTTGATGTTCATGGAAACCTCGCGGCGGAGGTCACCCTCGACCTGATGGTTGCGGTCGATCTCCTCACGCAGCCGGCCGATTTCCTCTTCCGTAAGATCCTTGGTACGGGTGTCCGGGTTCAACCGGGTCCGGGTCAGGATCTGGGAAGCCTTGAAAGGACCGATGCCGAAGATGTAGGTCAGCGCAACCTCGATCCGCTTTTCCCGCGGGAGGTCCACGCCTGCAATACGGGCCATGGGGTACGTTCCTCCTGGATTTAATAACTACTTAATATCGCACAGACTGTCAGGAACCCGCAAGGGGGGCGCGATCGGCGCCCCTCCTCCACTCAGCCCTGACGCTGCTTGTGCTTGGGGTTCTCGCAGATCACCATCACGCGGTTGTGACGCTTGATAACGCGGCACTTCTCGCAAATGGGCTTGACCGAGGCACGGACCTTCATGGACCGACTCCTTTCTGGGATGTTTCCCTTATTTTAACCTGCATTTTCCTTTTGTCACAAGGCCAGTACGCCTGATCTCCGCGTTGTGATCTCAGGCTCGCCTTCCGTGACGATGACGGTGTGTTCGAAGTGAGCAGACCACGACCCGTCCGTCGTGACGACAGTCCACCCGTTCTTCTTGACTCGAACCTCGTGACCGCCGATGTTGACCATCGGTTCGATGGCAAGGGCCTCTCCAAGTTGGAGCACGGGGCCCTCGTCGTGCGTTCGGTAGTTGGGGATCTGTGGTGACTCGTGAAGGTTCGGCCCGATGCCGTGACCAACAAAATCCCGCACCACGGAGAAACCCGCAACCTCAACAACGTCCTGAACGGCGCCCCCAACGCGGCCGATCCGATGTCCGGCGCGGGCCTGGGCCAGCCCCGAGTACAGGCTGGCCTCGGTGACCTCGAGCAGCTTCGCTACCTCTGGCGAAAGCTTCCCGACACCGTAGGTCCAGGCCGAATCGCCATAGTAGCCATCGAAGATGGCCCCGATGTCCACCGAAATAATGTCCCCCTCCTCAAGCTTCCGCCGGGAGGGAATGCCGTGAACGACCTCCTCGTTGTAGGAGGCACAGATGGTCGCAGGAAAGCCGTGGTAACCCTTGAACGCAGGACGCCCCCCTCCCTTGACGATGACAGCCTCGGCAATCACGTCCAGGTCCTTGCTTGAGATTCCAGGCCGGACAGCCTCGGCGATGGCCTCGTGGGCCAGCGCAACCAGCAAGCCAGCCTTCCGCATGGCCTCAAACTCCGAGGCCTTCTTCAGCACACTCATCGGGCAACCTTCAGGCTGTCGAGAATGACGGACAGATCGGCCCGCACCTCGTCCATGGAGCGGCTCCCGTCCAAGCGCCGCAAAATTCCCGCGCGCTCGTAACGGGCCGATATGGGGGCAGTCTGCTCCTGGTAGACCCTCAACCGGTTACGAACGGTGTCAGCCGCATCGTCGGCCCGCTGGTAAAGCTCGCCATCGCAGGCATCGCAGGAAGCCCCCTTGGCGCTCGGGTTGAACTGAACGTGGAAGGAGGCCCCGCACTCACGGCACACCCGACGACCAGACAGTCGCTCCACGAGGTCGTCTTCCGGCACGGCCACGTCGATGGCAAGCTGTAGGTCACGGCCGATCCCGGCAAGCATGGCATCAAGGGCCTCCGCCTGAGGCTCAGTCCTGGGGAAACCGTCCAGCAGAAAACCATTGTGGGCGTCGGCCTCAGCGAGCCGCTCGCGGATCAGGCCGATCATGACCTCGTCGGGAACCAGGTTGCCAGCATCCATGAACCGCTTGGCCTCGAGGCCGAGAGGGGTACCGGCCTTGACGGCAGCCCGGAGCATGTCACCCGTGGAGATCTGGGGAATTTCATACGTGGTGGAGAGCATCCGAGCCTGCGTGCCTTTCCCGGCACCAGGCGCTCCCAGCAAGACGATGCGCATCGTGATCGCTCCTTCAGAACCGACGGCCCAAGCCGCCACCGTGCCGAGACCTCAGGACATGAAGCCTTCGTACTGCCTCGCGATGAGGTGGGTCTGCAACTGGTTGTAGAGGTCGATGGCCACACCAACCATGATGAGCAGGGCCGTGGAGCCGAGCCCCTGCAGCGTGGTAACGCCCGTAGCCCGTTCGACCAGGTAGGGCAAGACGGCAATCAGACCGAGGAAAACGCCGCCCGCGAAGGTGATCCGGTTCAGCACCTGCTCGATGAACTCTGCCGTCGCCTTACCCGGGTTGTAACCCGGCACGAACGAGCCGTACTTCTTGAGGTTTTCCGCCAGATCCGTGGGGTTCAACACCAGGCTGGCGTAGAAGTACGAAAAGAACATGATGAGAGCAAAGTAAACGAAGAAATAGAGCCATCCGGACGGGCTGAGGGCAGCCATGAACCCGTTCAAGCCAGCCTGCAGGGCGTTCCTAACATTGTCCCACTGCCAGGCGACGGACTCCGTGAAGTGCCAGTTGACGGCGGTGCTCTTCGACTGCCCGAGGAACTGACTGATGGTTGCCGGGAAAATCAGCAGCGAAGAGGCAAAGATGAGAGGCATGACACCCCCCATGTTGACCTTGAGCGGGATATAACTCTGCTGTCCCGGGGCAACGCGCCCACCGGCAACCTGCTTCTTGACGGACTGCACCGGGATGCGCCTCTGCCCCTCCTGAACGAACACAATCGCCACCAACATGGCGAGCATCGCGAGCACGAGCGCCATAACGGCGAAGCCGCTGGCACCGCCGCTGCTCATGAGTTCGGAGGTCTTGGAGATGTAGCTCGGGAAGGCGGCGATGATGCCGGCAAAGATCATCAAGGAAGCACCGTTGCCGATGCCACGCTCGGTAACGACCTCACCCAGCCACATGATGAAGGCAGAGCCCGCGACGAGGATCGACACGGTGGAGATAAGGAACCACCAGGGATAAGGCCCGTCTGCGGGGTAACCGATGGCTGCGCCGGAGCGCCACAACCAGGTGCTCATGCCAAAGGACTGAATCGTGGCAAGGACAAGCATGAGGTAGCGCGTCCACTGCTGGATCTGCTTCCGCCCGGCTTCGCCCCCCTCCTTCTGAAGCTCTTCGAGCTTGGGAATCACCCCAGTCATCAGTTGCATGATGATGCTGGCGTTGATGTATGGCGTGATGCCCATCGCAACGATCGAGAACTTGGCGAGCGCTCCCCCGGAGAAGAAATCCAGGAAACCGCCCAAAAAGTTCATCTGGGCAAACAAAGAATTCAGGACATCCTGTTTGATGCCCGAAACGGGAATGTGGACGATCAGTCGGAAGACGACGACCATCCCAAGCGTCCAAAGGATCTTCTCCCGGAGGCCGGGGGCATGCCAGAGGTCCCGAAGGACCGCGGCGACCTTGTTCTGCTCTTGCAACTCTGGTGCTCCGAAACCGTGAGCGCCCGACTAAGACCTCGCGTGAAGCGTGGCCCCGGGCGCTCGACGGGATGATGTAGGGCCAAGCCCTCAGGCCACAGGGGCCTGAGGGCTCGGGGGCTCAGCCTTCGCCGGAGCCAACCTCGGTGGCGCCGAGCAACTCCACGGTGCCACCCGCGGCCTCGATCTTCTCGCGGGCCGAAGCGGTAACGTGGTGGGCCTTCACGGTGAGCGCCACACCCAGGTCGCCCGCACCCAGCACCCGAACACCGTCGAGTTCGCGCTTGATGAGCCCGGCCTCGACGAGAGCGGCGGCGTCAACCACAGCACCCTTGGCGAAGCTCCCGAGGTCGCCCACGTTGACGATGGACCACTCGGAGCGGTAAGGCATCCGGAAGTGCTTCTTCTTGGGCAGCCGGCGGTAAAGAGGCATCTGGCCACCTTCGTGGCCGATCTTCTTGCTCTCACCGGAGCGCTGCCCCTGACCGTTATAGCCTCGGGTCGAGGTCTTACCCATGCCCGAGCCGTGGCCACGGCCCACCCGCTTGACGGGGTGGGTGGCGCCCTCGGCGGGGCGGAGATCCGTCAGGTTCATGGTGTCAGTTCTCCTCGGACACGGTCACCAGGTGGCGAACCTTGTTGACCATGCCGCGAATGATCGGGGTGTCGAAATGGGAGACGGTGCTGTTGGTCTTGCCGAGGCCCAGCGACTGCAACACGCGGTGCTGCTTGTAGCAATAGCCTATCCGGCTGCGAACCAACTTCACGCTAATCTTCTTGGTCTCAGGCATGCTTCACCTTCCCGATGATCTCTTCGACGGTCTTGCCGCGAGCGGCTGCCACGTCAGCGGCGCTGCGAAGGCGACGAAGACCATCGACCGTGGCGCGAGCGCTGTTGAGCGGCGAAGACGCCCCGAGGTTCTTGGACAGGATGTCGTGAATGCCGGCCAACTCGAGCACGGACCGGACGGCACCACCGGCGATAACGCCCGTGCCCTTCGAGGCAGGCTTGATCATGACGCGGCTGGCATCGGCAATGCCGATGATGGTGTGAGGAATCGTGCTGCCGACCATAGGAACCGTCACCAGTTCCTTCTTGGCATCAGCGATGGCCTTCTGGATCGCAGAGATAACCTCGTTGGCCTTGCCGACGCCAACGCCGACCTGACCCTTCTGGTTGCCGACGGCGACGATGGCGCGGAAGCTCATCTTCTTGCCGCCCTTGACGACCTTGGTGACGCGACGGATCTGGATGACCTTCTCCTGCCACTCCGAGGGCTCAGCGGGCTGACCGCTGCGGTCGGAGGGACCCCGACCGGTGTCGCGACCGCGCCGGCCGCGGTCCTTGTTTTCAGTCGTGCGATTGTCCATGGTTCACGCTCCTAGAAGTCGAGGCCGGCTTCGCGCGCGGCATCCGCCAGCGCCGCGATGCGCCCGTGGTAGAGGTTGCCACCCCGGTCGTAAACGACCTGGGCAATGCCAGCAGCCTTGGCGCGCTCAGCGACGGCCTGACCAACCTGCCGGGCAGCTTCCACGTTGCCGCCCTTCTCGAGCTTGAGCTCGAGCGACGAGGCCGCGACGAGGGTCCGGCCAGCGACGTCGTCGATGACCTGAGCATACACGTGCTGGTTGGAGCGATAGACCGCGAGACGCGGACGGGCCGCCGTGCCGGCGAGGTTCTTGCGAATGCGCTCGTGACGGATGGCCGTCTGCAGCTTGCGACTCTTCTTGGTGATCATCGCGCGGCTCCTTACTTCTTCTTGCCGCCGGACTTACCGGCCTTGCGACGAATGACTTCGTAGTCGTACTTGATGCCCTTGCCCTTGTAGGGCTCAGGCGGCCGAACCGACCGGACCTTGGCAGCCATGTCGCCGACGAGCTGCTTGTCGATACCCTCGACCACGACGGAAGGCTTGGGGCCGGGCGGCACGATGAACGTAATGCCCTGGGGCGCCTCGATCTCGACGGGGTGCGAGTAACCCATCTGGAGCGTCAGCTTAGAGCCGGCGACCGCAGCACGGTAACCGACACCGTTGATCTCGAGGGTCTTCTTGAAACCATTGGTGACGCCGTCGACCATGTTCGCGACGAGCGTGCGAGAGAGGCCATGCAGGGAGCGAGCCATCTTGGACTCACCCTGAGGCTGAACCAGAAGCGTGCCATCTTCCAGCGAGACCGAAACCTCAGGCCGGAGCGTCCGGGTCAGCGTGCCCTTGGGGCCGGTGACAGAGACGGTCTGGCCGCTGCCGCGACCTTCCACGATGTCGACCTTGACGCCGCCGGGGAGGGTAATCGGCCGCTTACCGATGCGAGACTGTGACATGGGAACCTCCTACCAGACGTACGCGAGGACTTCGCCGCCGACGCCCTGCTTCCGGCAATCGCGATCAGACATCACGCCGCGAGGCGTGGACAGGATCGCGACGCCAAGGCCGCCAAGGACGCGGGGAAGGTCGTGCTTCCCGACGTAAACGCGCAGGCCGGGCTTGGAGATGCGCTTGATGCCCGTGATGACGCGGCGCTTGCCGGAGACGTACTTGAGCTGAACGCGGATGCGCGGCTTGCCGGCGTCCTGGTTCACCACCTCGTAGCCATCGATGTAACCCTCGTCCTTGAGGACGCGGGCCAGCTCGAGCTTGAGCTTGGAGTTGGGGAACTCGGTCATGTCCAGGTTCGCCGTGTTGGCGTTCCGGATGCAGGTCAGCATATCCGCAATGGGATCGGTGACAGCCATGGTGGACCTCTCGAACAGGTTGCGTTT
>JAYKHR010000119.1:0-17082 GCA_035285125.1 Candidatus Sericytochromatia bacterium | reverse complement strand
CAGCCACCCCTCGGGAAGCCCCCGCCTGCAACCCAGGCGGGGGTTCGTTTTTTTGTTCGCACCCCGTCAGGGGGGCTGGTGGGGTTCGAACTTCCGGGGCTCCATTGTGCAGACGGTGTCTGCACGGTTTCGAGGTCTCACCAGGCCAGCCGCGGTGGCACCGCCAGCCACCGCGACCGCTTTTTTGAAAGTTCGCAGCAAGCCAAAGGCGCAAAATGGGTAAAATTACCCACAGGGGCCACGAGGGAGGTCGGGAGGTTGGCAGACAACGACAGCGACGCCAGGAAGCTGCGGTTTCTCCCGCCCGCCGAGCGCGACTACGTGAACCTGCCGCGGGGCATCCAGAAGGTCTTCGGCCGGGCGCTCAACCTCGTGCAGATGGGTCTCGAGCCTGAGGAAGCCAAGGCGCTCCAAGGATTCGGGGGCCGGCAGGTCCTCGAACTCGTTGAACACGATGAGAGCGGCACCTACCGGGCGGTGTACACCGTGAAGATCGCGGAGGCGGTCTACGTGCTCCACGCGTTCCAGAAGAAGTCTCACAAGGGCATCAAGACCGACAAGCAGGACGTGGAACTCATCAAGGAACGCCTCAAGTGGGCCGAGTGGGACGCGGAACAGCGAAGAAAAGGGGACAGACCATGACCAACCAGTTCGAGCCGGCCATCGAGGTCCAGGGCAGCCTGTTCAAGCACCTCGGCTTCGAGAACCACGAGGAAGAGGACGCCAAGACGGAGCTGCTGGCGCGCATCTGCAAGGTGATGGCGGCGCGCGCGTGGAACAAGACGCAACTCGCGCATGCGCTGCAAATGGACAAGAGCGATGTCACCAAGCTGCTGAAGGGCGATCTGGACCGCTTCAGCATCGAGCGCATGATGCGGATGCTGCGGGCGCTGGGCACGCCTGTGCGCATCACCTGGGTGGATCAGCCGGCGCCCGCGGGCATCGAGCCTCAGGCCTGAAACCCCGAAATCACCCCCACCTCCTCCAACACCCCCACATCCATCCCCCCCACCGAAGCTCTAACACCCCACCAGCCACTGGTGGGTGTCGCTCCCTGGCGGCTGCCGTCTGTCAGAGGACCTGCCGGGTCCCTGACGGTGGCGCATCCATCAGCCCCTCGTTCGCTTCGACGAAAGGCAGGCCTTCGGCCCGGAAAGTCTCCCAAAGGTTGACCCTCACACCCTTCACGATATAATTAATCCGGTTAAATTGATCCGATTATTTTATTGGTGAAGCCGTGACGGACGACCACCTGCGAGCCCTGCTCGTCGCCGGAGAGACCCTGAAGGTCGAGTTCAAGTCAGACCGCGATCCCCTGTCCGATGCAGACCTCTACCGGAACGTCGTGGGCCTCGCCAACGCCGAGGGAGGGGTGCTCCTCCTGGGCGTCGAGAATGACGGACGGGTCACGGGCCTGCATCCGTCGCGCGCCCGACAGGTCAACCCCGTCCTGCTTCAGGCAGCCATCTTCAACAACACGATGCCGCCCATCAACACGCGGGTCGCGGCCCACGAGCTTCCCGAGGGCATGGTCGTGTCGTTCGAGGTCGATCCCTATCCCTCCGTCTGCGCCACCAAGGACGGCGTGTGTGTTCGGCGCGTCGTCGGTGAGCGGGGGCCCTCCTGCGTCCCGTTCTACCCGATGGAGCACCTGGGCCGTCGGATCCAGCTCGGCATCGAAGACCTCAGCGCCCACGCGCTCGACGGGGCCGGGTGGCACGACCTGTCGCCCCGAGAGTTCGAGAGGCTGCGCACGTTCATCGCCAACGCCCCGGGTGACAGGCGCCTGCTCTCCCTGAACGATGAAGACCTGGCGAAGGCGCTCAAGCTGGTCGAGACCTCGGAAGATGGCAGCCTCGTGCCGGTCCTGGCCGGTCTGCTCTTGCTCGGGGAAGAAGCTGCGCTCCAGCGATACGTCCCGACCCACAAGACGATGTTCCAGGTGCTGAGCGACGTGCGGACGGTGGCCGTGAATGAACGCCTGCCGTCCCCGCTGCTGCGTCAGGTCGAGGACCTGGAGGCCCGGTTCGACGCCAGGCGGGAGGAGAAGGAAGTGATGGTGGGCTTCCAGCGGGTGCCTGTGCCACTGTATGACCGGGACGCCTACCGGGAAGCCGTCGTGAACGCTTTGCTCCACCGGGACTACAGCACGCTCGGGGCCGTCTACGTCCAGTGGCATGGGGACCACCTGCTCATCACGAGCCCGGGCGGCTTTCCCCGGGGGATCACACGGGACAACCTGCTGACCCACGAGCCGGTGCCGCGAAACCCCAGGCTGGCGGAGGTGTGTGCGCGGATCGGCCTGGCGGAAACGTCGGCCCGCGGCGTTGATCGAATCTACGAGGGCCAGCTGCGCTTCGGCCGGCCGCTCCCCGACTACGAGGGCTCGGACGACACCGCCGTGAGGCTGCGGCTTCAAAGCGCGGGGGCCAACCTCGAGTTCGTGAAGTTCATCCGCACCTACGAGGCGCAGGCCGGCCGCCAGCCGCTGGAGCACCTGATGGCGCTGTTGATGGTGCATCAGGCGAAGCGCCTCGACGCGGAGGCCTTCCGTTCGGCCATCCAGCGGAACGACCAGGCGGCGCGCGCGGTGCTTGAGTCGCTCGTCGCGCGTGGCGTGCTGGAGGCGCAGGGCGAACGCCAGAGGACCTACAACCTGAGTGCCGAGGCTTATCGGACCTACGGCCAGGCGTCGGAATACGTTCGGGTCCGTGGCCTCGATCCCATCCGGCAAGCCGCCATGATCGAGGCCTACGTCGCCGCCCACGGTCGCATCACCCGCACCGAGGCAGCCGACCTGTGCCTGATGGATCCGGAGGAGGCTGGCCGCCTCCTCGCGCGCCTGACGGACGAGCGCCGCCTCACGCGGCTCGGGGCCAAGCGCGGCGCCCATTACGTCCTGCGGCAGCCTGAGCCCCTGCGGCCGCTCGCCGGCGTCGAGCTCAGGCAAGCCATCATCAAGCTCCTCCAAGAGACGTCGCCGCTGACGCTGCAGCAGATCGACGAGGCCCTCGCGGCGAGAGGGTTCGAGGTCGCCGGCAACAACAAGCGGAACTACCTGACCGCGACGATGAGCCGTGACAAGGCGACGTTCCGCGGGCTCGGTCGAGGGCTCTATCAGCTCGTGGAGGGCGCCGAGGGCTGACCCATCGTGGCTCTCGGGGTTCAGCCTATCCAGACCCGTCGCCCCTGGGACCTCTCAAGGACGGTTCTTCAAGCCTGGAGCGATTGGTGAGGAAGCCCGGCGTCGATTCCAGGCCGGCCATCAGCCCTGGTCGTCGATCAGGCCGCGCGCCCGGGCGCAGAACTCCTCCCAAGAGAGGATGCCCATCTGCACATCGTCCTCCCAGGCCACGAGTTGCTCCACGACGTCGCCGCCGTCCCAGCTCTCGTGCAAGAGCGCGTGGATTTCGCCGAGGTTCGGCACGCGAGGGCCTTCGAGCAGCTCCCGGAGGTCTCGGAGGAACTCTCGGAGCAGACGGGCCGCTTCCTGGCCGCTTGTTTCGTCGCGGAGCCCGTACTTGACCAGCACCAGGTCGAGCCCTTCCTCCTCTTCGAGCACGGTCCGGGCATCGTCGGTGCCCCACTCTCCGCCGCCCGAGAAGGCAAGCAGCTTGGTGCCGTTCCAGGCGAGGTGGCTCAGGTGCAGCATGAGCTGCTCCTTGGTTCCCTCTGGCAGATCAGACGCCCGTCCCAGCTCCCGCTTGATGTACAAAGCATCCTGCAGCAGGGCGGTCGACTTCTCGATACACCAGGCGCTCATGTCGTGCAGGAACTCGGGCGAGCGCAGCTCGAAGCCCTCGGTCCGGAACGGTGTGCCCAGGTACGGCAGGAGCAGGGTGCTGACCACGTAGGTCGTGGCCTCGCCCCAGACGGTCCAGTACAAGGCCAGGATTCCGGTCCCGCCACCCGTCAGCTTGCCGGGCGAGAGCGAGACGAAAGGGCCCGCGCCGACGCCTTCTCTCGACCAGATGTCGCCCGCCCATCCAGCGGCCCGGGCCCGGACCTGGGCCTCCTCGATGATCGTGAAAGCCTCAGTCTTGCGGAACTCGACGCCCGGCTGGTCATCGGTGAGCGCAGCGAGGTAGGCTTCGAGCGCAAGGTTAGCCGGCAGGGCTTCGGCATCCTCGAGGCGATAAACGTACCGGAGGTGCATGCGGGTCGACGGGGTCATCTGGGAAGTCACGCTCTCGAGACCAAACTCCTGGACGACGTTGAACCGTTCGCTTTCAGCCCCACCGGGTCGTCCTCTGGCCGGGCCTAAGTTTAGCAGGCGATGGCCCACCACCGCCCCAGGGGATGCCCCCTCTCCGGCAGCGTTGTTCCGCTCAAGGCGACGCGACCCGGGCTAGCTCTTCCGAGTCGAACGACGCGGAAGAAGTTCGAACACTGCCCCACCAGCCACCCCTCGGTCAGTCCCCGCCTGGAAGTCCAGGCGGGGATTCGCTTCTTTTCGTTCGAACCCCGTCAGGGGGGCTGGTGGGGTTCGAACTTCCGGGCCCCCTGCCCACAAAGGGACCATTTGTGCCGACGGCGTCTGCACAATCAGGCGGAGCCGAACGCGCCCCTTGAGTGAGCCATTATCCACGGGCCTGTGGAGCGTCTGCGCTCGGGCGCCTCAGGCTCATCGTCTTCGGGCAGACCAGCGAGCGCGGCCAGCGCCCGAAGCAGTCGAGTAGCACGCCGCTGCCAGCGAACTGGCCGCCGACGATCACCCGCAGGGTGTACCGGGGCGAGGCTCGTTCACGGTGTCGCCACCAGCGCCCGCAGCACCGCCTCGGCGTCGAGCGACCGCCCCGTGGCCTGCTTGATGCGCTCCAGCCAGGGCACGCTCGCGGCCGGCTTCCAGAAGTGGGCCGCGAGGAAGGGGCCGACGCCAGGGTTGCCCCACAGCGCGCCGCCGAGGGCCTCGCGCAGCTGGTACGCCGCCATGTTCGCAAGGACGTAGCCGATCTGGTAGCAGGGCGAGGAGATGGCCATCGGGTTGGCCGCCCAGAGGCAAGCGGCCTCCGGCGTGGGCTGCAGGCCCAGGTGGTCCCGCTGCACGCGCGCGAACGCGGCGTCGAGGTCCTGGTCCGGGTCGCGGTAGGCCTCGCGGTCGAAGGCGGCCACCATCAGGTGGTAGCGCACGGCCAGAAGCTCGACCAGCCGCCCGGCCTCCGCCCAGGCCGCCACCTCCGCGGGCGTGCCGTCGGTGACGGTGGCCAGCCACGCGGGCTCCAGCTTGACCGCCTCCAGAATGGTCGCCATCGCCTCGCAGGCCGGCACGGGCTCGCCGTGGGTGGCGGCCCACAGGTGGTAGGGCTGGCCGGTCCGGGCGCCCACCGCCTGGTGGAGCGCGTGGCCGTACTCGTGGAGCAGGATGCCCAGCTGGGTGTGGCGTGGCCGCGTGGCGTCGAGGGCGATGCGCACGTCGGTGTGGCCGTCGACGACGCTGCAGAGGCCGCCGACGCCGAAGGGCCGGATGACCAGGCTGTGAGGCAGGCCGAGGGCAGGCAGGCCGAGGGCCGCGTCGAGCGCGCGGAGCACGGCCAGGTCAGGCGCCACCAGGCGTTCCGCGGGGATGAGGGTGTGGGCGCGCTCCGCGGCCCTCAGCTCCCAGTGCGTGGTGATCGGCCGGCCCTCGCGGGTGGCCAGCCAGGCCAGGGCCCGGCACGCGGGCCCGTCGGTGGCTGCCTTCAGGCGGACGAGGTGGGGCTCGAGCCAGGTCCAGGGCGCCTCGTGGAGGTCCATCGCGAGCTCGAAGTAGCTCGCGTGCCCCTCCGCCCGGGCCAGCTCGTTGCGCCGTTTGAACAGCGACACCATCGTCGCGCGGTTGGCCTGCGCCAGCGGGACCGTGCGCAGGGCCAGGGCCCGCAACCGGTCTTGGTCGGTGGCCGGCAGCTCGGGTGGCGCCGTGGCGAGGAAGCGCCATGTCGCCCGCTCGAGCGACGCCGTGAGCCGCGCGACCTCGGCGTCACCCTCGATGCGGGCGCGCACGCCACGCCGGTGGAGCAACTCCAGCCACCTCCGCCGCGGGCCGGCCTCGTGGGCCAGCCGCGCCTGGAGGGCCCCCTCGAGGTCGTCGGTGAAGAGCCAGGCCCGGGCGATCGCCCGGAACACCCCCTCCGGCACGCCGTCCTCCCCCAGCACGCCCCGGTAGGAGGCGTCCTCCGCGGCGGCGCCCAGCCACCCCGCCATCTGCTCCAGCCGCAGGAGCCAGGCGTCGGGTAATTCGCTGGGCACGGGGCCCAGGGGTTCCAGGCCGAGGGACGTGGCCATTGGCCGCCAATCGGCGGGAGGGGTGGCGGTCATGGTGATTCCATCATTGCAGTGAGGAGGCGGGGAAGACGGCGGCGAGTTGACGCTTGATGGCCTTCCAACAGGCCTCGAACGTGAACTCGAAGCGTTGGATGGCGGCATCCCGGACGATGTCATCAGCCGGGTCCCTTGCGAGGACCTCGCTCAACCGCATCAACGCGTTCTCGAAGTTACTCAGCTGCCTGCTTGCCATTTGTCAGCTCCGAGAGAAGAGCACGAGGCCCTCTCGCTCGATCTCGGCGCGAAGCTCCGGCGTGGCGTCCGGCATCGCCACAAGCTCGATCTCGAGCAGGGTCTGCGCCTCCTCGACCAGGCGCCTGGCTGGCTGCAATGCCGCCTCGTCCTCCACCTCGACGGCAAGATCCACGTCCGAGCGGGGCTGGTTGTCGCCCCGGGCGCGCGAGCCGAACAGGATCACGCGCTTCACGCGCGGCAGGCGACCGATGCGCTCTGCCAGGTCCTGCACCGCCGAGGGAACGTTCGGACGGGTCTTCATGACCTCGGCGATGCGATGCAACTCGGTGAAGTAGGCGTGGATGCGATGGGGTGGGATGGGCTCGCGGGGATGGTCAGCACGCTTTTGCGTCTCTGTAAGCATGTCCAGCCAGAGCTGCGCGTCATCAATCCAAAGTGCAGCAAAAGCCTTCCGCAGCACCTCCTTCGGCTCCGCGCCCGCCAGCGCATAGCCCTCATACCGCAAGGCGGCCTCCAGCGCCTCGGCGGCCGCACCGAACACGCCCGGAAAGGCGTCCGAGGCAGTCGCCGAAGCCTCGGACAACGCTCTTTCCCAGGCATTCAACGAATCGAGAAAGGTGTTCAGTCGGTTGATCGACACGGGCACTCTCCACCTGCCGCCACACCCAGATCATACCGCCTGAGGGAGACCTCGGCACGCAGCGGGTGGGCGGGTGGGGCTTGTGAGCCTTCAGTGCGCTTGCCTGTCCACCGCGGACGTCGTGGCGGGCTTTAGCGGGCGCCGGGGGGGCTAAGGCTCACCGCGCCAGGCACGTTCGAGGCCGGCCACATCCAGCCGCCCCATGCCCAACATGGCCTGAAACATGCGGGTGCTGGCCACGTCGTTGCCCTGGCGCTGCAAGTGGATGAGGGCAGCAGGCACGATCTGCCAGGGGACGCCGAAGCGGTCGTGCAGCCAGCCGCAGGGGCCGGGTCGGCCACCCTCCGTGAGGGCGTCCCACAGCCGATCGACCTCCGACTGATCGGAGCAGCACACGCTGAGCGAGAGGCCTTCCGTGAACGTGAAGCCGTGGTCGATGGGGCTGTCCATGACCACGAGCGGCTGAGTGCCTAGCCGCAGGCGGGCGAGGGCGATGAGGTGCTCATCCCCGCCGTGGTGGTCGACGGCGAGCACCTCGCTGTCGGGAAAGAGGCCGGTGTAGAGGGCCAGGGCCTCCCTGGCGCGCCCGCGTTGGGCATCCGAGTACATGAGGCTCGGCACGATGCGGGGGCCCTCGGGCGCGGCCGCCACCTGGCGCAGTTGCCACGAGACGCCGAAGCGATCCCGCACCCAAGCATAGCAAGGGCTCCACGGATAAGCGTCCAGCGGCATCAGGACCTCACCCGCCTCCGCGAGGGAGCCGAACAGCCGCCGGACCTCGTCGGCAGCATCGGCCTCCACGAAGAACGACAGGCTGGGGGTGAGTGGGATGGGCGCCTCGCCATTGAGGGCCTGGAACGTCTGGCCGGCGATCGAGAACTCAACGAGCAGCACGGTGCCGGCGGGCAACGGCATTCCGTGGGGGTAGCGGCTGGTGTGCACAATGGCCCCGCCGGCGAACAGGCCCGTGTAAAAGTCGGCGACCGCCTCGGCATTTCCGGGGCACCAGATGCAGGGGGTGATCGGGGGCATGGGGAGCTCCGCTAGGCCGATGGGACGGGGCGCTCGTGGGCTGAATGCAGAGCCGTACTCGCTTCTACGTTTTACCCCCGCATGGCCCATCGCGGCCTTCCGGGCTCGCCCTTGGCGCGGAGGCTGAACCACCCCGTACTCGGCACGGCGATCAACGACACGGGGGCCTCCCTCACGTCCTCGCCGCAGGCTGTCAGGCTCTTCTGACAGCCCGCGTATGTCGTGCTTTCACCCCCCCCACCAAGCTCTAACCCTGCCCCACCAGCCACCCTCGCCCGGCACTTCCCCCGCCCTTCCGGTGGGTCGCCCGAGGGTTGCGCCTGGTTGAAGCCTGCGCGGCCGTTACTGGCGCCCAAAGGCCGGGAACAACGGCCTGGTCACGTGCTACATCGCTGGAGGTCGGCTTGGGACATCGGTTGCGGCAGCTACACGCCACCCTGACGGCCGCGCTCGGCCTGGCCGCGCTGGGCTGCAACGAAGCTGACTTCGCCCAGGTCAACGCGAACCTCTCGCAGATTCAGCAAGCCGGCCTCCAGAACCCGGATGCGAGGCTCACGACCGCTGCCACCGCCGCCGCCCTGGCAGGCATGGAGGTGGGCAAGGTCCTGGTGCCGGGGGCCGCCGCGCCAGCCTCCACCCCCGGCGCGTTCCGGCTGCTCGCCTGGGATCCTGGCGTCAACAAGACCCAGGTCATCGATGCGAATGGCGTCAAGGGCAACGTGGCCTACGACAGCGCCGTCGTGCCCTACGGCCCCACGGCCGGCGCGGGGCGCGCGCTCATGATGACGGTCAAGAACTTCGAGGCCCAGGCCAGTGGCTTCACCGTGAAGGCCAAGGGCGGCTTCTACGACGTGCCGGCTTTCAGCGGGGTCAGCGCCACGGGGCTGACGTTTGCGCTGATGGAGGTCAAGCTCGGCTACGGAGGCATCCAGTACGATGGGGTGATGATCCTCTCCACCACCTCCCCCTTGCCTGCCAACCGGGACTCCATCGGGTTCGTCCTGATGTGGGCCGTCCCACCGGCGCCCACCTCCCAGTACCGGCTGGTGTCGGGCAACGTCGGGGTCAAGGATGGCGTGATCACCCAGAAGTTCGCGACCATCCTGGCGACGCAACCACCGCAAGGGACGGAGGGGCTGCCCCTGGAAGGCATCCCGGTCGACCTCGCGAAGTTCCGATAGGCTGCGCCGATGAGCCTCCAGGCCTCCCTGCAGGCGATGCTGGATGTCCAGCGCGCTGCCTTCGCTCGCGAGCCCGCCACCCTGGCCCGGCGCCGCGAGGCCCTGCGGGCCCTGAGGATGGCCGTTTGGAAGCACCGGGACGCGCTGGTGGCGGCGGTGTCGGAGGACTTTGGCGGCCGGGCGCCGGCCGAGACCCTCGCGCTCGAGATCTTCGTGCTGCTCGACCAGCTGCGGTTCGCGGAGCGGCACGTGGCGCGGTGGATGCGGCGGCGGCGGGTGCCCGGGAGCTGGTTCCTGCTGCCGGCCCGGGCCTTCATCGAGGTCCAGCCGCTGGGCGTGGTGGGGATCATCGGCGCCTGGAACTACCCCGTGCTGCTCACGCTCGGGCCGCTCATCGACGCGCTGGCCGCCGGCAACCACGCGCTGGTGAAGCCCTCGGAGCTGGCCCCGCACACGGCCGCAGCCCTCGCGGCGCTGCTGGCGGAGGCCTTCCCGCCGGAGCACGTGACCGCGGTGCTCGGGGGGCGCGAGGTGGCCGAGGCGTTCTGCCGCCTGCCGCTCGACCACCTGCTGTTCACGGGCTCGACGCGCGTGGGGCGTTCGGTCATGGCCGCCGCTGCTGAGCACCTTGTGCCCGTCACGCTGGAGCTGGGCGGGAAGTCCCCCGCGATCGTCCACGACAGCTACCCGATCGCCCGGGCGGCCGAGCGCATCCTCGGCGCGAAGCTGCTCAACGCCGGCCAGACCTGCGTCGCCCCCGACTACGTGCTGCTCCCGGCGGGGCGCCTGGGGGCCTTCGAGGCTGCGGCGCGTGAGGCCGTGGCCCGGCGCTACCCGCGCTTCGTGGGCAACGCGGACTACACGCGCATCGTGTCCGACGCGCACGTGGACCGGCTGCGGGCGCTGGTGGCCGATGCCGAGGCCCGCGGGGCGCAGGTGGTGGCGCTGCGCGGGGCCGATGAGGCCCCGGCGCCGGGCGATCGCCTCGTCTTTCCCACGCTCATCCTCGGCGCGACGCCCGAGATGGCCGTGATGCAGGAGGAGATCTTCGGCCCGCTGCTGCCCGTCGTGGCCTACGATGCACTGGACGAGGCGCTCGACTTCGTGAACGCGCGCCCCCGCCCCCTGGCGCTGTACTACTTCGACGATGACGGCCGCCGGCAAGACCGCGTCCTGGCTGGGACGATGTCGGGCGGGGTGACGTTCAACGACTGCATGCTGCACCTCGCCCAGCACCACCTGCCCTTCGGCGGGGTGGGGCCCAGCGGCCTGGGGCACTACCACGGCCGCCACGGGTTCGAGACCTTCTCCAAGCAGCGCGCCGTGATGGTGCAGGGCCGCTGGAGCGCGGCCAGCCTGCTGGCGCCCCCCTACGCGGGCCGATCGGGCCGGTTGCTCGACCTCATGCTGCGCTGGGTGGGGCGCTGAGGCGCCATCAGGCCACCCAGCACTCGCTTCCCGCCCCCGCGGTCCCGCTGACACGCGCCCGCCCGTGTGCTACGTTGGCGCCTGCCTTCCTCCTGAGCTAGCCCCCCGATAGGAGCCCCAGATGCGCGCAGCCGTTTACCATGGCCCCCTGGACATCCGCGTGGAGCAGGTGCCGGACGCCACCCTCCGGGCCCCGACGGACGTGCTGCTGCGCGTCACGCACGCCTGCATCTGCGGCAGCGACCTCTGGCCGTTCCGGCACGGCGGCCGGCCGGCGGGCTCGCGGATGGGCCACGAGCTGCTCGGGCGCGTCGAGGCGGTGGGGGCCGAGGTGCGCGGCTTCGCCGTGGGCGACTGGGCGATCGCGCCCTTCACCTACTCCGACGGCACGTGCGACTTCTGCACCGAGGGCCTGACGACGGCCTGCCGCCACGGCGGCTTCTGGGGCGGGCTCGAGCAGGACGGCGGGCAGGGGGAGGCCGTGCGCGTGCCCCTGGCCGATGGCACGCTGGTGAAGCTGCCGCCCGCCGTCGAGCACGACGAGGCGTTGCTGCGGGCCCTGCTGCCGCTGACGGACGTGATGGGCACGGGCCACCACGCGGCGCTGATGGCCGGCGTCGGGCCCGGGTCCACCGTGGCCGTCGTCGGCGACGGGGCCGTGGGGCTGTGTGGCGTGCTGGCGGCGAGGCGCCTCGGCGCGGCGCGCATCATCATGCTCGGCCGCAACCCGGAGCGCCTCGCGATCGCCCGCCGCTTCGGCGCCACCGACGAGGTCACGGTGCGGGGCGCCGAGGCCGCGGCGGCCGTGAAGGAGATGACGAACGGCGGCGCGCGCCACGTGCTCGAGTGCGTCGGCACGGCGGAGTCGATGCAGACGGCCATCGGCGCCGCCCGCCCCGGCAGCACCGTCGGGTACGTCGGCGTGCCGCACGGAGACGGCCTGAACCTGCTCCCGCTCTTCGGCGCGAACATCGCGCTGCGCGGGGGCGTCGCGCCCGTGCGGGCCTACATGCCCGAGCTCGTGGCGGACGTCCTGGCCGGCAAGCTGGACCCGGGCCCCGTGCTCGACATGGCCGTCGACCTCGACGGCGTCCCCGAGGGCTACCGGGCGATGGACGAGCGGCGGGCGATCAAGGTGGTGGTGCGACCGTCGGGGGCCTAGCCGGAGGTCGTCGGGCCTTCGGGCAGCGGCAGTCGCAGGCACTCTGGATGGGTTACCAGCCGGGGGTGGGGGCCTTCGAGGTCGTCGTCGCGAACGCCGTCCGTGCGACGCGTGCGCCCGTGGTGGAGCGCTCCTTCCGGGCGGGCGCCGCGGGGCTATCGCTACCGGGTCGTGACGCAGGCGGGCACGGCGCTGGGGGAGGTGCGGCGGTAGGCACGTCCGGTGGGCAGGTTACAGCCACCTTCGGGTTGGCCGGCCGGGCGCTAGGCCGCCGGCCGAGGCCCCTCACCCCACCGCCGCCCGCCCAAGCGCCTCCAGCGCCTGCACCTGCGCGTCCGTCAGCGCCACCTGCGCGGCCGCGCAGTTCTCCTCGAGGTGCGCCAGGCTGCCCGTGCCCGGGATGGGCAGCATCACGGGCGAGCGGCGCAGCAGCCAGGCCAGCGCGAGCTGGGACGGCGTCGCCCCGGTCTCGCTGGCTAGCGCCTCCAGCGGGCTGCCGGGCCGCGCGAGGTCGCCCATCGCGAGGGGGAACCAGGGGATGAAGCCGATGCCGAGGGCCTCGCAGCGGTTCAGCACGGCCTCGGAGGCGCGGTTCGTGAGGTTGTAGAGGTTCTGCACGGAGTGGATGGGCACGATGCGCAGGGCTGCCTCGAGCTCGGCCACCGAGACCTCGGAGAGCCCCACGGCCTTGATCTTGCCCTCCTGCAGCAAGGCCGCGAGCAGGCCGAACTGCTCCTCGGCGGGCACCGTCGGGTCGATGCGGTGCAGCTGGAACAGGTCGAGCGCCTCGACCCCGAGGCGCCGCAGGCTTAGCTCGCACTGCTGGCGCAGGTAGTCCGGGCGGCCGAGCGGGATCCACTGGCCAGGGCCGGTGCGCACGAGCCCGGCCTTCGTGGCGATGCGCACGTGGCCGTAGGGGTGCAGGGCCCTGGCGATCAGCTCCTCGGAGGTGCAGGGGCCGTAGGCGTCGGCCGTGTCAATGAAGTCCACGCCGAGCTCCACGGCCCGTCGCAGCACGGCAAGGGCGTTGTCGGGGTCGGCGGGCATCCCCCACACGCCGGGGCCCGTGATGCGCATCGCGCCGAAGCCGAGGCGGTGGATGGGCTGGCCGGCAAGGTTGAAGGTGCCGCTGGCGTGGATCATGAGGGTTGACCTCTCGGGCGTCGGGGGAGCCGGCGTTCTATCGTGCCATGGCTGGGGATGGTTGCCCACCCCCGGGCCGGGCAGCGGGGCCCAGGGGGCGGGCAACGCCGGGGCGATGGACGCGCGGCAGCGGCTCTACGTCACGGCCGGCGACAACGTCCTGCGCTGGACGCCGGGGGCCACCCAGCTCGAGGTCCTGGCGGGCCCTGGCGGCCGGCTGCTGGCGGGCACCGCCGCCGACGACAGCCTGCAGGGCCCCATGAGCCGGCCTTCGGCCCCGGCGGCGACCTCTACGTGGTCGACAGCAACAACAAGCAGGTCAAGCGCCTGGCGGAGGCGCAGCTCTAGCGGCCCCGCCTGCTCTCGGCGAGGCCTGAGCCTGGCGCCCCGGGGCGCGGCGTTGGCCATCTGGTGCAAGTGGTGGTAGCTTGACGAGGCGACGGCTGGAGGACAGGCCCGTGGCTGGTCGCTCCGCTGTCCAGTAAGAAGGTGCCTCAGATTTGCCCGACCCCAAAAACAAGCTGGCGAGGCTCCTGCTTGGCCGCATTCTGGTCGCTGAGGGGGCCCTCTCCCGCACGGACCTCGAGCGGGCCGTGGCGCAGCAGCAGAGCCTGCGCGAGGCGGGCGAGGTGCACCCTTTCGGCCAGGTGCTGCTCGACATGCGGCTGGTCACGGAGGCGCAGATTCGCCACGCGCTGGCCCTGCAGCGGCGGCTCGGCGGCAGCGACTCCGAGGCCCACGCGCTGGCGTTGAAGCTGGTGGTGAACGGGGTCATCGCCCCGTCGCTGGTGGTGAGCAAGCTGGACGATGCCGAGCGCCGGCGGGTGGACCTCGAGCACATCCTGACGGAGGAGGGCCTCGCGTCCGAGGAGGTCTTGCGGTTCGTGAAGGCGCAGCCCGACGCCCTCGCGTGACGCCCGGGGCGCGGGAGAGTAGGATGGGTGGGCCTCCTGCCTGCAACCCCGGGGACGCGCGCGTGGCCGCAGACGAATTCATCGCTTACGCCCTGCCGGGCCTGGCCCCGGTCGTCATCGAGCCTGCGGACCTCAAGCGTCCCTGGCAGGAGGGCGATCGCCGGCTCGGAACGGCGGGCCACCCGGCCCTCGCACGCGGCAACCAGGCGGGCTGGGTGCTGCGCTGCCCCATCTCCATCACCTTCACCTGGAACGGGGACCCCAGGCCCTTTCACGGAATCCTGGGCACCTCGATGGACCCGGACCGGGCCCGCTACCAGGGCTACTTCTCGAACCACTTCGGCCACGGCATCGTCACCTTCAGCATCCCTTACCTCTTCCGCACGCCACCCGGCCACGGCCTGCTGGTGCGGGGCCCGGCCAACCACTGGGTCGAGGGCGTCACGCCGCTCGATGGGCTCGTCGAGGCGGACTGGCTCGAGTCCACCTTCACGATGAACTGGCGGATCCAGGCGCCCCACCGGCCCGTGAGCTTCCAGAAGGGGGAGCCCTTGCTGATGGTGGTGCCCTTCCCGCTCGACATGCTGGAGCAGGTGGAGCCTGTGCTGCGGCACGGCGAGCCGTGGGCTGTCGGCGAGGCGCCGGAGGTCGCGGCGGACGGCACGTGGCAGCATGCCTGGGCCGCGGACACGCCGGCGATCGCCACGGAGGACCTGCCGGGCAAGGCGCGGCTGCGGCTCAAGCGCCCGGCGGGGCCCGCGCGCTGAGGGAGGACGGCATGAGGTTCGAGGCGATCCGGCTGCTGGAGGGCCCGGGCATGGAGCTCGTGCCCGCGGAGGTGGCCCGCACCTGGATGGACGAGACGGACTTCCGCTTCGCCTACCGCTGCCTGCCGCTGTCGATGGCCAACCAGGCGGGCTGGGTCGTGCCGTGCCCCCTCGACCTCGAGGCCGTCTGGGACGGGCAGGCCGTCACCTTCCGGGCCACAGACCCGGAGGCCGGACGCCGCTGGGCCCCCTGGATCGGCGAGCGGGAGGGCCTCGGCATCGTCGCCTTCCGGCTGCCTTACGCCTTCCGGACGGCGCCCGGCTACGGCCTGCTGGTGCGCGGCCCCACCAACGCTGGCCTGCCGGGCGCGATGGCGCTCGACCTCTTCCTTGACACGGCGGCGGCCCCCGTGGCCTTCAGCGCGGACTGGCGGCTTGGCGAGGTCGGACGCCCCGTGCGGTTTCCCGCGGGCTTCCCCTTGTGCCACCTGACGCCCTACCCGCTGGACCTGCTCGAGGCGATCGCGCCGCGCGTGGCGCCGATCGAGGAGGCGCCCGAGCTTCACGAGGCGTTCAAGCGTTGGGCCGACAGCCGGCTCAGCTTCAACCGCGACACCTCGCGGCCGGAGACGGCCTGGCAGAAGGACTACTTCCAGGGCAAGACCACCGCGGGGGAGCGGGTCCACTCGCACCGCACGCGGCTCCACCTGCGCCCCTTCGAGGCGGAAAGCCAGGCCTGAACCTGGCCCTGGCCGGTGCCGCGGCAACCCGACCCGGCGGGTTGCCCCCCGCGAGGCGGAAAGCCAGGCCTGGTCAAGGCTCCCGCGTGCGGGCCAGCACCTCGTTGACGCGCGTGGTGGTGGCGTCCAGCTTGGCGCGGCAGAACGCGAGGAGCTCCGCCGCGCGCTCCACTGAGCCGGCCAGCTCGTCGAGGTCGACGTCCGCCGCCTCGAGCCGCAGCAACAGGCCGTCGAGCTCCGCCAACGCCGCCTTGTAGGACGCCGGATCAGCCGCCACCTTGGTCCTCCCGGGCCTGCTCGACCCTCACGTCCACCGTGCCGTCGGCCATCCGAAGCCGGAGGGCCTCGCCCGCAGCCAGCTCGCCCGCCCCCCGCACGAGGCCCCCGCCGGGCCGGGTCACGAGCGCATAGCCCCGCGCCAGCAGCCGGGCCGGGTCTCGCGCGGCGAGGCGCTCGGCCCGGAGGGCGATGCCCTGGGCCGCACGCTCTGTCAGCAGGGTCGCGCGGCCCTCGAGCAGCACCGGCCGGCGGGCGAGCGTCAGCCGCGCTGCCTCCATGCGCCGGGTCGCCAGGCGGGCGAGGCCCTCTGCCCGGGCGTCGAGCGCCCGTCGGTCGCGCTGCAGGCGAACCCCGGGGGCCCGCGCCAGGTCCCGCGCCGCGCCCTCGAGCCGCAGGCCCTCCGTCCGCAGGCGCTCGGGCACCGCCCGCAGCTGGGTGGCGCCGACGTCCAGCTGCCGTGATGCCTCGGCCGCCACCGCCCGCCAGCGGTGCTCGACCCGCGCGCGCGTCGCCGCGAGGGCGTCGGCCCGTCGCGCCAGCAGCGCGGGCACCGCCCCGAGCGCTCGGCCGGCCCCGTCCAGGCGGGCCCGGTCCGTCGAGAGCCTGGCCGCGAGCCGGCCGAAGGCGTCACGCAGGCGCAGCTCTCGGGCCTGGACGGCGGCGGCCACCGTGTCCACGAGGTGGCGCCCCGCCGCCGTCGGCGTCCGCTGGGAGCGGGCCACGAGGTCGAGGAGGGTGCGGTCGTGGTCGTGCCCGATCCCGATCAGCACGGGCCTGGGGCAGGTGCACACGGCCCGGGCCAGGCCGGGCGCGTTGAAGCCGTGCAGGTCCGCGCCGGCGCCGCCGCCGCGCACGATGGCGATCACGTCCACGTCAGCCGCCGCGAGCCGCTCGAGCGCCCCCACGAGGGCGGCCTCCAGCCCCTCGCCCTGCATCCTGACGGCCTCCAGCCGGAGGCTGAACGGCAGCCCCGACTCCTCCAGCGTGCGCCGGAAGTCGCGCGTGCCCTCGCCGTCGGCGCCCGCCACCAGGCCGACGCGCAGCGGCAGCTCGGGCCAGGGCAGCGCGGCCTGCCGCCGGGCCAGGCCCTCCCGGTCGAGCTTCGCGTAGGCCTGCTCCAGCGACAGCCGCGTCTTGCCGACGGTGTAGGCCGGGTCGAGCTCCTCGAGCTGCAGCTGCACGCGGCCGAACCGGACCTCCAGGCGCCCCCGCACGAGCACGGGCAGCAGCTCGGCCAGCGCCAGGCCCTCGCGGGCAAGCCGCTGATCGATGCGCGCGAGGGCCTCGCGGCCGATGTAGCA
>JAYKHR010000118.1:0-4058 GCA_035285125.1 Candidatus Sericytochromatia bacterium | reverse complement strand
GGCCGGCACAGCGTGACGGCCGAACTGGTCGAGGCCAAGGCCAGGTCCCATGCCAAGGGCTTGCGCGAGCGGGCGGGCAAGGCGCCTGCCGACCTGCCCGCCGAGGCGTGGCGCAAGGCCTCTGAATTGCTACGAAAGTACTATGCAATGGTCGTCCCCTCTGTGGTCGAGGGGGAGTCCGGCTCGGCGCAGGGCGCCAACGCCTACTGCAGCCCCCTGATCGACGCCGAGAGCAAGGGTGGCATGCAGGTGCGCGAGCAGGCGGATGCCCCGGCCTGGCTGGAGGCCAAGTTGGCGGGCAAGGGGTGGGAGAAGGCGGCCAAGGCGTGGATCGCCGAGGAACTCAAGCAGCGACGTACCGGGAACCCGACGGCGTGGCGCAAGCAGGCCATCGCCAAGCCCGAGGCCTTGGCGTGGGTGCCTGCCTACGAGAAGTGGCGCGCCGACAAGGAGGCTGAGGTCAAGTCGGGTGCGCCGGAGGTCTCAGAGCGGCTCAGGGACCTTGGCTTGCTGCCCTGGGCGCTTGACCGCAAGCACGTCTTGCAGGCGGCATCGGCCACGGTGGCTTCCCAGCTGGGTAGCCGTGACGCCATCTCGCCTTGGGACCGTGGAGCCTTCCGCCAGGCGGTGTCTCACCTGCTGGCGTGGGAGTCGTGGAACCATCGCGCGGCCAACGAGCGCAAGGCGGCCACGGAGGCGGTCGAGAAGGAAGACGCCGGCTTGGCCGCCATGGAGCGCGGCAGCGACCGCGTCAGGGCCTTGAGAGCCTACGAGGATGCCCGCTGGGAGGAACTCAAGCGGGTGAGCCTTGCCGATGACCGTCGGCGCTACGTGATCACCCGGCGCGCCACGCGCGGCATGGAGCGCATCTGCTCACGCTGGCAGAAGGCTCTAGAAAAGGACACCAAGGCTGATCTCTGGGCCCAGTTCGCCGAAGAGCAGGCCCGTGACCCGCGGGGGGTGGGCGACCCCGACCTGTACCGCTGGCTCGCCCAGCCGCCCCAGCGGGCACTGTGGCAGGCCGACGGCGGTACGCTCGTGGAGGCGCATGCCAAGGCGGAAGACGTCCGCAGCCGCCAGCGTGCCAAGCGCCCCACGGCCACGCTCACGCCCGCCCAGGCGTGCTTGCACCCGCGTTGGGCGGGCTACGAGTCGGGACCGGGCGGCAACGTGCCCGGCATCCGGCTCAAGCTGGCCGACGAGCGCCTGACGGCCCGCATGCCCATGCTCGGGATCAGGGATGGACGGCTGGAGCAGGTGGACGCAGAGGTCCCGTTGGCCCCTTCGGGCCAGTTCTGCGTCCAGTCGCTCTCCGAGGACCGACAGGTGCACTTCGTGCAGGCTCCCAGCGTGGGCCGGGCCGCCAAGCGCCTCAACGCCGCGTTCGAGGGCACGCTGGGCGGCATGGAGCTGATGCTCAAGCGTGAAGATGTGCGCCGGCCCAAGGCAGCCGAGGCCTTCGAGGCCTCGGGCGTGGCGCGGGCCTACCTCAAGGTGGTGCTGGACATCGCCATCCAGCCGGTAGATGCGCGCCTGCTGAGCAAGAAGGGCGACCTGTACCGCCGCAACGGCACCGACCGCCACCTCTCGTGGGCAACGCCCCTGCTCTCGGCCAAGGGCAAGGCCTTGTCCGCAAAGGTGGCCGAGGCGGCGGACGTCATCAGGCCCGGGCTGCGTGTAATGGGCGTTGACCTCGGCGTGCGCACGGCGGCAGCCGTGGTGTCCTATGAGTTGCACGCCAACCGGGATGCCAACCCCGATGACCTGCGCGTCGAGGTGGGCAGTCGTGTGCTGCTGGCCCGTGAGGTGCCGGGGTCGGCACGGCTGCTGGCGGTGCCTGGAGAGAAGTTCCTCGTCGATGGGGCGTTGCGGCTGATGGGCAGCCAGTTGGCCGCACTGCGCCCGGAGGCCGAGGCGCGTGCGACGGCGCGGTTCGAGGCGGAATCGGCAGTGCTCCTGCTCATGCGGCGCGGCATGCGCCGGCGGCGCCAGCTGCTGCGCCTCTCGGCAGACGGCTTGCCCGAGGACCGCCGCAAGGAACTCGCGGAGGCTCTCGCCGAAGGCCCGACGCGCCCGGAACCCCGGCTTGAGGCGGCGTTCGCGTGGCTCACGGGTGCCGATGAGGACGCCCGGCGCCTCGCGGGCGTCAAGGGGCATGAGGCGGTGCGGGGCTGCAAGAAGGCCACGGCCGAGGTGGCCCTGGAGAAGCGCCACGTCGCCGTGCTGGAGAGCGTGTTCGGCTTCGTGGGCCTCGAGCCCAAGGTGGCCCGCAGCCCCAAGGCTGCACTCGCTACGTGGGATGAGGCCTTGCGGGCCGCCGTCCGCGTGTGGCGCAAGCGCTCCCGGCGCCGGGACCCGCTGCGCCAGGACATCGGCGGCAAGAGCCTGCGCTGGATCGGGCACCTCGAGCAGACGCGGCGCTTCCTGCTGGGCTGGGGCCTGCAGGGCGAGCGCAGCGGGCATGTACGCCGTCAGGCCGGCGAGTACAGCCCGCAACTGTTGGAGCACATCGCCGGTCTCAAGGATGACCGGCTCAAGACCGTGGCCGACCTGATCGTGCAGGCCGCCCGCGGCCTCTCCTACGACGCCGTCAACCACGAGTGGGTCGAGCACGGCGAGCCGTGTCACCTGATCGTGATGGAGGACCTGGCCCGCTATCGCTTCAAGACCGATCGTCCGCCGGCCGAGAACGGCCAGCTCATGCAGTGGAGCCATCGCGAGTTGGTGGAGAAGGTGGTGCAGCAGGCCGAGCTGTTCGGCATCGGCGTGGTCACGGCGGGCGCTGGCTTCAGCAGTCGCTACAGCGGGCGCACGGGCGCTCCCGGCGTGCGCTGCCGCAAGGTCACGCAGGCTGACCTCGAGGCAGCCTGGTTCAAGGAGGCCTTGGCAGCCCGCTACGCGCGCAACAGGGCTGGCGAGCCCGATCCCGCGCGGCTCAAGGCGGGCGACCTGATCCCGTGGGAGGGCGGCGAGTGGTTCGCATCGCCCTCGGGCCCCAAAGGGGAGCTGGAACTGGAGCAGGCCGACGTCAATGCGGCACGCTCGATCGCCCGGCGCCTGCTCACGCGCCACGGTGAGGCGTTCCGCTTCGTGGGCCGGCTCACGCGGGACGGCGACGGTGCCTGGCAGGTGGTGCCGCAAGGAGCACTTGGTGCGCGCATGGCCGGCGCGCTGGGCGCCGCCGAGGGCGTGCTGCACCTCGGAGCAGGCGGCCGAGGAGGGGCAGGAACGGATGCCGTGCCCGAAGTCGGGCGCTTCGTTCCCGGCACCCGGCGCAAGGCGCGCGGTTCGGATGACCCGGGCACGGGCGGCGAGGACGACGAAGGCGAGGCGTTGGAGGCCGAGTCGCTCGAGACCGCAGGCCGCCGGCCGGTCACCTTCTTCGCGGACCCCTCAGGCGTGCTGTGGCCCGCGGGCCAGTGGGTGGACCGGCCGAAGTTCTGGGGTGTGGTGCGCAGCAAGGTGCTCAAGGCGTTGCGAGACCAGGGCCAGTGCCATGGCTGATGCGGACGAGACCGGCCATCACGAGCTGGTCCCGCTCCGCATGCTCAACGAACTGGTCTACTGCCCGCGCCTGTTCCACTTCATGCACGTGCAGGGGCTGATGCTGCAGTCCCCTGAGACCCTAGAGGGAACGGCGCAGCACCAGCGTGTCGAGGCCCGGAGGAACAAGTCGGCTGCGTCGCGCGCGTCGGGGGAGGTCGCGACCAGCACGGAGGCAGCGGACGGCGGGGACGGTGGCCCGCCGTGGGCCGTGCCAAGGGAACTCTCGTTCGCCTCCCAAGCCCTCGGCATCGTGGGGAGGCTGGACGCTGTCGAGACTGACGGCGGCTTCCTGGCGCCTGTGGAGGCCAAGCGGGGCCGTGCGCCCGACCCAGGCCGCTCGCATGCCTTCGAGGGCATTCCGCTGGAGGCGCCAGCGTGGCCCGGCGACCAGGTCCAGTTGGCGGGCCAGATGCTGCTGCTTGAGCAGGCCGGGTATCCCGTCCGGCAGGGCAGCCTCTACTACCGGGAGTCGCGTACTCGCGTGGACGTGCTCCTCACGCCCGCCTTGCGTC
>JAYKHR010000117.1:0-60895 GCA_035285125.1 Candidatus Sericytochromatia bacterium | reverse complement strand
CGCCTTCGTTCACGAAGTCGCCGGCGCCCACCTTGACGTCTTGCACCGTGCCGTCGAACTCCGAGGGGATGAACATCTGCATCTTCATCGACTCGATGCACACGACGTCCATGCCTTCGGTGACGGCGTCGCCCGGTTTCACGAGCACGTCGAGCACGGTCCCGGCCATGTTGGCGCTGATCTGGTTGGCCACGGTTGGTTCTCCTCGGTCTATCGGCTTGCCGCCCCCTGCAGGGCAGTGGCGACGAAGTGGGTGCTGTGACGGCCGTCGACGAAGGTCTCGTGCGACAGGATGTCGACCAGGGTCGTGAGGTTGGTCTTGATGCCCTCGATGCGTGTCGCGGCCAGCGCCTCGCGCAGCCGGCCGATGGCCTCATCGCGGGTGGCGCCGTGCGCCACGACCTTGGCGAGCATCGGGTCGTAGTGGGGCGTCACGACGGTTTCGCCGGTGATCCAGGTGTCGATGCGCAGCCCCTCCGTCGCCGGCCACGTGAGGCCGGCGATCGTGCCCGGCGAGGGCATGAAGGTTCGCGGGTCCTCGGCGTATACCCGAGCCTCCACCGCGTGCCCGTCCACCCGGAGGTCCCGCTGCGTCCACGGGAGGGGCTCGCCCGCGGCGACACGGATCTGGGTGGCGACGAGGTCCACGCCCGTGATGGCCTCCGTCACGGGGTGCTCCACCTGGATGCGTGTGTTCATCTCGAGGAAGTAGAACTGGTGGTCGGCGTCAACGAGGAACTCGAAGGTGCCGGCGTTCGTGTACCCGATCGCCTTGGCCGCAGCCACTGCCGCAGCGCCCATGGCCTCCCGCACGGCCTCTGGCAGCCGGGGCGCGGGGGCCTCCTCGATGACCTTCTGGTGACGCCGCTGCACCGAGCAGTCGCGCTCGAAGAGGTGCACCACGTTGCCGTGGTGGTCGCCCATCACCTGCACCTCGATGTGGCGCGGTTCAACGATGAGCTTCTCGACGTACATCGTGTCGTCGCCGAAGTAGGCCTTTGCGCGCGCCGTCGCCATCTTCCAGGCTTTCTCGAGTTCGGAAGGGTCATGCAACGCCTGCATCCCGATGCCGCCGCCCCCCGCGGCGGCCTTGAGCATGACGGGGTAGCCCAGCTCGGTGGCGATCGCCTCGGCGTGGGCCAGGTCCCGGGCCGGGCCGGGAGACCCGGGCACCACGGGCAACCCGTGGGCGGCCATCGTCTCGCGGGCCTGCGTCTTGGAGCCCATCGCGGCGATGACGTCGGGGGAGGGGCCGATGAACGTGAGGCCCACCTCGGCGCAGCGCCGCGCAAACGTCGGGTTCTCGGAGAGCAGGCCGTAACCGGGGTGCACGGCGTCGCAGCCGGTCTCGGCGGCCACCGCCAGGATCCGCTCGACGTTCAGGTAGCTCTGCGGCACAGGAGCGGGGCCGATGAGGACGCTCTCCGTCGCTTCCAGGGCATGCGGCGCACGCGCGTCTGCCTCGGAGTGCACGGTGACGGCGTCGATGCCCAGTTGCCGACACGCGGCAAGCACCCGCACGGCGATTTCGCCGCGGTTGGCGATGAGAACCTTTTTGAACACGGCGGCTTCCTCGACGTCGTGGACCGCACGCACGCCCTGACGGTTCTGGCGTCTGTGGCGCGCGGCGCGGGCGGGCGAACGGGCCCATCTTACCACCAGGCACATCGCCCGCGCCAGCGACGCCAAGGCGCGCAGGCGGCGCCCCGCCTGGCCTCGCAGGGCGGCCACGATCTTGTGGGGGGGGGGGCACGTGTGGGATGGAGGCCTTGCCGGGGAATGATGGGGGCGTGCGCAACGTCTTTGAACCATCGCATGGCCACTTGTTACTACCATCCTGACGCCCGCGCGAAGTTTGTCTGCCCGGACTGCGGGCAGGACGTTTGCGACGCCTGCCGCCTCGAGGGCAGCCTGCAGCGCTGCGGCCACTGTGCCGTGCATGGGCCGCCCGCTGGCGGCCCGGCGCCCCGACCCGTCGAGGCTGGCGTGGCGGCGTTGCCGCCCGACTACGAGTCCATCCCCGTCGAACCCTTTCCGGCGGGGTCCGGCTTCGAGGGGTTCCCCGGTCAGGCGCAGGAAGCGCCCTTCCCCGGTGGCGGCGACGACTTTTCGGGGGGGGCTGGTGGCTTTGAGACCGCGCCCGAGGCTGGCGAGGCGGGCTTCGGCGCCCCGGTCACGGGCTTTGACGATTTCCTCGCCGGGGTCGCCGGTGCCGACGCGGAGGTGGCCCCGGAGCCCCTGGTGATGTGCTCCTACCACGGCGACGTGGTGGCTGAAATCCAGTGCTTGAACTGCTTCCAACCCTACTGCATGGCTTGCCTGCCGTCGGGCACGACGTGTGCGGCCTGCAAGGCGGACCCTGGCGGCCGGGCCGTCCGAGAGGAACCCGCGACGCAGCAGGTGTCCGACCTCGGCTACGAGGCGGGCATGGACTTCGCGGCCAGCTACATCGACCGCGGCGGCATCCACGAGGGGCTCGAGGCTTACGAGGCCAGCGAGGCGGCTGCGGCCGCGGCGAGGCCGCGCAAGCCTGGCGGGGCGAAGAAGAGCGGCGGGGCCAAGAAGGCCGGGGGCGGCCCCAAGAAGCCCGTCGCCAAGCCCAAGTCAGCCGGCTTCGACCCGAAGCTTATCGGGATGGCCCTGGGTGGCCTGGCGCTGGTCGGGTTGGTGGCTGGCGCCGCGTGGTGGTTCATCGCCGGCGGCGGCGGGGCGGCCAAGAAGCCCGCGCCCTTCACGGGCAAGGCCCAAGTGGCCATCGTGGCGCCCAAGGCCCAGAAGCTGAGCGGCTTCCAGGAGATCAGGCTGCAGGTGGCCACGCCGGCGGCCATCGACCGCGTCGAGGTCTACGTCGGTGGCAAGAAGTACAGTGTCCTGAAGAAGGCCCCGTTCGAGACCGACTGGCCCACGAACGGCCGGAAGGACGGCAAGGTGGAGGTCGTGGCGAAGGCCTTCTACAAGAACGGCCCCACGAAGCAGGACAAGCGCACCTACGTGATCAGGAACCGCTGAAGCATGGCGCAGTGTCACTACCACGCCGACTCGCGCGCCTCAAGCCGGTGCCCGCTCTGCTCCCAGCACATCTGCGATCGGTGCCGCCTCAACGGCAACGGGGGACGTTGCGAAGCCTGCTCGCGCAACGCAGCCAAGGGGGGCAACAAGGAGGGGGACCCCGCCGAACGCGCCCGGCGGCTCAAGTGCACGAACCACAAGGACGTGCCCGCCGACACCCGCTGCAGGCGCTGCAAGAAGCCCCACTGCCCCGCCTGCCTCAACGGCGCGCAGAACTGTTTCCGCTGTGCGTTGGAGCCCGATGCCCCCAAGATAAACCGCGGGACGGGGTCGCTGAAGCGCCAGGGCACGGGCCCGTTAGGGGGGCTTACTGCCTCGCTGCCGACGCTGCCCGACGCCCGCAGGCTGCCGCCTTGGGCGCAGGCCCTGCTCGGGGCCACGGCCGTCCTGGTGGTCGTGGCATTGGGGGTCTCGGCCCACAGGGCCTACAAGACGGCCACCACCCCGCCCCCACCCCCGCCGCCCTACTCTGGGCCGGCTGGCATCGCGATCCTGCAGCCCCGGAGCGGGGCCACGGTCACGGGAAACATCTGGGTCAAGCTCGACGTCAAGGCGGCGGCCCACATCGACCACGTCGCCCTGACGGTCGACGGCAAGCACTGGGAACGCTTCGAGAAGGCCCCCTTCGCGACGGAGTGGCCCAGCCAGATCACCAGGAACGGGCGCCACGTCATCGAGGCCCGCGTCGTCTACCGCGGCAAGAAACGGGCCGCCCGCGCCCGCGCCGTCGTTCAGTCGCGCAACCGCTTCGGCTGACGGGCGAACGGCTTGGCTGCGGCCGCACTGTCAGGGCCTCAGGGTCAGCAAGGTGATGGAGGCCGCCGGGAAACTCAGGGCCGAGGCTGCCTTCACGGCCTCTCCCTCGCGGACCTCGACCTCGTGCCAGGCTGCATCCCACGGCTCGCCTGCCTGCCGGAGCGGCCGGATGACGTGGCGGGTGGCCCGGGCCGCCAGCGGCTGGCCCGCCGGGGACATCAGCCAGGCCTCGCAGGGCGTCCGGCTCCGGTTGACCACGAGCACATGCACCACGCCCGCCTCCGTGCGCGAGGCGACGGCCGCCAGGTGGCTCACGGGGGTCTGCTCGCCGTGGCGGCCGGCATCGACCCAGGTGGGGGCGTTCACCACCTCCGTGGCAACGATCCAATCGCCCCAGTTGCTGGCGAGCAGCCGCCGGAAGGCATAGAGGGGGGTGGGCCTGTCGAGGCGGCTGTCCGCGAAGTAGAGCGAGTCCGACGCCCCGCCTCGGCCCGCGTGCCAGGCCGCGAAGTCCGTTGTGACGGGCACGACCTGGCGGCCGCCCAGCGTGGTGCGGAAGGCCACCACGGCCGCGTCTGCCGCGTACAGGGCGCCGTAGATGCCCGTGTTGCGAGGCAGGCCGCTGGCGGCGTGGAATTCGTCGTTCCAGATCTCCACCGGGTGAGGGGCCCGGGCCAGGGCCGGAAGCAGCTGGGTGTGCATCAGGCGTTCCAGGTAGGCGTTGCCGGCGAGGCGCTCCGCGACCGGCCACGACGGGTAACCGTGCAACTGCAGGGCATCGAAGCGGACCCCCTCTTGCCGCGCGGCCGCGAGGAAGGCCGTCACCATCGCCCCCTGCTGGGGCCAGGCCTCGCCCCGCCCGGCGTCGTTCGGGCCACCCCAGTACACGTTCACCGCGGCCGCGAGGGCCACCTTCACCGGGTGGGCGCTGCCTGCGCGAAGTGCCTCCACGTAGGGGCGTGCCTCCCGGACGTACATCGGTACTGTCAGGGCCCGCTCGTGGCCACGCACCACCCGCAGTTGCACCTCGTTGCCGATCTCGAACATGTAGCTGCCCCGCGCCTCCCGGGCGCTGCCCGGGGGGCCGAAGAACGGGTGGGCCTCGCGCAGGGCGGCCGTCGGCGCGTTCAGCCACGTAGCGAGCGCCGCCGCTGCCGCCGGCGTGTCCGTGCCGAAGTTGACGGTCACGAGCGGCTCGGCGCCGATTTCGTCGGCCTCCGCCAGGGGGTAGCGCATGTCGTCGTAGGGGTAGCCGTCCCACGTGGCCGCCTGCCCGTCCTGGCCCCAGCAGGCCAGGAACCTGTAGCCGGGCATGTAGCCGTAGTCGGTGCGACCGTCCGTTGGGCCGTGGCCCAGCCTGTAGCTGGTGCGTCGGGCCGGGTTGGCCGGGTAGCCGGCCCGCTGCTGGGACAAGAGCCAGGCGTCCCCCCACGTCGGCGCCAGTTGCCTCAGCGCGGCGAGCCAACGGCCTCGGTCGAGGCCGTGCACCGCGAACTGCCGGTGGTTGTGGTTGCGGTTGAAGCCGTTGGTGAACGGGCTGGCCGGGTGAAGGGTGTGGCTGGTGTCGATCACGATCCGGGCCTCGGCGAGGCGGGCCCGCCTGGGGCCCGTCTCGCTGAGGCTCGCGGGCCGGAACCCGAGGTCCACGTCGCCAGGCTGGCAGGCCAGCAGGCCCCCCAGGATGGTGGTCAGCAACCCCGTTCGCAGCGCCATCGGCCCGTCCCCCAGGCCGGATTCTGCCATGCTGGGCTCGTCCTGGCCTTGGCAAAAGGGCTGATGCGTGCCCCGCGGGCTAGTGCATCCTGCCCTGGGCGGCCTCGGCGGCGAAGAACGGCTCGAAGATCGCCTGCAACTCGGCCAGGGCCGCCGGGTAGGGCACGACCTCGTCCACGCCCTGTTGCAGGTAGCGGTTGAGGGCCTCATGAAGCTCCATGGCCACGTCGATCTGGGGGTTGCTGCCACGCTGGTAGGCGCCGATGTTGATCAGGTCCTGCGCGTTCTTGTAGGTCGCGAGCGCCTCCCGGAGCCAGCCCGCCGCTTTCCGGTGGCGATCGTCGGTGATCTCCGGCATGACGCGGCTGACGGAGGCCAGGATGTCGATCGCGGGGTAGTGGTTCTGGGCCGCGAGCTCGCGGCTGAGGATCACGTGCCCGTCCAGGATGCCGCGCACCGCGTCGCTGATCGGCTCGTTGAAGTCGTCGGCCTCGACGAGCACGGTGTACAGCCCGGTGATCGAGCCGCTGGCGCCGGTGCCGGCGCGCTCGAGCAGCCTGGGCAGCAGGGCGAAGACGGAGGGCGTGTAGCCCTTGGTGGCTGGGGGCTCTCCGATGGCGAGGCCCACCTCGCGCTGGGCCATCGCGAACCGCGTGACCGAGTCCATCATGAGCATGACGTCCTGGCCCTGGTCGCGGAAGTGCTCCGCGATCGCCGTTGCCACCAGCGCGCACTTGATGCGCTGGAGGGCCGGCTGATCCGACGTCGCCACCACCACCACGGAGCGCGCGAGGCCCTCGGGGCCGAGGTCCCGCTCGAGGAAGTCGCGCACCTCCCGGCCTCGCTCCCCCACCAGACAGATCACGTTCAGCTGGGCCTCGGTGTTCCGCGCGATCATGCCAAGCGTGGTGGACTTGCCCACGCCCGAGCCGGCGAAGATCCCGAGCCGCTGGCCCCGCCCGCACGTGAGCAGGCCGTCCAGCGCGCGCACCCCGAGCGGCAGGGGGTGCCTGATGCGGGCCCGCAACAGGGGGTTGGGGGGCGGGGCCTCGACGGGCACGCGCGGCAGCCCTCGCAGGGGAGAGCCACCGTCGATCGGGCGGCCGAGCCCGTCTAGCACGCGCCCGAGCAGGGCCGGGCCGACGGCCACCGTGAGCGGCTTGCCCGTGGCCACCACCTCGGAGCCCGGTCGGATGCCGCTCATCTCCCCGAGGGGCATCAGCAACAGGCGGTCGCCTCGGAAGCCCACGACCTCGGCAGCCACGGACGGGGTGTTGCTGTCCGCGGCGATGAGGCACACCTCGCCCATCCGGGCGGCCGGTCCGTCGGACTCGACGACCAGCCCCACGATCTGGGCCACGCGTCCCTCGACGCGGATGGCGTCCATGTGCGAAAGCCGCTGGTGGAAGCGGGCAAGCAGGCCATCGCCTTCGTCGAGGGGGGCGTCGAGCTCCGTCATGCCGTCACCACGCCCGACCGGGCTTGGGCTTGCCCTTGCCCAGCAGCCGCTTCAGGGAGCTGGTGGCCTGGTCGATGTCGGGCTCCTTCTCGCTGGGCTTGGGCTGGTTGGGCAGGAGCCCCTCCGCCACGACGGGCGTGCGCGCATCCTGGACGATCTTGTCCAGCGTCTCGTTGGGGAGCGGACCCTCCGGGACGGGGGCCGGGGCGGGCTGGGCGGTGGCCCGGGCCACGGCTGGTCTGACGGCGGCCGGCCGGGCCGCTGGCGCGGCGGCAGCCGCGGCCGGGGGCTGCGCTGGGACCACCGGAGCCTGCGTGGCCACCTGGATGGCGCGCGCCTCCGCCTGGGCCTGCGTGAGCATCGCGGTGGCCTGGGCCTCCGCGGCTGCGACGATCTGACGGGCCCGCGCCTCGGCCTCGGCCAGCGCCCCGGCATCCTGGCGAGCGGGCAGCTCGTAGGCTGGCATGGTCGGCGTCGCCTCGGCGGCGGCGAGCAGGCCGCTGGAGCCCAGCGCCCGCACGGCGGCGGCGACGACGGGGTCGAGCCCCGGGCCGTCCTCGATGCCCAGCTGCACCTCCAGCAGCTCCGAGGCCACCTCGGCGAGCTGGGTCGAGAGGCGGGCGTCGATGAGGCCGCTGCGGGTCTCGATCAGGCAGCCGGCCAGGCCGACGGCGGGGTCTGACACCACGTCGAGCTGCGCCAGCCCGTCCACGCTCAGCATCAGCTGCTGCTTGGCGGCCACGATCGTGTTCACGTCGAGCGGGTGGACGCGCAGGCGCACCTGGGCCTTGTCCGTCAGGTGGCGGATGGCCAGGCGGGCGAGCGGCACGGCGGCCTCCCGGCCGTGGGCGAGCTCGACGGCCAGCAGCTTGCTGGCGATGGCGATCGACAGCCGGGCGAGCTGCTGGGACAGCGCCGCTTCCCGGCCGGCGACGTCGGCCACGTAGCTGGCCTCGGCCTGGGCCAGGCTCTCGAGGAGCCGCCCGTGTTCGCCGAACACGACGGCCTTGGCCTCTTCGAGGCCCGCGGCGTAGCCCTCGGCGTGACCCCTGCGCCTGCCTTCCTCCATCGCGGCCGCACGGATGGCCTCGGCGTCGGCCTCGGCCACCGCCACGATCTGGCTGGCGCGGTCCTGGGCCCCCGAGAGCCGAGGGTCCGGGCTGCGCGGGGCGCTCGGCCCATAGGGCTTGGCGTCGGTGGGGCCTGGCGCCTTGATGGTGTAGGAGCCGTCCTCGAACGACGACAGCTTGATGATCTTGGGCCGGTTCATGCGCGCCTCCCGCGGGTGCCGTCGCGTGGCGTCAGTACACCAGCTCGTCCGCGCCGCCGCGGCTGATGACGATCTCGCCGCCCTCTTCCAGCTTGCGGATCACGGCCACGACCTTCTGCTGGACCTCCTCGATGTCCTTCAGGCGCACGGGGCCCATGTAGCCCAGCTCGTCCTGGATCATGCCGGCCATGCGCTCCGACATGTTCTTGAAGATCTTGGCCTTGACCTCGTCGTTCGAGCCCTTGAGCGCGAGCGCGAGGTCCTTGCTCTCGACATCCTTGAGCACCCGCTGAATCGACCGGTCGTCGAGCGAGACGATGTCCTCGAAGACGAACATCAGCTTCTTGATCTCGTCCGCAAGCTCGGGGTTCTGCTCCTCGAGGGCTTCGATGATGGTCTTCTCCGTGGAGCGGTCGGCCCGGTTGAGCACCTCGACCAGGTTCTTGACGCCACCGGCGTTGAAGTAGTCCTGAGACACCACCGCGCTGAACTTCCGCTCGAGGATGCGCTCCACCTCCCGGATGATCGCCGGGCTGGTGCGGTCCATCAGGGCGATGCGGGCGGCCACGTCCGACTGTGCCTCGGGGCTGAGCCCGCCGATGATGGTCGCGGACTGCTCGGGCTTGAGGTAGGCGCAGATGAGGGCGATGGTCTGGGGGTGCTCGTTCTGGATGAAGTTCAACAGCTGGTTGGCCTCGATGCGCCGCATGAACTCGAACGGGATCGTGGCGAGCTGGTCCGTCAGACGGCCGAGCAGCTCGGCGGCGCGCTCCGGCCCCAGCGCCTTGATGAGCATGTCGCGCGCGATGTCCACGCCGCCGTTGGCCGCGTTCCGCGAGGCCTGGTAGATGGTGTAGAACTCCTCGATCACGGCCCGGGACACGTCGGGCTCGACGCGACCCAGGTTCGCGATTTCCATCGTGATCTGCTCGAGGTCGTCCTGGTCGCCGATCTGACGCAGGACCTCGCTCGCCACGTCCTGCCCGAGGCTGACCAGCAGGATGGCGGCCTTCTCTTTGCCAGTGAGCTCGCTGGCGCCCTTCTTCGTCGACTTGCTTGCCATACGGATCCCGTACCCCTACTCGTCCGAGTTGACCCAGGCGCGCACCAGCGTGACGGCCTCGCGCGGGTTCTGCTTGATGTACTGCGCCAGCTCCTTCTGCATCCCGAGCAGCTTGGCGTCCTCGGGCGAGGGCGGCTTGCCGATGCGGGCCCCGTTGGCCTCGAGCAAGGCGAGGCTGAGCTCGTCGGCGGACATGCCGCCGCTGGGCACCGTGGTGCCCAACTCGTCCATGACGGCCTGGCGGCGCCGGAAGGCCGTCAAGAACATGCCGAAGATGATGAGGGCAATCAGCACGCTGGCGACCAAGGTGCCGATGCGGATGCCGCGGGCCCACAGCGCGTCCTGCCGGGCCTGTTCCTGCCGGGCCTTCGCGTCGACGCCCTTGAAGAGCATCGGGTTCACGACGACCTTGGTGCTGTTCAGCGGGTCGGGGATGCCTGCGGCGGCACCCACGAGCTGCTTGATCATCGGCGTCAGGTCCGGCGGCGGCTCCGTGGCTGCTGCGGCGGCCGCGTTCCGCCCCCGGCCCCGGCCCGCACCCGGCGGGGGCGACGGCGGCGTCACGTCGTAGGCGACCGACACGATGGTGTCGCGCAGCACCGCCGGCTCCTTGATGCGGCGCTGGACTTCCTTGTTCGTGTTGTAGTTCCGCGTGTACTCGTTGTTGTTGTAGAGCCCCGTCTGGTTCTGGCCGCCTGCCGGGTAGGAGTTCGGCTGGACGTTCTCCGTGGAGCCCGCCACGCCGCCATCGCCCGCGGCCTGCCCGTTGTACTGCTCGGTCTTGCCGCGCTCGGACACCAGCAGGCCGCCCGTGCCACCCGGGATGGACGGGGCGAAGCTCTCGCTGTTGGTCTCGAGCTGCGCGAAGTCCCACATCGTGCTGACGCGCACCACCGATTTCTCGGCGCCGAGCACGTCGTCCAGCATCGCCTGCAGGCGGCGCTCCAGGTCCCGCTCGTACTTGCGCTTCAGCTCGAGCTGCCGGGCCGACAGGTCCGTGCCGGACACCTCCAGCCCGCCGGCGGCCTCGGTGTAGTCCTTGCCCGTGGTGTCCGTGACGAAGACGTTTTCCTTCTTGAGGCGGGGCACGGCCTTGGCGACGAGGTGCTGGATGGTGCGGACCTGGGAGCCCTCGAGCACGTTGGCCGAGTTCATCGACAGCATCACGGACGCCGTCGGGGGCTGCTCCTCGGAGACGAAGAGCGACTCCTTTGGGATCACGATGTGGACCCGGGCCTTGTCGACGCCCTCGAGCGCCTCGATCGTGCGCGAGAGCTCGCCCTCCAGGCCCCGCTGGTAGTTCAGGTTCCGCTCGAAGTCGGTCGCCGTCCAGTTGGCGTTGCCGTTGAAGAGGTCCTGGAAGCCCACCGTGCCGCCGCTGGGAAGCCCCTCGGAGGCGAGCGCGAGGCGGATGTCGTGGACCTGGCCCGAGGGCACGCCAATGGAGTTGCCCGAGAGCTCGTAGGGGATGCTGCGCTCCTTCAGCTTGCCCACGATCGCCCCGGCGTCCTTGTCCGACAGCCGGGTGTAGAGCGTGACGTAGGCGGGCTGCTGGGCCCAGAGCACGAGGATGCCGAACAGCGCGATGACGCCAAGCGTGACGCCGATCAACAGCATGCGCTGCACGGCGCTCATCTGTCCCCAGAGGCGCCCTGCGTCTTCGGCAAGTTGTTGGAGGAAGCTGTTCATGCGTTACGGTCGAAGGAGCGTCAGCCCGCCTCGCCTAGACCTGCATCCGCATGACGTCCTGGTAGGCTTCCACCAGCTTGTTGCGGACCTGAAGGGTGAGTTGCATCGCGACGCTCGCCTTCTCGGAGGCGATCATCACGTCGTGGAGGTCGACGTCACCACCGATCGCAGCCTCGTTGGCGAGGCGTTCGGCGCCTTGCTGCAGCCGGGTGACCTCATCGAGACCGGCCCGGAAGGGCGCGAGCAGGTTCTGGGGGCTCTTGCCGTCGCCCGCGTCGCGCGGCGTGGCGCTGTCGGGCAGGCGCAGGCCGTCTGCCCCCACGGCGGTGGGGAACTCGACGAAGGGCTGGGCCATGTCGGTCGCAGGGGCGATCGGCGGCCGGACCTCCATGGCCGTGGGCAGCCCGCTCGGCAGCCGCTCGGCGTCCGCGAGCAGGCGGTCGTAGACGCGGCTGAACCCCGGGCCGGAGGGACCCGAGGGCAGGGACGTGGGGGGCAAGGAGGGCAGCTCGATCCGGCCGAGGCCGGCGGCGGGGATGGGAAGCATCGCGTCAGATCTCCAGGGCCTTGCCCGCCATGCCCTTCACGGCGTTGATGACGGTGACGTTGGCCTCGTACGAGCGCGTGGCGGAGATCATGTCCGTCATCTCCTGCACGGTGTTGACGTTGGGGTAGGCGACGTAGCCATCCGCGTTGGCGTCGGGGTGGTCCGGGTCGTGAACCAGCCGCAGCGGGCTCTCGTCCTCGATGATCCGGGCCACGCGCACCCCGAGCGGCGTGCCGCGGGTGCGGCCGTCGATGTCGCGCTGCTGGGCCTCGCGCGACTCGAACACGGCCAGCTGGCGCCGGTAGGCCCCGCCGTCCTTGCTGCGCGTGGAGTTTGCGTTCGCCAGGTTGTTCGCGATGATGTCCATCCGCAGGCGCTGGGCCGTCAGCCCCGAAGCGCTCGCGTGCAGGCTGTCGAAGAAGCTCATCAACGCACCTCTTTCAGGAGCGACTTGAGGCCCTCGAACTTGTCGCGGGCCAGGGTCGCCATCGTGTTGTAGCGGATGTTGGTCTCGGCCAGCTTGGCCATCTCGGCATCGATGTCGACGTTGTTGCCGTCATTCCGCTGGGTCTCGTCGGTGACGGCCCGCAGCAGCGGTGAGACCTCGGCCACCCGCGAGGCGTGGGGGCCGAGGCTGAAGTGCAGGGGGTGGGTGGCCGTGAGCGGCGTCTCGTCGTCACGACGCCCGGCCGCCTTCATCGCCGCGCGGAGCTGCGCCTCGTAGGCGACCTCCAGCCGTTTGTAGCGGGGCGTGTCGGCGTTGGCGACGTTCTCGCCGATGGCGCGTTGCCTCGCCGTCAGGCCGTGAAGGGCCTTCTCGAGGATGGAGACGTTTCCGTAGAGGGATTCTAGCAACGGCGCGACCTCCAGGTCAGGCCACGGCGCACGGGCCGAGCGGTGCCCATCCTATCAAGCAGGATTATGTGAAAAATAGGAAAAGCGTCACAAATCCGCGTGACGTGGATATACCCCGGCGAATTCGGCGCCGGGGGATTCACATAACGGTTGTCGTGAAGTTTTAAGAAGCGGTTAACCGCTTCACTGCGCCCGGTCGATGTAGTAGGCCGGCGGCGCCTCGCCCGCGCCATAGGTCTGGAGGGCCGTCAGCCCGGTGGAGACGGCCTGCAGTTCGGCGAGCGTGCGCGCCGAGGCCTGATCGAGCAGGGCCTGCAGCGCCTCGTCGCTGGCGAGCACGTCCGCGATGGTGGCTCGGATCGCCTCCCGGCTGCGGGCATCGGCGGCGGCCAGTTCAGGCTCTCGGCGCTGGATCTCCGCGAAGGTCGCGTCGCGCTCGTCCGTGGCGGCCTCGAAGGCTGCGTGGTCGTCACGGCGCAGGGCGTCGAGCTGGCGCAGGCTGGCGGCGTGCAGGGCGATGTAGAGCTGGTGCATGGGGCGCATCTCGGCTAGGCTGCCCCGGCGTTGCTCGCGTGGCCCGGGGTCGACCGGACGGCCTCGGCCCAGGCGCCCCGCAGGTCGCGCAGCAAGCCCTCGACCTCCTTGGCCCCCGCTGCCTCCCGGCGCACGTTGGCGTGCACGAGCCGCCAGTTCATGTACTCGTAGAGCCTGTAAAGGTTCGGGGCGATGTCGCCGGCCTCCATGTTCAGGCTGAACATGAGCTCATGGATGATGTCCTGCGCCCGAACGCTGGCCTGGTGGGCGTCGACCCACCGTTGCTCGCCCAACGCGGTCTGCGTGGTCACCAGGAAGCGGATGGCCCCGTCATACAGCATCAGCAGCAGCTTGCCCTGGCTGGCCGTCTCCAGGCTCGCCTCCTGGTACTGCTGGTAGGGATTTGTCACCATGGGGTGCCTCACTCTCTCTACAACCGGGGGCCTCAACCCCCGACGGCATCTTCCAGAGGGCCTCAGGCCGTTTCGTCGACGGCGACGCCAGACAGGTCTTGCAGCTTCGACACCATGTCGAGCAGGGCGGTGTTGGGGAACTCTCGCACGACTTCCATGCTCTCCGGGTCCGTGACCCGCACGACCACACGGTTCGAGCCCTCGTGGACGCTGAACTCGATCTTGCCGCCGGCCTGCAGCTTCTGGTTGGCTTGTTCCACCGCCTCCTCGAGCAGGGGGCTCGAGCGGGCCTCCGGCACGGCGGCGGCCTGCAGCGACACGGGTGGCAGCTCCGGCGCCACGGCGCCGACCTTGGCCCCGGCCGGGGGCTGGGGGCCGCTGGGAGAGGGCGTTCGCACCAGGGGAGTGCTTGATGTGATGTTCATCGCGTCTTCCTTTGTCGACATGGCCCCGCGAGGGGCCCGGCTCCGTCCATGGCTCCACCCGTTCTATCGACACCCCTGCGGGCCGACTTGAGGTTGTTCGATCAGCCGGCTGCGACGCCGATCACGGTTTCAGGTTATGGTTACTTTGCGTCCATCCACGTGGCGCCCCAGTGGACGTCGACCTTCAAGGGCACCTCGAGCGCGAAGGCACCCTCCATCACCTCGCGCACCAGCGCCGCCACGGTCTCCACGGCGGCCTCGTCCACCTCGAGGACGAGCTCGTCGTGGACCTGCAGCAGCAGCGTGGCGGGCAGCCCCACGAGCCTGGGGGCGAGGCGGACCATCGCGATCTTGATGATGTCGGCGGCCGTGCCCTGGATCGGCGCGTTGATGGCCATGCGCTCCCCGAAGTCCCGGACCTGGCGGTTGCCGGCGTTGACCTCGGGGATGTAGCGCCGCCGACCCGCCAGCGTCGACACGTAGCCATCCCGCTTGGCGGCTGCGATGGTGCGGATCATGTAGTGCTGGATGCCCGGGTAACGGGCGTTGAAGCGCTCGATGAACTCGCGGGCTTCCTTGCGGGGAATGCCGAGCGCCTTCGAGAGGCCGAAGTCGGACTGCCCGTAGACGATCCCGAAGTTCGTGGTCTTGGCCCGGCGCCGCTGGTCCCCCGTCACGGCCTCGAGCGGCACGCCGAAGATCTCGGAGGCCGTCACGGCGTGGATGTCGCGGTCCTCCCGGAAGGCCTTGAGGAAGGTGGCGTCCCCCGTCACGTGGGCCAGGATGCGCAGCTCGATCTGCGAGTAGTCGGCCGCGAGGATCACCCGGTCGGGACGGCTCGGCACGAAGGCCCGCCGGATCTCGCGCCCGAGCTCCGTCCGGATCGGGATGTTCTGCAAGTTGGGATCCTGCGAGCTCAACCGGCCGGTGGCCGCGATCGTTTGGTTGAAGCTCGTGTGCACGCGCCCCGTGGCGGGGTCCACCATCGTGGGCAGGGCGTCGACGTAGGTGTTCTTGAGCTTGACCAGCTGCCGGTACTCGAGAATGCTGCGCACCACCTCGTGGCTCGTGGAGAGCTCCTCCAGCACCTCGGCGTCGGTGCTCGGGCCCGTCTTCGTGCGCTTGATGACGGGCAGCTGGAGCTTCTCGAACAGCACCACGCCGAGCTGCTTGGGCGAGTTGATGTTGAAGGCGCCTCCGGCCTGGGCGTGGATCTCGGCCTCCGCTGCGCCGATGCGCACCCCGAGCGTCTCGCTGAGCTGGGCGAGCCAGGCGAGGTCGAGCCGCACGCCGTGCCGCTCCATCGCCGCGAGGACGGGCACCAGCGGCAGCTCCACCTCGTCGAACAGGGCGCGCTGGCCCCGGGCCTCGAGCAGCGGGTCGAGGAAGTGGCGCAGCTCCATCGTCACGGCCACGTCTGCCGCCGCATAGGGTGCGGCCTTCTCGACGGGCACCTCCGCCATGGTGATGGCCTTCTGGCCGCTGCCGATGAGGGCCTTGATCTCCGTCATCTCGTAGCGCAGGTGCTCCCAGGCCAGTTCCTTGAGGCCGTGGCTCTGCCGCCCGGACTCCACGAGGTAGTCCGCGATCATCGTGTCGTAGGTGGGCGGCGCCACGGCCAGGCCCGCCCGCGTGAGCACCTGCATGTCGTACTTCTCGTGGTGGGCGATCTTCAGCTTCGTGGCGTCCGCAAAGGCGGGCGCGACGGCGGCGCGGACCTCGTCCCAGGCCATGTTGGCCGCGCCCGCGTGGCGCAGGGGGACGTAGAAGGCCCGGCAGGCGGCCGCCTCGGGGCCACCCACGGCGAGGGCGAGCCCCACCAGCTCGCAGCGCAGGGCGTTCAGCCCCGTCGTCTCCACGTCGTAGACGAAGGCCGGGGCCGAGGCCAGGGCGGCGGCCAGGGCCTGCAGGGCTGCCGGCGTGTCCACCACCGTCAGATCCAGCTGCAGCGGCCGCGCGACGTGCACGGCTGGCGTCGGCGCCTCGGGCACCGCATCGAACAGGCCCGGTTGGCCGGGCGGGTTTACGGGCGGGGTGAAGGCTGGAGCCGGCGCGGTGCGGGTGGCCCCCGCGGGCCCGAAGGCCGCGAGTGACTGGGGCAGCTGGCGGATGATGCTGGTAAACTCGAGCGCCTCGAGCACCTGCGTGAGGCGCGGCAGGTCGGGCATCGTCAGGTGGCAGCGGTCCGCCTCGAAGCGGACGGGGGCCTCGCGGTCGATGGTGGCGAGCGACAGGCTGAGCCGCGCGAGGGCCTCGTGGTCGCGGAGCTTCTCGCCGAGCTTGCCCGGCACCTCCGCGACGTGCGCGTAGAGGGCGTCCATCGTGGGGTAGGTCTGGAGCAGCTTCACGGCGCTCTTCTCGCCGACGCCGGGCACGCCCGGGATGTTGTCCGAGCTGTCGCCCATCAGGCCCTTGAGGTCCGGGACCTGGGCGGGGGTCACGCCCATCTTGGCGAGCACCTCGGCGGGCCCGAAGACCTCGAGGTCGCCCACGCCGGAGCGCGGCAGCAGCACCTTCACGCGGTCCGTCACCAGCTGGAACGCGTCCCGATCGCCCGTGAGGATCTCGACCTCGAAGCCCTCGGCCTCGGCCTGCCGGGAGATGGTGCCGATGAGGTCGTCGGCCTCGAAGCCGTCGAGCTCGTAGATGGGCACATCGAAGGCGGCCACCACCTCACGCAGCGGCGCCATCTGAGCCACCATGTCGTCGTCCATCTTCGCGCGGTGCGCCTTGTACTGGTCGTAGGCCTCGTGGCGGAAGGTGGGCGCCGCGCGGTCGAAGGCCACGGCCAGGCACGTCGGGCGCAGCTGGCCCACGGCCTCCAGCATCATCTTCACGAAGCCGAAGATGGCGCCCGTCGGCCGCCCGTCTCGCGTCGAGAAGCCCCGGCGCATCAGCGCGAAGTACGCGCGGTAGGCCAGGGCGTGGCCGTCGATGAGCAGCAGGCGGGGCGGGGTGGACATCGGGACCTCCTGGGTTGGGCGGTCCATTGTAGCGTGGCGCCCAGTTCTTGGTAGGCTGCCCGAGGCAGGCCACCCCGACTCGCTTGCTCCATCGCCATTCGGCGCTGGTCGCCGCGGCCTCGGGGCCTTCCTGGTCAGTCATGTTGCCGTTTGGCTAGTCCTTTGACCGGCGCCGCCGGATGCCTGGTGCTCGCTCGGTTAAGATCCGGGTGTCTCCCCTGGCGCTTGGGGCCGCGCCGTGGCCCATGGCAGGGAGAGGCCGCCGGGAGGGTGGCAGGAGGTTGAACGATGAATGATGAGCTGGCGCGCTGGGGGTTGCTCAGCACCTTGCTGACCTTCGAAGGCGCTTGGGACAAGGGCGACGGACGCCGCGGTGGTCCACGGGACCTGCCCTCCCCGGCCTTCGCGAGCCTGCTGTCCTCCGCGGCAGCCGTGGCGCGCCGGTTGGAGGAACGCGTGCGTGCTTGATGCTGCTGACTGGAAGCGAGACTGCTTGCACCTTGTGGCAAAGTACGGGGCAGACGCGGCCCACGCTGCGCACGTGGCCGGGCTGGCCGACCAGCTGCTCGAGGCGACGTGGTGCCTGAACTGGCTCCAGCCAGCTGACAGGCCCAGCCTCCTGGCGGCGGCCTATCTTCACGACCTCGGTCGGGTGGTGGATGCCGAGTACCACCACCGCCACAGCCGCTACCTGGTGACGCACGACGTGCAGACGGCCGGTTGGCCGCCGTCGATGCGGGCTGACGTGGGTTTGGTGGTGCTGAACCATCGCAAGCGCAACCCGAGGGGGCTCGAGGCCCTGCGGCGCGGCGAGATGAAGCGCATCCGCGCGCTGGCTGCCGTCCTCAGGCTGGCCGATGTGTTCGACCACGCCCACGATCAGCGCGCGTCGCTTGCAACCCTTCGGGCCAAGGCCGCCTCCCCGGTGGTGGAGTTCACGCTCTCAGGCGTGGACTTGCAGGCCTTGGAACCCCACTTGATCAGAAAGGCCACGTGGGCGGCCCAGGTCTGGCGCAAGGAGCTGGTGTTCTCGGCAGGCGGCCGCTCGATCCGGGTCAACTCAGAGTCGCGAGACCTCTCATAGCGGGGCTTCGCGGCCCGCTATGAGAGGGAGACCCGCGGCCAGTCGCCTCTCCCCCAGCCCCAACTCGAGGCAGCGCAGCACCGCCTGCGTGCGGCCCGTGACGCCAAGACGCTGGTAGAGGCTCGAGAGCGCGTTGCGCACGGCCTTCTCCTTCAGCCCGAGCCGTTCGGCGATGTCCCGAGGGGCAAGCCCCGTCGTCAACAGCGCGGCCACCGCCGCTTCGCGATCTGTCAGGCCGGGGACGACCGCAGGCCTGGCAGGGCGGGCCGGCCGCAGAGCTTCCTGGCGCTGCAACGCCAGATGGATCGAGACGATGAGGTCTTGAGGGTGGGCCAGAGGCTTCAGGAACAGATCGAACGCGCGCCCCCGCCGCAGGGCTTGCAACACCTCCGTGGCGCTGGCGCTGGCCGCCACGAAGATGACCGGCACCGACGGAGCCTGTTCCCGCAACAACTCGAGGAAGACCGGGCCGTTGACGTAGGGGAGCCTCAATTCCGTCACAATCAGGTCCAGTTGGCCGCTCCGGGCCAGGGCGAGGGCCTCGCGGGGGTCGTGGAGCACCTGCGGGGCCATGTCACCAGCCCGCAGCGCTGCCATCGTCAGATCACGCGACACCGGGTCCGGGTCCAGCAACGCCACGGCGGGTGAGGGATGCTGGGGCTTGGTTATGGCGCTCACGGCTGCGGAGCCGCTTTCGCCGCCTGGGCGGCAGGGCCTCCCAAGGCCTGCGATGCGCCAAACAGCCCGGCAGACAGGGCGAAGGTGATCGGAATGGTGAAAATCCACGCGAGCACCATGTTTCCGGCCACCCCCCAGCGCACGGCCGACAGGCGCCGGGTGCTGCCCACGCCGAGGATGGAGCTGGCGGCCACGTGCGTCGTGGACACGGGCAGTCCCAGCGTGGAGGCTCCGAGGATCACACTCGCGGAGGTGACGTCGGCCGCGAACCCGTTGATGGGCTGGAGCTTCACGATCTTGGTGCCCATCGTCTTGATGATCTTCCAACCGCCCACCGCCGTGCCGCAGGCCATGGCCACGGCGCAGCTCAGCTTGACCCACAGCGGCACCTCGGCTCCCTGGCCCAGCGTGCCTGCCCCGATGAGTGCCAGCAGGATGACGCCCATGCTCTTCTGGGCGTCGTTCATCCCGTGCGTGAACGAGATGAAGGCCGCCGCAAGCACCTGCAAGGGCCTGAAGGTCTGCCGGACGGCCCCGGGGGCCCAGCGACGGCAGGCGACGTAGAGCGCGACCATTAGCGTGCCCCCCACGAGGAAGCCCAGCAGCGGGGAGCCGATGAGAGACTTGACGATCTTCAAGAGGCCGTCCAACTGCAGGGCGGCGCCGCCGCCCGCGGCGAAGCCGGCCCCCGCGACGCCGCCGATCAACGCGTGGCTGGAGCTCGAGGGCAGCCCCCACCACCATGTGAGCAGGTTCCAGCCGATGGCGGCCAACAGGGCCGCGATGACAAGTTGGGGCGTCACGAACTCAGGTACGAGGATGCCCTTGCCAATCGTCGCGGCGACCTTGGTGCTGACCAGGGCGCCGCACAGGTTCATGGTGGCGGCCAGGCCGATGGCGGCGGCCGGCGTCAGCACGCGGGTCGACACCGAGCAGGCGATGGCGTTCGCCGTGTCGTGGAAGCCGTTGATGAAGTCGAAGATGAGCGCCAGCGCTACAATCAGCGCCAGCAAGTACAGGGCGGTGGTCATGTCGAGCGCCTCACGCGTTCTTGACGACGATGCCGTGCAGGATGTCTGCCACGTCCTCAGAGGCGTCCAGCGCGCGCTTCATCTGGTCGTAGATCTCCTTGAGCTTGATGGCCTCCAGCACCAGCTGGGGGCTCTCCATCGGGATCGCGTAGAGCTGGGCCAGGGCCTCGTGGTGGAGGTCGTCGGCCTGAAGCCCGAGGCCGTGGAGTACGCGGGCCTGCTCGAGGGCGGTCCCGTGCGTTTGCGGTGACCGCAAGGCCGCCAGACCAGCCTGCAGCGGGGCCTGGGTGGCCTGCAACAGCCCGATCAGCTGCGGGATGTGCCCGGCATAGGCGTCGATGCGGTAGAGCGTGACGCGGTCGGCGGCGATCAGGATCGCGTCCAGGATGTCGTCGAGCCGGAACGCGAGGTCGTGCAGGTCCTCCCGGTCCAAGGGGGTGAGGAAGGTGCCGTTCAGCTTGTCGATCAGCGTGAAGGTCGGGCCCTCACGGCGGTGCTCGGCCCGCCGGCGCTCCCGCAGCGCCTCAGCGGCCGCGGCCTCGCCCGCGACGAGGCGCTGCAACTCCAGGATGGCGGCCTCTGCACGGGCTGCGGATGCTTCGAGCAGGTCGAAGAAGGTGAGGTCCTTGGGCAGGAACTTGAGCACAGGGTGGTCCTTTGGCTACAAACAAAAAGACCGAGCCAGGGAGGCTCGGCGCAGCCGATCACGAGGTGGTGGTAAGGGGAAGCGACCGCGTGGTTGCTTGGTTGCACCCGGGGCGCCGTGTTCGCGACGAACCGCGGTTGACGGTAGGTCGCTCGGTGGCGTGGGAGCTAAGACACCCGGTCCCTTGCATGGTCGGCAAGTTACCTCAGGTCGCTGAACTTGTAAAGCGGCTGCTCTGTCACCCCCTGCTCGACACCCGGTTTGCCGCCGCCCGCTTGGCCTCGATGGCCCGCTCCCGCAGCGGGCCCCACCAGCTGGTGTTCGCCTGGTACCAGGCGATCGTCTCGGCGAGGCCCGTCTCGAAGTCGTAGCGCGGCTGCCACCCCAGCTCGCGCTCGAGCTTGGCGGCGTCGATGGCGTAGCGGCGGTCGTGGCCCGGCCGGTCCTGGACGTGGCGGACGAGCGTCTCCGGCTTGCCGAGAGCCCGCAGAATCAGGCCCGTGATGGCGAGGTTGGTGTGCTCGTTTCGCCCGCCGACGTTGTAGACCTCGCCGGGGCGGCCGGCGTCGAGCACCCGGGCGATCGCGCGGCAGTGGTCCTCCACGTGGAGCCAGTCGCGGACGTACAGGCCGTCGCCATAGACGGGCAGCGGTTCGTCGTGCATCGCGTTCGTGATGAAGAGCGGAATGAGCTTCTCGGGGAAGTGAAAGGGCCCGTAGTTGTTGCTGCAGCGCGTGATCATCGCCGGCAGGCCGAAGGTTTCGTGCCAGGCCCGCACCATCATGTCGGCGGCGGCCTTGCTCGCCGCGTAGGGGCTGTTGGGGGCGAGAGGCGTCTGCTCCGTGAAGGCCCCCGTGGGCCCGAGGCTGCCGTAGACCTCGTCCGTGCTCACCTGCACGTAGCGCGCATGGCCGTGCCGGTGGGCCGCCTCGAGCAGCACGACGGTGCCCTCCACGTTCGTCCGCACGAACACGCCCGGATCGCTGATGGAGCGGTCGACGTGGCTCTCGGCAGCGAAGTGCACGATGGCGTCGTGGGTGGCCGCCAGGGCATCCACGAGGGAGGCGTCGCGGATGTCACCGTGCACGAAGCGGAAGCCGGGGTGGCCCTCGAAGGGGCGCAGCGTCTCGTAGTTGCCCGCGTAGGTGAGGGCGTCGAGGACGGTCACGGCGTCGGTCGGGCGCTCGGCGAGCACCAGGCGCGCGAAGTTGCTGCCGATGAAGCCGGCGCCGCCGGTCACTAGGATGCGCATGGCGACTCCCTTCGGTCGGGCTCGAGGTAGGGGGGCAGGTCGGCCTGCGCCGGCAGGGCCGGCAGGCAGGCGTCCTTCTCCGAGATCAGCGGCGTCAGGCCGGCCAGGGGCCAGGTGATGCCCAGCGCCGGGTCGTTCCAGCGGATGCCGCGCTCGGAGGCGTGGTCATAGGGGGCGGTGCACTTGTAGGCCACCTCGGCCTCCTCCGAGAGCACCAGGAAGCCGTGGGCGAGGCCGGCGGGGATCCACAGCTGCCGCCGCGTCTCGTCGCTCAGCTCCACCCCGCACCACTGCCCGAAGGTGGGGGAGCCGCGGCGCACGTCCACCGCCACATCGAAGATGCGTCCGCGCGTGACGTGCACCAGCTTGCCCTGCGGCCGGTCCAGCTGGTAGTGCAGCCCGCGCAGCACCCCGTGGCGCGACTGGCTCATGTTGTCCTGCACGAAGGTCGCGGGCACGCCCGCCTCCGCATAGCGGGCGGCGTGCCAGGTCTCCAGGAAGCAGCCGCGCTCGTCCCGGTGGACGCGGGGTTCGAGCAGCAGCACGCCGGGCAGCGACAACTCGACGACGTTCACGGCCGCTCCCCCCCCAGGCCGGAGCCCGCCAGGTGGAGGCCAGGCTCCCGGCTCTCCAGCAGCTGCCCCAGGTAGCGCCCGTAGGCGGACTTCGCCAGGTGGCCCGCGAGCCGCTCGAGCTGCGCGTCGTCGATCCACCCCATCCGCCAGGCCACCTCCTCGGGGCACCCGACCTTCAGGCCCTGGCGTTCCTCGATGACCTGGATGAAGTGCGAGGCCGCCAGTAAGGACTCGACGGTGCCCGTGTCGAGCCAGGCGTTGCCCCGGCGCAGCACCTCGACGCGAAGCGCCCCCGCCTCGAGGTAGCGCTGGTTGACGTCCGTGATCTCGAGCTCGCCGCGCGCCGAGGGCCGGATGGTGGCTGCGACGTCGAGGACGGCGTTGTCGTAGAAGTAGAGGCCCGTCACGGCGTAGTTGCTGCGCGGCTGCGGCGGCTTCTCCTCGATGGCGACGGCCTGGCCCGCGGCATCGAACGTCACGACGCCGTAGCGCTCCGGATCCCGCACCCAGTACCCGAACACGGTGGCGCCCGCCTCCTGGGCGGCCGCCTGCTGCAGCGCCCGGCTCAGGCTGTCGCCGTAGAAGATGTTGTCGCCGAGCACGAGGGCGACAGGGTCGCCTCCCACGAACGACCGCCCGATCACGAAGGCCTGGGCGAGCCCGTCAGGGGAGGGCTGCACGGCGTAGCTCAGCGACAGCCCCCACGCGGAGCCGTCCCCCAGCAGCGTCCGGAAGGCCGCCTGGTCGTGCGGCGTGGTGATGATGAGGATCTCGCGGATGCCGGCCAGCATGAGCGTGCTGAGGGGGTAGTACACCATCGGCTTGTCGTAGACCGGCAGCAGCTGCTTCGAGCTTGCCAGCGTCAGCGGGTGAAGCCGGGTGCCGGCGCCCCCGGCGAGCAGGATGCCCTTGCGCGTCATGTCCTCTCACCTCCCGGATGGCTGGGGCTGGCCCCACGGGCCCCCCGCGCCTTGTTCCCGGTCCCTGCCTGGGGCCCACCACGTGAGGCGCGGCCCGGTGGCTCATCTTGGGGCATGCCTGGCGGCGATGGCCAGTCTCGGGCGCACGGCCCGGGCTGTGCACCCTGCACCATCAGCGCCTCGGCGCGGCCTCGGGCACGGCCTGCAGCTGGACCTCGAGCGCGACGCGCTGGCCGTCTCGCTCCACCTGCAGCGTGATGCGGGCGCCGACGGCGCGGGCGTTCAGGTAGGTGAGGAGGTCCCGCGCGGCGCGCACGGGCTGGTTGTCCACCCGCAAGACGACGTCCCCCGGCTGCAGGCCCGCCCGCTGCGCGGGGCCGCCCTGCGCCAGCCCCACGATCAGCACGCCGCGCTCGTCACCCGCCTGGGCGTCGCGGATCGAGACGCCCAGCCACGGCCGCTCCACGCGCCCCCGGGTGCGCAGCTGCTCGATGACGGGGCGGGCGATCCAGGCGGGGATCGCGAAGCCGATGCCCTGCCCGCGGGCCGCGACGGCGACGTTGACGCCGACCACCCGGCCGTCCATGTCGATGAGGGGGCCGCCCGAGTTGCCGGGGTTGATGGCGGCATCGGTCTGGAGGTAGTTCACGCGGTCGCTGAGGGCGATGCCGCGGTTGGTGGCGCTGATGATGCCAGCCGAGACGGTGTGTGAGAGGCCCAGGGGGGAGCCGATCGCCACGACCCACTCGCCCACGCGGAGGTGCTCGTCCGTGCGGAAGCGCAAGGCCGGCAGGCCGCGGGCCTGCACCTTCAGCAGCGCGAGGTCCGTCGTCGGGTCAGCGCCGATAACGCGGCCCCGGTAGGTCCGCCCCTGGGCCGTGGTCACGCGGATCTCGGTGGCCCCCCGGATCACGTGGTGGTTCGTGACGATCAGGCCCTCGGCATCGACCACGAAGCCCGAGCCCACGCCCTTCTGCTCGGGCACCCCCATCCCTTCCTCGGGGAACAGGTCGAAGAACGGGTCGCGCACGGCCCGGGCCACGGTGTCGATGCTGACCACCGCGCCGTCCACCCGCTCCACGAGGTCCGCGATGGCGGGCAGCTCGGCGGCGCGGGCCTGCGAAGGGGCGGCGGCCATCGGACTGGCGAGGGCCGCGAGCAGCAGCAGGGGCCAGGGGGCCTTCCAGCGGGGCAAGGTCACGGGGACATCCTCCGAGCGGCACGAAAATCGGAGCGGCCAGCATAGCAAATCGGCCGGTGGCGGGCCAGCGACCTGCCCTGAGGCGCGCGGCGTGCTATAATGTGAGAGACCGGGTCCCATGCGGCGCGGCCCGTGAACCTCGTCAGGCCCGGAAGGGAGCAGCGATAAGCGGTTCACCGCGGGTGTTGTGGGGGTGCCCGGTCGCAAGTTTGGACGGCCGTTGGGCCCGAGACGCCCTCCCGTGCCGGGGGGGCGTCCTGCGTGGGGGGCAGCGGGTGAAGGACTACTACAAGACCCTGGGTGTCGGCCGCGACGCCACCGAGGACGAGCTGCGCAAGGCCTACCGTCGCCTCGCCCGGCGGCACCACCCCGACTTCAACCCGGGAGACCCGTCCGCGGAGGCGCGTTTCAAGGCCCTCACCGAGGCCTATGACACGCTCGGCGATCGCCAGCGACGCGAGGCCTACGACGCCCAGACCACCTGGGGAGGGCCCCGGGTGGCGGGCCGCAAGGCGCCCCAGCCGGAGGGCCTCGAGAGCCTCTTCGGCGCCCTCTTCGATGCAGCCGCGGAGGCCCTCGGCGCCGCGGCCAACCCGCCCCGCCGGGGCGCCGATCTCGAGGTCACGGCGGAGGTGACGCTGGAGGAGGTTGCCGAGGGCTCCTCCGTGGTCGTCGTGCTGACGCCGCCGAGCGGCGAGACGCGCCGGCTGCGCGTGCGGCTGCCGGCCGGGATCGAGTCGGGGGCGCGCGTGCGGATGCGCGGGGAGGGCGACCCCGGCGACTTCGGGGGCCCCCCGGGCGACCTGCTCGTCCGCGTCGCCGTGCTGCCCCACGCGGCCCTCACCCGCGAGGGCAAGGATTTGCGGGTGGAGCTCCCCGTGTCCGTCTTCGACGCGGTGCTCGGCGCCGAGGTCCTTGTGCCCTCGCTGCAGGGGCCGGTGCCGCTGCGCCTCGCGCCCGGCACGCAGGGCGGCAGCGAGCATCGCCTGGCGGGGCTCGGCCTCCCCGGCCCCCCGGGCGCCCGGCGCGGAGACCTCGTGGTGCGCCTCTCGCTGCGCATCCCGGAGGAGGCGACGGACGAGACGCTCGACGCTTGGCGTCGCCTGGCGGGGCGGGCGGCCCCCGTGCGCTCCTGACGGAAGCTCCCCGGCCTGCTGCCGGACGTGCTAAGATCTTGGCGCAGCGCGGGTGGGAACGTTGTCCACAGGGCCTCACCCGGGGTTCACGAGGGCGAACGATGGCGATACGTGCCTCCGACATCAAGGCCTCCTTGCAGCAGGTGCCGCTCTTTGCGGACCTGGACGCCAGCGAGCTCGACCAGCTGGCTGCCGTCGCCCGGAGCCGCAGCTTCGGCCGCGGCAACGTCATCTTCTACGAGGATGATCCCGGCACGGCGTGCTACGTCATCGTGCGGGGCAAGGTCAAGATCGTCGTGAACGCGGACGACGGCCGGGAGCACATCCTGGGCGTGCTCCAAGACGGCGACTTCTTCGGTGAGATGAGCCTCATTGACGGCCTCTCTCGCTCCGCCTCCGCGATCTCCGTGGAAGACGTCCAGATGGTCACGGTGCAACGGGACGACTTCCTGCGCCTGCTCCGCTCCAACCCGGAGATCGCGCTGAAGCTCCTCGTGACCCTCTCTCAGCGCCTCCGAACGGCGGACCGCAACATGGAGAGCCTGGCGTTCCTCTCGGCCCCGGGCCGCGTGGCCCGGCTGCTGCTGGAGCTCGGCAAGGAGCACGGGGAGCAGACGCCGGAGGGGCTGTCGTTCACCAGCACGATGACCCGGCAGGAACTCGCCAGCCTCGCCGGCACCAGCCGGGAGACCCTGACGCGCGTGCTGATGGACTACCAGGACCGGGGCATCATCCACCTCGAGAAGAACCGCCTCACGCTGCGCAACGAGGACAAGCTGCGCGAGATGATGGTCTGAGCCGCGGCCCTGCCCCGGCGGCACGTATCACACCGCCCGTCCCGCTCGCTGCGCTACGATGAAGCGCCCCTACCCCGCCCCGAGGTGATGACCGTGTCCCGTCCCCAACGCCTGGCCCTGTCGCTGCTTGCCTGCCTCGGGCTCGTCGGCTGCACCCCCGTCAAGGGGGCCGGTCCGACCTCGGCAGGCAGCCCCTCCGGCCTGTTGCCGCTCGACGTGCTGGCCGTCACCACGGTGGACACCGAGACCCTGACCCCCCGCCACCGGATCCACGTGCGCTGGCCGGCAGCCCCCAACGCCCGGATCTACGAGGTCATCCGGCGGTTCGAGGGGGGCCAGGCCAGCGTGAAGGCCTCCTTGCAAGCTCCGGGCTGGGTCGACGACGCGCTGGGGGCCGGGCAGGGCGCCTCTTACAAGGTGCAGGCCCTGGCCGGCGACAGCAAGCTCCTCACGGCCTCCGACGAGAAGGCCGTGGTCGTGCTGAAGGACGAGGTCCCCGCGCCCGCCGGGCTGAAACCGGCGGACAACGCCGTCCTCGGCGTGGACGAGGTGCCGACCCTCAGCTGGGAGCGGGTGGATGCCGCGACCTGGTACTACGTGAAGGTCTGGCGGGCCAACGACGACCGCGTCGTCTACGCGGCCCTCACCCCCAGCACCTCTCTGAAGCTGGGCGATCGCAGCCCCGTGGCGCTGGAGAAGTTCCCCGACGTGCTGCCCACCGAGGGCGACGCCACCCTGCAGCGCGGGGTGGTGCACCGCTGGACGGTTTCGGCCGTCCGCACCACGGGGGGCCAGGAGCCCAGCCGCGTCACCGCCATCGACCACCGCCCCTCCAAGGTGCACCGCTTCAGCCCTGGCGGCTGAACCTCGCTGTCCCTCCCCGACAGGCCTGAGGCGCCCTGAGGCGTTACGCTCGGCGCAGACGCCAGCGGGCGTGACGGGGGTGCCGATGGAGCTGATGGACGTGACCCTGGCGTCGTGGGAGCGGGCCTACCGGGCCTGCCCCGACGCCACCTTCTTTCAGTCGCCCGCGTGGTACGGGGCGGTGGCGGCGGGCTTGGGGGGCCTCCCGAGCCCCTTGGGCTTTCGCCTGCCTGGCGGGGAGGAGATCGTGGTGCCGCGGCTCGTGCGACGCGTGGGCCGCGGGCTGCTGCGGCGGGCCGAGTGCGGGGTGGAGGGCGGCTACGGGGGGGTGTTGGCGCCGCGAACCCTGACGGCCCGGGAGCATCGCGAGGTGGTGCAGGCCCTCTGGGCGCGCCATCGCGACCTTTGCGTGGTGGGCAACCCCCACGCGCTCGGCGGGGCCGTGCCTGAGGCGCCGGACCCGACGCTCGACGCCACGCGCGTGATCCCGGTGCTGCCGGCCGAGGTTCAGCTGGCGGGCTTCAGCGCCACGCGGCGGCGGCACGTTCGGCAGGCCCGGCGGGCGGGCCTGCGCGTCACGGTCGAGGAGGCGCCGGCGCCCGCCGCGGTGGCCACGTTCTTCCCGCTGTATGCGGCCCACGCGGCTCGCTGGCAGTACACGCGGTGGGTGCGCGACGCGCGGTGGTTTCGGACCCTCCTGGCGGAGGGGCGGGCGGACCTGCTGCTGTGCCTGGTCTGGGAGGGGGGCACACCCATCGGGTTCCAGCTGATCGCGCTGGGGGCGGGCGCCGCCTTGCAGCTGCACCTCGCGACCCACCCCGACCACAACGGCTCGAACCCCGGGACCCTGCTGATGGCAGACTCCCTGGAGGCGCTGCACGCCCGCGGCGTGCGGCAGCTGGACTGCCTGCCGAGCGGCCGCCTCGCGGCCGTGGCGACCTACAAGGAGAGCCTCGGGGGCCAGCCCGTCGTGTTCGGGCGGCTGGAGCGCCAGGGGTGGCTGCAGCGTGCCCTGGGGGTCGCCTCGCGCTGCTGGCCGCGTCCGTCCCATCACAGCCCTCCCGGCGCGGCCGTGGTACAACGGGGGGCATGAAGCGGTTCGCCTTCCGGTATCAGACGCTCCTGGAGGTGCGCGAGCAGGCCCAGCGCCGCGAGGAGGAGAAGCTCCGGCGCCTGCTGGGCGACCAGGCCGCCGAGGCTGCGGACCTCGCGCGGCTCGAGTCGGAGGCTGAGGCCTCTCGCCAGGCCTTCGCCGCGGAGCTCGGTGGGCGGCTCGAGCTTGACCACGTGCTGACCATGCACGGCTGTCTGGACGCCCACGCCGCCCGGATCGAGGCGGCTCGGCGCCGCCTGGAGGCCTGCGAGGCGCGGGTGCTGAACCAGCGAGAGGTCCTGCTCGTGACGCAGCAGGAGGCCGAGGTGCTGCGGCGCCTCAAGGCTCGGGACTTCGAGGCCTGGCGCCGGTCGTTGGACCGGGCCGAGGCGGCCCTGCTCGACGAGATTGCCACGCTGCGCCACACCCGCCGGAGCGTGTGACGGGGCTTACGGGCCCCTCAAGGTCCCTTCGGGGGCGCCGATACATGGGGTGCATCCCCAGGTGCGCCCCGGCGCACGATCGAAGGAGGTGGCCTCTCGTGCCCCAGCTCGCGATCGAGGGTGGGTTCCTGGCCGCAAGGCCAGCAGCTGCTCCACCCGGCACCCGAAAACCCGGCGGTGACTTCGGCGCCGCGATGACCGCCGCCGAGCGGCCCCAGCAGGCCCCCCGCCCCGAGCGTCCCGAGGTCTCGCAAGACCGGGATGCCGGCGCCACGGCCGCCCCCCCCTCGGAGCCGAACGCGGCACCAGAGCCCGACTCGACCGAGGCCGCCTCGACCGAGGTCGCCTCGGACGGTGCCACCTCGCCCGACGCGCCCGCCGAGGACCAGGCTGGGCAGCCTCAGGTGGCGGCAGACGCTGTCGGCCAGGCGCAGCTGAACCTCCAGGTTCAGGTGGTGATGTTCCAGCTTCCCCCCACGCAGGCTGCGGCGCCGACCGCCGCGGCGCCCAACCCGGCCCTGGCTGCCGCGGCGGCGCTCGGCACCGCGGGCACCCCGGCGGCGGCCCTGCCGCAGGCCGTGGCCCAGCTCGCGGCGCAGGTGGCGGTGGCTACCCCGGCGGGGCCCCAGCCGGGCCAGGCCGCCCCTTCCGCCCTCACGCAGGCGGCGCAGGCCGTGAACGTGAAGGCGGTCCAGGTCGGGACCACCCAGGCCACGGGGCCGGTGGCCCCGGTCGACCCGTTTCTGAACTGGGTTGAGGCCCAGCCCGACGCCGAGGCGGCACCGGTCACGATGGGGTCGATCACCCCGGTGCAGCTGTCGGACGAGGCGATGAGCCTCGAAACGGCTGCCCTCGTGACCGCAGCCGCCTCCGAGGAGGCCGAGCCCACGGCGGAGGCCGCCCCTGCCGAGGCCACCAGCGGCCCGACGACGCTCAACGCGGCGCCGGAGAAGGCCAGCGGCGGGGAGGCGAGCCGGGCCACGGCCCAGCCTCAGGCCGCCACCCAGGCCGCTCGGCCTGATGAGGTCCTGCCCCAGATCCTCAAGCAGGCCGAGCTCATGAAGGCGCAGCAGCAAAACACCATCAAGCTGCAGCTGTACCCCGAGCACCTCGGCAAGCTCGAGATCAAGGTCATGGCCCATCAGGGCGTCCTGAGCGCCCAGCTGACGGCAGACTCCGCGCAGGTGAAGGGCATGCTCGAGACCCAGCTCGTCGGCCTCCAGCGCAGCCTGCAGGAGATGGGCATCAAGGTCGACCGCGTGGAGGTCGCGCTGAGCAGCTCGGGCCTCGGCGGGTTCGACATGGGGGGCTCGGCCTTCGCCGATCCCCGCGGCCAGGGCTCTGGCCAGCAGCCCTCGCAGGGCCCGCGCTTCTCCGGCGGCTATGACGGCTGGAGCGGCGGGGCGGGGGACGAGGCGGCAGCGGGTGCGGCGGCCTACGCCGCGGGCGCCGGCGTTTCAGCGATCAACTTCGTCGCGTGAGCGATGGCGGAGAGGTTGGCCCCCGGCCTCCCCGCCGACTGCCTCCAGGCTGCGCTCAAGCCTCCAGGCTGCGCTGCCGATAGACCCACTGTCCCCACCAGAAGGAGGAACCTTCATGCCCACAGGCACCGCCCTCGTTGGCTCGCTGAGCTCCCTGCTCGGCCAGGCCGAGGCCAAGAGCAACGCCAGGCTTGCATCCAAGGACCTGGGCAAGGACGCCTTCCTGCGCCTGCTCACCACGCAGCTCAAGAACCAGGATCCGCTCAAGCCGATGGAGGACTCGGCGTTCATCGCCGAGATGGCCCAGTTCTCCTCGCTGGAGCAGATGCAGAACCTCAACAAGCTGATGGAGGCCCAGACCCAGTTCGCCTCCCTGAGCCAGGCGAGCACCATGATCGGGAAGCACGTCACCCTCGTGACGCCGGGGGAGAACTCGGAGACCGTGAAGGGCGTCGTGTCCGAGGTCCGGCAGGTGGGAGGCGTCACCAAGGTCGTGGTTGGCGACAAGGAATACGACGCCTCCACCATCCAGTCTGTGACCAACGTGCCGACCAAGGCCGCCGGCTGAGCCCGGCGCGGAGCACCCGAGATGGTGGACGAGGTCTTCTTCAACGCCCCGCTGGGCCCCGTCGGGCCCCTCGGCCCCGGCGCCCCGGCTCGCAAGCCGGCGGCTCCCGCGGGACCGAGCTTCGGCGAGGTCTTCACGGAGAAGCTGGCCGAGGCCCCGCTCAAGGTCAGCGCGCACGCCCAGGCCCGCCTCACCTCCCGGCAGATTCAGCTCGAGAAGGCCGACTGGGACCGCATCCAGGCCGGCGTCGAGCGCGCCGCCGCCAAGGGCGCACGGGAGGCCCTCGTGCTCTCGGAGAAGGCTGCCCTCGTCGTCAGCGTCCGCAACCGCACCGTCATCACGGCCGTCGATCCGGCGGCGCTCAAGGAGAACGTGTTCACCAACATCGACAGCGCCGTCATCGTGTGACCCCCGGGGGGGCAGCCACCAGGCCGGACCGACACCCCGCCCACGGGCGGGGCCAGGAAGCCCCCGCGAGCGCAGAACGCGCCTCGCCCTGCCCCCGACTCTCTCAACCCTCGGCTTGCAGGTAGTTCAGGAGGAGCTTCCCCATGATCCGTTCGATCTTCACGGGCGTGACCGGCATGCGCAACCACCAGGCGCGCATGGACGTCATCTCCAACAACATCGCGAACGTCAACACCACCGGCTTCAAGTTCTCTCGCGTCAACTTCGCCGACGCGGTCTCGCAGCTGACCAGCCCCTCGACGGCGCCTGGCGGCTCCGTGGATCGCGGTGGCATCAACGTCCGGCAGGTGGGCCTCGGCATGCAGGTGGCGAGCATCGACACCGTCCACACGCAGGGCACGATCGCCACCACCGGCAAGGTCACGGACATCGCCATCCAGGGCAGCGGCTTCTTCATGCTCGCGGACGGCCCCCAGCGCTTCTACACCCGCAACGGCTCGTTCGACTTCGACCGCAACGGCAACCTCGTGAGCCCCACCAGCGGCCTCAAGGTGATGGGCTACCAGTCCGTCGAGCGCAAGGACGCGGCCGGCGAGTCGTACTACGAGATCGATCCGGCCGTTCCCATCCGCGAGATCAAGGTCCCGCAGGGCTCCTTCATCCCCCCGCGGCGCACCACGGAGGTCACCTTCAAGGGCAACCTCGACCAGCGCCTGGACGTGGCCGCCGCTGCCCCACCGCCGCCGGGCAGCTTCACCGAGACCACCGTCGACGTGTTCGACTCACTCGGCGGCGTCCACCAGGTGACCTTCCGCTTCACCCACACGGCCGCCTCCGACTGGACCTGGGAGGTCGTCAACAACGACCCCACCCTCGTCGACGCGGGCGGCGCTGCCATCGCCACGCCGACCATTCCCCCCACGCCCCCGGCCGGTGGCACGGCGCTCCTGGCCTTCACGGCGAACGGTACGCTCAAGAACCCCGGCACCCTCAAGGTCGGAGACCCCTACCCCGCCGGTTCCATCGACCTGGCCTGGAAGCTCGCCTCGGGCGAGGTCGCCACGACCAAGATCACCCCCAACTTCGGCAAGGTCGGTGAGGGGGTCGGCATCACCCAGTTCGCGAACGAGACCACCGCGGTGGCCGTCGACCAGAACGGCTTCTCGCGGGGCGACCTGACGAGCGTGGCAATCGACAAGGCCGGCATCGTCAGCGGCGTCTACTCCAATGGCCGCCAGCGCATCCTGGCCCAGATGGCTCTCGCCACCTTCTCGAACCCTGGTGGCCTCCAGAAGGAGGGCGACAACAACTTCATCAAGACCAACAACTCCGGCGACGCCGTGGTGCGTGCCCCGGCCCAGGCAGAGGCCGGCTCCATCCTGTCCGGCTCGCTCGAGAACTCCAACGTGGACCTCGCCGAGCAGTTCGCCGACATGATCACCACCCAGCGTGGCTTCCAGGCGGCCTCACGCGTCATCACGACCTCGGACGAGGTGTTGCAGGAACTGCTCAACCTGAAGCGGTAACGCGCTGAGGGGGCCACCCCGGTGGCCCCGGATGGACCCAGACCCCGATGGAAATCCGTGGCCTCAACCTCGGCCAGCCCGGTTCCGGCTCCGCCAGCGCGGGGCCGGACGCGGCGCTGTGGGGGGCCCTGCGTGCCGCGGCCGAGAGCGGCAGCGTCGCGGAGGCCCGCGTGCTGGCGCTTCGCGGCACGGAGGCGGTGCTGGACCTGCTCGGGCACCGCGTGGACGCGGAGGCCCACACCCAGCTGCGCGTGGGCGATCGCCTCTTCGTCCGCGTCGAGGCTCAGCCCGGGGGCGTGGTCCGCCTGGCGGTGCAGGCCAGCGGGCCTCCGGACGGCCAGGCCCAGGCGGTGCCGGATGCCGAGCTCGACGAGACGCTGCGCGAACACGGCCTTCCGGCGGATGCGCGCGGCCGCGCCGTCGCCAGGGCGCTCGTGGCGAGGGACGGTCGGCTGGACGTGCCCGCGGCCCAACGCTTGCTGCAGGCCCTGCGACCCTTCTCGCACGTCGGGCCGCGGGAGGCTGCCGCAGCCGCCCTGTTGCAGCGCACCGGGCTGCCCCTCGCGCCCGCGACGCTCGCGCAGGTGATGGCGCGGGCTGAACCCTGGGCGCCCGTGGCCCTGGCGCCCAGGCTGCTGGCTGCGCTGCCCGGCCTGCAAGGCGCCGCCACGGCCCCCGGGACGGGGGGGGAGGCGGCCCGGGCCCTGCTCGCAGCCCTCGACGCGCTGCCCCTGGCGGGCCCCGCCACGACGCTGGAGGCCGCGCTGCGGACGTGGGTGGGGCGTCTCACGCCCCCGGGTGCGGCGGGCCCTGGCGAGGGGACACCGTACCCGGAGGCCCCGGCCTCCCCAGAGGACGCACCGGCGCCCGTACTCCCGTCACAGCGGCCAGTTCCAGGCTCGGGTATAAGTTATGTGAACCCCGCGCCGGGCCGTGGGCCCGAGCTGGCGTCCCTGCTCGAGCAGGCGGCGCGCGCCCTGGGGGCGTCTCATCCTGAACTGAAGCACACGTTGAGCGAGGCCGTGGCGGAAGTCCGATACCTTCAACTGGCGAGCGCCGGGCCGGCCGCTGGCGTGGTGGCCTCGGCGCATGCCGTGCCCCTGCTGGTGCCGCGGGGCCAGGCCTTCGCCGAGGAGGCCGCCCTGCAGGTCCATCGGCATCCCGCGTCCCCCGAGGTCCCGGAGGGGGTGACGCGCCTCGACCTGGTGCTCCCGACCGAGCACCTTGCCACCGTCCAGGCCAGCCTGGTGGAGGCCGGCGGCCGCCTCACGCTCACGCTAGGCCTCGCCGACGCCGAGCTGCGGGCCTTCGTCGAGGCGCGCCTCGAGGGGCTGCGCGAGGCCCTGGCGGCCCGCGGCCACGAGGCAGCCCACCTCACCACGCGGGTCGCCAGCGCACCCGCGCCCGCCGGGGCCCCGGCCCTCGAGGGGGTCGAGGTGCTGCGCTTTGACCGGAGGGTCTGACATGGACGCGTCCAAAGGGCGGCCGAACGATGCGCGACGGGCCGTGGCGCTGCGCTACGAGGCGGGGCGGGACGTGGCCCCGACCGTTGTGGCCGCTGGCGAGGGCCACCTGGCCGACCGCATCGTGGCTGTGGCCCGGGAGGCCGGCGTGCCGGTCGAGGAGAACCCCGACCTCGCGGCGGCCCTGGCCCAAGTTGAAATCGGCACCGCCATCCCCGAGGTCCTGTACCCCGTGGTGGCGGAGCTGCTGGTGTTCATCCAGCGCCTGAACGACGAACGTGGCGCTTTGCGGGAGGCTCTTTCATGATACAAGTGACTCGCCTGAACGGCTCGGTTTTCCTGCTGAACTCGGACCTCATCGAGACCGTTGAGGCCACGCCCGACACGGTCTTGAAGCTCACGACCGAGCATACTTACGTCGTCCGGGAGGGCGTTGACGAGATCATCGAACGGGTCGTGGCCTTCCGCCGGCGGCTCCTCGCTGGGCCGACCGGCACCCCCTGAGCTCCGCTGAGCACCCGAGGTTGATAGAGGAACCCCGCTCCTATGGAAATTACCACCGCGCTCGGCCTGCTCGTGGGCTTCGGCTCCATGATCGTCGCCCACATCTGGGAGAACGGCTGGAACTTCTGGGCCGTGCTCAGCCTGCTGAACCCCTCCGCCGCCCTCATCGTGCTGGGCGGCACGCTGGGATGCGCCTTGCTGGGCTTCCCGATGCACGAGCTGAAGAACCTGCCCAAGTGCATGGGCATGGCGTTCAAGAAGAACGGCTTCGAGGAGACCGAGATCGTCAACAAGCTGGTGAAGTTTGCCGAGAAGGCCCGACGCGAGGGCCTGCTGTCGCTGGAGTCCGAGGTGCAGGCGGCGGGCGACCCCTTCTTGCAGAAGGGCATCCAGCTGGTGGCTGACGGCCTCGACCAGGACACCATCAAGGAGATGCTCGAGACCGAGATCGACTTCCTGGCCGCCCGCCACGCCACCCCCGCGGCCATCCTCGACGGCCTGGGCGGCTTTGCCCCCACGATGGGCATCATCGGCACCGTGATGGGCCTGATCTCCCTGCTCGGCAACCTGGGCGGCTCGATCGAGCAGATGGGCGCCGGCATCGCCGTCGCCTTCACGGCCACGCTCTACGGCGTGTGGACGGCCAACCTGCTGTGGCTGCCGATGGCGCAGAAGCTCAAGCGCCGCAGCGAGGAGGAGGTGCATGTCCGGGAGATCATGATCGCGGGCATCATCTCCATCCAGGCCGGCGACAACCCGCAGATCGTCGAGGAGAAGCTCAAGAGCTTCCTGGCGCCCTCTCACCGAGCGCACGTCGGAAGCAAGAAGCACTAGCCATGGGCAAGAAGAAGAAACACGGCGGACATGCGAACCACGAGCGGTGGTTGCTGACGTACGCCGACCTCATCACGCTGCTCATGGCGTTCTTCGTGATCCTGTATGCCCTCGCCGTTTCAGACTACCGGAAGATCTCCGAGCTCCAGAACGCGATGCGGAATGCCTTTCACATCACCTCGGGGGCAGGCGAGGCCCCCATCAACGGCTCGCCCAACGTGCTCGTGGGCGGCCAGTCGCCGATGGACTTCGCCCTGGCCGAGATGCAGCGGCAGATCGAGAAGGCGACGCGCGAGGACGGCGACGAGGGGGCCGTCTCGACCAAGATGACGGAGCGGGGCCTGGTGGTGTCCCTCGCGAGCAGCGCGTTCTTCGACGCCGGCCAGGCCTACCTGCGCCCGGACGCCGTGCGCATCATGGCGAAGGTCGCGAAGACGATCAAGCACAGCCGACGCAACATCCTCATCGAGGGGCACACGGACGACACGCCCATCCGCACCCGGCAGTACCCCAGCAACTGGGAGCTGTCGACAGCCCGGGCCACGTCCGTCGTGAAGTACATGATCGAGGCCCAGGGCCTCCCCCCGAACACGTTATCCGCAGCGGGATACGGGGAATACAAGCCGATAGTGGCCAACGACAGCGCCGAGAACCGGGCCAGGAACCGCCGGGTCGACATCGTCATCCTGAAGTCGGACATCAAAGGTCAGCGGCCCGCCGGCCAGCTATGACGTCTGCAGCGGCAGTGATATGTCGCGCATGTGAGCCCCCCCACTGAACCGACCGACCGCCACGGGTGACGATGGGGGTCGGTCGCCGGACCGCGGCGAGGAGTTGGAAGCATGGCAGAGAACCTCAAGAAAGACGGCAAGGACGAGAAGAAGAAGGGCGGCATGTCGCCCGACCTCAAGTGGCTGGCGCTCGGCTTCGGCTTCGCGCTCACCACCGTGGGGGCAAGCTTCCTCGGCGTGCACTTCTACGTCTCGCAGTTCATGATCGCCAAGGCCAAGGCTGCGGCGGAGGAAGAGGCCAAGCTTCACAAGCCCAAGGTCCGCTCGGCTGGCCCGAGCGTGCCGCTGCTCAACTCGCAGATCATCAACCTCAAGGGCGGGCGCTACCTGAAGTTCTCAATCGTGCTGCAGTACGTGCAGGACGACGTGCTGTGGCCGCCGGGTGGTGGCGGCAACGCCGGCGCCAAGAAGGTCGATCCCCTCGAGAAGTATGTCGCTTTCATGAAGGACGTCACGATCGAAACCATCGCAGGCTACAGCGCCGAGGAACTCAAGACCGATGCGGGTCGCTCCAGGCTCCGCACCAAGATCCGCGAAAACCTCAACGCGCAACTCAAGGAGGTCTTCGGGCCTCCGCCAGCGCCGCCGGGCCAGCATGCCCCGGCCGCGCCGGCCGAGAAGAAGGCCAAGGAGGCCCCGGCTGAAGAGGGCGAGGGTGGTGGCGGCAGCGAGGGCGAGCACCATGGGCCTCCGCCCTTGCCAGAGGTCATGAACGTCTTCTTCACCGAATTCGTGGTGTCGTGAGGCCGTGCACGGCGTCCTGCTCTCCGTGGGGCGCCGTGCCGTCCGGTCTGGCCCCGTGAGGGCCCGGGTGGCCTGCCGTGGCTGAAATCCTCTCTCAAAACGAGATCGACGCGCTGCTGTCAGCCCTCTCCACGGGGGAACTGACGGCCGAGAAGGTCAAGGACGACGCCGGGCGCCGCGAGAAGAGCGTCCGCGTCTACGACTTCAAGCGCCAGAACAAGTTCTCGAAGGAGCACATCCGCACGCTCTCGATGATGCACGAAAACTTCGCGCGCATCCTGAGCACGGTGCTTTCGGCCCACCTTCGCATGGTCGTTCAGATCGAGGTGGCCTCCGTCGAGCAGCTGACCTACGACGAGTTCATCCGCTCGGTGCCGAGCCCGACGATCGTGAACATCTTCTCGATCGCCCCGCTCGTCGGCAACTGCATCTTCGAAATCAACCTCGACATCGCGTCGGCCATCATTGACCGGATGCTGGGCGGGCCTGGGCGGGTCAGTCGCATGCGACGCGACCTCACGGAAATCGAGCGGGCCCTCGTCGGCACCATCATCCTGCGCGCGCTGGAGGCCTTCAAGGAGGCCTGGAGCTCGGTGGTCAAGGTGCAGCCCAAGCAGGAGTCGATGGAGATGAACCCCCGGTTCATCCAGATCGTGCCGCCCACCGACGTCGTCGTCCTCATCACCTTCGAGGCCAAGTTCGGCGACTCCTCCGGGCCGCTCTCCATCTGCATCCCCTTTGTGGTGCTGGAGCCCGTCATCCAGATGATCAGCTCGCAGATGATGTTCACGCTCGCGAAGCAGGAGCAGCTGCCGGAGCACGCAAGGGACATCCGCCAGGGCGTCGAGGCCACGAAGATCCCTTTCCAGGTGTTGCTGGGCACTGCCGAGCTGACGGTGGCGGATATCCTCAAGGTGGGCGTGGGTGACGTCATCCCGCTGACCTCCTACGTCGACGAGGACCTGCCCGTCCTCGTGGCGGACCGGTTGAAGTTCAAGGGCCGGCCAGGCCTGGTGCGGAACAAGCTGGCGGTGCAGGTCACCCGCGTCGTCGGCGAAGAGGAAACGGAAGACGAATGAGCGAGTCCACCCCGGGCGGCGTCGGCGGCCCTCTGACCGAGCAGGAGCGCAAGTCGTTCTCTGACCTCAGCAACTACGCGCTGGGGGCAGCTGCCTCGACCATGACGATGCTGCTCAACAAGACGGTGCAGCTGGCGGTCGAAGACGTCGGCGAGGCCGACCTCGACGCGCTGGGGGCCGAGCACCCGGAGCCAGCCGTGCTCGTCGCGCTGGACCTCCAGACCGGTGCAGACCACCCGCATGTCTTCGTGATGCGGGCGGGCGACGCGGCCATCGTTTGCGACCTCATGATGGGGGGCGATGGCTCCGCGCCGGCGACCGAGCTCGACGACGCGCAGCTCTCCGCCATCGGTGAGGCCTTCAACCAGGGGCTGGGCAACGCGGCGAACACCCTCAGCACCCTGATGCTTCGCCGGGTGACGATCACGCCGCCGCGGGTGGCCGTCGAGGCCCTGGGCGCCCACGCCGCGCTGCGAGGGCTGGCAGCGGGCGGCCCGCTCACCCTGGTGCGGCACCGCTTCAGCATCGAGGGGCTGGTCGACAGCGTGCTGCTGGAGCTCGTCCCGCACCAGAGCGCGCGGGACATGGTGGAGATTCTCGTCCTGGCTGCCGACAACCCGGAGGCCGCGCAGGCTGCCGGGCAGCCGCAGGTGGCGGCCAGCCCGGAGCTCGCGCCCTCGTCCGTGTCGGCCTGGAGCGAAACGGCCGAATCGACGGTGCCCCGGTCCGCCGTGGCGGATGTCCTGCCCTCGGCCGCTGCCTCGGTGGGGGGTGGGTTGCCCCCGCTCGGCGACCCGGGCCTGGCGGCGGCCATGGCCGGGGCGTTCCCCCAGCAGGACCCTGTGGCCGTGAAATCCGCCCAGTTTGCCCCCCTCACCCGGCAGCCGGGTGGCGAGGGCCTGAGCGGCCTCGACCTCATCCTGGACGTCACGCTCAAGGTCTCCGTGGAGCTCGGGCGCACCCGGATGCAGATTCGGGAGGTCCTCGACCTTGGCAAGGGCTCCGTCGTCGAGCTTGACAAGCTGGCCGGAGAACCTGTAGACATGCTGGTAAACGGCAAGTTGATCGCCAAGGGCGAGGTCGTCGTCATCGACGAAAACTTCGGCATCCGTCTGACAGAAATCGTCAGCCCGCAAGAGCGCTTCAACGGCCTCAATATCAAGTAACGGCGGGGGACGACAGGTGTGTCGGTCCTCGCGGAGGCCGCCCCTGGGATGTCCAAGATACTCGTCGTCGACGATGCCGCGTTCATGCGGAAGATGATTCGGGACATCCTTGCCCGCAATGGCTTTGAGGTCTGCGGCGAGGCCTCCAACGGCCTCGAGGCGATCCAGCGGTTCCGGGAGCAAGAGCCCGATCTTGTCCTGATGGACATCACGATGCCTGAGCTCGACGGCCTCTCGGCCCTGCGGGAGATCCGCCGCACCCACCCGAGCGCCAGCGTGATCGTGTGCAGCGCGATGGGGCAGCAGCAGCTCGTGGTCGAGGCCATCGAGCAGGGCGCCAGGGACTTCGTCGTCAAGCCCTTCCACGCCGACCGCGTCCTCGACGCCGTGCGCAAGGTCCTGTCCTGACGCGGTAACTTCGCCCGCGCCTCGGAAGGCCGCCGCGGCAAGGCAATCGGGCTCGGACTCGCCGCGTTTGGGACATCGATCACATGTGTGGCCGTGGCAAGTTTGTTATGTTGAATGGTGTTATGTATCAGGGACCGGTGGCCTGACCCCCGTTCGACCCGCGTCGGGCGCCCGACGCAGGGGTACGGGAGACGCGCCGGCCGCACCGGAAGTTCCTGTGGCGCCATACCTTCGCACCCTGCTCGTGAACGTGACCTTGACCGCCCTCCTCTTGGGGGCTGGTCCGCCGGCCGCCGCCGCGCTGGCCCAGGCGGGCGGCGGGGCCGATGGCTGGAAGGTCATGGCCCCTGTCGATCTTCAGGGCGCGGCGGAGGCTGGCCTTCGCACCGCCACGGGGGGCGGAGGGGCCGCCGCCGGCCAGCCCGAGGCGCCGCCGGCCTCGGAGGGGTTGCCGCCCGGCGTGGAGGCGCAGGCCCCCGAAGAGCCGCCGGCCGCGGCGCCACCGGCGGCAGCCCCCCCCGCGCCACCCGCCCGCCCCGCTGCGGCCCCCTCGGCCCGGCCCAAGCCGGCTGGCCCGGCTTACATGGCCGAGGACCAGCCCTTCAAGCTGCGCGACTACGAGGAGCCCAAGCTCGAGGCGGAGGCACCTTGGTGGCAGCAGACGGGCGGCCTCATCCTCAAGCTGGTGGTCGTGATCGGCCTGATGCTGGCGGCCTTGGCCTTCGTGCGGAAGGTGGGAGGCGGCAAGCTGCCCATGGGGCTGGCCGTGGGCAAGGGCCGCAACCTCGTCGTGCTGGAGAGCACCAGCCTCGGGCCCCAGCACAGCATGCACCTCGTCAGCGTTGGGGGCGATCGCCTGATCGTGGTCGGCTCCTCGCCGCAGGGCCTCTCCACGCTCGCCACCATCGACGATCCGACCCAGGCGGCGATGCTCCTGGCGGCGAGCCGCGGCCAGAACACCTCCTTCAACCAGATGTATGACATGGAGACCGTCATGCAAGGCCCCGGCGGAGACGCCTTCCGTGGCGCCCTGACGGACCTGGGGCGGCGCGGCGGGTGGGACTGATGGCCGTCCCCGGCTTCCTGCGCGTGGCCGGTGGGGCGGCCCTCCTGGCGGCCTTCCTGGCCGTGCCTGCCCTGGCCGCGCCCGTGCCCGTGCCCAACATCAACCTCGGCGTGAGCGGCTCCGAGGCGCCTCAAGACATGGCCGTGACGCTGCAGATCCTGGGGATGCTGACCATCCTCAGCCTCGCGCCCGCCATCCTGGTGCTGATGACGGCCTTCACGCGCATCGTCATCGTGCTGTCCTTCGTGCGCCAGGCCATTGGCACCCAGGTGATGCCGCCCAACCAGGTGGTGATCGGGCTGGCCCTGTTCCTCACTTTCTTCGTCATGGCCCCGGTGGGGCAGGACATCTACGCCAACGCCTGGAAGCCGCTCTCCGAGAAGTCCATCTCGCAAGACCTCGCCATCGCCCGGGCCGAGGCCCCGATCCGCCAGTTCATGTTCCGCCAGACCCGCGAGAAGGATCTGGCGCTGTTCATCAAGATGGGCAACGTGAAGCGCCCCAAGCTGGCGCGGGACGTGCCCACCTACGTGCTCATCCCCGCCTTCGTCACCAGCGAGCTCAAGACGGCCTTCCAGATTGGCTTCGTCATCTACCTGCCCTTCTTGATCATCGACATGGTCGTCGCCAGCATCCTGATGTCGATGGGCATGATGATGCTTCCGCCCGTCGTCATCTCGCTGCCGTTCAAAATCATCCTGTTCGTCCTGGTCGACGGCTGGCACCTGCTCAGCCGCGCCCTCGTGACGAGCTTCTCGTGAGGGCTGTCGGATGACCCAGACCGTCGTGCTCGAGCTCACGCAGCGGGCTCTCTGGCTCCTGCTGCAGCTGTCGATGCCCGCCCTGCTGCTGAGCCTTGTGGTCGGCCTCGCCGTCTCGATCTTCCAGGCCGTCACGCAGATCAACGAGATGACGCTGACGTTCATCCCCAAGATCGTCACGGTCTTCGGCGCGCTGGCCTTCTTCGGCCCCTGGATGCTCAGCATCACGCTGGACTACATGACCCAGCTGCTGGTCAACCTGCCGCAGTTCGCGAAGTGAGGGCGGCCGCGTGAACCTCTTCGCGGCATTTCAGCTTCCTCAGCAGGCCCTGCTGGTCTTCTTGCTGGTGCTGGTGCGGTCGTCGGCGATCTTCCTCGTGGCGCCCGTGCTTGGCAACGCCAGCGTGCCCGCGCGCGTGAAGATCGGCCTTTCGGCCATGCTGGCGCTGATCGTCACGCCGATGCTGCTCGACCAGCCGCTGCCGAAGGAGCTCGGCTCCTTCTGGTTCCTGCTGCCGGCGGTGCTGTCGGAGCTGCTTCTCGGCGTGATGATCGGCTTCCTCGCCCAGCTCTTCTTCGTCGCCGTCCAGTTCGCCGGGCAGATGGTGGGCACGCAGATGGGCTTCGGCATGGCGAGCATCTTCGACCCGATGGCCGGGTCCCAGGTCTCGGTGGTGGGGCAGTTTTACATGCTGCTCGGCGTGCTCGTGTTCCTGCTGCTTGACGGGCACCACTGGGTGCTCATCGCCCTGCAAAAGAGCTTCACGGCTGTGCCCCTCGGCACCTTCACCTTTGACGCCCGGGCGATGCAGTCCGTGGTGGCCGCCTCCAACGACATGTTCTGGGTGGCCCTGATGATCATGGCGCCGGTGCTCGGCGTGCTGGTCCTCGGCGAGGTCGCCATGGGCATCGTGGCGCGCATCCTGCCCCAGATGAATGTCTTCGTGGCCTCGTTTCCCGTCAAGATCGGCCTGGGCGTGATGACGATGGCGCTCTCTTTCCCCCTGCTCGTGGGCTACCTCGCCGGGCAGACGGAGCGCACCTTCGCCACCGTGCTCGCGCTCCTCACGCCGTAGGGAAGGGGGGGTGAGCAGGGCCCATGGCTGAGAACGGCGGCCAGGAACGTACCGAGAAGCCCACTCCCAGGCGCCTCGAGGAGGCGCGCAAGAAGGGCAACATTGCCCGCAGCATGGACGTGAACACGGCCGTGGTGCTGCTGGCCGCGATCGCCGGGCTGCGCCTGAGCCTCGGCGACATGGGCGGCACGCTGCAGCAGGTTGCGCGGGGCTCGCTCAGCCACTTCCCCCGCGAGGACATCACGGTGGACACGCTGCACCGGATCTTCCTGATGCTTGGCTGGCAGTTCTTCCTGCTGGTGGGCCCGTGCCTGGGGCTGCTGCTGCTCGCCGGCCTCGTGGCCAACTACCTGCAGGTGGGCGTGCTCTTCACGGCGGAGCCGCTGAGACCGTCGCTGGAGAAGATCAACCCCATTGCGGGCTTCAAGCGGGTGTTCTCGCGCCGGTCGCTGGTCGAGGTGCTCAAGGCCATCGTGAAGATGATCGTGGTGGGGATCGTGGCCTACAAGGCCATCGAAGAGCGCTACCCCGAGCTGGCCGGCGCCGTGCTGATGGACAAGGTCGGCGCGGCGATGCTGTTCGCCGAGCTGGCCTGGACGATCGGGTGGCGCTGCGTGCTCGCGCTCGTCGTGTTCGCTGCGATCGACTTCTTCTACCAGCGCTGGGAGTACGAGCGAAGCCTGCGGATGACCAAGCAGGAGATCAAGGACGAGGCCAAGCAGACGGAGGGTGACCCCCTGGTCAAGGGGCGCATCCGGCGGGCCCAGCGGGAGGCCGCGCGGCGCCGCATGATGTCCGACGTGCCGAGCGCCACCGTCGTCGTCACCAACCCGACCCACGTGGCCGTGGCGCTCAAGTACGACCGCGACGCCATGATGGCCCCGGTGGTGGTGGCCAAGGGCCTCGACCTGGTGGCCCAACGCATCAAGCAGGTGGCCGCCGAGGCTGGCGTGCCGATGATCGAGAACGTCCCGCTCGCCCGGGAGCTCTACAAGCGCCTCGACATTGACGACGCGATCCCGGAGGACCTCTACGCCGCGGTGGCGGAGATCCTGGTGATGGTGCAGAAGCTGAACACCCGTCCGGGCAGCCTGCCGACGGCGGGCAACGGCCTGGAGATGCCGCCGGCCTTCGAGGCCGTCAGCCGACGCTGAGCGGGCTCAGCCGACGCGCAGCTCGCCCACCTCAGCGTGCTGGCGGCGGAGGTAGGACTGCTCGACGCGCGTCACGGCAAACTCGAGCACCCGCAACTTGCCGTGGACCTCGGCAAGCAAGCGGGTGATCGCCTCGTCGTCGAGCCCGATGGCCGCCAGCGGGGCCTCCGGCAGGGGGGCCGCCGGCAGCCCGAGGCGCAGCGCCGACGCCGCCCGGCCCGGCAGGAAGCTGCGGTCCGGGGAGCCGAGGGAGAAGTTCGTCTCATCGGGCGATAGGTCGGTCGCCTCGGCCTCGTCCCGCTGCTCATCCCGGCGCCGGTCTTGCTGGCCGCCACTGAAGTAGAAGCCGCCGCCGCCGCCGCCGTTGCTGTTGAACAGGGTGCCAGCCACCTTGAGTGCCATGAGTCAGATCCTCCTGAGGGTGTTGTCGGCGGCAGGCCCGGTGCGCCAGACTGCGCGAGGTTAAATTCGCGCTGAAAAAGAGACAAGTTTCGATTAAGCCCAACGCCGGAGGGGGCCGACGTGTGCCTGGTGCCTGCGTTACTGGGTGCAGCTTCCACAGGCCCCAACTCCCGCCCTCCCAGCTGATGCTGTTCTCGGGCTTTGGCGCGTAGGTGTCCTCGGCCTTCACCGGCCGACCTGTCCCCCACTGGAGGGTGGCGCTGAAGTCTCGCTGCGCCTCGCCTGCCCTTCATCGACATCGGGTTCCTCCACGGTGGGTCCTGCGCGCCCGCCCTCTCGGTCTCACGGGAGGCTTGTGGGCTGTGCCGGTTCCTGATCTGCGAAGGGTTGCCCAAGGAGGCTTGAACGGCAGCCTCTTCCGGCCAGCCGGGCCCAGCTCCCCTCGACCCGGGGTATGAGGGGCCTGGAGCCTGTCTTGCATGGTCTGCGCCAGCTGCCGGGAGCCCATCACCGGCCGATACCTTCAGGTGGGTCGCCTGACCTTCCACCCTGAGCACTTCCGCTGCCAGGCGTGCGGCCAGGTGATCGTGGGGAGCTTCCACACCCACCAGGGGGCCTTCCTGCACCCCGCCTGCTACGCGGAGCGCCACGCGCCCCGCTGCGGCGTCTGCGAGACGCCGATCACGGATCGCTACGTCGAGCACGAGGGGCGGGCCGTCCACGCCCACTGCTACGGCAAGCACTACGCCGCGCGCTGCGACGTCTGCCGCCGGGCGATCGTGGGCACGTGGCTGAAGGACCACTGGGGCCACGTCTACCACGCCGAGCACCAGCGCGAGTTCGCCACCTGCCTGTACTGCGGCCGGCTCTGCCACGACGCCATCGGGGGTGGCGGCGTGCGCTATCCGGACGGGCGGGCGATCTGCCGGCTGTGCCACCGGACGGCCGTGCACCGAGAGGGCGACGTGGCCCGCACCGTGGAGGCCATCCGGCAGCGGATGGCGGGCTGGGGCGTGGACCTCGAGGCGATCCAGGTGCCCGTGCAGACGGTGGACCGCCACCGCCTCGGCCAGCTGCTCGGCCGCAGCCATGCCGGCATCAAGGCCGTCAGCGGCGTCGCCGCGATGAACTGGGAGCGGCACGGCCGGGAGGTCCGCAACAAGCGCGCCACCGTGTACCTGCTGCACGGCCTGCCCCTGCTGTGGCTCGAGGGCACGGCCGCGCACGAGCTCATGCACGTGTGGAACTTCCACCACGGCCCCCCCCACGCCTTCGAGCTCGAGGAGGGCTCGTGCAACTACATGAGCTACCGCGTCCACCAGGAGCAGGGCGGCGAGATGGCGGCTTACCACGTCGACTGCCTGCTGAAGGACCCGCACCCCGCCTACGGGGCTGGCTTCCGGCGGGTCAAGCGCCTCGTCGAGCGGCGGGGCTTCGACCAGCTGCTCGTGCTGCTGCAGCGGTCGCGGGACTTCCCGCTGCTCGACTGAGGCCCTCCCCCCGCGGTGGTCATGGGTCACAGCCCCGGGACGGGCCCCCGTGTTATGTTCAAGCCGCGTCCCGTCGAGAGGCCTGCCCGGCCCGTGTCGCCGGCGGGGCGGAGGGTACACCTGCATCATGGCCGCCAACCTGCAGCCGGCGCAGCCCGTTGGGCTCGCCTCCTTCCTTCGCTCCGGGGACCTCGTTCTCGCCGTCGTGATGGTGCTGGTCGTGGGCATGATGGTCGTGCCGCTGCCGTCGGCCCTGCTGGACCTGCTGCTCGTCACCAACATCACGCTGGCCCTCACGATGCTGATGGTCAGCCTCTACGTGCAGCGGCCGCTGGAGTTCAGCACCTTCCCCTCGCTGCTGCTGATCCTCACGCTCTTCCGGCTGTCGCTGAACGTGGCGACCACCCGCCTCGTGCTGCTGAACGCCGAGGCCGGGCGCGTCATCGAGGCCTTCGGCAGCATCGTCGTTGGTGGCAACTACGCCGTCGGCGTCGTCATCTTCATCATCCTGATCGTCATCCAGTTCATCGTCGTCACCAACGGCGCGGGCCGCATCTCCGAGGTCGCGGCCCGCTTCACCTTGGACGCGATGCCCGGCAAGCAGATGGCCATCGACGCGGACCTCAACGCCGGCCTCATCACCGAGGTCGACGCCCGCCAGCGCCGCAACGCCATCCAGCGCGAGAGCGACTTCTACGGCACGATGGACGGTGCGTCGAAATTCGTCCGGGGCGACGCCATCGCCGGCATCTTGATCATCCTCGTGAACATCGTCGGCGGCCTCATCATCGGCGTCCTGCAGCGCGGCATGAGCCTCTCCGAGGCGGCCTCGCGCTACACGCTGCTGACGGTCGGCGATGGCCTCGTGACCCAGATCCCGGCCCTCATCATCTCCGTCGGGACGGGCATCCTGGTCTCGAAGGCGGCCACCGAGACCTCCCTCGGCAACGAGATCGGCGCGCAGGTGCTCGGCGACCCGCGCGTGCTCGGCGCCGTCGCGACGATGTTGGGGCTGCTCGGGGTGGTGCCGGGCCTCCCCAAGCTCCCGTTTCTCACGCTGGCCCTGCTCGCGGGGTTGGCGGCCTACGTGGCCACCCAGACCCGCCGCCAGGCGGCCCTCGCGGCCGAACTCGCCGCGCTGGCGCCGGCTGACGAGGTCGAGGGCCCCAAGGGGCCTGAGAACGTCATGAACCTCCTCGCCGTCGACCCCATGGAGCTCGAGATCGGCTACCGCCTGATCCCGCTCGTGGACGCGGCACAGGGCGGAGATCTGCTCGACCGCATCACGATGATCCGGCGTCAGACGGCCCTGAAGATGGGCGTCGTGTTGCCGCCGATCCGGGTGCGGGACAACCTGCAGCTGAAGCCCAAGGAGTACCGCATCAACCTGCGCGGCATTGAAATCGCCCGCGGCGACATCCAGATTGATCACTTCCTGGCCATGAATGCCGGAATGGCCGTCGGCCCCATCGAGGGCATCCCCACCAAGGAGCCCGTGTTCGGCCTGCCGGCGTACTGGATCCCGGAGGGCCGACGCGAGGAGGCCGAGATCATGGGCTACACCGTCTTCGACCCGAGCTCGGTGGTCGCCACCCACCTCACGGAGGTCGTCAAGCAGCACGCGGCCGACGTCCTCACGCGTCAGGACGTGCAGGCCCTCCTGAACAACATCAAGGCCGAGTATCCGGCCGTGGTCGAGGAACTCACGCCCGGCCTGCTCACCATCGGCGAGATCCAGCGCGTGCTGCAGAACCTGCTGCGCGAGCGGGTGTCTATCCGCGACCTGGTGCCGATCCTGGAGTCGCTCGCCAACTATGGCCGCCTGACGAAGGACAGCGACACCCTCACGGAGTACGCCCGCCAGTCCGTGGCCCGCGCGATCACCCACGCCCACCTGTCGGGCAGCGGCTCGCTGCAGGTCCTGACGCTCGACCCTGCGCTGGAGCAGACGCTCGGCAACGCGGTGCAGCAGACGGACCAGGGGGCCTTCGTCTCGCTCGAGCCCGGCGTTGCGGCTCGCCTGCTCAAGACGGTGCAGGCCCAGGTCGAGCGGATGCTCGCCAACGGCCAGCAGCCGGTGGTGCTGTGCTCCAGCAAGGTTCGGCTGGTGTTCCGCCGCCTCATCGAGCGCAAGCTGCCGCAGGTCTCGGTGCTCGCCTACAACGAGATCGTGCCGCCGCAGACCGAGGTGCAGGCGGTGGGGACCGTCGGCCTGGGCTGACCGCGCGTCCGCGCGAGGTCGATCACAGCCAAAGCCGCGTGAAATGGCTATCCTGGGCGGGTACACAGGGACCGGACGCAGCCTGTCCCCCGTCTCCGAGGTGACGCCATGAACGTCTACGGCCTGAAGGCCATCGTGCCGACCCCGCCGCCTGGCCTCCAGGGGGCCTTCAACAAGGAAGAGAAGCCCGAAGAGGACTTCATCAAGCTGATGGTGGCCCAGCTCCAGAACCAGGATCCTGAAAAGCCGCTCGACGGCACGGCCCTGGTCACTCAGTTGATGCAGATGAACGCCGCCATCGCCACCAACCGCATGAGCTGGCTGACCACGGAAAACCACATCGTTTCCACGGCCGCCTCGCTCCTCGGCAAGCGGGTCCAGGTCCGCACGCCGGCGACGGGGGAGATGCATGCTGGCCTGGTGGCCAGCGTGGACTACAACGACGCCCGGCCCATGATCGAGATCGACGGCCGCCGGCACCCCGTGGAGAACGTGGTGCAGGTGCTAGACGCCGCCTGACGGCCCCCCTTCCCCCTCCGAGGAACCAGCGATGACCAGCCAGATGCACACTGCGGCCTTCAACACGATCCAGGCCGTGGATCAGTGGATGAAGGTGATCGGCAACAACGTCACGGGCTCGACCGTCACGGGCTTCAAGGGGTCAAAGGTCGAGTTCGGCGAGGTGCTGAACCAGCAGATGCGGGGTGCCGCCCGCGCGACGGACGGCTACGGATCCGTCAACGCGGTGCAACGCGCCGACTCGGGCATCCGCATCCTCGGCACGACCACGGACTTCCGGCAGGGCAGCATCGTGCAGACGGCCAACCCGCTGAACCTGGCGATCGATGGCGACGCCTTCTTCGTGCTGTCGCGGCGGCCCATCGCCTCGTCGGTCGAGGACCTCGTCTTCACCCGCAACGGGAACTTCCATATGGAGTTCCTGCGCGGCGACCTGCCCGGCACGGGCACGTGGCGCCTGGTGAACGAGGAGGGCCACTTCGTGATGGGCTACAACTCGCCCGTGGACCCCAACGTGCGGCCCTTCGGCACCCCCCCTGAGGAGGGCACCGGCACGGACCTCGGGGCCTTCACCACCGTCGTCACGAACGGCGTCAACCCGCCGCTGGGGCTCGGCATCCAGAACCTCCAGCTCGATCTCGTGCGCAACCCGGACGCCGGCGGCAACCTCACCTTCGACGCCCGTGGCATGCTGCTGCTGAGGGGCGGCGCCCCGCGGGACCTGGCCAACAACCAGGCCAACATGCACGTCGCGCTCGTGAAGTTCGCCAACGACCAGGGGTTGGTGCGCGACGGCGGTGGCGCTTACTTCCGCTACAACGACGTCGCGGGCCAGATCTTCACGGGCACCGCGGCCGTCGACACCCCTGGCCGGGTGGTGGGGGGCTCCAACCAGCTCCGGGCGGGGGCCCTCGAGAGCGCCAACACCTCGATCAACACGACGCTGCCCGAGATCACGCTCGCCCAGAAGTCCTTCGCAGCGACGAGCAAGCTCGTGACGGTGGGCAACACCCTCATCGACGACGTCAACCAGCTGGTCAAGTAGGCGCGCGCGCCGCCGCCCGAGGCCCCGACTCCCGCGTTTCTGGTAAGATCGGCTCACAGAACGCGAGAAAGGGGTGGGCCTGTTGTCGGAGGCCGATGTCGGGTTTCCGCCCGGGGGGCCACGGGCTGCCACGGGGGCGGGGGACGAGGCCGTCATCACGACGGCTGCGAGCGGCTACACGCTGGTGCTGCGGGGGCTCTACCTGCTGCATGCCCGCCTGGCCGAGGCGCTTGGGCTGATCCAGGACGATTACTTCGTCTACCCGCAGACGACGTGGCAGGTCACCTCGGTGGAGACCACCCCGTTCCGCCAACTCGACCAGAAGTACGGCGAGCAGGCCTGGTGGGGCGTTATCGATTTCTCGGATCAGCGGGGGGGCGCTTTCGCCTTCCTCGACCTCCAGGCCGTGACGCTGGTGACGGGGATCGGCGAGGAGGAGATGGGCGATGATGCCGGGGGCCAGCAGGTCGAGCAGTGGTTCCTGCACCTCGGCGCGCTGTTCCAGCAGGCCTGGGACGAGGTCGCCCAGTTCGAGATCCAGATGTTCCCCAGCCCCTCGGCCCCGTCGATGGGAGACCTGCAGGGGATGTTCCCGGGCCTGAACCTGAACACCCCTGTGGTCACGACGGCCTTTCGCGTCGTGCAGCCCGGCCAACCCTTCACCGCCCGGGTGGTGCTCGGCATCCCGCAGGCCTACCTGCTGGCCCTGGAGGCCAGCCTGTCTTCTCTGGGTGACCTGACCTACGGCGTTCACGACACCACGCACTTCTACGAGCGCTTCGCGCACCTCGAGGAGGTGCCCGTGCCCGTCTCGGTGCAGCTCGGCTCCGTCGCGCTCACGGTGGGGGACCTCCAAAGCATCGAGCCCGGGGACGTCCTGGAGCTGGGCACCTTGCTTGGCGAGCCGCTCAAGGTCCGCGTCGGGTCGCTCGAGCTGCGCGGCCGGCCGGGCACCACACACGACGGCAAGCGCCTCGCGGTGCAGATCACGAGGGGGAACGCATGAGCACGGCGCTGCGTCGCCCGGCCCCGCCCGAGGTCAACTTTTGGCCCACCCAGGTCTTCCTGGTGGTGGGGCTGCTCCCGCTCGCGATGCTGTTCCAGTTCTGGTTCCGCAGCGGCACGGGGCTGCACCCCGTCCTCGTCGGCTTCACGCTGTTCGGGGTCCTGAGCTTCGCGCTGGCGCTCAACTACCACCTCTTCTACCGGCAGAACCGGCCCCGCAGCGCGCTCGTGCCGCCGGCGGTCTGGAAGGGGCTGGTGGTGGCCGGCGTCCTCGTGCCCCTCGGGGCCTACAACATGCTGGCTACTTCCCTCGGGGTGGGCCTCACGCTCTCGCCAGGCCCGCGCATCGAGGCCGACCAGCTACCCGTTGTCGTCGCCAAGGTGGTGGGCACCGCACTGACGCCCGGGCAGCTCACGCCGCTGAAGCTGGAGCGGCGCAAGCCGCTGGAGGTCCGGGGTGACCGGTGGTTCAAGCGCCCCCCCTATCTCAACGGCGCCCTCTGGGGGGCCCTGGGCTACGCCGTGCCGTTCGCGCTCCTCGGGGCCCTGCTCGGCCTGACGCGCCGGGAGATCCCGGACCCCCGGGACGAGCACCTGGGCCAGGGGCCCGGCGCCGCCCTCGTGCGCGCTGCCGTCGGCCACTACTTCGGGATGGCCGTCGGGTTCGCCCTGGGGGCGGTGCTGATCGCGGTGGTGCGCACGCTGTTCCCCGCACCGGGCGTGGCCCCCGACGAGGTCCGTCACTTCCTGTTCGCGCTCGGGGCCGGCACGAACCCCAACACGGCCTTCACCTACGCCTTCTCCACGGGGTGCGTCCTGGCTGGGGCCTTCGCCCTGGTGGCCCGTCAGGTGGACCTGACGGCCGGTCTGTCGGACCCGAAGGCCCCCGAGCTGACGCGCCCCGTCGAGATCCTGGTGCCCGAGGTGCCCGATCTCGAGCCCATCGCCTTCGATATGGGCGCCGTGCGGGCCGAGAGCCAGACCATGCTGCGGCAGTTCCAGGGCCAGCTCAAGGGGCTCCTCGAGGACCCCCAGTGGGAGTACGAGCGCTACGACCTCCCGGCGGTGGGCACGCTCGGCCAGCGCCCGGAGCCAGAGGCGACGCAGGTGCTCTCGGCACGCCTCCCTGTGGGCGACGACGATGGCCCGACGTCCCTCGGCAGCCTCAGCAACGTCTACGTCCCGATCGTGGCCGAGCTCGGGAAGCTCGAGATCCCTGCCTTCGACTGGCTGGGCCTCGCGGAGGGCGCCGTGCTCGAGCTCCCCAAGAACCCGGACGGGACCGTCCAGCTGACGGTGGCCGGGAAGCCCGTGGGGCGCGCGAAGCCCCTGACCGTGAACGGCTACAAGGCCGTCAAGCTCGTGGGGCTTCGCCAGCCCGTCGAGACCCTGTTGAAGACGCAGTGAGGACGCCATGACCCAGCGCCAGACCGTCAGCCCCGTGCGCTTCGCCCCCCTGTCCGGGGGCGGCATCGAGATGGAGCCCAACTACGAGCTGCTGCGGGAGCTCAAGCTCGAGGTCATGGTCGAGCTCGGCCACACGAGCATCCCGCTCCGGCAGGTGCTGCAGCTCGGCGAGGGCACGATCATCGAGCTCGAGCAGCTTGCGGGCGAGCCCGTGAACCTCACCATCGGCGGCAAGACCGTCGCGCAGGGTGAGGTCGTGGTGGTCGGCATGACCTTCGGCATCAAGATCACCCAGGTGTTCCACAGCGAGATGCGGGGGGCGATGCAGGGTGGCTGAGGCGTCCCTGGTTGCCACGGGGACGGCGCCCAGCGAGCCACCGCTGGACCTCCGACCGGTGGCCCCCGAGCTCCCCGTGGGGGCCTTCCTGTTCCAGTTTCTGCTCGTCACCCTGGTGATGGGGGGGCTGGCCTATGGGGCGCTGCGGCTGATGCGGGAGCGCTTCCCCACCTTGGGCCGGGCGCTGCAAGGCGGCGGTCGATCCCTGCGCCTCGTCGAGCGGGTGGCCCTCGATCCGCAGCGGGCGGCCTTCATCGTGGCCGTGGGGCGCCGTCACTGGCTGCTGGCTGCCAGTGGGGAGCACATCACGCCCGTCGCCGAGCTGGCACCCGAGGACCTTGAGCCGGCGTTTGCCGCCGTGCTGGATCACGAGAGGCAGGCGCATGCGCAAGAGTGACGCTCTTCGATGGGGGCTCGTCGCCCTCGGCCTGGTGGCCCTGCTGGGGCTCGGCTCCGACGTGGCCTGGGCCCAGGCCGTGCCCAAACCTCCGGATGCCCGCACCCTGCTGACGAGCATCGACCTCAAGGCGCCGCTGCAGTCCCCCGGCTTCTCCACGCCCATCCAGCTGATGGTGCTGCTCTCGGGCCTGACGCTGCTGCCTTTCCTCTTTATCGCGACGACACCCTTCATCCGCATCGTGGTGGTGCTGGCCTTCCTCAAGCAGGCCACGGGGCTGCAGAACGTGCCCCCCGGCCAGGTCATCATCGGGATGGCGCTGTTCCTCAGCATGTACGTGATGGCGCCGACGTGGGAGAAGGTCAACAAGGACGCCGTGCTGCCCTACCTCAACAACCGCATCTCGCAGCAGCAGGCCTTCGACAACGGCCTGAAGCACGTTCAGGGCTTCATGATCAAGCAGACCAAGGAGCCTGAGCTCGCCTTCTTCCTGCGGCTCGCAAAGCTGCCGGACCCGCGCACCCCTGCCGATGTTCCCTTCCACGTCGTGACGCCGGCCTTCATGATCAGCGAGGTCGCGACGGGCTTCAAGATCGGCTTCATCGTCTACCTGCCCTTCATCATCGTCGACCTCGTGATCACCAACGTGATCATGGCGCTCGGCATGCAGCAGCTGCAGACGCAGATGGTGGCGCCTCCCTTCAAGGTGATGATCTTCTCCCTGGCGAACGGCTGGCAGCTCCTCATCGAGGCGCTCGTGCGCAGCTTCCGCGTCTGACGGAGAGCCCGCGACCGTGACCACCGGCTTCATCGTGACGCTGATCACCCAGGCCGTCGGCATGGTGCTGCTGCTGTCGGCCCCCATGCTGGTCGTCAGCCTCATCGTGGGCTTCACGATCGCGCTGCTGCAGACGATCACCTCCATCCAGGAGCAGACGCTGTCGTTCGTGCCCAAGGCGCTGGCCGTGCTGCTGGTGCTCGTGCTGGTGACGCCTTGGATCCTCTCCACGGCCGTGAGCTTCCTGCGCCAGCTCTTCTCGCAGATCCCGGCCATCGCCAACTGACGCCGTGGAAGTCCTCGTCGCCTGGCTCACGGCCACCATCCCGACCTTCCTGCTGGTCTTCGCCCGCACGGCCGGGCTCTTCTTGCAGGTCCCCGTCTTCTCCAGCCGGGTGCTGCCCGGCCCTGTGCGCGTCGCGCTGATGGTGGCCATCAGCATCCTCGCGATGTTCGTGATGCCGAGCTACGCCCGGGTGCCGAACATGATGTTCGCCTTCATCCTGCTGCTGATGCAGGAGATCCTGGTGGGCGGCTTGCTGGGCTTTGCCGCCAGCTTCGTGTTCCTGGCCGTGCAGTCGGCGGGCGAGCTGGCCGGCGTGCAGTCGGGCCTGAGCGCCGCCAGCGTGATGAACCCGTTCACCCGCTCCAACGTGAACGCCTTCGGGACGCTGTTCTTCAACCTCGCCCTGCTGGTCTTTCTGGTCACGGGGGGTCACCTCTGGATGCTGGGGGCGTACGTGCAGAGCTTCCGTCTCGTGCCGCTCGGGACCTTCGTCCTGACCACGGACGTGGCCAACCAGCTCATCTTGATGTCCGGCGCCTTCCTCACCATCACCATCCAGCTCGCCCTGCCCGTGATCACCGTCGTGATGCTGGCGGACCTCGGCGTGGGCTACATGAGCAAGGTGTCCCCGCAGGCCAGCTCGCTCACGCAGGACCTCGTCACCATCTCCAAGCCCGTGGCTGGCATGCTGCTGGTGATCGCCCTGATGCCCAACCTGATGACCCTGACCTACCAGCACACGGAGAAGATGATCGCGGACCTGGAGGCCCTGCTCAAGGCCTCCAGGACCAGCCAGGTGCGCTAGAGCTCCAGCGGGGGCTTCTCGTCTTCGGGGCCGGGGGCCCCGCTGACCGCAGGCTCGGGCGGCGCGGGCGCCTCCGGCGCAGGCGGCTGCCTCGGGGGCGCCGGGGGCGTCGGGCGCGAGGCCGTGCGGGGCGGGGTACCCCGCTCGGCGCGCCCGTCGAAGACGTCGTCCAGCAAGGAGCGCTTTGGGGTGCCGTCCGCCGCGGGGGGCGGAGGGGGCGGGGGCGCCGGGCGGGCCGTGGGCTTGGCCGGTGGCGCGGGCCGGGCGACAGCCCCGGTGGTCTGAGGCGGCTCTGCCGAGACCAGCTTGATGAAGCTGCTGGTCTCGGACCCCGACATGTTCGCGAAGAGCTCGTCGAGGCTGGCGGAGAGGGCCGCCCCGCTCACGGGCAGGGCGGGGGCCGCCGTCGGCGCTGCCGGCGGGGGGCGTCGCACCGGAGGGGTGCCGGCGTCCAGGCTCGCAAAGAGGTCTGCAAGGGCGTCCGCGCGGGACTCCCGGATGATCGAGGCCGAGGGCGAGACGGGGGCCGGCTTGGGCGTGGGCGCTGGCGGCGGGGCAGGGGGGGCGGGCGGCAAGGCGGCGGCGGGGCCGCTCGGTGGGCGCCGGGGGGCGTCGAGGTTGCTCAGGAACGCGCTCAGCGCGTCCCGGGCGGTGCCGGGGGCCTCGGGGGCCGGGGGGGCGGCGGCTGCCGGGGCAGGCGACGCGGCCGCCGTTGATGGGGCCGTGGCTGCTTGCCCGAGGCCACTCAGGAAGTCCGTCAGGGCCTTGGTGGCGGACTCGGGACCCCGGACACCCTCGGCCGGTTGGGCTGCGGCGGGGGCCGGCGGCGCAGCCGGCACCGTCGTGGGCGGGGCTTCCAGGCTGTTCAGGAACCTGTCCAGTGCGTTCACCGGCTGCGGCTGCGCGGCCGTGGCAGGGGGAGCCGCAGGCGGGGAGGGCGGGGCCGCGGGCGCGGTGGCGATCACCGGTGGTGCCGCCGGGGCGGAGGCGGCCGCCGGGGGCGGCATCACGGGGGCCGCGGGGGCCGCCGGGGCCACGGGGGCCGCGGGCGGCGGTGCCGCCGGGGTTGGCTGCGCGACTGCGTGGGGCGGCGCGGTGGATGCCGGCGGGGCCGGCACCTCGGGCGTCGCAGGCGCCGTGGCGGGCTCGGGCGTGGTGGCGGGAGGGGCGACTGCCGCCGTCGGCATCGGCGCCGGCGGCGCCTCGCCCTGCGGGGCCGGCCCGGGAGCCTCGGCGGGCGGGGGCTCGACAATGGCGGCTTGCGCTGCGGCCGGCGGGGGTGACGCCTCTGTCAGGGGCTCGTCTTCGAGGGGCGCCGCCGGGGCGGGGTGCACGCGGTCGACCCAGCGCGGGGCGCGTCCTCCCGCCGGCGCGGCGAGGCCGGCCGTGACCCAGCTGAACAGGGTGACGAGGGGGGCCGTTTGCTCGTCTCCATCCCGCGCGGCATAGGTCCCGAAGGGCTCGGCCAGGTGGCGGTCCTGGCAGGCGTCGCAAAGAAGCTGGCCACTGGTCGAGGAGGTCAAGCAGGCCGGGCAGCGCATGGCGAGGGTTCTCGGGGGCGAACGGGGGCGAGGTGTCACGTGGCGCCGGCGTCCCGGCGTCCGCTACAATGGGCGGCGCGGCCGAGGCTGCGGCCCCGGGCCGGCTGGTGACTCCCGGCGTGAGGCACCTCATTATACCCTCCGAGCCCTCCGTGAACGTCCCCGTACTTCCGAGTCTGCGTCGCGTGTTGGCGATCGCCTCTTGCGACTGGCGCTGCTTCCACCGCCAGGGCACCTGGCTGGGCGGGGTGACCATGGCGGCCGTGGTCGGGGTGCTCGCTGCCGCAGCCGTCAGGGCGGACCCGCTGGCCGGGGTCGTCTTGCTGGAGCTGGTCGTGGGGGCCCTCAGCCTCGTTGGCGCGGCCATCGCCCTGATGCTGGGCTCGCAGGTGGTGGCGCGGGAGGTGCGCGACGGCACGTGGATGGTCGTGCTGGCCCGGCCCGTCTCCCGGGCCGAGTTCCTGGCGGGCAAGTTCCTGGGGGTGGCGGCTGTTCTCGGGGAACTCGGCCTGTTCGGGGGGGCCCTGCTCGGCGCCATGATGACCGTGGGAGCGCCGTGGGAACCACTCTTGGCGGTCCTTTGCCTGGCGCTGTGGGTGAAGTGGTGCCTCGTGGCGGCCCTGGCCATCCTGTTCGCCACCCTGACCTCGGGCACGCTGGCGCTCCTCTATGCCAGCGCCCTGTTCGTCTTGGGGCACGCCGGCGGCCTGGTCAGGACGTTTGCAGAGTCCGAGCAGCTGCTGAACAGGGCGAACCACTGGGGCGGCCTTTTGTTCTACTACCTTGTGCCGCACTTCGAGCTGTTCGAACTGCGCGTTGCGGGCCTCGCTGGGCCAGGCTGGAACTGGTCGGGGCCGCTCGCGGCGCTCGCCTACGGTGCGTCGCTCTGCGTGGCCTTGCTGGGCCTGGCCCGGCTGGCCTGGGAGGCTCGGGAGCTATGACTGGCTGGCGAAGTGGGCTGCTCGTCGGGGTGGCCTGGGCCCTCGCGCTGGGCTGCCTGCGCTGGCATGACGCGCGAGCCACCTTTGACGCCCGCCTGGGGCCGCCCCCCACGGTCGTGCTGCGGGGCCTCGTCACGGGCTTCGACAACGTGGTGGCCGACGCCCTGTACCTGCAGTTCGTGCAGCACTTCGGGCGCTGCCTGGCGCGGCGGACGGCCCTGCGCGACGGCCTTCCCTGGCTGCTGCAGATCACGGCCCTCGACCCCCGCTTCGAGGGCGCCTACGTGGTGGGCTCGATGGCGCTCGGCAACGCGGGCGAGATCGAGGCCTTGGAGCAGTTCTGGCAGGGGGCGCTGAGGCAGTGGCCCTCGCGGTCGGAGCTAGCCTACGACGCGGGCATGCACCTGTTCCTGTTCGGCGATCGGCCCGATCAGTACCTGCGCGCGGCGGCGCTGTTCCACCGCGCGGCCGAGCTGCCGGGGGCCCGCCCGGAGTGCCGGGCGATGGAGGCGCGGATGTACCAGGTCACGGGCCGCAGGGAGCTCGCCATCGCCATCTGGCGGGCCACCCTCCAGACCTCGGCTTCCAAGGAGGCGCGTGCCGTCGCGGCCCGGACGCTGAGGGCGTGGGGCGTGCCGCCCGAGGCCCCCAGATCCCGTTGATGTGGCGGCAGGCACCGCGTTAAGATGGCGGCCTGTGCCGGTATAAGCTTAGGGGCCCTGGTGTGGTGGCGAACGTATCGCAGCCCACGCCGCGGGCCACACACGGCATCCAACCGAAAGGAGCACCGTTTTACATCATGATGAAGGTTCAATCACCCGCGAAGCGGGCAGGCTTCACCCTCGTCGAGGTGGCCCTCGCGGTCGCTGTCGGCCTGATCGTCATCGGTGGCGCGATCCTGGCGTTCAACGCCGTCAAGGAGAACGCTGCGAACTCGAACGCGCAGTCGCGCGTGCTCGCTGGCGTCACGGTGGTCGAGGAGTACTCTGGCAACAACTCGGGCACCTACCCCGTCTCCGCGACGGGTGGTACCTTCACCTCGCTCTGGAGCTCCAAGCAGGGTGATGCGGCCGACGACAACCCCTGGGGTGGCGTGACGGGTGCCGCGTCCGGCGCCATCGAGGTCACGGCGGGCAACTTCGGCTCGGCGACCGAGTCGGCTGCGGGGGCGCTCACGGAGACGACGGCCGCGCTCACGAGCGGCCTCACCAACGGCGCCGCCGCGGGCCAGTCTGCTGCCCTGCTGTACGTCAGCGGCACGACGGCTGCGACCCCGTGGGCCGGCGTCCGCCAGAGCTCGACGATGACCACGGTCGGCGTGAAGAACTACGCCGTGGGTATCTGCGACAAGAACGGCGTGCCCTGGTGGACCGCCAAGGGCGGCAAGTAAGCCTGCTGACATGGGGGCGGGAGCGACCACGTCGCTCCCGCCCTTTTTTGTGTCCTTGGCGCCGTCATCGCCTCGTTATCCCGGTCACGGCCGGCTGTCGAGGCCGCATGGTTGAATGGGACGGCGTCCGAACCGAGGCTCTATCCGTGCTCACACCCGCCCGACCTCTTCTGCCCCTCCTCCTGGCGGCTGTCACCTGTCTGGGTGCGCCCGCGCAGGCTGCACCCGCTCGGGCCTCGGAGGTCGTCTCCCTCGAGCCCCAGGCCATCCGGGTGCCAGGGGGCCGCGAACGCGTTGACCTCACGATGCGCGCCACCGAGATCGGCGATGCATTGCGGCTGATCGCCGCCCGTCACAGGCTCAACTTCATCGTGGCGCCTGACATCAAGGGCCCTGTCGACCTCGACTTCCACGGCGAGCGGCTCGACCGCATCCTGGAGGTCATCGTCAGCACGAACAACCTCAGCGTGAGGCGGTTCGGCACGACCTACATGTTCTCGATGTCTCCCCGGGCAGGGCTCGGCGGGGTGCGCGTCTTTCAGCTGAACTACGCCTCAGCGACGGACATGGTCAAGATCCTCACGGAGGCCCTCACGGCCGCGGGGCTGACGGCCGGCGGAGCAGGGGGCAGCCTGCTCACGCCCGATGCGCGCTCCAACACCGTCATCGTCAGTGGCAACGCCTACATGCAAGAGCAGGTCGCCAAGCTCGTCGCGCGCCTTGATCGGCCGCATTCGCATCGCATCTTCCGGCTCAACTACATCAAGGCCGAGGAGGCTGCCACCCTGCTGACCACGGGCATCTTTGCCGGCGCGACCGGCACGGGCGTCAAGTTCGTGCCCATCGCCCGGGAGAACGCCCTGATGGTGGTGGCCTCCCCGGAGGACCTCAGGCTTGTCGACGAGGTGATCCAGAAGGTTGACCGTCGCTTGAGGCAGGTGCTCATCGAGGTCCGCCTCGTCGAGCTGGCGGGCACGGCCAACAACATCCTCGGTGTGACCTTCGACGCCCAGTCCGGGTCGCTGGCGGGCGCCTGGTCTCCCAGCGCGGGCCTGGACCTCTCGCAGGCCCCCCTTCAGCAGGCCCTGTCCCAGCTCCGGATCAAGATCAACGCCCTGCTGCGCGACAACAAGGCCCGCCTGCTGGCCTCGCCCTCGCTCGTGGCGATGGACTCCAAGGAGTCGAAGATCGAGATCACGGACGACATCATCGAGAAGGTCCTGATCGAGACGACGGTCAATGCCAACAACATCTTCACGCGGCAGAACGTGACGCTGGGGACCGCTGGCGTCACCCTCGCCATCACCCCCAAGATCAACCCGGACGGCTACATCTCGATGAAGGTCGATCCCACCATCTCGTTCATCCGCGAGACGGTCCGAGGCACCACCACCTCCGAAATCCTCGCCACGCTAAAGAGCCAGCGGAAGCTCGCCACGCCAGAGGTTCGGGTGCGTGACGGGGAAACTCTGGTGATCGGTGGGCTCAACCAGGAGCGCACGACGGAGCAGGTGGACAAGATGCCCCTGCTGGGGGACCTGCCCTGGCTCGGCTCGCTGTTTCGGCGGACGGTTGTGGACCGCACCACCACCGAGCTGGTCGTGATGATCACGCCTCGCGTGGTGCCCGAGGCAGACGGTCCCGTGGCAGCCCCCGCTGCGAGCCCGGCTGGTGGCAGCAGCCCGGCTCCTGCCGCGCAGCCTGCGCCACGGAAGCTTTAGCGTCGGTCCTGCGTCAGGGCGCGCTCGGGGTGGCCGTCGGTGAGGCCGATGGCGCCACGGATGGCGACGCGCTGGCCTGGGGCTCCACGTTGGGCACGACGGGGGCCGCCAGCGCCCCCCCGCCGACAAGTGGCCCCAGGGGGGTCGGCGAGGCGCCGGCCAGCGCCTCTCCCAGCAGCACGCTGCCTGCCGTGAACAGCACCGGCAGCGTGCGGGTCACCTTGACCTCGCGCTGCGAGTCCAGCTTCAGGGGGTCGAGGTCCTGCGCCGTCAGCTCGACGTCGAGGCGCCCGCGGATCCCGAGCGTTGACCCACCTGCGTCCAGCACGGCCCGGACCGCGTTGCTGGCATGGGTCATAGGGATGCGCGGCAGCTGTTGCTCCTGGGCGCGCATCGAGACCTGCAGGTCAAGGACCTGCTCGGGGGGAGCCTCAAGCCCCGTGAGGGTCCACTTCACGCGCAGCTGCTTCAGGAAATAGAGCGGTTGCTTCGCGACCCGGACCGTGCGCAAGGCGCCGGAGGGGTCTAGCACGGGCTCTGCCGTCTGCTGGGCCTCCGTCAGCTCGATCGGGTTCAGCGCCGCAACCGTCAGCGTCGGCTCGGCGAACGCGTAGACGGGGACCGACGACGCCGTCGCCGCGCCCGGAGGCTGGGCGCCCGGGACGATCCGGGAGAACATGCCAGCCGTTCGGTAAGACCGCACAAGGGCGACGAAGGCCTGCGCATCCGCCGGGGTCGCGGGGGTACCGAGCCACTCCGTGCGGACGGTCATGTCCGGTTCCTTGAAGTACAGGCGTGACAGGTCACGGGGGGAGCCACCCAGCGGCCAGAGCTGGCAGGCTGAGAGGGTTGCGACCAGGAGCAACGGGGTCCAGCGGGGCAAGGCGGGCATCGGGCGGGGTCCGTGTCGGGTGGGGGTGCGCCCTGTATACCCTGCAAAGCGTTTAGAAGCACGGCTCAGGGGGTAATCAGGAACAGGGCGAACGCGTTGGAGGCTCCCTTTGCCCGTCTTCGAGGCCACCTTCAAGGACACGAGCAACCGCTATGTCCGGGAGCGCGTCTCCGCCGACAGCGTCCGGGCCGCCCGCAACCAGCTGCGCAGCCG
>JAYKHR010000116.1:0-7568 GCA_035285125.1 Candidatus Sericytochromatia bacterium | reverse complement strand
GCTTCGAGGAAGGTCTCGAGGCGCTGGCTGTTGGACCAGCAGCCGGCGAGGGCCAGGGCGGCGGTCAGGGCCAGGGCGGCGCGCTTGAGGTTGGGGTGGGGCATCGGGGACCTCGTGGGTGGGGGGGCAGATTCAAAAATCGGACGCACCCGGGGGAGAGGTCGTTGTTATACCCGGAAACAGCCACGTGGAAAGCTGCCAAAGTCATTTGCGCAGACTGGAAAAATTCCCGGCCCGACGTGGTTGAGTACTCCCTGATTGGGTCTGCCGCCAGTGGCGCATCTGACGCGCGGCGGTGGGTGAGCCACCGCCGCCGTGGGGAACCGGGCGGGCGGAGGGGTCTCTAGCGCCCGCCTGCGCAGCGCTTGCAGCGCTTCAAGCCGCCGCCCGCGTGGCTGATGCACGTGCTCGCGTGGCCGAAGCCGCCGCAGTCGCTGCACGTCCAGCAGCCGTCCGTGACGGAGACGACGCGCTTGCACGTGATGCAGGCGGCCTTGCCGTGCTCGTCGAGCTGGTAGCTGGAAAGGGTCATGGGGTGGGTCTCCTGTCTGATGGGGGGGGCACTGGTGGCGTCCCGGGTCGGGGCGCTAGGGGGGGGCGGTGGCGTCCTGCTGCGGAACGGCGCAAGGACGCTTGTGGTGGTGGCCTCCCGGATCGGGATGCCACGGGGTCACATGTCGTTGGGGCGCAGCCCGCGCCGCTTCATCACGGTCATGACCGCGCTGCGCCGGGCGACGTCGCTGCTGCCGCGCAGCCGGTCGAATTCCGAGAGCAGCCGATCGTCGCTGTAGGCCTCGTAGCGCGCGAGGTGCTCGCGCTGGGAGTCGGCGAGCTTGTTGGCGCCGTCCCAGACGGCCTCGAGCAGGGCGCCAAGGAGCTTGAACATGGGCTTGGTCCTTTCGTCAGCGGGGCGTCAGCAGCCGAGGAGGTCGGCCAGCTTCTCCGGCGCCACGGCGAGCGCCACCTCCACGGCCTGCAGCGCGTGGTCGAGCAGGCCCTCCAGCGGATGGGGCGAGCTGCCCGCGGCGGACGCCAGCGTGGCGAGGTGCTCCTCGACCCCCGCGAGCAGCCCTGCCAGCCCCAGCAGCAGCGTGGCTGGCCCCCCGGAGGCCTCTGTCTCCGGCGCGGTGGCGGCCGGCTGGCCCTGGGGCACGTCGAACTCCAGCCGCCAGTAGGCCGCCGGGATGCTCACGTCGGGGGCGTCGGGATCGGGGTGCATGGCGATGGCCTCCTGCTTGCGGCCGCGCGGGGGCCGCCTGGGTGCCAGCTTGTCACCGCGTGTCCGCTACTGTCGGACGGTGGGCCCCCCGGTGTACAGCGCCAGGCCCGCCTGCAGCCTGGCGATCGCGGTTGCTCGCAGCGCCGCTGGCTCGATCACCTCCACCTGGTGGCAGTGGCCGAGGATGAAGCCGAGCATCTCGTGGGGATCGGAGACGGCGTAGGCCACGTGCAAGCCGTCCGGCCCCGCCGCCAGGACCTCCTGGGTGGGGTGCTTGCGCGACGCAGCAAGCTCGGCCGGCATGCGCAGCACCACGCGCTGCGGCGGCCCCTCGGCGACGATCAGGCGCCAGGCCTCGCGCATCCGGGCCGAGAGGTCGAAGGCGTCGAGGGCGGCCTTGCCCCCGAAGGCCTCCGGCTGCAGGTCCGACAGGCGGTCGAGCGCGTAGGTGCGGACGGGCGGCTGCTTGCGCTCGTCGTAGCCGATCAGGTACCAGGCGTGGTTGAACACCAGCCCGAGCGGCCAGACCCGCCGGTGGGGCTGGTCCGGCGAGCCCAGGCTGCGGTAGGCGAAGCGGACGGGGCGGCGGGGGCGCGCCGTGCACAGCTCGTAGAGCCGGGTGATCAGGGCCTCGTCGGTGGGGGCCCGGTAGACCACGGGCTCGGCGAGGTGCAGGTGTGCCGCGGCCTCGGTGCGCAGGCGGGCCTGCTCCTCGCGGGCCTCTGCGCTGCCGCCGACGAGCCGCGTCAGGATCCGCTGCAGGCTGGCCTCGTGGGGCATGCCGAGGCGGGCGAGCAGCGCGTGGGTGACGGCGAGGACCTGCCGCTCCGCGGGCCCGAGGTGCAGGACGACGGGGGCGTCCGGGCCGACGCCGAAGCGCCCGCCGCGGCTGCGCACGACGCCTGGCCCGAAGAAGGCGCGCAGGTAGCGCACGTGGTCGTAGACCCGACGCCGGTCGAGCCCCAGGGCCTCGCCGAGGGCGATCGCCGTGGCGGGGCCGTGGGTCTGCAGGTGGTCGAGGACGCGGGCAGCGTCGCGCAGGACGTCCTCGATGGCGCGGCTCATGGCAGGCTCCGGTGGGGCGTGGCAGGGGGCACCCCACCATACCCTGCCTCGCCTGGACGCCTTCCTTTCCCCTGACGCTGCGGCGCAAGGCCAGGCCGGGGTCGAGGACCCTGGCGGACCGCGTGGGGGCCAGGGGGCCGACGGAGCGTCCCGGCGGCCGGGGTTGAGCCTCGGGGTACAAACCCCAATTGAAGGACGCCGCTCAGGCCTTGAAGCCACACCTCTAGCAGGGCGAGCGCCTGGTCTGGGCAGACCGGGCCGATCCCGCGACGGTCGCCAGGTGGTCTGTCGACGAGCTCATCGCGGCGGTGGTGCTGGCCATCATGATCGTGCCGTGTCTGGCTGGCCTGGCCCAGGCGGGCGTGTTCGCGACCATTCCGGGGCTGCTGGTCGGCCTCGTCGTGCTCGGCGGGGCCGCGGCCGTGGGGCGGCTCGTCTGGCGCAAGGTGCAGGAGGGCCGCCGGCTTCGTGAGGTGGTCTTCGGCGTCACCGATCGCCGCGTGCTCGTGCTGCAGCCCGGTCCCTCCGCGCGCCTGAAGGCATACGGCCGCGAGGATCTGGCCGAGGTGGTGGACACCCCGGCCGAGAAAGGCGGGCGCGACGTGCGCTTCGCCGTCGACGCGGACCCGCGGGCGATTGCCCCCCCGGCCCCAGGCAGGAGGGGGCACCTGCAGCCGCTGCGGGTGGTGGGCCTGTTCGGCGTGCCGCAGCGGGCTGCGCGGGCCGTGGAGGCCGTGGCGGCCCTGCCCGGGCGCGTGGGAGGCCACGGGCCGCTGCGCGTGCCAGAGGGAGCCGGCGCCCTGTTCGGGCAGGCCCGTGGCGCCGCGCGGGCCTGCCGCGCGAAGCTGGGGGGCCAGGTGGCAGCCTGGCGGCAGGGGGTGATCGCCCAGGCCCGCTCGCGCGCAGGGCGCTACTGGAACGCCGTGGTGCCGCTGGGCCTCCTGGCGACGATCGGCCTGGTGTGGTTTGTGCGCGTGACGGGGGACGTGGTCGTCGGCCTTGGGATCGCCGGTGTCCTGGGGTTCATCGCGGTGGTGTTCGGCCTCGCCACCAGGCACCAGGCCCAGCAGGATGCTGCGCACCTCCGGCGGGTAGAGGGCTGGCTGGCCGTGCTCCGCGCCTTCGAGGCCGATGCCCACCCGCGCGCGGCGTGTCGGGTGCAGTTCGACCTGCGCGAGTCGCTCCACGCGCCGGCCTACCGCTTCGCCACCAGCCCCCACTCGAAGGACCTCGAGACCTACCACCGCCACCGCTGGGCCCGGCTGACGGGGGTCGCTGCCTGTGGCACCCCCCTCGCCATCGAGTGGGTCGACAAGGTGAAGTTCCACATTAAGCAGGAGCAATGGCGAAAGCCAGGCTGGCGCGCCGTGGTGGTGCCCAACCCGGCGGTCTGGGCTCCGGAGCGACTGCCGGCGGGCTTTGCGGTGGCGGGGTTGCCCGTGCGGGTCCTCCACGTGGCCGGGCGCGTCGTGCTGAAGGTCCGCGGGGAGTCGGCCGAGCCCAGAGAGGTCCTGACGGCCCTGCAGGCCTTGTTTGCCGCCCTGCCGCGGCGGGAGGCGCCGTGAGGTGACGGGGGCGGCGGGAGGCCCGCGGCCTGGCTCGCCTGCGCCACGTGGTCGCCGGGTGGCCCGACGCCGCGCGGGCGGTCGAGGCGACCCTACCCCGGCCGCCGCTTGCCGTACCCGAGCGCGACCCCGAGGTACACCAGGCCAATCAACCCGAAGGCCGCCACCCGCCCCATCGAGTCGAGCTGGGCGGTGTCCGTCAGCAGCACCTTCAGCGAGGTGAAGGCCAGCAGCCCGAAGCCGAGCTGCCGCAGCTGCGGGCTCGACACGCGCAGGCCGACCGTGACGAGCCCGGCCGCCAGCCCTGCGCCCGCCCTGGCGGCCCCGGCGGCCTCTCGCACCCTGGCCTCCAGCGCTGCGAGGCGGGCCTCGACGCCGGCACCCGGCCCGGTGGTGGCGGCGTCCTCCCTGACGCTGGCCTCCAGCGCGGCAACACGGGCCTCGAGGCTCGCGACCGGCCCGGTCTGCTCCGGGGTGACGAGGGGGCCCTCGGCGCCGGAGTGCTCCGCCTCGCTCATCACCACCTCCCGGGCCAGGCCCTGCTGGCCTTCGCCTTATCCCCGCTGCCGTCGGGTCGGGGGCGAGAGCGCCGTGGGGGCTTCGGCTTGTTGCCGATTGGGACGGTGGTGGGGTGGGTACGGGTAGGAAAGGGCGAGCGGAGTTCCTGGCGTGATGATGTCCCGGTCCCGAGGGTACCTCTCCGCGCTGTTGGCGGTTGTTTGCACCGCGTGCGCCGGCCTCCCGGCTGCAGGGCCCCAGCCGGTGGTCGAGCGGCAGGCCTCGGCGCGAAAGCCGCCCCTGCCCGTGATGACCGTGCGGGGCCGGGTGGTGTTGCCACCGAGCCTGGTCGGTGATGCGGGCGGGGCCCTGGTCTCCAACGGTGGTGGCAGGCTGCTTGCCCGGGGTGGTGGCCTGGTCTCTGACCACGGCGGCAGCCTGATCTCGGACCGTGGCGGCGGCCTGATCTCGGACCGTGGTGCCAGCCTGATGGGCACGGGAAGCGAGAGGGCTGATCAGGCTCGGGGACGCTTCGCGCTGTTGAGCCTGGAGGAGCAACCCGTCAGTGGTCTCGCCGTCGTGCTGGCCGACGCGCGTGGGGTGGTGTTCCGCAGCCTTCCCGCCGGGTTGACGGATGCCGACGGTGCGTTTGAAATCCCGAAGGTGCCGCGGGGGCTGGCCTACACGGTGCAGGCGGGGTTGCAGACCCCCAACGGGGAGCTTCGCTTGGCGTCGCTGGTGGCGTCGGACAAACCCGTGACCCTGTCGGTCGCCAGCACCCTGGTGGTGGAGGCACTCAAGCGCCCGGCTGGCGACCAGTGGGGCAGCCTCGATCAGGCCGCCGTCGAGCGGGCCACCACCCGCGCGGCGCAAGCACTCCAGCCCGAGGATGCCCTGCTTGCCTTCGCCGCCAAGCTGGCCGAGCGACAGGCTCAGGTGTTGCAACGCCTCAAGGGAGACGTGCCGGAGTTGGGGCCCGAGCTCGACGCCCTTGCCAGCCAGGCCCAGCAGGTGCCGCCGGGCGCGCAGGCGATCGCCGCGGAGCTGCGCCGGCGGCCAGCCGTCGCCCCCACACCCACGCCCCAAGCCCCCGCTTCGCCTTCGCTGCCAGGCGCGGCAACCGTCACACCATCGCCCACGCCCGGCCGAGGCGCAGACCAAGGACGAGCTGGTTCGGCGTCACCAGCGCCCTCGCTGTCGCCGACCCCCAGCCCGCTGACGACGCTCGCCCCCTCGCCAACCCCCGCACCGTCCCCGTCGCCCGTGGCGTCACCCACCCCGAGGGTCTACACGGTGGCCACCCTGGCGGGCTCGACGCCAGGCTCCCTGAACGGCACGGGGGGGGAGGCGCAGTTCAGGTCTCCCACTGGCCTGGCCGTCGATGGCTCGGGGAACGTCTTCGTGGCTGATCGCGACAACCACCTCATCCGCAAGGTGACGCCAGCCGGCGTGGTCAGCGTGCTCGCTGGCTCGACGCAGGGCAACACCAACGGCACGGGCGTCGCGGCGCAGTTCAACTCGGCCTGCAGCGTGGCCGTCGACGACGCGGGGAACGTCTACGTGGCTGACCGGGAGAACGAAACCATCCGCAAGGTGAGCCCCGCGGGCGTGGCGACGACCCTGGCGGGGTCGACCCAGGGAACGGCCGACGGCACGGGGGCCGCCGCCCAGTTCTTCAAGCCCACGGGCGTCGGCGCGGATGGCGCCGGGAACGTCTATGTGGCGGACTGGACCACCAACCGCATCCGCAAGGTGACGCCCGCCGGTGTGGTCACGACCCTGGCGGGGGGGACAGGGGGAGCCGCGGATGGCACGGGGGCCGCCGCCCAGTTCAACCAACCTGCGGGCGCGGCTGTCGATGCCGCGGGGAACGTCTACGTGTCGGACCTCAGCAACCACCGCATCCGCAAGGTGAGCCCAGCCGGCGTGGTCACCACCCTCGCGGGATCCACCCGGGGCTTCGCAGACGGCACGGGCGCCGCGGCGCAGTTCAACATCCCCGTCGGCTTGGCGGTCGATGGCGCGGGGAACGTCTACGTGGCCGATCGAGACAACCACCGCATCCGCAAGGTGAGCCCAGACGGCGAGGTGACGACGCTGGCAGGGTCGACCCCGGGGGCTGCGGATGGCCCGCTCGACGCCGCGCAGTTCAACCAGCCTGCCGGCGTGGCGTTGGACCGCGCGGGGAACCTCTACGTGGCGGATCAGAGCAACCACCGCATCCGCAAGATCGACCTCGCGCCTTGAGGGTGGGGGCGGCGTCCGGGCCACGCCCGGCGGCTGGCGTGCTGTTCCGAGGTGGGCGCCTGGTTAACCTTTGCTTAATTATGGGTTGCGGCCAACGAGTGCCATTGGCAGGCTCTTTGGGCTCCTCAGGGGTTAGGATGCTTTAAGCAGCCTTAACCTTTCGACGCCTGGAGCCACCTCCCCGATGACCCGTCTCCTCCGCCTGACTGCTTCCCTCCTTTCGGTGGCCGCCCTGGTCCTGGCCGGTTGCGCGCGGGCGCCCGGCGGCGCCGGCTGGGGCACACCCTCCCGGGCCCAGGCCCCGGCGCGGGCCGCTGCGCGGGGCGAGACGTGGACCCTGCTGGTGCACCTGGCCGCCGACAACGACCTGTACGACTTCGGGATCGGGGACCTGCAAGAGATGGAGGCCGGCCTGCCGCGCGACGGCTCGCTGGAGGTGCTCGTGCTGTTCGACGGCGTGGACGAGGGCGACTCGGCCGTCTACCGCATCCGCCGCGACCCGGACGGCTACAACGACACCATCGTCTCCGAGCAGCTCGCCGTGCCGTCGGTCATCCCGCCCTCGGGTGAGATCGACAGCGGCGATCGGGCCACGGTCCAGCGCTTCCTGGAGTGGGGGGCTCGGCAGGCACGGGGCCAGCGCCTGATGCTCACCTTCTGGGACCACGGCAGCGGGCTGTTTCGAGGTGCCAGCGCCGGGCTCCTGCCCTTCGGCTTCGGCTACGACGACAGCGGCTCTCACCTGACGACGGCGGACCTCAGCGGCCTCTGCGCCGCCGTCAAGGCCGTGAGGGGAAGACCCGCGGACATCGTGGGCTTCGACGCCTGCCTGATGGGCCACGGGGAGCTGGCCTACCAGATCGCCGGCCTCGGGGGCCTGTTCATCGCCTCCGAGCACCTGATCCCCGGCACGGGCTGGGACTACGAGGGCTGGTTCGCGCGCTGGGAGCGCCTGACGAGCCGGGCGCCGCTGG
>JAYKHR010000115.1:0-3718 GCA_035285125.1 Candidatus Sericytochromatia bacterium | reverse complement strand
CCCCCCCACCCACGAGGTCCCCGATGCCCCACCCCAACCTCAAGCGCGCCGCCCTGGCCCTGACCGCCGCCCTGGCCCTCGCCGGCTGCTGGTCCAACAGCCAGCGCCTCGAGACCTTCCTCGAAGCCCAGGGCCCCAAGCCCGGCTGGGTCAACGCCTCCGAGGACACCTTCCGGCAGGGTGAGACGGTCGTCTTCAAGGCCGCGGTGCAGCGCCAGAAGGACCTGTCCCTCGGCGTCAACGCGGCGCGCGCGCAGGCCCTGTCGATGGTCACGATGAGCATCCAGAGCAGCCTGGAGAGCGCCTTCGCCATCAACCAGTCCGTGCGCAGCAACGACGTGGAGGAGCGCGACCGGGTGGGCTCCTCGCTGCTCAACGAGATATCGCAGGTCTGCAAGGCGACGCGCCTGACGGGGGCCACCCCGCGGGAGTCCTACTGGGAAAAGGTCGAGTACCTCACGCGCGACGGGGACCGCACGGTGGGCTACAACGTCTGGGCCACCGTGGCCATCGCCGAGCGCGACCTGAAGCGCGCCCGGCTCGCCGCCGAGGAGAAGGCGATGGGCATCGCGACCAGCCGCAAGGACGACGAGGCCAAGGCCCGCCTCACGGAGTCCATCCAGAAGCTGAAGGACGAGCTGGCCCAGTAGCCATGGCGCCTGTGCCCCCCCCGGGCGTGCCCCTGCGTCGCGCCGCCCTCGGCCTGGCGTTGGCCCTGGGCTGCGCGGCCCCGGCCGGGGCGGCCGAGCAGCCCAGGACGACGCACCTCGAGGCGGTGGGCAGCGAGGACGTCCGCGGGGCCGTGACGGCGGACGAGGCGTTGGCCCTCGCGCGAGACAAGGCGCGACGCGAGGCCATCCGGCGGGCCTGCGGGACGCTGGTGTCGGCAGCCCTGACCTCCGTCGTCGCGCAGCAAGGCGACCAGACGCAGTCGCTGACGGTCTCGGAGGCAAGCACACGGGACGAGGGCATCGTCATCGGCGAGGCCTGGGAGCCCGTGCAGTCGGTCACGCTGACGGACCCCGCGACCCGCACGCCCTTCTTCCGGTACACCGTCCGCGGCCGGTTCGAGGTGGCCCCGCTGCCCGAGGCCGACACCAGCCTGGCCGTGAAGCTCGCCCTCGGCCGGCAGGAGCTGGTCGCGGGGCAGGACACCCTGTCGTTCACGGTCCAGCCCAGCGAGCAGGTCTTCGCGATGGTCTTCAACCTGGCGGCGGACGAGAAGGTCTACCCGATCTACCCGAACGCCCACGTGAAGGAGCCCCTGCGGCTGCCGGGCCAGGCCGCCACGCAGCTGCCGCGGGAGGCGGACCCCATCGTGTTGAGGCCCCAGCCAGCCAAGGGGCACAAGCAGGACCTGGAGCGAATCCGCGTGATCGTCAGCCGCAGGCAGCTGTCCCCGCCAGCCTGGGGGCCGGACGGGGCCATCGAGCTGGCCGAGTTTTTCCGGTGGCAGCACCAGCGTCTGCGCCAGGAAGCCTTTGCCCAGGCCGAGGCGACGTACAGGGTTCGGGCCCCGGGGGCGGGGCGATGACGGCGGCCGGGCCGCCGCGGGAGGGTGTTTCGATGCGTCTCGCCACTGGTCTGTTGTTCCTGGCGGCCTCGCTGGCCGTCTGCTTGCCCCCGCCGGCCGGGGCAGCCCCGGGCAGCGCGGCAGCGGCTCGCGCCGCGACGTCCCGGGAGCTGCCGGCCGTGGCGACCACCCTGGCCTACGACCTCCTCACGTGGGCCGAGGCGAACCCCACGCACGGCCGCCTGGCGGTGCAGCCCTTCACGCTGGGAGACTCCCGCCAGCCAGGGCCCTACGGCGCGCGCCTCGAGCGCGAGGTGCGCCTGGCCATCGGACGTCTGGGCTCGGAGGTCGTCACGCTGGACCCGGGTGGGGCTGGCCCGATGCGCCTGGAGGGCATCTACGACCTCATCGAGGGCGAGCTGGCCGTGCGCGTGACGGCCCGGGTCGTCGATGCCCGCCGGCAGCGCGTCGTGTGGACCTCCCCGGCCTATGCGGTGGCCGCCCACGAGGGCTCTGCGCTGAGGCCCCGCCTGGCCGCAACGCCCGCCCCCGTGGCCGCCGCGACAACTGCCCCGACGCCGACGCCGGCCGCCACCCCCACGCCCCGCCCCACGCGCTCGCTCTCCGTCCAGCAGAAGGTTGGCAAGCCGCGGGTGATGGTCATCCTTCCCGAGACCCACATCCAGCGCCCCGTGCCGGACCCCGCGGCCGAGACCGAGCTCGTGCGCGTGCTGGTGGAGGCCGGCTTCAAGCTGGTGGACCCGGGCCAGTCCCGCAAGATCCGCGAGAACGAGCAGCAGTTCCAGGCCCTGCGCGGGGACCTGGTGAAGCTCGCCACGATCGGCCGCGAGTACGGCGCCGAGGTCGTCATCATCGGCGAGGCCTTCTCCCACGCGGCAGGTGGGGGCCCCGGCGGCCAGCACGTGCAGGCCCGCGTCGAGGCGCGCGCCGTCCGCTGCGACACGGGCGAGATCCTGGTCGCGCATGGGCTGGAAGCCACCGCCGTGGAGGCGTCGGAGTTCGTCGCCGCCAAGAAGGCCCTGCGCCTCGCGGGGCAGGACGTGGCGAGCTACTTCGCCAAGCAGCTCGCCGCGCGCTGGGGTGCCGAGGCGTCGGGCGTGCGGAGCCTGGAGGTGCTGGTCTCGGACCTGCCCTACACCAAGCTCGTGGCGCTTCGCGGCAAGCTGCTCTCCGGACTGCCCGGGGTGCAGGCGGTGCACCAGCGGCACTACGAGGACCAGCTGGCCCGCTTCGAGGTCGACTACGAGGGCGACCCGCAGGACCTCGTGGAGCTGCTGGTCGGCGAGCCCGCCACGGGGCTGGAGCTGGTGAAGCAGACGGCAGGGAAGATCGAGCTGCGGGTGCGGTGAGGGGGCCGGGGCTCAGCCGGCCTCCCCTCGGCCCTGTGCTCCATCCACCGCACGCCGCCCCCAAGCCCGGCAGGCCCGCGCCAGCACCGGCAGCAGGGCGAGCAGGGCCAGCGCGCCGAGGCCCCACGTCAGCCGCGTCGGGGTCGCGTGCGTGCCCGCCCAGCCGAGGTAGGGGTAGGCCACCGCCCCCGGCGCCACCCCGATGGCCGCCGCCAGCACGTAGGTGGAGAACCGGACGCCGGACAGCCCAGCCCCGTAGTTCACCAGGTTGTCGGGCAGCACCGGCATCCAGCGGACGAACAGCATCCAGGGCAAGGCGTCGGCCCGGAACCCCGCGTCGAGCTCGGCGAGGCGCCCCGTCAGCCGCGCCTCGACCCAGCCGCGGCCGACGGTGCGGCTGAGGCCGAAGGTCACGCAAGCCCCGAGCACCTCGGCCACGAAGGTGGCGAGGGCGCCCCAGACGGGCCCGAGCAGCGCCCCCCCGAGCACGGAGAGCGGCGCGGCGGGCACGGCGAGGCACACGGCGAGCGCCAGCACCCCCACGTACGCCACGGGCGCCAGCGCGCCCAGCGCCGGCAGCTGGTGCGCGAGGGCCGCGAGCTGCCCGGCCCCGAGCCGACCGGCCAGCCACAGGGCGCCGGACAGCGCGACGGTCACGAGCAAGAGGGACACCGGGGCGCGGGCGTTCAACGGGGTCCTCGGGGGCCGGGGGACCCTTGCATGGTAGCACCGCGGGCCTGGCGGGGGATGGGTGGGGAACCTGCAAGCCCGCTTGGGCCCGGGTGGCCGATCGGCGCGGATGGACGCAGGAGGCGAAGCACTGGGAGCCCAGGGA
>JAYKHR010000114.1:0-16875 GCA_035285125.1 Candidatus Sericytochromatia bacterium | reverse complement strand
ACGCTGCGGCGGGCGCGACCTGAACGGGCACGGGCCCAGCGGCCTCCACCAGCCGGCGCCCGACCAGCCGCAGCGTGGCCCCGGGGGAGGCCGCGGTGGCGCGGCCGACGGCCTCGACGAGCCGGTCACGGTCGAGCGCCCCCTCGCCCTCGATCAGGAACTGCATGCACACGGCGTCTCCGACCGCCTGCAGGTGGTGGTAGAGGCACTCGTTGGGGGAACAGTCGCGTGCGAAGGGGTGTGACAAGCGGTGGTTCGACCAGGGTCCAAGGGGCACAGGGAGGGCCTGCGAGGGCGCAGGCCCCCGGGCCCAGGTGGCTTGTACCCGGCCCGGGGCGGGCAGGCTCGTGGTGCCGGGGCCCTGACTCCGCGTTGCCCCTCACCCGGCCTGCGGCCACCTTCTCAATCCCCCAGCCGTGCGCTAAGCTGGCGATCGCCTCGGCCCGAAGCCCACGGAGGATGGCCGCCATGACCACACGTCCCAGAAGCGGCGGCGCAGACCAGCCCACCACGCGCACCTTCCTGGTGGTGGCGCGCGAGCAGCGCACCGACCGCAATGGGGGGGCGTACATGACGCTCACGGTCCGCGACCAGGACCTCACGGACCACGCAGCCAAGGCCTGGGGCTCGCTGGCGCACGCGTTCGACCTGCTGCAGCCAGGCGCCGTCGTGGACCTCACCATCCGGTCCGAGGTCTACCAGGGCAACACCTCGCTCACGGTCCTCGGCGTCAGCCCGTCGGACGTCCCACGCGTGTCCTTCCAGCGCCGCACCCACCTGGACGTCGAGGCCCTGTGGGCGGGCCTCGAGGCCCGCGTCGAGGCCATGACCGAGCCCGTCACGCGCCACGTGGCCCGCAAGCTGATGGAGCGCCCCGGCTTCGCCGAGGCGTTCAAGCGGGCCCCCGCCGCGCGCAAGATGCACAACGCCTGGGTGGGCGGCCTGATCGAGCACGTCCACTCGCTCTGCACCCTGGCCGACGGCGTGGTGCCGCACTACCAGACGCTCTTCAAGATGCCCATCAGCCGCGACAAGGTCATCTTCGGCCTGATGTTCCATGACGCGGGCAAGATCTACGAGTACGACATCGACGACCCGGGCTTCGGCTACACCGCCATCGGCACCTTCACGCCGCACATGGTGCTGGGCGCGGCCTGGGTCTACCAGGCCGCTGGAAGCTTCCCCGAGCGCAAGACCTTCCCGGGCTACGAGCTGGAGGTCGCCCACCTGATGCACATCCTGGCGGCCCACCACGGGCGCCTCGACTGGGGCAGCCCCGTGCGCCCGGCCTCCCTGGAGGCCCTGCTCGTGCACCAGCTCGACACGCTCGACGCCAAGGTGATGCACGCCTGGGACCACGTCGCCGGCAAGCCTGGAACGACGCCGGGGTTCAGCCAGCTGAGCCGGGCCGAGGAGACGAGCTACTTCCAGCCCGGCCGCGACGGCGAGGCGCCTCCCGGGCTGGCCGACTGAGGCGGGCCTGGCTTCAGGGCTGGTCGACCTCGCTGGGCTCGAGGACCTGGATGTCGTCGAGGAGCAGGCCCTTGGTGGCGGTCGTCCCGACGTCGAAGGCGGCCCTGAAGCGCAGCTGCACCTCCGCGCCCCGGTGGGCCGTCAGCTCGGCATGGTGCTTCGTCACGAACCGGTAACGCCCGTCGGCGGCCTTGCCGACGGGCTGCCAGGCCTGGCCGTCCCGGCTGACCTCCGGCTGGAGGACGATCGCCTCCGGGGCCGTCGCCTCCCCGCGCACGTCGTACCACAGGATCGGCCGCCGCGCCGCACGCAGGTCCAGGGGGGCTCGCAGCCGCAGCACGGCCTCTCCGCGAAGCCCCTGGAAGAGCCGCCAGTCGGCGCGGCCGAGCAGCATCGTCCACTCGCCGCCACAGGTGGTGGCGTTGAGCAGCTGCCAGCCCACCGCGCCCGTGCCGCCCTCAGGCACCCAACGCGAGAGGCCCCGCTCGAAGTCCTCGTGCAGCAAGAACGCCCCGGCGCGCGGCACGTCTGAGGGCAGGGCAGGCGGCGTCGCCATCGGGGATGGGATCGTGATGGGCCGCGGCGACGGCGTCGGTGACAGGGCCGTCGCGAGGTTCACCGGGGGCCCGGCGCACGCCCCGAGCGCGAGCGCCAAGGTCGCGAGGCCAGGCTGGGGCAGGCGGAGCATCAACGGCAAACCTTGCTTTCTCTGGCAGGCTGGCGCGTCCTCGCGTCGGCGGGGAACGTCCCAGCGGCCGACCCCGTCAGCCGCGAAGGCCCAACAGGCTCAACGCCCGCTCGATCTGCGCGGGCGTGAACTCTGAGAGCAGGTTCGACAGCTGCTTGGCCGTGACGTCGTCGTCCTCGGGCCCGAAGTAGAGGCTGAAGTCGATCTCGCCCGCCTCCGCCGCGTGCCGGATGACGGCGGCGAAGCGGTCGACGACCGTCAGCAGCGTGTCGATGCAGTACGTGAGCTGGGCCTCCGTCAGCGCCGCGTCGATGAGCGGGAGCTCGACCACCGGGCGGATCTCGCCGTCGCTGTGATCGATCTCGAACTGGATGAGCGGCGTGCGCCACTGGATGACACAGCAGGCCAGCGCGCTGGCAGCGACGTTCTCAGGCCCGGCCTTGAAGGCGGCCGGGCAGAAGAACTTCACGAACTCGCCGTCCCCGTAGACGCCGATGACGAGGTCGATCTGGTTGTCGCCCGTCTCGTTGCGGTAGTGCTGGGTCTCGAAGCCCGTGAGGATGTGGGGGTGGGTCCCGCCGGTGTCGACGCTGAACTGCAGGTCGCGCTCCCGCAGCAGCGACGCGATGTGCTCCACGGTGGTTGCCATGGGGGCCCTCCTTTACCAGGTCAAGGCCCTTGTACCCTGAGAGGCTGCAACGCCACCCAGCACGCCGCCTCCCGTGATGTCCAGGCCCCGCGGGCCCGGCCGTCGTCCGCCGAGAGGCCGCAAGCGTGGCCGGCGCCCGAACAGCAAAACAATAATCTAATATTAACCAACGAAAAGCCTCCTCGGCAGCCCCCAAAAGCCCCTCCCATCAAGCCCTTCAGGCAAAACGACCTGATCCCGCCGGGGCTTGAAGTGGCGTGCAGCAGTTTGCTATGCTTGCTCCATTATTAACCATTTCTTATCCTTAACCCCTGCTACCCCTTCAAGGAGGTTTCCCGTGGCCGTCTCCACCAAGCTCCATCTCGGCCTCGTCGCAACGGCCGTGCTGTCCATCGCGCTGGCCGGCTGCGGGCGGGACACCGTCCCCTCTGGCACCACGGCTGCCCGCGGCCAGCTGACGGCAGCGGCCACTCGCCCCGGGGAGCTCATCGTGAAGTTCCGCGCCCCGGCGGCCCGCCAGGCCATCTTGCAGAAGCTTGGCCTGCGCAGCATCAGCCGCGTCGAGCGGGTCGATGCCGTGGTCGTGAAGGCGGCCGACCCGGCCAGCGCCCTCGCGGCCCTCAAGGCCGACCCCAACGTGGCCTATGCCGAGCCGAACCACGTCATGCGCGTCCCTGCACGGCGCCTCGGCGGCGTGGTGCCCAGGTTCCGCGTCTCCAACGGCGACGAGTTGCTCCCGCAGCTCTACGGGATGAAGAATATCGAGGCCCCCGCAGCCTGGGCCGTCACGCGCGGCAAGGGCGCCAAGATCGCGGTGGTGGACACCGGCATCGACTACCGCCACAAGGACCTGGCTGACCGGGTCATCGACAAGGGTCGGGACTTCGCCTCGGGCAACGACGACGCCATGGACGACCACTTCCACGGCACGCACTGCGCGGGTTCGGCGGCCGCGAGCATGGGCAATGGTGGCGTGGTGGGCGTGGCCCCCGAGGCGAGCCTGATCGCGGTGAAGGTGCTTGGCGCGGACGGCTCAGGCAGCTACGCCGGGGTGGCCAACGGGATCGTGTACGCCGCGGACGCGGGCGCCCACATCCTCTCGATGAGCCTGGGCGGGGCCCGGTCCTCGCAGGTCGTCGAGGACGCCGTGAGGTATGCCCAGGCGAAGGGGGTGCTGGTGGTGGCAGCGATGGGCAACGACGGGCACGAGGCCCCCAGCTACCCGGCGGCCTGCGCCGGCGTGCTCGCGGTGGGCGCGGTGGACCGGGACGACCGCCTGCCCAACTTCACCAACTTCGGCGCACACATCTCGGTGACGGCCCCGGGCGTCGACATCCTGTCCACGACCCTCGACAACGGCTATGAGGAGCTCTCGGGCACCTCGATGGCCACGCCCCACGTCTCCGGGCTGGCGGCGCTGGTGAAGGCCGCGCACCCGACGTGGACGGCCCAGCAGCTCCGCCAGCAGCTGGAGGCCTCGGCCGACGACAAGGGTCAGGCCGGTTTCGACAAGTACTTCGGCCACGGCCGCATCAACGCCGCGAAGGCGCTGCGCTGAGCGCCTCGGGCGAGGCTCGGAGGGCCCCTTGCAGCCGCGCGGGGCCCTCTGGCTATCAGAAGGCAGCCGTCCTGGCCTCGAAGGGCTCCAGCCAGGCCTGCTCGCCGGTGATGGCGTTGTTCTTGAGGTACACGATGTAGGTGGTGCCGGGCGTGAGGCCCGTGAACACGCGCTCATGCACGAGCTTGAGGTCGCCCTCGTCGGGGTGCATCACCAGGCGCTCGACGCAGGGTCCGAACATCGGCGTACCCACTGACGGCACGCTGCTGCTCCAGGTCACGGTGATGGTGGTCGCGTCGGTCACGACATCCACCCCGGACAGGTCAAAGGCCTGCGTGGTGGGGGGCGGGGTCCAGGCCGAGATCGGCAGGCAGGCCTGAGCCGGCGGCTCCGGCGGGGGCGTGGGGGTCGGCGTGGGCGTGGGAACGGGCGTCGGGGTCGGCGTGGCCGCCGGGCGGGGCGTGGGCGTGGGCGGCAGCACGGGCGGAGGCGTGGGCGTCGCCGTGGGGCGCGGCACGGGGGTCGGCGTGGGCGACGGCAGGGGGCCCAGGGTGCCGGAGGGGAAGGGCGTCGGGCTCGGCGCCAGGCTGCCCGTCCCGGCGGGGCTGGGCCCCAGGCTTGCGCTCGCGGTGGGCGTGGCCGAGGGGGTGTCGGGCCCCGGTGTGCCGGCAGGCGAGGCGGGGGCAGGCTCCGGGCCTGCGCCGAGGGCCGCAGCCAGGTTGAGGTGCCGCACGGCCGGGTTGCTCTCGAAGCCTCGGGTCGGGTCGCCGGTGCTCTCAAGGCGTTGCTTCACCTGCGCCTGGCCCCACGTCGGGTTCAGGGCCCACACCACCGCGGCGGCCCCCGCCACGTGGGGCGCTGCCATGCTCGTGCCGCTCATGGTGGTGTAGGGCGCGTAGCCCGACGGCCGGGCACGGGCCCAGGAGGTCGCGTAGATGCGCTCCCCGGGGGCCGCGATGGTTACCCAGGCGCCGTGGTTGGAGAAGCCTGCCCGCCCGCCCGCCACCGCCGCGGCCCCCACGGCCACCACGCCCGGGAAGGCCGCCGGGTAGACGGGCAGGGTGTTGCCCGCGTTGCCGGCCGCGGCCACCACCAAGACGTTGGCCGCCACGGCCTCAGCCACGGCGTCGCGCAGGGCCCGGGACTCGAACGAGCCCCCGAGGCTGAGGTTCACCACGCGCGCGCCGCGCTCGACGGCGAAGGCGATGCCATCCACCACCGACGAAACTCGCCCGATGCCGTTGGCCCCTAGCACCTTCACGGGCAGGATGCGCGCGCCGTAGGCCACGCCGGCGGCGCCGATGCCGTTGTCGCCCGCCGCTGCGACAATCCCCGCCACGTGCGTGCCGTGCCCGTGGTCGTCCGTCGCGTCCGCGTCGCCGTTGAAGGTGTCGAACCCGGCCTCGAGTTGCCCCGCGAGGTCCGGGTGCTGCCCGTCGACGCCCGTGTCGAGCACGGCCACCAGCGGCCCACCCTGCCCCGTGGAGCGGCCCCAGGCCCCCAGCGCCCGGATGGCGCCCAGGCCCCAGGCCTTGGGCAGGTCGGGGTCGTTGGGGCTGGCCAGCGCTGGGATCGCGACGTCCGGCTCCACATACTCGACCCGCGCGTCGTCGATCAGCCGCAGGATGTCGACGGGCCTGTTGGTGGAGGCCAGCACGCGGGCGCGGGAGAGGCGCGAGGCAGTGCCACCCTCCGCAGGCGTGAGGCCGGCCTTGTACCGCACCACGAGGCCGCCCACGGGCGTGACGGCGTTGAGGTTGTAGTGCAGGCGCCCCCCCAGCGTCTCCGCGCCGGGCTGCGCGGGCCCGAGGTCGCTGGCGACGTCCAGCTTGAGCAGGGGCACGCCAGGGACAGAGCGGTCATCAGGCTGGGTGCAGGCCGCCGACAGGCCCACAAGGGCTAGCAGCACCCCGACCGAAGGTCTCATTCCCAGGCCTCCCGCGCGCCTGCCTCAGCTCCCCTGCCAGGTTTTTATACCCCGGCGGGCAAGGATTGAGGCCCGTCGCAGGCGCCCTCAGCGCGTCGTGGCCCGCACGGGTTCAGAGACCGCGTAGTCGCTGCCCGACACAAGGTTGCGCACGCGCAAGTAGTAAGTCGTCCCGCGGGAGAGGTTGCTGGCCGTCAGGTTGTGCACCAGCCCTGACCGGTTGCTCCGCGCGACGACTCGCATCGTGTAGACCGACGTCCCGAGCTCCAGCACCCCGGTGGAGATGCGGTTGCTGGTCCACACGATGGTCAGGGAGGTCTTGCGCTCCACCACGCCCACCACGCGCAGGGTGTCGAGGCGGGGCGTCGCCGTGGGCCGTGGCGTGGGCGTCGGGGCCGGGGTGGGCGTGGGCGTCGGCACTGGGGTCGGCGTGGGCGTGGGCCGTGGCGTGGGCGTCGGGGCCGGGGTGGGCGTGGCCGTGGGCCGAGGCGTGGGCGTGGCCGTGGGAGCTGGCGTGGGCGTCGGGGCCGGTGCCGGGGGCTGCGTCGCCGTGGGCGAGGCCGTGGGCACGGGAGAGGCCGGAGTGGCCGTCGGCGCGGCCGAAGGAGCCTGCGAGGCGCCCGTCGTCGGGGCGACGGAGGGCGCTGACGAGGGCATGAAGGCCATCGCGCTGGCAACGTTGAGCCGCTTCAGGGCGGGGTTGGCCTCGAAGCCGGTTACGGCGTCTCCCGTGGCCTCGAGGGCCTGCTTCACCTGGCCGTTGGTCCAGCTGGGTCGGGCTGCCATCACGAGCGCAGCGGCCCCCGCCACGTGCGGGGCGGCCATGCTGGTGCCGCTGAGGCGGCCGTAGGAAGTCTTGTAAGGCGCGTAGATGGCCTGGCCCGGGGCAGCGATCGTTACCCAGTCACCGTGGTTGGAGAACGCCGCCCTCGTGTCCGTTTGCGTGGAGGCTCCCACGGCGATCACGTGGGGGAACCCGGCGGGGAAGAAGCGAGTCTGGACGTTGTTGTTGCCTGCCGCCGCCACCACCACGACGCCGGCCGCGACGGCCTCGGCGACGGCCTGCCGCATCGCGACGGACTCGAAGGTCGACCCGAGGCTGAGGTTGATGACCTTCGCCTTCTGAGCGACGGCGTAGTTGATGCCGTTCACGATGCCCGAGGTGAAGCCGAGGCCCGTCGCCCCCAGCACCTTGACGGGGAGCACCTTGGCCTGGAAAGCCACGCCTGCCGCCCCGGCCCGGTTGTCTCCAGCCGCCGCGGCGGTGCCGGCGACGTGCGTGCCATGGCCGTTGTCGTCGTTGGCGTCGTTGTCGTTGTTGACGAAGTCCTTGCCCGGGAGGACCTGCCCCACGAGGTCCGGGTGCGTCGCATTCACGCCCGTGTCGATCACGGCGATGATCGGGCCCCCCTCTCCCTTCGAGGTGTCCCACGCCGCCGGAGCCGCGATCTTCGCCAACCCCCACTGCACCGCCAGATCGGGGTCGTTGGGGGTGTAAAGCGCCGTGACGGGCATGTCCGGCTCGACGAACTCGACGTTGCGATCCGCCGCCAGCCGCCGGATGTCGGCCTGCCTGTCGCGGGAAGCCAGGGTCACGGTGTTCGCCAGCCGCGTGAGCCGGGCCCCCGCGGGTGGGCGCGCCCCCTTCTTGTAGCGCACGATGAGGTCACCACCGCGCTGAACAGCGAGCAAGTTGTACGAAAGGCGCCCGCCCAGCGTGTCGGCGCCCGGCGCGTCAGGGGCCAGCGCGGCGCCATCGTCGAACGCGAAGGTGCCCACGACGGGCCGTTGCGGCGGTGCGCCACAGGCTGAAAGCGCGGCAAGCACGACGACGCCGAGGCCAAGACGACGCATGGACAACACCTCCCCATCCCACCGTCTCGTACCCCGGGTCGCCGGCTTGAAACGTCGGTTCGGGAAATTTTGTCAAGTTATCAATTCCCGTTGCTCAGCGGCAACGTCGCCCCGGCGGGGGAGACCTCCAGGCCCGTGCGGGCGCCCGCCAGCCCTGCTCACCGGGTCGTGGCCTTGAAGATCTGAGACTCGCAGTAGCCCATCTGTCCGCCCCAGTCGTACTTGTAGTACAGCGACAGCTCGTAACTGGTCCTGGGCCGCAAGCTGCTGATGGTCGCCGTGTGCTGGTAGCCGAGCAGGGTTCCGGGGACGAGGCTGTAGGTGGCGGCTGGCGCTGGCACCCAGCTCGTCGTCCCTGCCGGGCGGTAACGAACGCCGCCCCCGGCCACCGGGATCCGCGTGCTCCACGCGAGCAAGAGGGCCGTCTCCGTGGCCTTCACGCTCACCGTGGCGCCGCAGGCGTCCGCCACGGGTGACGGTGCAAGGGGGGACGGGCTGGCAGGGGGCGTGAAGGTCGAGGGCGCCAGGCTCGGAGCCACCGGCGGCGTGAAAGTCGAAGGCGACGGGAGCGGAGACGCTGGGGCCGTGAAGGTCGAAGGGACCGAACTCGGAGACGCCAGCGGCTGGGAGGTCGAAGGCACCGGACTTGGAGACGCCGGCGGCACGACGGTCGAGGCCGAGGGCCCAGGTGAGCTTGGGGGCGTGATCGCGGTGGGGCTGGGCACGGGGATGGCCTTCGTCGCGGGATCAGGCAGGGGCGCCGCGGAGGCCCGGGTCGTCGGCGCAGCTGACGGGACCGGTGTGGCCGCCGACGGCACATAGGCCAGGGCCTGCGCGACGTTCAGCCGCCTCAGCGCCGGGTTGAGCTCGAAGCCCCGCACCGGATCGCCGGTGCGCAGCAGGGCATCGCGCACGGCATCGGCCTTCCAGGCCGGGTGGGCCGCCAGCACCAGGGCCGCTGCCCCTGCCACGTGGGGGGCCGCCATGCTCGTCCCGCTGAGGGAGGCGTAGCCGTTGCGCAGGTGGGTCTGGTGGATGCCCAGGCCGGGTGCGGCGATGCCGACCCAGTCGCCGTGGTTCGAGAAGGAGGCGCGGCTGTCCGAGGGCGTGCTGGCCCCGACGGCGATCACGCCAGGGAAGGCAGCCGGGTAGGCTCTGGCCTTGGTGTTCTGGTTGCCTGCGGCGGCCACCACCACGACGCCTGCGGCGATCGCCTCGGCGACGGCCTGGCCGATGAACCGCGAAGGAAACGGCGACCCAAGGCTCATGTTGATGACCCGCGCCCCTGCCTTCACGGCGTAGCGGATGCCGTCCGCCACGGCGATCGACGAGCCGCTCCCGCGGGCGCTCAGCACCTTGACGGCCAGCACCTTGGAGCGGTACGCCACCCCGGCAGCGCCCTGCTTGTTGTCCCCAACCGCCGCCACGGTGCCCGCCACGTGGGTGCCGTGCCCCTGGTCGTCCGTGGCGTCGTCGTCGTTGTTGACGAAGTCGCGGCCCTGCACGACCTGACCGGCCAGGTCCGGGTGCCGCCCGTCAATCCCCGTGTCGATGACGGCCACAAGGGGGCCCCCCTGCACCTTGTCCCACGCCAGCGGCGCCTGAATGCGGGTGAGCCCCCACTGCCTGGCGAGGTCCGGATCGTTCGGGGTGAGCAGGGTCTCGAGGGGGATGTCCGGCTCCACGAGGGCGTTCGGGTCGTCGCCGACCAGCCGCCGGATGTCGGCCAGGCGGTCTGCCGAGTCGACGACCTCCACGATGCCCGAGCCCTCCGGCGCCCCTGGAAGGCGACGGTGGATGAAAATCTTGCCCACCTTGGGGACCACGGCGAGGTTGTAATGCAGCTTGCCGCCGAGCGTCTCGGCCCCCGCAGCATCGGGGGCGAAGTTAGGGGGCTCGTCGAGCGCCATGCTGGCGACAAAAGGGGGCGGGGCCGCTGGCTCGCAGGCCGTCAATGCGATGGATAGCGCCACCGCCACCAGCCCGCTTCGGCCTCTGCGCGTGAAGGCTCCAAGCATGGTGTCGCTATACCCCAGGCCTGCCGCCCTCACGCCTCCAGGGCTGCTGCGGCACGCCCCATCACCGCCGCCAGCCGACCTGCGGGATCCCCCGGCACGCGCGACACGGCGGCCAGGCGCGCATGCTCCGCAGCCAGCCAGGCTCTCACGGCATCCCCCCCCGTCCGAAGCAGTCCCGGCCCCACCGCCTCGAGCGCCTCAAGCTCCCAGCCCGGCATGTCGTAGGCCGGGTCGGGCCCCTCGCCCGGCGTCAGGCGCATCGCCAGGAACCACCGCCCGCCTTCCGCCACGAGCACCTCGCGGTGCAGGTGCCAGCCCGCCTGGCGCGCCCAGCGGCGCAGGCGGGCCGGCTCCGTCAGGGGGGCGAGCACGAGCTGGCGCGGACGGATAGGCTTCGGCCCGGCCGCCAGGACGAGCTCGGGCAGCCGGGTGGGCCCCGGCGCGGCTGCCAGGACGGACAGGGGCGGACGGGCCGGCCCCGGCTGGGCGTCCCGCCCGCCCGCGTGGGGGTCGGGCGCACCTGCCGCAGCCAGCACGTGGATCATGGTGGCCGTCCCGAGCCCCGCCATCACGACGGCCTCGGAGTCTGGCACACCCGCCAGGCCGTCGCCGAGCACGAGCGCCACGCGATCCTCGCCGGCCTCCATCAAGGTGCGCCGAGCGGCCGCCAGCGGCGCCGGGCGACAGTCCACGCCCGTGGCGCGGACGGCCAACCCGCGCCGCACCGCCGCCAGCGGCACCAGCGCGTGGTCCGTGCCCACGTCCACCAGGTGGTCGCAGGGCTCGAGCAACGCCAGCAGGGCCTCCAGCCTGGGCGTCATGCGCCGCTCCCAGGCGCGGGACGCGTCAGGCGTGGACACCCGACTGGGCCGGCATCCCCGCCAGCCAGGCCGCGCGCAGGGCGTTCTGGCTGGCCGTGGCGCCCGGGCTCGGGACGAGCGCGTGCGACACCTGCCTCGCCATGGTCACCAGCGTCGTGCGCAGCATGTCGCGGCGGAAGTAGTGGACCTCGACGGTGTCGCCCGGCTCCACCTGCTCACCCAGCGTGTGCAGCAGCTGGGTGGTGGCACGCAGGCCGCCAATGGCCACCAGCACGTCGCCCTTCTGCAGCCCCGCCTGCTGGGCCGCGCCACCGGCCAGGACGTTCTCCAGCCGCACGCCGCCCTCGGCCTTGCGGCACTCGGCCTGCAGCGCGGGCCGGGGGTTGCGCTCCAGCAGCATGAGGCCCGCGGGCTGCAGAAGGGCCTCCCAGTCCCAGTCCTCACGGCCGCGGAGGTGGTGGGCCCAGAAGTCCTCGAGCGACTCGCCGAGCAGGCGCTCGGCCATCCGACAGACGTCCTCGGGCCGGTAGTTGATGCCAGGGGCGCCATACTCCTGCCACATCCCGCGCATCACGTCGTCGAGCGACACCGCCCCTTCGGAGCGGTCTCGGAGCGTGAGGTCCAGTGCCACGCCGAGCAGGTAGCCCTTGACGTAGTAGTTCAGGGCGCCGTTCCAGCGGTCGTCCCCGAAGTGCCACGTCGTCCACGAGGCCTCTTCCAGGCTCATGTTCCAGCGCCCGGGCATCGCATGCAGCTGCTCGATGTAGCCCGCCACGCTGCCGAGGAACTGGTCCGGGCCGTGCAGGCCCGCCCAGCGCATCAGCACGTCCGTGTAGTACTCCGTGAAGCCCTCGGCCACCCACAGCGCAGTGGTGTGGGCCTCGCGGGTGTAGTCGAAGGGCCCGAAGCCCACCGGGCGGAGCCGCTTGACGTTCCAGAGGTGGAAGAACTCGTGCGTGGTGATGGTCAGCAGCCCGTCGAGGCGCTGCGGATCGGTGACGGGCCCGGTGATGATCGTCGAGTTGGCGTGCTCGAGCCCGTTGAGGAAATCGGCTTCGGTCTCCAGGTACATGAACACGTAGCGGTCGAGCGGCGGGCGGCCCCACAGGTCGGAGGCCGCCGTGACGATGCGCCGCAGCGGGGGGATCAGCATCGCGGGATCCCAGGGCGTTGCGCCCTCGTAGACCACCTCGTAGCGCACCCCGTCCTGCGTGAAGTGGGCGTGCGCGAAGTCGCCGCACTGCAGGGGACAGTCGATGAGCTGCTCGTAGTGCTGCGCCTTGAAGTTCGTCGAATCCACGGCCTTGAGCCCCGTCGCCACGCGCCAGCCCTCGGGAAGCACGAGTGCCAGCGTGCAGGGCCAGTCTTCCTGGTGCCCCTTGGGGAAGACGGCGAGCACGCCGGGGTTCAGGAAGCCGTGCTCCGCGTCGAGCTGCCCCTGGTGGATCTCGGGCTTGTTGCAGTAGACGTCGTAGGTGACGACCACACCCCCGTCGCCGCCGTCGTAGACGCGCCAGGTCTGCCAGTCGAGGCGTTCCACGCGCACGGCCTCGCCCTCGGGCGTGTGGGCCTCGAAGCGCCGGATGTTGCGGGCGTTGTCGAAGATCTTGTAAGCCCCGGGCAGCCAGGCCGGCAGCACCAGGTCGGTGTGCAGCGCCCCGTGGGCAGGCAGCACGAGGCTCACGCCCACGAGGTGGGTGTGGGGGCGGCTGAGGTCGAAGGCGTAGGCGAGCGTCGGCATGCCCACGATTATACTGCGGATGGGGTCCTTCCCGTCACAGCCCGCGCGCCACGCGCCAGCCGCGGGCGGTGAGGGCGGCCAGCAGGCCCTTCGGCCCCAGCATGTGGCCAAGCCCGACCGCCACCACGACCCGCCGGGCCCGCGCCTGGCGCTCGACGTGCGGCAGCCAGCGGCGGTTGCGCGCCCAGAAGACCTGCTCGTAGAAGTCCGGGTAGGCCGCGAGCCGCTCGGGGTCCAGCAGGTAGCGCTCGATCGCCGCCAGGTCGCTGGCGCGGTAGGCGCCCTCGAGCTGCGCGAGCTCACGCCCGAGGCGGTCGGGGTCCGCCAGCGCCTCGCGCAGCTGCCGCAGGTCCTCGTCGTCAGCCACCGCGTCCAGGGCGCGGAACTGGTCTTCGGGGGTCTCAAGGAAGGTCGGCGGCACGCCCGCAGCCCCCGCCTCCCGACGCAGCTGCGCGTCCATCAGCGTCTCGGGGTCCTGCGACGCGGGGATGAGCAGCAAGGAGACGTACCAGGCCTTGAGCCCGGGGAGCTGCTCCGGGGTGACGCCCCTCGCCTCGCACCGGCGCAGGAGGGTCCCCCAGTCCGCCTCGCCAAGGGACCGTTTCAGGGCCTCGGGCCTGTCGCCCCGGGTCCACCGGGCCACGAGCTCCGACGTGACGGCCTCGAGGTCCACCTCCATCGTGAAGCCCTCCGCCCGCTGCAGCACGCGGCACAGGTCAGGCGGCAGGACCTCGCGCGGGCCGAGGCCCACGTGGATGGTGCCCACCAGGTGGTCGGCCTCGGCTGCCCCCGGCGCCGTCACGCGCCAGACGAAGGGCGAGAGCACGCTGGCGGCCGGGAGGGCCCGCGCCGGCGCGCCGGTGGCGAGCAGCAGGCAGGCCCAGGCGACGAGGAGCCGGACCGTCACCGAGCCCCCGCCTGGAGGCCCTCGAGCTCCTCCCAGCGCGCATAAAGCCGGGCCACGGCCTCGCGGCGGGCCTCCGCATCGGCGATCAGGGCCGGCACCTCCTCGCCACGGTGCGCGTAGAGGTCCGGATCGGCCAGCGTCTGCTCCAGGGCCGCCAGCGCAGCCTCCGCGACCTCGATGTCCCCCGGCAGGCCTTCGAGCTCCCGGGCCTCCTTGAAGCTCAGCTTGCGCGCCGCCTCCGGGCGGGGCGCCGGGCGAGCCGGGGCGGCGTCCTGCTTGGGGACGGGCGCGGCGGCCGCCTCGCTGCGGGCAGCCGCGCGGGCGAGGTAGGTGTCGTAGTCCCCCTCCGAGCGCACCACCCGGCCGTCCCCCTCGAAGGCCAGGATGCTGGTCGCGACCCGGTTGAGGAAGTAACGGTCATGGCTGACGACGATGGCGCAGCCGGGGAAGTCCAGCAGGGCCTCCTCCAGCGCCCGCAGGGTGGGCAGGTCCAGATCGTTGGTGGGCTCGTCGAGGATCAGCACGTTGCCCCCCTTCGCGAGCAGCTTGGCGAGCTGGGCACGGTTCTGCTCGCCGCCGGAGAAGGTCTCGAGCACCTGCTCGTGGCGGTCGTCGTCGAACAGGAAGCGGCGCAGGTAGGCCCGCGCCGTGATGGTCCTGTCGCCCACCACGAGGTGGTGCGCGCCGTCCGTCACCTCGGCGAGCAGGGTCTTGGCGCGGTCGAGCCGGTCGCGGCCCTGATCGGCATACACCCAGCGCGTGTTCGGGCCGATGTCCACCTTGCCCTCGTCCGGCGGCTCCAGCCCCTGCAGCACGCGCATCAGCGTGGTCTTGCCGAGGCCGTTCGCGCCCACGACGCCGATGCGCTCGCCCCCGCGCAGGCCCAGCGTCAGGCCGCGGAACAGCCAGCGATCGCCCAGGCGCTTGCCCACCTCCTCGAGCTCGGCCACGTGGCGCCCGAGGCGCACCTCTCCCGTGGGGATCAGCAGCTTGATCTCATCGGCCGCCGGCGGCGGGGCCTCTGCCGCCAGGCTGTGGTAGGCGTCCACGCGGGCCTGGCTCTTGGCCTGGCGCGCCTGCGGCTGCTTGCGCACCCAGGCCAGCTCCCGCTTCAGCAAGTTCTGGCGTGCCCGCTCCGTGTGGGCGTCAGCCTCCGCCCGGGCCGCCTTGGCCTCCAGGTAGTCGGAGTAGTTGCCCTGGTAGGCCGTGAGCGCGCCTCGCTCCAGCTCGATCATCCGGGTCGCCACGCGGTCGAGGAAGTAGCGATCGTGCGTGACGAGCACGAGGCTGCCCTTGTAGCCAGCCAGGAAGCTTTCCAGCCACCCGATGGTGGCGGCGTCGAGGTGGTTGGTGGGCTCATCGAGGATGAGGAAGTCCGGGTGCGCCACCAGCGACCGGGCGAGCGCCACGCGGCGGGCCTCGCCCCCGGAGAGCGTGCCGCAGGTCCGGTCGGCCGGCGGCAGGGCGAGGTGGGCCATGATGGCATCGGCCGTGCGTTCCGCCCCCCAGGCGTCGATGCGCGTCAGGTGCTCGCCGAGGACGTCCAGCTCGGCAAGGGCCTCGGCGTCCGGCTCCGCCCCGGCCGCGAGGGCCTGGGACAGCGCCTCGTAGCGGGCGATCTCAGCGCGCGTCTCGGCCAGCCCCTGCAGCACGGCGTCGCGCACCGTGGCGTCGGCTGGCAGCGCCGCATCCTGGGGCAGGTAGCCCACCTTCACGCCCCGCCGGGCCACGACCTCCCCGGCGTCGGGCGCGAGGTCTCCCGCCATGATGCGCAGCATGGTGGTCTTGCCCGCGCCGTTGGCGCCGATGAGGCCCAGCCTGTCGCCCAGGTGGACCGTCAGCGTCACGTCCTGCAGCACCTCGCGGGCGGCATGGCGGTGGCGGATCCGCGTGACGGTGAAGACGGGCTCGGTACGGTGGTCCATGGCCGCATGGTACCACCTCGGAGGCGGGTGGGGCGGCCTGCGCCGGGATGGCCGCCCCGCTGCTCCGGGTCAGCGCGCCTTGTCGTAGGCGTCCGTCCGGTCGGCGCGAGCGGCATATCCCGCGCCCACCAGGGCAGCCACCCCCACGAAGACAGCCGTGGCGGGCAGGCCGACCACCCCGAGCACGAAGGGGAGACGGGCCAGGCTCTGCACCAGCGTCATGCCGGTCATGGCCCCTCCCAGCACGGTCAGCGGCACCAGGGCGACGCCGACCACAGCCGAAGCCGTCAGCGCCCGCTTGAGCGCCGGCTTGAAGCCGTCCTGGAAGGTGTTCTTCTCGCTCTCGACCACCTCGACGCGCCCCACGATGGGGCCGGCGGGCTGGCGCTCGAGCTTGGGCGGGGCGAAGGAGACGACGTCGCCGGCTTTGACGCCATCAGCGGCAGGCCTGCGGCCGTGGAGCACCCACAGTGGCCCACCGTCCGAGCGCACAAAGACGTCGTCACGGCCGTTGCGGCGGGTGGCGTCCAGAATCGTGAGCTCGCGGTCGTGGGGGACGGCCACGGGGGTCCACCCCGCCGTGAGGGGCCTGGCGGGAGAGGTCGTCGGGTTGAGGCTTGGCACGGTCGCTCCTTTCGAGACGGCTCATCTCTGAGGAGGCATCGAAGGACCTCCACACGGAAGGTTGTCGCCCGACGCGTTGCAGCAAGGTTCCAAACGGCCCCGAAAACAGCCAAGGTTGAGTTAAGAAAACATATAGGCTCTCTCAAGAACATCGTCGCTTCAGCGCAGGGCACGGGCGCCGTCAGGGGCCTGGCCCCGGCTCTTTCCCCCGGGACCTCAACATGCAAGCCGTGAACCGCTCGAAGTCGCCGAGGTGGTGGGCGATCACCGCCTCCACGATGGGGAGGTGCAGCGCCTGGTAGTCGTGCACCGCCACGTTCCGGAAGCCCACCATCTTCTTCAGCGCGAGGGCCAGCTCATCCGGGAGGCGCCCGGCCTGCCTGAGTAGCTCGAAGACGTCCCGGGCGCCTTGGGGCACGCCGAGACGATCCCGCCGGATCACGTGGTGGCCGAGGTCCAGGGAGGCCTCGCAGGCCCGCTGGATGTTGAGGATGGCGGCATCTTGACGCGTCACGTCCTGCCCGAAGGTCGCGGGGGCCGAGAAGTACTCTGCCCGTGCCCGCGCCACGCAACGCTCGATGGTCGCCACCTTGTTGAGGACGACGTCATCGACCATGAATGCGCCCCTCTGCCTCGATCTGCTTCAACAGGGGACCCCGCCGCTCGTCGAGGTCGAGCTTCTCGCTCACG
>JAYKHR010000113.1:0-6888 GCA_035285125.1 Candidatus Sericytochromatia bacterium | reverse complement strand
ATGATCGTCGCCATGTACTTCCGGGCCACGTGCGCCCAGTTCCTGGAGATCCCCCACCTGCACCCGACGCTGGCCGAGATCTGGCTCGAGCCCGTGGAGGCCTGCGAGGACCAGCGCCGGTCCCGCCAGGCCGTTGCTCACTGAGGAGACCCGCTGTGACCACCGACATCACCTCGGTCCTGCACGAGACGCGCCTGTTCCCCCCACCCGCGGACTTCTCCGCCCAGGCCTACGTGGGCTCGATGGACGCCTACGAGGCCCTGCGGCAGCGGGCCGCCGAGGACCCTGAGGGCTACTGGGGCGACCACGCGCGGGCCCTGCTGCACTGGGAGGAGCCCTTCACCCAGGTGCTCGACTGGTCGAACGCGCCCTTCGCGAAGTGGTTCGTCGGCGGCAAGATCAACCTGACGGCGAACTGCCTCGACCGCCACCTGACGACGTGGCGGCGCAACAAGGCGGCCATCGTCTGGGAGGGCGAGCCGGGCGACTCGCGCACCCTCACCTACCACGACCTGCACCGGGAGGTCTGCCGCTTCGCCAACGTGCTGAAGGGCCTCGACGTGAAGGCCGGCGATCGGGTGGTGCTGTACATGCCGATGGTGCCCGAGCTCGCCATCGCCATGCTCGCCTGCGCCCGCATCGGCGCCACCCACAGCATCATCTTTGGCGGCTTCTCGGCCGAGGCCATCAAGGATCGTGTGAACGATGCCGGCGCCAAGGTCATTGTGACGGCTGACGGGGGCTACCGGCGCGGCGCCGTCGTGCCGCTGAAGGCCACGGTGGACGCCGCGCTCGAGCAGGCTCCTGGCGTGAAGGACGTCGTGGTGCTGCGGCGCACGGGGGAGCCCGTGGCCATGGCGGCGGGCCGCGACCACTGGTGGCACGAGCTGGCCGAGGCCGCCGCCGCCGAGTGCCCGATCGAGGGCTTCGACAGCGAGCACCCGCTGTTCATCCTGTACACCAGCGGCTCGACGGGCAAGCCCAAGGGCGTGCTGCACACCACGGGCGGCTACCTGCTCAACGCGATGCTCACGACGAAGTGGGTCTTCGACCTGAAAGACACGGACACCTACTGGTGCACAGCCGACATCGGCTGGGTCACGGGGCATAGCTACGTCGTCTACGGCCCGCTCGCCAACGGCGCCACCACCGTGATGTACGAGGGCGCCCCGAACTGGCCGGAGCCGGACCGCATGTGGCAGCTCGTCCAGAAGCACGCCGTGAGCATCTTCTACACCGCGCCGACGGCCATCCGCGCCTTCATGAAGTGGGGCGAGCAGTGGGTCCGCAAGCACGACCTCTCCAGCCTGCGGCTGCTCGGGACAGTGGGCGAGCCCATCAACCCTGAGGCCTGGATGTGGTACCACCGCATCATCGGCGGCGAGCGCTGCCCCATCGTCGACACGTGGTGGCAGACGGAGACGGGCGGCATCATGGTCTCGCCGCTGCCCGGCGCCACGGCCACCAAGCCAGGCACTGCCACCCTGCCGCTGCCCGGCATCGACGTGGCGATCGTGAACAAGCACGGCGAGGAGGTGCCGCACGGCCAGGGTGGCTTCCTCGTGGTGCGCAAGCCGTGGCCGTCGATGCTCCGCACGCTGTGGGGCGACGACGAGCGCTTCGTGAACACCTACTTCAAAGAGATCCCCGGCATGTACTTCACCGGGGACGGCGCCCACCAGGACGAGCACGGCTACGTCTGGATCATGGGCCGCGTGGACGACGTCATCAACGTGTCGGGCCACCGGCTCGGGACGATGGAGGTCGAGAGCGCGATCGTGAGCCACCCGGCCGTCGTCGAGGCGGCCGTCGTGGGGCGGCCGGACGACCTCAAGGGCCAGGCGATCGCGGCCTTCGTGACGCTGGGACCTGGGGCGCAGGCCAGCGAGGCCCTCAAGGCCGACCTCAAGGCCCACGTGGTGCGGGAGATCGGCGCCCTCGCCCGCCCCGACGACATCCGCTTCACGGACGCCCTGCCCAAGACGCGCTCCGGCAAGATCATGCGGCGGCTGCTGCGCGACATCGCCGCGGGCAAGGAGACGGTGGGCGACACGAGCACCATCGAGGACTACGGGCTGCTCGCGAAGCTGCGGACGGACGAGGAGTAACACGATGCGTCCCCTTCTCGGTTTCGTGGTGGTCCTGGGCTTGGCCTCCGGCTGCCAGCCCGCCCCTCAGGCCGCTGGCCCCAGCGCAGCCCCCAGCGCCGCCGCCAGCGCGGCGGACCAGGCCTTCATCGACGGCATGGTGCCCCACCATGAGGGGGCCGTCATGATGGCCAACGAGGCCCTGGCGAAGGCCACCCGCGAGGAGCTGCGCGCCTTCGCGCGGCAAGTGAGGATCGACCAGGGCGCGGAGGTAGCCCAGATGAAGGCCTGGCGCCTGGCCTGGTTCGGCTCGAGCCGGACGCCGCCCATGGACCACTCGACCCACCAGGTGGCGGGCAGCGGTGCGGCCTACGACGCCGCCTGGTGCACGGCGATGGTGGTGCACCACGAGGGGGCGCTGACGATGTCCGCGGACGCCCTGAAGGCGGCCACCCGGCCCGAGGTGCGCGAGCTCGCGCAGCGCATCATCGCCGCGCAGGAGCGGGAGATCGGGCAGCTGAAGGCCTGGGCGCAGGCCTGGCGCTGAAGCCAGGCCCTACCGGTCGTTCGGGTCGCAGAACTCCGTGATCACCACCTTGCCGTCCCCGTCCTTGTCTCGCCGGGCGAACAGGCTGGCCGTCCAGCCTTGCTTCATGGCCTCGTCCAGCGTGATCACGAGGTCGGGGCCAGACCAGTTCCTGAACTGGTACGAGCAGGGGAAGTCCTGGCGGAAGCACACCTCGGCGAATTCGCTGCGGTCCACCATCCCGTCGCCGTTGCGGTCGTAGTCGTACACGTAGGCGGGGTCGCTGATGAACGGGTTGCCCCTGCTGATGTAGTCGAACCGCGCGTCGCAGGTGTCCGTGATGGGGGCGCCCGAGGGGTACACCCCGCAGGCCAGGAGCAGCACCAGCTTGCCGTTGTTGTTCGTGTCGAGCTCGCGGAACCTCGCGACGTTGGGGCCCGAGGGCTTGCCGCGATCGGCCCACTCTGCCTCGCCCAGGGAGACCTCCCCGTTGTTGTTCGTGTCTAGCTGGGCGAACCAGGTGCTGCAGGGCGGCAGGCTCGGCTGGACGAAGCCGGGGCACCACTCGTCGAACGTCAGCTTGCCGTCGCCGTCGCGGTCGCGCTGCGCGACCAGGGCCACCATCGCGTCGTAGCTCTCGCCGTAGCCGCCGACCGTGAGCAGCTCCATCTGCGAGAGGACCTTGTCCTCGTCGGCGTCGATCCTCAGGAACGCCACGTCGCAGGCCTCCGAGGGCCGGGGCGAGGCCGGGGCCGTGGTGCCTGGGGGGGTGTCAGGGTCTCCTGGCGTCGGGTCCGGGGGGGCGTCGAGGTCGCCCGTGGCAGGGGCCACCCCGCCGGGGGCCAGGGCGTCGGGGGCTGGCGTCAGCGCGGCGGTAGGCGACGCAGGGGCCGCGGAGGTCGCAGCGGACGCGCCCGGGGCGCGGGAGGCCTGGTCTGAGGGCCCCGGTGAGCGCCCCCCCGAAGGCGCCTCTATTGCCGGCAAGCCGCTCGAAGCCGCCTCCCCCGGGGAGGCCTCCGTGGTCCCCGGCGAAGCCTCCCCGACGCCCGGCGACGGCGCCCCGCCCATGGGGGCCGGCACGAGGGGCCCCACGCCCTGGCAGGCCGCCAGCCACCCCACCATCGCCACGAGCGTCACGGCCCGGCCTGTTGCTTTCACCGTCTGACGCCTCCTGTGCGGTCGAACGTGATACCTCAGTGTACCTGAAAGGCAACGTTACGGAGCCAGGACCCGCCTTGTCCGTGACGGGGGTCCCAGCCCGCCTCGGCAGATGGCAGAGGGCCTCTCGGCGGTGCGAGGTGCTACAATGAAGCCGCTTCCCAGGCATTCGTCCCTTCGGAGATCCGGCCCATGTGCGGCATCGTTGGTTACATCGGCACCCAGAGCGCGTCCGACATCATCGTCGACGGGCTGAAGCGGCTGGAGTACCGCGGCTACGACTCCGCGGGCATCGCCATCGCCCATGATGGCGCGCTCGACCTGCGCCGGGAGGTCGGCAAGCTGCGCAACCTGGAGGCGCAGGTCATCGCGCAGCCCCCGCAGGGCTCGATTGGCATCGGCCACACGCGCTGGGCCACCCACGGCCGCCCCACGACCTTCAACGCGCACCCGCACACGGACGCGAGCGGCGACCTCGTGGTGGTGCACAACGGCATCATCGAGAACTACGGGGCGCTCAAGAGCCAGCTCATGGGCCAGGGCGTGAAGTTCGCCTCCGACACCGACACCGAGGTGCTCGCCCACCTGATCGCGAGCCTCTACCAGGGCGACCTGCTCACGGCCGTCTTCGAGGCCCTGAGGCACGTGGAGGGCACCTACGCCATCGCCGTGCTGCACCGCAAGAACCAGGACCTCCTGGTGGGCGCGCGGAAGGGGAGCCCGCTGATCGTGGGCATGGGCGAGGGCGAGAACTACCTGGCCTCCGACATCCCGGCCATCCTCAACTACACCCGCCAGATCGTGTACCTCGACGAGGGCCAGGTGGCTGAGGTGCGCCGCGACGGCGTGAAGGTCTACAACGAGAAGCGTGAGCAGGTGCCTTTCTCGATCGCCCGCATCGACTGGAACCTGGTGGCAGCCGAGAAGGCCGGCTTCGAGCACTTCATGCTCAAGGAGATCCACGAGCAGCCCACCTCGTTGTCAAACGTGATTGCGGGGCGCTTCGACGAGCGCGAGGGCACGATGTTCCTGGAAGACATCGGCCTCGCGCCCGAGCTGCTCGCCGGCTTCCGCCGCATCGCCATCGTGGCCTGCGGCACGGCCTACTACGCGGGCCTGGTGGGCAAGTACCTGATCGAGCAGCTCGCCCGCATCCCCACCGAGGTCGACCTGGCCTCCGAGTACCGCTACCGCGACCCCGTCATCGATGGTGAGACGCTGTTCATCGCCGTCACGCAGTCGGGCGAGACGGCCGACACGCTGGCCGCCGTGCGCGAGGCCAAGCGGCAGGGCGCCACGGTGCTCGGCGTCGTGAACGTCATCGGCTCGGCGATCGCCCGCGAGGCCCACGGCAACCTGTACCTGCACGCCGGTCCCGAGATCTCCGTCGCCTCGACGAAGGCCTACACCTCGATGGTGGCGGGCTTCGAACTGCTCGCGCTGCACCTCGGCCTGGCGAAGGGCACCCTCGCGGTGGAGGACGCCAAGCGCCTGATGGCCGACCTCAAGCGGGTGCCTGCCCTGGTCTCTCGCATCCTCGAGAACGACCGGGGCATCCGCGAGCTGGCGAGCCGCTTCACCAACCACCGCGACTTCCTGTTCCTGGGCCGCGGCCTCAACTACCCCACGGCGCTGGAAGGCGCGCTGAAGCTCAAGGAGATCAGCTACATCCACGCCGAGGCCTACGCCGCCGGCGAGCTCAAGCACGGCCCGATCGCCCTCATCACGCATGAGATGCCCGTCGTCGCCGTCGCCACCGACGGCCCCACCTACGACAAGGTGCTCTCGAACATTCAGGAGGTGAAGGCCCGCGACGGCGTCGTCATCGCCGTCGCCACCGAGGGCAACATCACGATCCAGGAGCACGTCGACTACACGCTCTACGTGCCGCCCGTCGACCCCCTGCTCGCGCCGCTCGTCAACGTCATCCCGCTGCAGCTGCTCTCGTACCACATCGCCCGCCTGCGCGGCCTGGACGTCGACCAGCCGCGCAACCTGGCGAAGTCGGTGACGGTGGAGTAGGGCGTCGGCCTGGCTGCCCCAGACGTCTCCCCTGCCGAGTTCCGAACCCAGCTCATGCCCTTCCCCACCCACCGTCCCCGCCGCCTCCGGGCCACCCCCTCCGTGCGCGAGCTCGTGCGCGAGACGACGCTGGCCCCGTTCGACTTCATCTACCCCCTCTTCATTGTGCCAGGCGAGCGGCAGCGCCGCCCCGTGGGGTCGATGCCGGGCGTCAGCCAGCTCTCGGTGGACGAGGCCGTGCGCGAGTGCGAGGGCCTGTGGGGGCTGGGGTTGCGGGCAGTGATCCTGTTCGGCCTGCCGCCCGAGAAGGACGCCGTCGGCAGCGGGGCCTACGACCCCCACGGCCCCGTGCAAGCCTGCATCAAGGCCCTGAAGCAGGCCCTGCCTGACCTCTACGTCATCACGGACGTCTGCCTGTGCGAGTACACCTCCCACGGCCACTGTGGCGTGTTGGAGGGCGAGCGGGTGCTCAACGACCCCACGCTCGAGATCCTCGCCAGGGAGGCCCTGTCCCACGCCGAGGCGGGGGCGGACATGGTGGCGCCGTCCGACATGATGGACGGACGCGTGGCGGCGATCCGACAGGCGCTTGACGCAGGCGGCTTCGCGGACGTGCCGATCATGAGCTACGCCGTGAAGTATGCCTCTGGCTTCTACGGCCCCTTCCGCGAGGCCGCGGACTCCGCGCCGGCCTTCGGCGATCGCCGCAGCTACCAGATGGACCCCGGCAACGCCCGCGAGGCCCTGCGCGAGGCTGCCCTCGACGAGGCTGAGGGGGCCGACATGCTGATGGTGAAGCCTGCCTTGCCGTACCTCGACATCCTGTGGCGGGTGCGCCAGCAGACCACGCTTCCCCTGGCCGCGTACCACGTGTCGGGCGAGTTCGCGATGATCAAGGCGGCTGCCGCCAACGGCTGGATCGACGAGCCGCGTGTCGTGCTGGAGGCCATGACGGCCGTCCGGCGGGCGGGCGCGGACCTCGTGCTGACCTACCACACGCCGGACCTGCTGCGCTGGCTGGCCGAGGGCCGCGGCTGCTGACGGGCGCAGAGGCGCGAACGGGAGACGCCCCGCCGTCAGGCGGGGCGTCAGGGC
>JAYKHR010000112.1:0-6277 GCA_035285125.1 Candidatus Sericytochromatia bacterium | reverse complement strand
GCACGCCCTGGGCCTCCCAGTGCCGCCGCACGGCGTCCAGGGCCTGCACCTCGGCGATCAGGAGGTCCTGCACCTCATCGACCATCAGCAGGGCTACGGGGGGGCGGGGGCTCGGCGGGGGTGGCGGGGCGGCGGCAACCGCACGCGCGGCAGCGAGGCGCGACAGGCCGGGCTCGAGCAGCTGGTCGAACAGGCCCTTCCTGGCGTCTCCGGGCGCGGGCCGCTTGAGCAGGGCCAGCGCCTCGAGCCGCTCGCGGGCCTGCGCCAGGATCACGTCCCGCGGGCTGCCCTCGTCGAGCACGAACCCTTGGAACAGCAGCACGTCGGCGGCCGTCAGCACGTCCGGGTCAAGGCGGTGTCGGGTGCGGTGGAGCGCCTCGGCCACCGCGCGCAGCGCGGCCAGCTCGGCGTCCGGGGTGGCGAGCGAGAGGTCGGGGCAGCGCGACTGCAAGAACTCGCGGAACGTGCCGAGCCACATCGCCTCAGCCTCGGGCGTGTCGTCCGCCTCGGCCTGCACGGCCTTCAGCTGGCGGATGTCCTTGAGCAACTCGCCGGGGGCGATCAGCCCCACCCACCAGCGGTTTTGCCGGTGATATTCAGCGCCCATCACGGCGGCCGTGAAGGTCTTGCCCGTGCCCGGGGCGCTCTGGACGGCCACGACGCGGTGGCGGCCCTGGGTGTCGTGCAGGGCTTGCTGCATCGCTTCGAACACCGCCCGCTGAGACTGCGTGAGCTCCGGGTGCTGCCGATACCCCCCGTACAGGAAGGCCAGGGGCTCGTGCGAGCCGTCGTCCCGGAAGCCTGGCGCGTCCTGCTCCAGCGTGAGGTCGAGGTCCTCGGGGTCGGTGTCGGCCACGGGCAACCCGGCCAGCTGCGCCTCGGCGTTCGTCGTGTAGGGGCCGATGGTGAGCTCCTCGCTGTCCCGGTAGGTGCCCTCGGTCCGGCGCCGGATGGCCCGCACGCGGACTGCATCGTGGCCTGGCGTCCAGATGATCCGCAGCGGCGGGCTCTTGCGCCGGTAGAGGCCATCCTGGTTCCCGTGCAGCTTCTCGCAGTCGCCCCAGTGGCCCGCCTGAAGGCTCTTGAGCACCGAGATGGCCTTGCGTTGGAGCGCGGGCGAGAGGGCTTGGAACTCGGACAGGGCCCGCGGATCGTAGACAATGGCGCGCATCGGTTTCCTTCTGGGGCGTCGGGGGGGAGCAGCCGCCGGGGGGCAGGTCGGTGGCCCGGGAGCCGTTATCCGCGCGTGGCGCAGCCTGGCAAGGGAGCATCGTCTCTGCCCTCGGCGCATCCCGCACTCGCCACCCAGGCCGCCGCCTCGGCCTCGTCCGCCGCGATCTCCGCTGCCAGCTGGGCGGCAAGGGCCTCGAAGCGCGCCAGGCGGGGTGGGGCGAAGGGCTCTGGCTCGGGATGCTCGCTGCGCCTGAGGAGCGGCTTGGGGGTGGGCAAGGCCGGCAGGCAGAAGTCTGCCAGGCGGCGCCCGTCGGTCGTCAGCAGCGCCCGCTGGGCCCCGGCCAAGGTGGCCGCGTCGTGACGTCCCTCCCGGAGGGCCATCGCCATCGCCCGCACCACCGCGCCGTTGTCGGCGCCAGGGGGCAGGCCGAGGATCTCGTAAGGGTTCATCGCGCTGGCCTCCCGGGCGGGCTGTCAGGAGTGACATTCCGCCTCGGCTGGAGCCACGGTTGGAGGTCGTGCGCCAGCCGCAGAGCCGCTCTGTTGGTCGGGGCCATCGGCCATAGGTCCTGCAACCGCTGGTGCACCACCGACGGGGGCAACGCCCCGTGGTGGAGGTCGGCGGCCAGGCCCGTCACCTCGACCGTCACCCAGGCATCGCGGGCCCTGGGCGAGTTGAGGACCTCCCGCCAGCCCGCTGCGAACGCGCGTGGGGCCAGCACGGCGCCCGCGTCGACGGCGTCCTGGGCCGCCTGGTCGAGGGCCCTGCAGACCCGCTTGGCGGTGCGAAGCAGGGGCACCGCGGGCCTCAGCCGCCGCCAGGCCGACGCAGCCCCCTGCGGGAGCTCGAGCAGCGCCAGCTCGATGGCCTGCAGCCCGTCGAGGAGCTCGCGGTGGCGGCTCGGGGCGGGGTGGCCGGTGGCCGGGCCCCCCATCCCCAGGCGTACCGCCTCGCCATCCCCCACAAGCCAGGCGCCGACGGGCTCGGCCCAGTCGCTGTAGAGGGCGGCGAGGCAGCGAGCCCTGAAAGGCTGCGAGGACGGGTCGGGCGCCTCCGACTCCCTTGCGCCGAGCAGCCGCCACAGCCCGGGCGTCAGGTTCATACCGTCACGTGTCGGCAAGGCCCGGCCGGCCGTGGCAAGGTCGATCGCCGCCACCTCGACGCGCCAGGCCGCGAGCCACGCCGCCGCCGAGTGTGGCGCACCCGCCACGGCCGCATCCAGCCGCTGCTGCACCCGCCCCCGCAACTGCAGCGGCAGGGCGTCACGATCCCCCTTCGACCAGTCCCTGTGCTTCTGAAGCAGCCCCAGCACCGCGTCGAGGTTGGCCTCCACCGCGGCCGCGGCCGCGAGCCAGGCCTCCACCATCCGGGTGTCGCCCGCCACGCCCTCGTCCAGCGCCACAAACCAGTTGTGGAGCGTGCCCGGCGAGAGAGCCTGCTGGAGGGCCTGGAAGGCCCACTGCAGGCGGGCCTCCGTCGTGCCGCTCGACCAGGCATGGCGGGCCTTGCCCGGCTTGATCGTGTGGGTCAGGGCCCGCTGCACGAGCGCGTGGGGGGCGTCCGCGAGTTGCGCGCGCGCAACCTGCTCGGCCTCGTCCCAGGCCTGCCGCGCCACGGCGTCCTCGATGGCCCCCAGCGCAAGCCATCGCTGGTGGTCGGCGTGCTCACCGGCCTGGGCGGCCAGGTCCTCAGCGCTCGAGGCCTTGAAAGCGGCCGCCGCTTCCCTGAAGAGCCCGAGGGCGACCAGGGCATGGCCTAGCAGACGTGCTGCCTCCGGCTCAGGGTGCCCCTCCAGGTAGGCCAGGGCCTGTTGCGGTGCTCCGCGCTGAAGCGCCATCGACGCCTGGTACAGCCTCGCCGTCGGGCCGGCCGGGTGGTTGTCCCCCAGGGCCTCCAGCGAGGCCCCGAAGGCCTGTTCGGCCAGCCCCCAGCACCCCTCCGCCGCAGCGGCCAAGCCGGCCTGCCAGGCCGCCCGGGCTCGCAGGCGGGCCTCGATCTCCGCCAGCATCCGGTGCCCGTCCTCCCGGGGATAGGCCGCCACCGCGGGGGCCAGGATGGCCCGGGCCAGGGCGGGGCGCTCCCGGGCCAGCGCGGCGTCGGCCTGGCGCAAAGCTGCCTCGAGGAAGGCCTCGAGGCGGAGGGCCACCTGGCACGCCGCGAGCCCGTCGCAGGCCTCGGGGGACTCGCGCAGGCGCCGGGCCTCCTCGAAGGCCGCCAGGGCTTCCGCTGGGTGCAGCTCCGCCAGCGCCACCTGGCCACGCTGCAGGGCGTCGGCGTGCAGCCCCTGCCGGGTGAGCAGGGCCAGCCTGCGGGCGCCCGCCACTCCCGCGAGCAGCACCCGGTGTGCCTGGGCCCGGAGGGTGGCGGCCAGCCCCACGGCTACCCCCTTTGGCGCCCGGGCTCGAGCACGATGGGCGCGGCCGCGGCGGCCTGCCAGCTCAGCCCCTCGGCGGCTCCTCGCAGGTGGTCGAGCGCGACCGCCGCCTCAGCGTGCTGGCCCTGCTTCAGGGCCGTCACGAGGCGGTCTAGCCAGGGTGCCTGCTGGGCGGCCTCTAGGGGCCGCAGGTGGCGCACCTTGTCCAGGTGACGCAAGCCCTCCAGCACGCGGTCGACCTCGGGTGGCCAGGCGCAGTGCTTGCGGCGGGCCTGCTCCACGAGGCCGCGCAGGGGGCCTTCCTCGCCCTCGCCGAGGGCCTTCTCGAGCTGGATGACGAGGGTGTCGAGCTCCCCTCGCGCCGAGCTGTGCAGCAGGGTCCCGCACACCTCGCTGACCCGCCGCAGCTGGTACACCTCCCACCTGGCTTCGAGGATCAGGGGAGACACCAGCCGCTGGAGCCTGGCAAGCGACTGCCGGGTGGCCGCGAGGGCGGCTGGCCTGACGGCGGCCGTGCGTTCATCGAGGAGCCCGTTGACGTGCTGGATGATCTCCGCGGCCTGGTTCAGCCCTTCCTCGACGCCGCGCTGGGTGAAGCTGCCGTCGTTCAGCCGGGCGATGGCGGCCTCGACCTCTTCGTAGAAGGCCTCGTCGGCCAGGCCGCGCGAGAAGGTCCGGCTCACCTTGATCTCCGGGTGGCGCTTGAGGCACGCCGTGACCTGCAGGACGTTGCTGGTCTCGTCCAGTTCAAACATCGCGAGCACCTCCGTCCCCTTCGGGTAGGCGCGGTCCAGCCCCAGCCACACGTCGCCAATCGGCTCGTCGAGGCCGGCTACGTGGTCGTGGTTGAAGAACCGCAGCCGCAGCAGTCGCTGCCCGTCCACCACGGTCACGAAGGTCTGGCTGGCGCGGTACGGCAGGATCTCGTTGCGCGGGATGACGCAGTGCCGCGGCGCGTCCGCGAGGCGGATGTAGTAGTCGCGTGACACCGTGCCAATCTTTTCCACCAGGCCCGCCGCCACGATGGCTGCCCCCTCTGCCACTGCCGTCATCGGCCGCGGGTGCACCACGACGCGGGTGCCGAACGCTTCGCGCAGGCGGCGCTGGACGATCGCCAGCTGCGAGGAGCCCCCCACGAGCAGCACGCGGTCGATGGTGTCGAGGGGGAAGGCCGCCTCGGCGAGCATCCGCCGGCAGATGTCGACGGTGCGATCCACCATCCCGGCCACCAACCGATCGAGCTCGGCGCGGGTCAGCGGCACCTCGATCAGCAACTGCAGCCCGTGCTCATCCAGCAGCGGCGTGGCAGGGGTGACCATCGTGCGCTCCCACCGGCTCAGGGCGATCTTGGCCTGCTCGAGGGCCTGCCGGAGGTCTGCCTGGAACCGCCGCCGGTAGGTGTCCGGCAGCCGCGCGACGAGGCCCGCCACGTCGCTGATGCCCTCCGCCCGGCCCAGCTCTGCGAGCACGTGGCCCTCCAGGGCCAGGTCCAGGTCGTTGCCGCCGAGCCAGAGGTCTCCCGCCTTGGCACACTCGACGAAGGTGTTGCCCGCCGCCGTGATGAGCGAGGCGTCGAAGGTCCCGCCCCCGAAGTCGTAGACCAGGATGGTCTGCGCGTCGCCGCCGTCGTGGGCGTAGGAGATGGCGGCAGCGGTGGGCTCTGGCAGCAGCTCGACGCGCGTCAGGCCGGCGCGTGCGCCCGCCACCAGGGTGGCGTGCCGCTGCTTGTCGTTGAAGTAGGCCGGCACCGTGATGACGGCCCGGTCGATCGCCACGCCGGGCCGCCCGAGCCCTGCGAGGTAGGACCGGGCGTTGGCGAGCACCTTCGAGAGAATCGCCGCGGACACATCCTCGGGCGTCACCTGCTCGGCCCCCAGGCGCAGCGCCAGGCCTTGTGCGGTGCCCCCCTCCGGTGCGGAGATCGCGAGGTGCCCGAACCGCTGCGAGTAAGCCTGCACGGCGGGTTCGCCGCTGCCCCGCCCCATCAGGCGCTTCACCGAGACCACCACGCGCTCGGGTGCCGCCACGTGCTGAGCCAGGGCCTCGTGCCCGACGCGAGGGCCGTCGGCCTGGTAGGCGAGCACGGAGGGTGTCAAGACCCGGTCCGGCGCAGTGTTGTCAGCGGCGGTGACGATCTCCAGGCTGGCGAATTTGAAGGCCCCCACGCTGTTGGTGGTTCCCAGGTCGATGCCGATAGCCAGGCTCAAGGCAGCCTCCTCAGGGCCAGGGGGGGCGGGAGCGGCTGATTGAAGCCTCCTGGGACACATACCCGGGAGCGGGAGCGCCTATGCTGGAGCGGCCCGCGCCCCGGCGGTGGAGGCGTCGCGGGGTGCCCCCGACCAGGGAGACGGCCTCAGCCAGGAGGCAAGCAGGGAGCGCCCAGGCGATAGAGCCAGCGCCGGCCGCACCCGCCTGACCTCCTCGCCCCTGGCACACCCTGCCCGCGGCCCTTCCGACGTCATCCCCCGCCACCCGCACCCTGGAGCACCTCACAGGCGCCAACGGTTGGAACGGGCCTGGCCGCGCGGGCCCCTTGCCGGGGCACGATGGAGGGGGAAACCCGAGGCCATCCCGACCGCCCGGGCGGCCGGACGGGGGGGCTGCAAGGGGAGGTGTGCCGATGGTGTCCGCGATCCTGCTGTTCGCAACCGCCTACGTGATCGGCGCGGTCACCGGGCCGCGCCTGGTGGCGTGGGGGCGGCGCCAGGTCGAGGAGTGCGTGGCCGTCC
>JAYKHR010000111.1:0-4694 GCA_035285125.1 Candidatus Sericytochromatia bacterium | reverse complement strand
TGGGAGGCCTCTGACGATGGGTATCACGGTGTACCGCCGAGAACGACACACCACTGCTTCATCCGCCCCCCGTAAGGTCTCGCTGTGACCCCCATTGCGCCCAGCCACAACGTGTCCGATGAACCCTTCCGGGTCCACTTTTTGCTGCCGTCGCTGGCCGGCGGTGGGGCCGAGCGTGTCTTCCTGACGCTCCTGCGGCACCTGGACCGGCGGCGTTTCTCGCCGGAACTCGTGCTTCTCGACGCTCGGCCGGCAGATTATGCGGCCAACGTTCCCGAGGACGTGCCCGTGACGTGCTTGAACCGACCCCGCGCCCGAGAGGCGCCGCTGGCGCTGCTTACGCACCTGAGGCGCACGAGGCCAGCCGCTGCCTTCACGACCATGGGCCATATGAACCTCTTGCTAGGCGCACTGCGCCCCTTCGTGCCCCGTGCCACCAAGCTCGTCGGCCGTGAAACCAACATGATGTCAGCAGCCATCGCCGCTGGCGCAGACGGCAACGTGCCCGGATGGCTGCCGCCTGCGTATCGCCTGCTGCTGCCAGGGTTGGACCACATCGTCTGCCAGTGTGAGCCCATGCGTGAAGACCTGGTCAAGGCCTTCGGGTATCCCGGCCGAAAGACCACCGTGATCCCCAACCCCGTGGACCAGCTTGCCGTGCTCGCGCAGGCAAGCGTTGAGCAGGCCCCCTTCCTCACAGAAACGGGGCTGCTGCGACTGGTCGCCGCTGGAAGGCTCGACAGGGTGAAAGGCTTCGACCTCCTGATCGCCGCCATCGGGCAGTGCGCCGACCTCCCAGTGGTGCTGGACATTCTCGGCGGAGGAGGGGAGCACGAGGCGTTGCAATCTCAGATCAGGGCATCAGGCCTTGACAACAGGGTGTTTCTCAGGGGCTTCTGCGCCAACCCATACCCCTGGTTGGCTCACGCGGACGCGCTTGTGTTGAGCTCTCGCTTCGAGGCCTTCCCCAACGCCGTCCTCGAAGCCCTCGCCCTCGGTACGCCGGTCGTGGCTGTGCCCTGCCCGGGCGGCATCCGGGAGATCCTGGATGGCTTGCCAGGCTGTGTGCTGGCAGACGCCGTGAGTTCGGAAGCGCTTGCCGCAGCGCTGCGGCGCTGGGCGACCCAGGGGCCGGTGCGGGTGCCGCCCGCGGACATCGCGCACTTCGGAGTCGACCGCATCGTGCGACAATACGAAGCCGTAATCTTGAACGTGATCGCGCCGGCCACCCCCACCTGACAGCCACGCCACGAGCCCCTCTCAGATGCCTCCGAGCCCTACCCAAGCCAACACCCATCGCGACGAGGTCGCGGGCGGCGAACGCTTCGAGTTCGGCGCGAACTGGGCTCCGTTCCTGCAGCACCTCGAAGAGGCGCGCATCACACAGGCAGAGGCCAGCTTGGCCGCTGCGCCGGACTGGACGGTGCAGGAAGGCTCGGTGCTCGATGAGGCCTTTGTGCGCTCGCTCGGCACCTTTGACGTGGTCTACTCGCGGGGCGTGCTGCACCACACGGGTGCGATGTGGGAGGCGATGGCGCAGGCAGGGCTCGCCGTGAAGGTTGGCGGCAGGCTGTTCATGGCCCTGTACAAGCCGCTGTTCAGCCGGTACTGGACGCTCGCCAAGCGCCTCTACTGCCGCCACGCGTGGATGCGGCCCGCCTTCATCGGGCTGCACCTGCTCTACCCCGTGCTCCCCAGCGTCGTGGCCCGCCGGTTGAGCGGCAGGGCGCTGCCCAGTGGCATGAGCGTCTGGCGTGACCTGCTGGACTGGCTCGGAGGCTACCCCTTCGAGGTCTCGCGTCCCGAGCAGGTGTTGCGGTTCTACCGCCCACGCGGGTTTCAGCTCATCGGCCTGACCACCGCGGGCGGGCGTCACGGCTGCAACGAGTTCGTGTTCCTCAAGGCTGGCGCCTCCCCTTGTCCGTGAGCGCCCCCCACATCCTCCACCTCATCACCGGCCTCGGGCAGGGAGGCGCCGAGGGCGCCCTCACGCGCCTGGTGACGGCGGACGCCACGCACCGCCACACGGTGATCTCCCTGATGGACGAGGGCGTGCAGGGGGCGCCCCTGCAGGCAGCGGGCGTGCAGGTGCGCTGCCTGGGGCTGCCGCGCGGGCGTGTGACGCCGGGGGGGCTGCGCCGCCTCCACGGGCACATCGCCGAGCTGCGGCCCGACGTGGTGCAGACCTGGCTGTACCACGCCGACCTGCTCGGCGGGCTGGCCGGGCGCGCGGCCGGGGTGCCAGCGGTCGTCTGGAACCTGCGCAACATGGACCTGGGGGCCGACCGCACCGCGTGGACGACGCGGCTGGTGGCCTGGCTGTGCGCCCGCCTCTCACGCCAGTTGCCAGATGCCATCGTCTCTTGCTCGCAACAAGCCCTCGAGGCCCACGCGGCCATCGGCTACGACCGGGCCCGGATGGTGGTGATCCCGAACGGCTACGACATGGCGCGCTTGGCGCCGGATGCCGCGACCCGGGCGCGGCTGCGGGCCGAGTGGGGCGTGGCGGCGGGCACCTGCCTGGTCGGCCTGGTGGGCCGCTGGGACGCCATCAAGGGCCACGACGTGCTGCTCGACGCGCTGGCCGGGCTTTCGCGGCTCACGGCAATCCCCTGGCAGGCCGTCCTGGTGGGGCCGGGCGTCGACGCCGACAACGCGGTGCTGGGCAGCTGGATTGCGGCGCGGGGGCTGGCCGCACAGGTGCACTGCCTCGGCGCCCGCGATGACGTGCCGGCCGTGATGGCCGCGCTCGACGTGCACGTGCTGGCGAGCGACGGCGAGGCCTTCCCCAACGTCCTCGCCGAGGCGATGGCCTGCGGGACGCCCTGCGTGACCACCGACGTCGGCGACGCCGCCCTGATCGTCGGCGAGACGGGCTGGGTGGTGCCGCCGCGCGCGCCCGAGGCGCTGGCTGAGGCCCTCGCCGCCGCCGTGGCCGCCTGGCGGGACGGGGAAGGCTGGCCGCAGCGACAGGCCCAGGCGCGGGCGCGGATCGCCGAGCGATTCGCCTTGCCGGCCGTGGTCGCGCAGTATGGGGCGCTGTGGCGGGCCGTCGCCGCGCGAGGCATCGCCTGATGTGCGGCATCGTGGGCGTGCTCGGGCGGCACGCGGGCGCGGAGCAGGTGGCTGCCATGGCTGCCCACATCGCCCACCGCGGCCCCGACGGCGCCGGCACCTGGATAGACCCCGAGGCCGGTGTCGCCCTCGGCCACCGGCGGCTCGCCATTCTCGACCTCACGCCAGGCGGCGCCCAGCCGATGGCCTCGGCGAGTGGCAGGCTCGTCATCGCCTTCAACGGCGAGATTTACAACTTCCAGGCCCTGCGCGAGCAGCTCGCCGGCCTCGGCCACGCATTCCGCAGCACCTCGGACACCGAGGTGCTCCTCACCGGCCTCGAGCAGTGGGGCCTCGAGGCCACCCTGCAGCGGCTCGTGGGCATGTTCGCCTTCGCCTGCTGGGACCGCGAGGCGCGCGCGCTGTGGCTGGCCCGCGACCGCGCCGGCGAGAAGCCGCTGTACTATGCATGGTCGAACGGCACCCTGCTCTTCGGCTCGGAGCTCAAGGCCCTGCGCGCCCACCCGGCCTTCGACGACGCCCTGGACCCCGACGCGCTGGCCGCCATGTTGCGCCTGAACCACGTCCCCGCCCCGCGGACGATCTACCGGCACGCCGCCAAGCTGCCGCCGGGCACCTGCCTCGTGGTGCGACCGGGCGAGGCCCCGGGGGCGCCCGTGCCGTACTGGTCGGCCATCAGCGCGGCCCGCACCGCCCGGCAGCAGCCCTGGCGCGAGGGCGACGCGGCCGCCGAGGAAGCCGTGGCCGCTCTGCTCGGCGAGGTCGTGGCCGGCCAGATGCTGGCGGACGTGCCGCTGGGGGCCTTCCTGTCGGGCGGCATCGACTCCAGCCTGCTGGTGGCGCTGATGCAGGCGCAGCACCACGAGCCCGTCAAGACCTTCACCATCGGCTTCCCGGACGCGGCCTACGACGAGTCGGCCGCCGCCCGCGCCGTGGCCCGCCACCTGGGCACGGCGCACACCGAGTGGATCGTGACGCCCGAGGACGCCCTCGCCGTCATCCTCCGGCTGCCCACGCTCTACGACGAGCCTTTCGCCGACTCCTCCCAGCTCCCGACGCACCTCGTGGCCGCGCTCGCCCGCCGCCACGTCACGGTGGCGCTCTCCGGGGACGGCGGCGACGAGGTCTTCGGCGGCTACAACCGCCACGTCTGGGGCCCCCGGCTGTGGCGGCGGCTCGCGCCCTGGCCGCTGGGCATGCGCAGGGGCCTCGCCCGGGCCGTCCGGGCCATGCCACCCGGGGTGTGGGATGGCGTCCTCGGGGCGGCCGGGCACCTCGTGCCGACGCTGCGCCTGCGCCTCCCCGGCGAGAAGGTGCACAAGGCCACGCGCGTGCTCGAGGCCCCGAGCCCGGACGGGCTGCACCAGCGGCTGCTGGCCCACTGGGCCGCACCCGAGGCGATGGTGTGCGGGGCTGGGGTGGCGCCGCCGCCGGAGGCACAAGACTGGTCCGGGTTCGACCTGGCCGAGCGCTTCATGCTGCTCGACACCCTCGGTTACCTCCCCGACGACATCCTCGTCAAGGTCGACCGCGCCACCATGGCCGTCAGCCTGGAGTCACGCGCCCCATACCTCGACCACCGCCTGTTCGAGCTCGCCTGGCGCCTGCCGCCCCATCTG
>JAYKHR010000110.1:0-50932 GCA_035285125.1 Candidatus Sericytochromatia bacterium | reverse complement strand
CCATGTCCCACACATGCACCTGCCGGGGGTGGGCGCCGCCCTCCGCGACCTGCCGCACAGCCTCCTCGGCGCGCTGTTCCTCGGGCGTGGGCACGAGGATCAGCGGGTACCGGGCTCGGATGAGCAGATCGAGGTCCTCGGCAAAGGCCATCGTGGGCTCCAGGCGTCAGGGTCGGGGCCCGCGGCCCCGTTTTGTTCCCGTTCGCGTAAAATGAACGCGGGTTCCTTCAATGTGGCAGGGGCCCATTCTATCGTGATCGAGGAGGATCCGCGTTGAAGTACCTCGCCAACATCCTGGAGGCCATCGGACGCACGCCCCTGGTGCGCCTCAACAAGGTCACCGACGGCGCCAGCTGCCTGGTGCTCGCCAAGGTCGAGGCGCAGAACCCCGGCAACTCGGTCAAGGACCGACCGTCGCTGTTCATGATCGAGGAGGCCGAACGGCGCGGCCTGCTGACGCCAGGGGCCACCATCGTCGAGCCCACGAGCGGCAACACGGGCATCGGCCTCGCGCAGGCGGCTGCCGTGAAGGGGTATCGCTGCATCTTCGTGATGCCCGACAAGATGTCCGAGGACAAGGTCCGGCTGCTGCAGGCCTACGGCGCGGAGGTGGTGATCACCCCGACGAACGTGGAGGCCTCCGACCCGCGCTCCTACTACTCGGTTGCGGATCGGCTCACGGCCGAACTCCCCAACGCCTTCCAGCCAAACCAGTTCAAGAACCTCGACAACCCCGAGTCGCACTACCGGACGACGGGGCCAGAGATTTGGGAAGACACGGAGGGGCGCATCACGCACCTGGTCGGCGCGATGGGCACCGGCGGCACCATCACAGGCACGGCCCGCTACCTGAAGGAGCGCAAGCCCGGCCTCGTGGTCGTCGGCGCGGATCCGGAGGGCTCGGTGTACTCCGGTGACGACCCGAAGCCCTACTTCGTCGAGGGCATCGGCATGAGCTGCGTTCCGCCCACGGCCGACGTGCAGCTGGTGGACCGCTTCGTGCGGGTGGCGGATCGGGACAGCTTCGCCATGGCCCGGCGGCTGACGCGGGAGGAGGGCATCTTCTCGGGGGGCTCGTGCGGCACCGCCGTGGTAGCCGCTGCCAATGTCGCGCGGGACCTGCCGGCCGACGCGGTGGTGGTGGTGATCCTGCCCAGCGGAGGCCGTTCTTACGTGAGCAAGCTCTACTCCGACACCTGGATGCACGACAACCACTTCATCGAGGGCCTGCAAAGCGGCAAGCTGACGGACCTCTTGCGCCAGAAGTCGCTGCTGCAGCCCATCATCCAGGTGGGGCCCTCCGAGCCCGTCCAGCGCGCAGCCAACCTGCTGCGACAGTTCAACATCAGCCAGCTGCCCGTGATGGTCGGCGAGGAGCTCGTCGGCTCCATCGGCGAGGGGGACGTGCTGCGGCTCGCCCTTGAGAACGTCGACCTGACCAGGACCTTGGTGCGGGACGTGATGGGGCGACCCTTTCCGATGCTCTCGGCCGACGTCGACATCGCGGATGCCTGCTACACCCTGGCCGAGGGTGACGGGACGGTGATCGTGGTGGCGGACCGGCGGCCCGTCGGTGTCCTGACCCGCATCGATTTCATCCACTACCTCGCCGAGCAGGCCGCTCGCTGATCCAGGGAGCCTTCACGCGTGAACCGCTTTGCCACCCGCGCCATCCATGTCGGCCAGGCCCCGGACCCGACCACCGGGGCCGTGATCCCGCCGATCTACGCCACCTCAACCTATGCCCAGGCAGCCCCGGGCGAGCATCAGGGCTTCGACTACTCGCGCACCGCGAACCCCACCCGGGCCTCCCTGGAGGCCTGCCTGGCCTCGCTGGAGAATGCCACCTTCGGCCTGGCCTTCGCCTCGGGCGTCGCCGCCACCTCGGCCGTGTTGAACCTGCTGTCCGCCGGGGACCACGTGGTGGTTGGCGATGACGTCTACGGCGGCACCTTCCGCCTCTTCGACAAGGTGTTCACCCGGTACGGCGTCACGTTCACGTGGGTGGACGCCTCGGACCTGACAGCCGTGGAGGCGGCCGTGCGTCCCGAGACCCGGCTGATGTGGGTCGAGACGCCCACCAACCCCCTGTTGAAGGTGGTGGACCTCCAGGCCCTCGGGGCGATCGCCCGGGCCCATGGCCTGGTCTTCGCGGTCGACAACACCTTTGCCACACCCTACCTGCAGAACCCGCTCGACCTGGGCGCCGACGTGGTGGTGCACTCCACGACGAAGTACATCGGGGGCCACTCCGACGTCGTGGGAGGGGCCGTCCTGACCCACCGGGAGGACCTCTGGCAGACGATCAAGTTCCATCAGAACGCCGTCGGTGCGGTGCCCGGCCCGTTCGATTGCTGGCTGACGCTCCGCGGCGTCAAGACGCTGGCCCTGCGGATGCGCCAGCACGAGCACAACGCGCGGCTCGTGGCCGCGATGTTGGAGGACCATCCTGCCGTGGCGCGCGTCTTCTACCCAGGCCTGCACAGCCACCCCCAGCACGCCCTGGCCGCGCGCCAGATGCGGGGGTTTGGGGGGATGGTCAGCTTCACCCTGAAGGGCGGCTTCGAGGCGGCGAGCGCCGTCTCGCGCCGGGTGCAGCTGTTCACCCTGGCCGAGAGCCTCGGCGGCATCGAGTCGCTGATGTGCCACCCGGTCTCGATGACGCACGGCTCCATCCCAAGGGAGGTGCGTGAGGCCCGGGGCGTGGTGGACGGCCTGCTGCGGCTGTCCGTGGGCATCGAGGACGCCGAGGATCTGCTGGCGGACCTCGACCAGGCCCTCGGGGCCGCGGGGGGCTAGCGGGCTTCGCCCTCCTCGGGCTCCCGCTCTAGCAACAGCTCGAGTTGCTCGCGCTGGCGCTCCACGGAGGACACCGTCACCCCCGTGAGCAGCCCGAGGGGCATGATCTGATGGGCCGTCACGGTCTCGTCGGGCTCGCACACCTGGAACTCGAGGTAGTCCACGCCGACGCGAAGGAGGCGGGACAGGTAGGCGTCCTGGTGGGGACCGAAGTACAGCACCACCAGCTTGCCATCATCCTTCAGGCGGATGAGACGATCGCGCAAATGCACGGTCAGGCCTTCCTTGGTTGAAGAGCACAACGACGCGTCCCAGGGCGAGTCCCCGGCGACGCGTCGGCGTTCGTTGGGGCAGGGGCCTCAGCCCCGGGTGCCAGAAAGCTGCTGCCGGCCATTCTTGATGGTCTGCAGCGCCCGGCCGATCTTGTTCTCGAGTTCCGCGAGCACCTCGTCGGCGTACTGATCGGCGCTCGCCTGCTGCTCGTGCACCTGGATGTGGGCCTCCCGGATGAGCCGGTCGGCTTCCACCTGGGCTTGGCGGTAGACCTCAGTGTCCGAGACGGCGCGCATGCGGTCACGGTCGGCGGCGTTGCGGACGCTGTCGGCCTCCCGTTGGGCTTCCTGGATGAGTTGATCCCGCTGAGCGATGACCTCTTGCGCCTGCCGGAACTCCGAGGGAAGTTCCTGGCGGATGTGGTCGATGAGGTCGATCAGCCGGTCTTCGTCGATGATGATGCGGGACGTCAGCCAGACCTTGGGGCTGTTGAGAATGAGGTCGTCTAGCTGGTTGAAAAGCTGGTCGAGGCTAATGGGAGTACCCTCCTGCTCCGGCCACGAGGGCGGGGTTGGCTGTTGAAACGGCGGCGGTGCCGCCGGGGTTGGACCGGACAAATGATGTCACATTTTACCGTTTTGCAGTCAAGGCGGGAGGGGGGAGAACATAAAAATTTTTTACGGACCGCCTGCCTGTCGCTACCCAGCGCCCCCGCCAGACGGCCGCAGCTTCTCGGTCAGCGGCCCCACGACCTGGTCTGGCACCATGCCCTGCGGCGACCCTCCGAGGGCGACCAACTCCTTGATGGTGCTGGAACTCAGGAACAAATTCTCCGCGCTCGTCATCAAGAAAACCGTCTCGAGCCCCGGGTTCAGCTTCTTGTTCGTCAGGGCGAGGCGCAGCTCAGAATCGAAGTCCGAGACGGCCCGCAGGCCTCGGATGAGCACCTGGGCCCCGCGCTGGCGGGCGTATTCCGCCGTCAGGCCGCTGAACGCGTCCACCGTGACGTTTGGAAGGTGCGCCGTCACCTCGCGGATCATGGCCACGCGCTCCTCGTGGCTGAACAGGCCGCGCTTGCTGGTGTTGACCAGCACCGCGACCACGACCTCGTCGAAGACGTGGCTGCCCCGTTCAAGGATATCCAGGTGGCCGTTGGTGATGGGATCGAAGCTCCCGGGGTAGATCGCGCGAGCCACTGTCGCCCCTTTCAGCTGGTCACCGCCTCCTGGGGGGCCGCAGCGGGCGGCACACGGGCGGCAGCCCATTCTAGACGCCGGTCCAGGTGGCAGCAACGGGTGTGACATAATGTGCCGCATAATATTGTTATCTGGAGGCTTGGGGCCGGGCCGTGACGAGCTCGGTTGCCAAACGGCGGCCCGCTGCGCATAATGTGGGCGGTCTTCCGGCCCCCGTGAGGCTGGAGGCACCTGCCCCCGGCTGCCGGCAAGGCAACCCGGCCGCTGGTCTCGAACCCCGTCAGAGAAGAAGGACCCCATGGCAGACACCACCCACGCCGCCTCTCCCGACGACATCACCCGGCGCAAGTTCCTCAACAACGTCATCAACGGCCTCGGCGCCGGCATCACCGCCGTGCTCGCCGTGCCTCTGACGGGCTACTTCCTCGACCCGGCGGTCCGGACGGCGGAGAGCAAGAAGAACTGGGTCAAGATCGGCACCGAGGCAGACCTCACGGGCACGCCCAAGCAGTTCACTTTCCAAACCGAACGCGTCGAGGGCTTCATGCGGCAGCAGGTCAACGCTACGGCTTACGTCTACAAGGACGACGCCGGCCAGCCCTACGCGCTGTCGAACACCTGCACCCACCTGGGCTGCCCTGCCTCCTGGGACGACGGCAACGGCAAGTTTTTCTGCCCGTGCCACGGCGGCCAGTACGACAAAACGGGCAAGAACGTCGCGGGTCCCCCGCCGCGCCCCCTGGCGCAGTTCAGCGCAAAGGTGGAGAACGGCGAGGTCTTCATCAGCGTGTAGCGGCCCGGCCCTCGGGCCTGTGCCGCACTCTCAAGGGGCCTCGCTACGAGGCCCCTTTTCTTTACGCTCCGCTCTCCCGAGGCCACCCGTGTCGCAACCCATCCAGACCATCAAAGGCACCAAGGACATCCTCCCGGTGGAGGCCGCGCGCTGGCGCCACGTCGAGCGGTTGGCGGGGGAGGTCCTTCACCGCTACCGGTACGAGGAGCTGCGCACGCCAGTCTATGAGGCGACGGAGCTGTTCGCGCGGGGCATCGGTGAGAATACCGACATCGTGGGCAAGGAGATGTTCACCTTCCAGGACCGCGGCGGACGCTCGCTCACGCTGCGGCCTGAGAACACGGCCGGCGTCGCCAGGGCCTACATCCAGCACAAGCTTTACACCGGGCCGTCGCCCCAGAAACTCTGGTACGCAGGGCCGATGTTCCGAGCCGAGAACGTGCAGGCCGGTCGCCAGCGCCAGTTTCACCAGCTGGGCGTGGAGTGCCTGGGCAGCGAGGATCCGCGCTGGGATGCCGAAGCCATCGTGCTCGCCGCCGAGATCTTCGAGTCCCTCGGGTTGGCCGCTGCCACCGGTGCCTGGGACCTCGAGCTGAACTCCGTCGGGTGCGCCGGCTGCCGCCCCACCTATCGCGAGGCCCTTCAGGCATGGCTGCGGCAGCGGGTCGAGGCGCTGTGCGCCGACTGCACGTCGCGCACGGAGCGGAACCCGCTGCGGGTGCTGGACTGCAAGGTCCCTGCCTGCCGCGAGGTGCTGGCGGAGGCGCCCCTCATCGACGCCGCGCTGTGCGAGGGCTGTGTGGCAGCACTTGTCACCGTGACGACCCTGCTCGAGGCCGCTGGGCTCTCGCCGCGTCGGAATGCCCGCCTGGTGCGGGGGCTCGACTACTACAGCCGCACCGTCTTCGAGTTCGTCACCCGGGATGCCCGACTCGGGGCGCAGAGCACGATCTGCGCCGGAGGGCGCTACGACGGCCTGGTGGCTGAGCTGGGGGGCCCTCCCACCCCGGCCGTCGGGTGGGCCCTCGGGATGGAGCGCCTGCTGACATTGCTGCCAGCTGAGCTGGCGACGGCGGCCGGGCCTGCCGCGGTGCTCTTGACGGCGCCCGGCACGCCCCTGGCGCCGGGCTTCGGCCTCGCTCGCGCGCTGCGGGCCCTGGGTGTCGCCCTGGACCTCGCCCCCGGCGGCAAGCTCGACAAGCAGTTCAAGCACGCGGAGAGGCTCGGGGCCCGCTTCGCGATCGTGCTCGGGGAGCAAGAGCTTGCGGAGGGAGCGGTCACGCTCAAGGACCTCCGGGCCCGCACCCAGGAGCGGCTCCCCCTCGACGCCGAGGCCCTGGCGGCCCGGCTGTCGCTTGCCTGAAGGTAGGCCCGTCTTGCACCAGAAGAAGTTCGTCGTCATCGCCGGCAACATCGGCAGCGGCAAGACCACGCTGACGCGATACCTGTCCCGCCACCTGGGGTTCACGCCCAACTACGAGTCGGTGGACGGTAACCCCTACCTGGCCGACTTCTACATCGACATGCATCGATGGAGCTTTCCGCTCCAGATTTATTTCCTGGGCAAGCGCTTCGAGAGCCATCGTCGCATCGTCGAGGGCCACGACAGCGTCATCCAGGATCGCTCAGTCTACGAAGACTGTGCCATCTTTGCCGAGAACCTGCGTCGCAACGGCCAGATGTCGGAGCGAGACTACGACAACTACCGCCAGATCTACGGGATCATGGGGCGGTTCTTCCGGGCCCCGGACCTCGTCGTGTACCTGAAGGCGAGCCTGCCAACTCTCCAGAAGCGAATCGCCAAGCGCGGGCGTGACTACGAGGCTGCCATCCCGCTGGACTACCTCGCCCAGCTGAACGACCTCTACAACGAGTGGATCGACGGTTGGCGCCAGTCCCCTGTGGTGACCTTGCCGGCTGACGACCTCGATTTCGTGCACAGCAGCCTGGACTGCTGTAACATTTACGATCTGGTGGAGTCTGCCTTGGAACTCCCCCCCACCCTGCCCGGCCTTTTTCCTCGACCGGAGCGGGCGAGCATCTGAGGTGGCTGTTCTGCCTATGGGCATTCGAAAGGGTCGTTGCCAGTGCCAATGGATGCGGTCTCGGTCGGGTCGGTCTCGCAATTCACGGTCTCACTTGCCGCGCAGCTTAACGGGGTCACGCCCGAGGCCATCCTGAAGATCGTCGTGATCGACCTGGTGCTTTCGGGGGACAACGCGGTCGTGATCGCGATGGCCGTGAAGTCCCTTCCCGGGCGGGTGGCACGCCGGGCTGCGGTCATCGGTGCGGCAGGCGCGGTGATCCTACGCGTGTTGTTCGCCGCCCTGGCTGCGTTGCTGCTCTCCGTGCCCTACCTGCAGGCGATCGGCGGCATAGCGCTCTTCTGGATCGCCTACAAGCTGCTGATCGAGGAAGAGGAAGGTGAGGACAGGCCTGGCGAGATCCACGGCTTCTGGGAGGCCGTGCGGATCATCATCGTGGCCGACGCCGTCATGAGCCTCGACAACATCCTGGCCGTCGGGGGCGCCTCCCACGGCAACCTGCCCCTGCTCCTGTTCGGCCTTGCCCTCAGCATCCCTATCGTGTTGTTCGGCAGCCAGCTGCTGACGACGCTGCTGCGCCGTTGGCCCGTGCTCGCGTACGCAGGGGCCGGGGTGCTGGCCTGGACGGCTGCCGAGATGGTCGTCCACGACGCCAAGATCCGGCCGCTGCTTGCGGCGACGCCCTTGCCCCGCCTCGACCTCGTGCTGATTGTCCTCGCGACCGCCGTCACCCTGGCGCTCGGCTGGTGGTCTGCGCGGCGGATGGCCTCCCGGGCCGGCGAGGGAGAGGCCGCGGTGGCTGAGATTCCGTCCGCGCTGGCTTCGGAGGCTGCGGAGTAAGGCCCTCCGCCGGCCTTACCACCAGCTCAGGTTGAACTTGTCGAAGGCACGGACGGCTGCCATCACCGACTTCTCTAAGAAGGTCGGCCTGGTGACGGGGGCGCCGCGGTGGTCCCAGTCGCGCTGGAACATCTCCTCCAGGCGGGCGGACACCCGCGTTGAGACGAGATCCAGGTTGGTCTCTCGGAAGGTCCCGAAGGCCTGATACGTGAAGTTGGTGGAGCCAACGAGCGCCCGCTCGCCATCGATCAGCGCCAGCTTCATGTGCAACTCCTGGTCCTCGAGCTGGGGGACGTACCACTTCACGGGAACGCCCGCGTCCCGCAGAAGGTTGGCCGTCACCAGGTTCGGCGTGCCGTAAAGCTTGAGCTTCTTGAAGGCGTCCAGGTACTTGTGGTAGTTCGCGTTGCGGTCGCAGAGCACCCGCACGTCGATGCCGCGCTTGTAGGCGGCCACGAGGGCCCGGGCCACCTCGACGTCGCCGAACTCGAAGATCGCAACGTGCACGCTGCGGCGCGCTTGCGCGATCGCCTCGAGCAGGAGCTTCTTGGTGTCCTGCACGTCGATGTCCGTCTTCGTCACGCGCGCGGCGTCCCCCGCCGTGGCGGGGGCGCTGGCCTGCAGGAGGCCGAAGCCGAGCCCCTTCGTGGGTGGTGGCTCCAGCGCGGGCGCTGAGGATGGAGGGGCGGGAAAGACCGGTGGCTTGCTGCCGCGCAGGGCCCACGTGGCCGCGTGGATGGCGGCAAGCTCTTCTGCCGCCGAGCCCGTCACCTTCATGTAGACGTCATGGTTCATGACGCCGAGGTCGATCAGGTTCATGGTGCCGAGCATCGCCGTGCGCCCGTCGACGATCGCAAATTTGTTGTGATCGATCTGGAACCGGTTCGCGAGCGGGTGACCCTTGCGTCGCGGCATGTAGGAAAGGGGGTAGCTCCTGACGGCCACGCCGTTCGCCAGCAGGTGCCTCACGACGGGCACGATCTGAGCGTTCGCCGCCCCGGCCAAGCCGTAGCCCGGGTCGTGCAGCAGCCGCACGTCCACGCCCTCCTGGTGCTTCTTGACCAGCAGGTCGGCAAGCTTGCGGCCCTCGCTGCCGCCGAGCAGGAACAGGTCCATCCAGATCGACCGGGTGGCTTCCTGCAGGGTGTGGAAGACGGCGGGCATGATCTCGCCCGCATCGATGTACACCTCGGCCTCGGCGGGGCCGTAGGTGGCCGGGTGAGGCACGCTGTACTCCTGGGCCGGGACGGTGGGCTCGTCGCGGTCTGCGGCCGGCCCCGGCCGGCGGGCGTTGCCCAAGGCCCTCATTGCCTGCCAGACCTGGCCGAAGCCGGCGAGCTGTTCGCTCCGGTCGAGGCGGCCGTCTGCGTTGCGGTCCAGCGCAAGGAAGGTGGCCGGGTCGAAGCCTGCCTGCTGCCGGTCGAGGCCGCCTGCCGCGACGTCGCCACCGATCAGTCCCGTGGCCTCCTGCTGGGCGAGTGCCTCGGCGCGGGCATCGCCCGTCGCTCGGAGTTGGCCGACGGGGCCCAGGGCCCCTGCCCGTGAGCAGCCCGAGGCGACAACCACCAACAGAGCGGAGAACAGGATCCGGGAGGGACGGAACCTCATGGCTACCTCGATCACACACACCACCTGGGGGTATCTTCCCCGGCTGGAACCTCTGGCTTGTGGGAATCGTGATTATTTAACCCTGGCTTTGGTGTTTCTTAATTGTCGGCGCCGCATCAACGGTCCTCGGAGTTGCTCCTGGACTAGCTTTGCGGAGATGGACGGGCGGTGGTTAAATTTTAACCTGCAACCTGGCCATTTTCCCGCCGCAAGGCCTTCGTCCCGACGGCACCTGGCTCTTGCGTTCTGTCGCGCAGCCGGGCCAGGTGGGAACCCCGTAACGCGATGTAAAGCTTTCGTCGTTGTACAGGCCCTGGCGTCGGGGGCAGATGACGGTCTTGAGAGTCACATGGGCTCTTGGTTGTGGGACGAGCTCCGGCGCCGAACAAGGGGGGGCTGTTGACGCTGGCAGGATGTTGTTATGTTAGTGAAGCCTGCACGCTTCGAATGCCCTCAGGGATTGCGTTCGCCGGGTGGCTCTCGTATAATTCCCCCTCGTTGCCTGGGCTTGAAGTTAAGGCGCCACAACGGTTTCGCAACTTAAGCCAGCCCAGATGAGCGCTTTTGGCACGCCGGCGGTTCGACCCTCGAACCCCCGGCTGTTTTGCCCCCACCCCCTCTCCGACCAGACTCGAACGAGGAGAATCCCCAGATTATGTTGAGCAAGAACGCGGTCACGGTGCTCGAAAAGCGCTACCTGCTGAAGGATCAGCAGGGCCAGTTGGCCGAGACTCCCGAGGGGTTGTTCAAGCGGGTCGCGCGCGCCCTCGCGGAGCCCGATCGCCTCTATGGCGCTTCGGATGCCGAGATTGAGGCCACTGCGGAGTCCTTCTTCCACCTGACCCACAGCCTCGACTTCCTGCCGAACTCTCCCACGCTGGCCAACGCCGGCACCCGCACGGGCCAGCTCTCTGCATGCTTCGTGCTCCCCGTGCCCGACGATCTCGCGGGCATCTTCGAGAGCATCAAGCACGCCGCGCTCATTCACCAGACGGGCGGCGGCACCGGGTTCTCGTTCTCGCGGCTGCGCCCCAAGAACGACCTCGTTCAGAGCACGAAGGGCGTCTCCTCCGGCCCGGTGTCGTTCATGGATGTGTTCAACTCTGCCACCGAGAGCATCAAGCAGGGCGGCATGCGCCGGGGTGCCAACATGGGCATCCTGCGCGTCGACCACCCGGACATCCTGGACTTCGTGGCCCACAAGGAAGACCTGTCCAAGCTCACGAACTTCAACATCTCCGTGGCTGTCACGGATGCCTTCATGGCGGCCGTCGAGGCAGGCACTGCCTACGACCTGTTCAACCCTCGCTCGGGGGAGGTCGTGGCCCAACTCGACGCGCGCCACGTCTTCCGGGAGATTGTGCAGCGGGCCTGGAGCACGGGTGAGCCCGGCATCGTCTTCATCGACCGCATGAACGAGTACTGCCCCGTGCCCTGGATGGGGCGCTACGAAGCGACCAACCCTTGCGGTGAGCAGCCGCTGATCCCCTACGAGTCCTGCAACCTCGGCTCCATCAACCTCGAGCGGTTCGTCACCGCCGGGGCGGACGGTCCTGCCGTCGACTGGGCCCGGCTGCGCGGCGTCATCCATGCCGCCACCCACCTGCTTGACAACGTCATTGACGCGAACAAGTACCCGATCCCTGAGATCGAGCAAGTCACCCATGCCACCCGCAAGATCGGGCTTGGCGTGATGGGCTTCGCCCGCATGCTCTTCAAGCTGGGCGTCGGCTACGGCACGGCCGAGAGCCTCCGGCTGGCCGAGCAGGTCATGAGCTTCATCGACTTCGAGTCCAAGGTGAAGAGCTTGGCCCTGGCCAAGAAGCGCGGCCCCTTCCCCGCCCGAGTGGGCCACGAGGCCGAGTCCAACGCTGTGTTCCTCAAGATGTTCTCGGAGCGCGACGCCCGGCCGGGTCGTCACCCTGAGGCCAACTACATGGCCGTCTGGGAAGAGGTGGAGCGGTTCGGTCTGCGCAACAGCACCACCACCACCGTGGCGCCAACGGGCACGCTGTCCATCATCGCCGACACCTCTGGCGGCTGCGAGCCGGTCTTTGCCTTGGCTTTCAAGCGCTGGCAGGCCGACACCCACATGGTTGATGTCGACCGCGTCTTCCTCGACCACGCCGAGCGTCACGGCTTCGCGAGCGATGCCCTGATGGACGCCATCGACCTGAACCACGGCAGCCTCGTGCATCTCGAGGGCTTTGAGGTCCCTGCCTCGGCCGTCGACGTGTTCCGCACCGCCCACGACATCTCCCCCGAGGAGCATGTCCGCCTGCAAGCCGCTTTCCAGCACTACAACGACTCGGCGACCTCGAAGACCATCAACTTCGCCGAGCAGGCCACGCCCGAGGACGTCGAGACGGCCTACAGGCTTGCCTACCAGACCGGGTGCAAGGGCATCACCGTCTACCGCAACAACTCGCGTCAGTTCCAGCCCCTGTCCGTCTCCAAGGCCCCGGCCACGCCGGCGGCTGAGCCTGTGGCCGCGGCCGCGGTGGTCGAGTCTGCCCCCTTGCGGACCCGGCCGCGTCCGGAGGACCTCTACGGCTTCACCCGCACGACCCATACGGGCGACGGCAAGCTCTACACGACGGTGAACTACGACGAGTACGGCATCCGGGAGGTCGTCACCAACATCGGGCGCTCTGGCGGCACCCTGTTTAGCCTCTCCGAGGCCATCGGCCGCCTCATCAGCCTCGCCCTGCAGCACAACGTGCCCGTGGACGAGATTTCGCGGAGCCTCATCGGCATCCGGGGCGCGAACCCCTACGGCTTCGGCGCCAACCAGGTGCTCAGCATCCCCGACGCGATCGGCAAGGTGCTGAAGGACAGCCCGCGAAAGCTCGGCCAGGTGCTGGCTGCCCAGCCGGCGGCTGTGCCCGTCGGCGCGGGGGCGACGGTCCTCGCCAAGGTCGCCTCCGATCGCTTCGGGCCCGACGCCGTCCACATCTACGGCGAGAGCCCTGAATGCCCGGAGTGCGGCAACGGCCTCGAGTTCGGTGAAGGCTGCGTCACGTGCCGCGGCTGCGGCTACTCGAAGTGCGGCTGAAACCCGCTCTCTGACTCACCATGATGCAAATCCCCTCGCTCGTCTGGGCGGGGGGATTTCACTGGAAGGCGCCCGGGTGGCCGCATCCGCCCCGTCGAACGGCCCTTTAAATCCCGCGCGTTTGACAAGAAAAGGTATTGCATCCCCGCGAACCCCATGCTAACTTGATTTGCGTTAGGGATGAGGGCCGTGAGCCGCGCGGCGTCTGCCAGACAGCCTGCTTGCCTGCTGCCCGAGCTGAAGGAGTAAGGAACTTGAACAAGGAAGAGCTCGTCAACGCCGTCGCAGCCAAAACCAAGCTGTCGAAGAAGGACACGGAGCTGACCATCAACGCCACCATCGACGCCATCACCGCGGCGCTCTCGAAGGGTGACAAGGTCACGCTCGTCGGCTTCGGCACCTTCCAGGTTCGCGAGCGGGCCGCCCGCGAGGGCCGCAACCCCCGCACCGGCGCTGTGCTGAAGATCTCCGCCAAGAAGGCCCCCGCCTTTACCGCTGGCAAGGGCCTCAAGGAGACCGTTGCTGGCGCCAAGAAGAAGGCTGCTGCTGGCAAGAAGTAAGCGTCCCTGACCCTGAACGGCCTCCCCATCGGGGAGGCCGTTTCCGTTTGGGTGGCCGGGGTGGCCGGCCACCTGTTCAGCGGTCGAGTTCGAGGATCGTCACGCTCGCGCGGGGGAAGGAGACGCCCTGCAGGCCGCCCAGCGTCCGCGTCTGCACCGTGCCGTTGGCAGCGTCCCAGCCGGCCGTGTCCGCCAGCGTGTAGGCCGTCACCCGGCTCGGTGTGAACCCCACCGCGACGTCCGCCATCACGGGGCCCTCGTTGGTGCGGTTGACGACCATCACCCAGAGCCTGTCGCCCGACCGGGCGGCGCTGAAGGCCAGCCGGGGCAACTGCAGGCTGGTGCTGGCTCCTGCGACGGCCACGGCAGGGATGCCGCGCCCGCTGCTGCCTACGATCTCGTCGCCCCAGTGCTCCGCGAGCAATTGCTGGAACTTGAAGATCGCCGTGGTCTGGTTGGGGTCGTTGTTGAAGAAGAAGGCGGCGTCCGCCAGTTCCTTGTGGTCGAAGCAGAACTCCACGGCTGCCTTGAGGTTCAGGTTGAAAGCGAGGTTGACGCTGTCAGCCGCGTAGATGGCGCCCAGCATGCCCCGGGAGCGCATCGGGTCGCTGTAGAGGTGGCTGAAGAACTCGGTGTTGGCGACTCCCACGTCGCGGCCACCCGCATACTGCTTGATGGCAGGCATGATCTCGTCGACCAGCTTCGCCCGGTTCCACTCGTTCTGGGCCATCAGCGTCAGCAGGTCTCCGCTCTTGTAGAGGGGCCAGGAGGGGTAGCCGTGGAAGATGAGGAAGTCCACCTGGTTGCCCATGATCTGGAGGATGTTCTTGACGGTCGTGGCGCCACCCGACCAGCCGTTGCCCAGCCAGTTCGAGTTGATCGAGGCGACGGCCCCGATCTGGATGGGCACGTCGGAGGAGGCGCGCATCTGCTGCGCGAAGAGCTTCGCCCGCTGGGCGTAGGCCGTCTCGTTGGGGGCGTACTGGTCGTGGCCCCGAACCATGGACCACGGGATCTCGTTGCCGATCTCGAAGGTCCGAACGTTCTGCTGCGCCACCGGGTACTTGGCGCGGTTGGCGTCGCCTGCCCGGTTGAGGTAGCTCACATACCGGCCGGCCTCCTCGGGCGTGCCCGTGCCGAAGTTGACCACGTGCATCTGGTCCGCGCCGAGGGCCTCCGCGTCGGCGAGGCCATAGCGCACGTCGTCGTAGGGGTACGCGGTCTTGTTCCAGGCCTGCTCGAAGTGGAAGCCCGTCATGTAGCTGTAGTCGTTCCGCCCGTCCGTGGGGCCGTGGCCGATGCGGTAGAGGTACTTGCGTGCGCCCCAGCGGGGCGTGAGGGCGCGCATCTTCGCCAGCTTGGCTGCGCCGTTGGCGAAGTCGTTCGCCGCGTGGTTGCGGTTCGTGCTCAGCAGCCACGAGTTGGCGGCGTGCAGGCGTTGGTCTGGCGACACGACGATGGCCGCGGTGCCCGTCGGAGGGGGCGTGGTGGTGGGCGCCATGGTTGGCGTGGTGGTGGGCGCCATGGTTGGGGGGGTGGTCGGTGCCCTGGTCGGGGTGGCGGTCGGCGCCATGGTCGGGGTGGCGGTCGGGGCCGGGGTGGGGCTCGCGAGCGGGGTGCCGGTGGGGCGCAACTCAAAGAGCAAGACGCTCTTGCCACCATTGCTGAAGGCCAGCCGCATGTGGCTTGCCCGCGTGCCGGCCGGTAGCCTCTTGGTCTCCAGTTTCCAGGTGGTGTTGCGGGCGGTCGCCACGGTGCGCCACGACTTGCCGTCCGTGCTCACCTGGATGGCGTAGGACCCGACGGGGTTGGCCTTGATGGCGAGACTTTCGACCGTGGCCGGGGCCGCAAGGCGCGCGGTGAAGGTCGGGTTGTAGACAGGGCTGCTGCTCCAGCAGCTGGCCAGATCACCGTCGACGGCGGCGGCGGCGTTCGCCGGGTTGACCGAGGCGGTCACGCTGGAGAAGCTCAGCGTCACGGCCTGCAGGGTGTAGCCGGTTGGTGGCCTGGGGCCCTCCAGGCCCTGGGTGACGGGGGCGGCGACGTGGCAGCCCGCGAGGGCGAGCACGGTGGCGGCCAGGGCGTGACGGGGGCTCAGGGGGGGCGGTGCGTATCGCGACATGGGGGGCAGCTCCTTTCGACGTCGGCCCCCTACGCGGCGGCTGGTGCCGCTGTCGGGGGGACCGGCCCCACCTTACCCCGCGTTATGTAAATTTTTTGGGTTATATAAAAATCTTTACAACGGGCGGCGGGGCTCGCCTCCTCCCGTGCCGCGTCGCCCGGTGTGGTAGATTGGAGGGCTACCTCGTGCCGGAGCCCCTGCCATGCCGCTGCCCACCCTCGCCGTCGTCGGTCGTCCGAACGTCGGCAAGTCCACCTTTACCAACCGCCTTGTGGGGCGGCGCGAGGCGATTGTCCACGACGAGCCTGGCGTCACGCGTGATCGCCAGTACCTGAAGTCCGACTGGAACGGTCGCGACTTCATCGTCATCGACACGGGCGGCATCGTGCCGGGCGAGCGCGAAGACGAGATCCTGCGCTCGATCCGCAAGCAGGCCGAGGCCGCGGTCGAGGAGGCGGACGTGATCCTGCTCATGGTCGATGCCAAGCAGGGCCTCACGCCGGCGGACGAGGAGATCGCCCAGTTTTTGCGCTCGGCCAACAAGCCCATCTTTGTCGTCGCCAACAAGGTCGACAACGTTCAGATGGAGGCGGAGGCCGCGGAGTTCTACGAGTTGGGGCTCGGGTCCCCCTACGGCGTGAGCTCGGTCCACGGGCTCGGCGTCGGGGACCTGCTTGACGAGGTGGTGAGCTCGTTTCCTCCGGCTGACGGCGCCACGCCCGCCGATGAACTGAAGGTCGCCATCGTCGGGCGTCCGAACGTCGGCAAGAGCTCGCTGACGAACAGGCTGCTAGGCGAGGAACGCATGATCGTCTCCGACGTTGCCGGCACCACGCGCGACGCCATCGACAGCCTGCTCGAGGTTGGAGACAAGCGCTACCTGCTGGTCGACACCGCGGGCATCCGCAAGCGGGCGAAGGTCGACTACGGCGTGGAGCAGTTTGCCGTGGTCCGCTCGCTCAAGGCGATCGAGCGGGCCGACGTCGTCGTGATGGTCATCGACGCGACGGTCGGTGTCACGGAGCAGGACCAGCGTATCGCGGGCATGGCGGATGATGCCGGCAAGCCCAGCGTCCTGGTGGTGAACAAGTGGGACCTCGTCCCCAAGGACACCTACACGATGGAGCAGTTCAAGAAGTCGCTTCGCGACAAGCTGCACCACATCGACTATGCCCCGATGCTCTTTACCTCAGCGGCCACGGGTCAGCGCGTCTCCAAGCTGCTCGAGCTGGCCGACGCGGCCGCTCAGGAGTCTCAGCGCCGTATCACCACCGGCCTTCTGAACCAGGTGATCACTGAGGCGATCGCCCTCAATTCGCCTCCAACCAACAAGGGGCGCGGCATGAAGGTGTATTATGCGACCCAGGTCCGGGTGGGGCCGCCCGTCTTTGTGCTGTTCGTGAATGACCCTGGGCTCGCGTCCCAGTCCTACACCCGGTACCTTGAAAACAAGCTGCGGGAGGCCTTCGGCTTCGTGGGCACCCCCATCCGCGTCGTGTTCCGCGAACGCCGCGAGAAGGACCGTCACAAGCGATGACGGCCCTGTTTCCCCTGCGCCGGGTGATGCGCGCGGCCGCAGCCCGACCGGAGCAGCCCGCGTGAGTGCCCCTCCCCTTCGCCATCGTCCCAAGCACCGGCTCGGCCAGAACTTCCTCCACGACGTCAGGGTGCGCGACCAGATCGTCGCTGCCGCAGAGCTGACGGGGGCGGATACTATCCTGGAGATCGGTCCTGGCAGAGGGTTCCTGACCTCGGCACTGCTCGATGCCGGGCCCGAGCGCGTGGTGGCCGTCGAACTCGACCGGTCGCTGAGCCCCTACCTCGACCCCGTGTTGATCGCCAACCCCAATTTCTCCGTCGTCTGGGGGGACTTCCTCAAGACGCCGTGGGACAGCCTCGGGCTCGGGGATGGTGCCGGGACCAAGGTGGTCGCCAACATCCCCTACTACATCACCACCCCGATCCTGCTGAACCTCTTGCAGGCCGACCGGCTGGCGCGGGAACCGCTGGAGAGCGTGGCTCCGCGGGCCGAGCGGATCATCCTGATGGTCCAATGGGAGGTGGCGCAGCGGCTGCTCGCCAGCCCGGGGCGCAAGGACTTCGGCTCCCTTTCTCTCATCGCGCAGTATGCGGCCGAGGTCAGCCTCGTCACCCGGGTGCCTGCCGGCGCGTTTCGTCCGCGTCCCGAGGTCGACTCTGCCGTCGTGATGCTCAAGCCCCGGCGGACCTCGCCGGTGCCGCTGCGGTCGCCAGCGATGCTCTCGCGCGTGATCCGGGGGGCCTTTCAGCAGCGTCGCAAGACCCTTCGCAATGCCCTGCTCGCCACGGGCATCATGCGCGAGCGCCTCGAGGCCGTGGCGCAGGCGCAGGGGCTCGACCTGATGCGGAGGGCGGAGACGCTCTCGCTGGCCGAGTTCGCCGCCCTGGCCGACGCGCTGGAGGCGCCCCCGGTTTGACGGAACTCTGGCGAGGCCGCGTCCCCGCCGGGCATCCCGTCACGACGGTGGGGCGTTGGCTGGCGCGCGAAGCGGGGCTCTCCGTCACGCTTCTCCGCCGCCTCAAGGCCGCCGGAGGCATCCGGGTCAACGGCCAGGTCCGCCGGACGGTGGATCCGCTCGCCGCGGGGGATGAGGTCGTGCTGAGCCTCGCGCCAGCCTGGCCGCCGCACGTGGACCCCGAGCCGATCCCGCTGGACGTCGTGCTCGAGGACGACGACGTGATCGTGCTGAACAAGGCGCCGGGGCTCGTCGTTCATCCCACTCGCGGCACCTACGCCGGCACGGTGGCCAACGGACTGGCCCACCACTGGCAGCGCCACCCGGTCGGCTGTGGCTTTCATCCCGTGCACCGCCTCGACCGAGACACCTCGGGGTTGCTGCTGCTTGCGAAGCACCCCCTGGCTCACCAGCGCCTCGACGAGCAGCTGCAGGCCCGCAGCCTGACACGGGCCTACCACGCCTTGGCCTGGGGGCAGCCAGAGGCGGAGGCCGGCACGATTGCGCTGCCAATCGGACACCCGGATGCCGCGAGCCCGGCCCGGGCCGTGGTGGCCGGCGGTCAGCCCGCCGTGACGCGCTGGGAGGTGCTGGAGCGGCTGTCGCTGCCAAGGCCCTCCGGGGCCTGCGTGCTCCGCCTCGTGCTGGAAACCGGGCGCACCCATCAGATTCGCGTGCACCTGGCCGCGCTGGGGCATCCCTTGCTGGGCGATGCGCTCTACGCCCCCGACCGAGCCGCCTGGGCCCCTCGGCAAGCGTTGCACGCCGCCGAGCTGGGCTTTCGCCACCCTCGCTCGGGCGTCTGGTGCCAACTGCACGCCCCCTGGCCGCCGGACCTGATGGCGGCCCTGCGGCGCCTCGGCGCGGCGGGGGGCTGAAGCGCCAGGCTCAGGGGGCCACCCAGGTTCGGAAGGCGAAGTCGACCTTGGCGCCGCTCCAGCGTCCAGAGGTGCTGGGCGCGAGCCAGCCCGTGCCGTCTGGGTAGCTGCGCTCCGTGCCTGCGACGACCCGCACGGACATCTCGTCCGTGGGCTGCAGCACCCAGACGTACGTCAGGTTGCGCCCCACCCGCGGCGGCGGCTCGAGCTCAGCCTTCACCCATCCCCCCGGCTGCCCGGCCGCGAGCAGCGGCAGCGTTCGGGTGCGCGCAAGGACCTCGTCGCCGGGAGAGCCGTCCTCCGCCATCGGATGCAGCGACAGCCGGCCTGTCGTCGCCCTCCCCTCCACGGCCCGCAGCCTGAAGGCCACCGCCGTGAGCCGGCCCGAGGCCCCGGCCCTGAAACGCTGCCCGACCCGTCCGGGGCCCCGAACCTCGAAGTCGAACCCCGAGGTGAGGCTCTCCTGGTCGATGACCCCGGAGGCAACGGGATCGCGCCCGTCGCCCGGGGGAAGGTCGTCCGGACCCGGCAGCCGCACGGTGGTGGAGGTGCGGGGCACCTCGAAGTCGTCACCCAGGGCCGGATCCACGATGCGAACGCCCGGCGGCATCGTCGGTGGGGCGAGACGCGGCTCGCTCATTTCGATGCCCGTCACCGTGGGTTGGTTCACGTGCACGGTGCAGCTGAGAGATGCCAGGGCCAGCGCCAGCGCGCCCCCCACTCGAGACCCCACGTGCGAACCCCTGCCCATCTCAGCCTCCCACGCCCACCAGGGCCTCCCAGGGGTGGGACTTCGAGGCCGTCACCCGCCCGCTGCGGAGCTCCCACGGCGCTGTGGGGTGATGCCGCTGGGCCACCCCCACCTCGGCCTCGCAGATCCCGTCGAGCGCCTCTCGTGCCGCGGCCCGTGCCAGACCATGGGTGTTGCATTGCTCGCTGAGGTGAGCCAGTACCACGCCAACGCCATCCTGGCCCCCGAACAGCCGTGCGAGGAGGCCGGCTGCCTGGTCGTTGCGAAGGTGCCCCGCGTCGCTGGCGATCCAGGCCCTGACGTGAGGAGGGCGTGGCGAGTGCCGCAGCATCTCGGGGTCGTGGTTGGCCTCCAGCACCAGCAGGCGGGCGGAACGCAGGTGGCCCTCGACCTCCGGCGGGACGTGCCCGAGGTCCGTCGCGTAGCCCAGGGTGTCCGTCCCGTCCGACAGCGTGAAGCACACGGGGTCGCCCGCCGCATTGTCCGGGCCGGGCTCGCCGTGGGGCACGGGGCAGGCCGCCAGCTGCAGCCCCAGGACCTCGAACGCCGTGCCTGCCTCGAAGGGCCGCCAGGTCGTCCGTGCCTGCGCGGCCTCGCGCGCGCTCATGCGCTTCTCTGCCACGCGCCAGGTGCCGGCGTTCATGTATATGGGTACCCCCTCCCGCGCCAGCAGGGCCAGCGTGCCGCCGCGCAGGTGGTCGCTGTGTCCGTGCGTGAAGACGGCGCCTGCCAGGTCGCGCACGGCCAGCCCTGCAGCGGCCAGTTCGCCGGCCAGCACCCGCGGGCCGATGCCCGCGTCGATCAGGACCACGGTGCCGTCTGCGCCGGCCACCAGGGCCGCGTTGCCGCTGCTTCCAGAGCGCAGCATGCGAAGGGTGAGGGGCATCTGGGACCTGCCGGACGTGTCGAGCGCAGCGGGCAGCATAACATAACTGGTCAGCGCGCGGCATCCCCCGTGACGGCCTCCGCTGCGGTTGGCGATGCGGACAACAGGTGCAGCACGCCTGCTCGGGCTGCCGCCGTCACCACCCACGCGTCGATGCAGCCGCCTGCGGCCACGAGCAGCCGGCCGCGGCGGTCGAACAGCGGCGCATCGGCCTGCCACCCCTGCATCCAGTCCTCGGCGGCGTCAGCCCCGGGCAGTGGGGAGCCAGCCCCCGCGCCACGTCGCCCGTCGGCCCGGTGACGCTGCTCGGAGGAAGAGGGGCCCTGAGGGCCTCGCGGGGGCAAAGCCACGACGTCACGCTCCGCTGGTCGGGGGGGGGCCGGGCGATCATGGCGCGGTGACTGGCCCAAGGCACCCGCCGTTTGCACAAACCCGGCTGACGTCGGGCAGGGGCCCGGAAGGGGCCGAGACCCAGCAAGCGTGCATGGTAAGATGAGGTGGGAGGCTCCTATGGAACTGGTTCGCGAGACCTCAGAGGTCCGGCGCGCGTTGGATGCCGTGCGCCGTGGGGGCCGGACCCTCGGCCTGGTGCCCACGATGGGCTACCTCCACGCTGGCCACAGGGCCCTGATCGAGGCCGCCGCGCGCGCCTGCGACGAGGTGGTTGTCACGATCTTCGTGAACCCGACGCAGTTTGGCCCTCGCGAAGACTTCGGCACCTACCCCCGAAACCTCGAGGGGGACCTGGCGCTCTGCCTCGAAGCTGGGGCCACGTGGGTCTTCGCGCCCGACACGGCGACGATGTACCCGGGCGGTGCGGACGTCCCGGCCACCAGGGTTGTGCCCCCCTCCAACCTGACGGGTGGCCTGTGTGGTGCCTTCCGCGAGGGCCACTTCACAGGCGTCGCCACCGTGGTGGCCAAGCTGTTCGCGCTGTGGCAGCCGGACCGGGCCTATTTCGGACTCAAGGACTTCCAGCAGACTGCCGTGATCCGCGCTTTGGCGACCGACCTGATGTTCCCTGTCTTGATCGAACTCGTGCCGACGGTCAGAGAGCCCGATGGGCTCGCTATGAGCAGCCGCAATGTGTACCTCACAACGGAGGCGCGGGGCCGGGCCCGTGCCCTCTCGCGGGCCCTCGAGGCAGGTTGGCAGGCCGCGCGCGGGCCTGGCGCCTCCGTCAAGGGCGTCACGTCCGCTGCCTCCGCGGTTCTGGCTGCCACCGGCGGGCTGCAGGTGCAGTATCTGGCCCTCGTGCACCGGGACACGCTGGCGCCTCTCGACGACCTCTCAGCCCCCGGGGTGCTGGCCGTGGCTGCCGTCGTCGAAGGCACCCGGCTGATCGACAATGTGGCCCTGGATGGCCCGTCGCCCCTCGTTGGGGCCCTGCAGCGCGAGGCCGTCTCGTGACGGCCACCTTGGAGACCACGATGGTTGTCGAACGCGGAACAGGTCGGCTCAAGCGCCTCACCATCGCCATCGACGGGCCGGCTGGGGCGGGCAAGAGCACCGTGGCCCAGAAGGTGGCGACGCGGCTCGGCTACGTCTACATCGACACCGGCGCGATGTACCGGGGCATCACGTGGAAGGTGCTCCACCACCAGCTAGACTTCTCCGACCGAGAGGCCATCGGCGAACTCGCAGCGGGCACGACCATCGCCTTGCAGCCCCCTTCCGATCTGACGGGCAAGCAGCACGTTCTGGTCGACGGTCACGACGTCACGGCGGAGATCCGGCTTCCGGAGGTCAGCTCCCAGGTCTCGGGGGTGGCGGCTCTGCCCGCGGTGCGGGCCGTGATGACGGCTCAGCAGCAGGCCATGGGGGCGAACGGCGGTGTGGTCATGGATGGTCGGGACATCGGCACGGCCGTCTTCCCTTTCGCGGAGGTCAAGGTCTACCTGACGGCTTCGACCCGCGAACGGACGCGCCGGCGCTGGCAAGAACTCCTGGCTCAGGGCATCCAGGTGGACCTCGACTCTCTGGAGCAGGACATTCTGGCCCGGGACACCGCAGACAGCCAGCGGGAGGTCGCCCCGCTCAAGCCGGCGGAAGACGCCGTCATCATCCATTCGGACGACAAGTCCATCGACAACGTCGTGGATGCGATCATCGCGCTCGTGGATGGCAGGCGCGGCCTCGCGACCCCCGCTTGCCTCGACTGAGCCCCAGCTGCACCAATCAGGTCTTCGCCCGGCGGCTGGCTCGTTCTGACGCCCAAGGCCGTTATCACCCCTTGGTCACGTGCCTTCAAGCACGCTCCCTCGTCGTCCGGGCCCCTGGACGTGCGTCCGTCGCCATCCACGCGGGCTCCCTGGCTCGGTGCCCTAGGCCGGCACCACCCGCGCCCGCACCGCGAGGGCGCCGTCCAGCCTGTACCCTGGGGTGCGAATCAGCGCGGCCTCACCCGGTGCCAGGGCCCCGACAACGGCCTGGTGTACCTCCGGTGAGAACGCCACCACGGTTCCGACATGGCCGATCGGCTCGTAACCCAGGGTGGACAGCGCCCGTTCCAGCGGCTCGAGCAACGCCAGCACGTCGGAGGCCGTCGTCGGGGCGCCCAGGCTGACGGCGTGGCGCACCACGGGCAGTTGCAGCAGCGTCGGCTCCAAGCTGCGGAACAGCTGGCGCTTGAGCGCGAAGACGTCGCTGCCTGAGGGGGGCGTTGGCGCCTCCAGCGGTGGCCGCGCCGCCAGGGCTTCCCGTGCGGCGGTGAGTTCCCGGTGCAGGGCCGCCAGGTGGCCTTGCAGGCCGCGTTCCCGCTCTGTTGGACCTTCCACGGGCCGGCCGGCCAGGCGCGCCAGCGTCCGCGCCGGCAGCGTGGCGGCCTGCGCGACGGCCTCTCCCAGGGCTGCCAGGGTGGCGACGTGGTCGGCCAGGGCGGCAGTAAGTGGCGCTTGGTCGTTCATCGGGGGTCCTCTCACGTCAGCGCAGGTGGGTGACGACGGCGTGCTCCACCAGCGTCGTTCCGGTCTGCAGGTCCACCACCGTCAGCCGCAGGCGGCGCTCCGCGTCGACGAGGAAGCTGGCCTTGATCCGGTCGATACCAGGCAATCCGGGTGGCTCCAGCCGCGCCAAGGTGCGCGTTTCCGGGGCGTCGTTGAGGGGGACGACGCGCGGCGCGTCCTGCGCCAGGGGGCTCGCGACCAGCCGCCCTTCGTGGAACACGACCTCGGCCGCGCCGGGGCCCTGGGGCTCCATCTCGCCCACGATCAGCTCGATCGCGGCTTGGCCCGAGCGCGAGGCCCGAAGCACCAGGTCGACGGGGGTCGCTGTCGGGTAGGCTTGCCCGGGGGAGAAGATGGGTTCGTAGAGGTGGCACTGGCGCCGCTCGTCCCAGTAGCGGATGCCATAGCCGTGGTAGAGGTGGTCCTCGACGCGGGTGCCACGGCTCAGGGCCAAGGCCCCGTGCGCCACGGCCTCGAAGGGCTTGTGGCTGACGACGCGCTCCCGTGGGAACCCCTGGCGGAGGGTGCGATGGATCGACGGGATGACGGTGGTTCCCCCCACCAGCAGCACGCGCCCGATATCCGCCCGCGAGAGCCCGCGGGCCTCGGCCTGCCGCAGGACCTGGTCGAGCGCCCCCATGATCCGGGTGAAGAGGTCGTGCCGTTCCAGCACTTCCTCCAACTCTTCTCGCGTGTAGGCGTGGCGCCACGTGCGGCCTGTCGACGCGTGGAAGAAAGCCAGCTCTGCCGTGGGCTCGCTCGAGAGCCTGATCTTGGTGCGCTCCGCAAGGGCGCGGAGCATCGAGAGGTCCTCTCGCACGTCCCCTGGCGTTGCCCCGTGACGGGCCAGGAAGTCCTCCAGCAGCCACTCGTCCAGGTCCTCTCCGCCGAGCACGAGGCCGGCCTTGCCCAGCACGGTGGCCACGCCCGGCGCCGCCCGTGGCGCGGCGGCTCCTTCCAGCACTGCGCCGGTGCCGGAGGGTGAGGGCAAGCGAACCAGGGAGACGTCCAGCGTGCCGCCACCGAAGTCGATCACGAGCACCGGGGCCTCGTCCGGCGACACGTCATAGCCGAGCGCGGCCGCGGTGGACTCATCCAGCACGCGCAGGCGTCGCACGGGGAGCCTGGCGGCCACCTGACCCAGCCAGTCGAGGTAGCGCTCGAAGGCCGTGACGGGGACCGTCACCACCAGTTCTTCGACGGCCTTGCCGGGCAGGGCGTCCAGCACCCGGGCCAGAAACCAGCGACCGAGGGCCTCAGCCCCCACCTCCACCCCGTCGAGGCGCGGCGTGAAACCCTGGACGTCTGCCGCCAGGCCACGCTTGAAGCCGCGGAAGAGGCGCGGGTCCCCCGCCATGTCGAGCCCGGCGTGCTGCACCTCGGCGCCGACCCGGCAGCGCCCGGTGGTGGCATCGTCGACGAAGGCCATGCTGGGGATAAGCGGGGGCGCGCCGTCGAGCGGGGGCAGGCTCAGGCCCGCCACGTTCAGCGTTTCCGGCTGGCCCGTGGCGTCGTTCCAGGTCGCCACGACGGTGTTGGAGGAGCCGAAATCCAGCGCGAGGTGCTTCATCAAGGCAGCAACAGGAAGGCCTCGCGGGCCTCACGGGCATCGAAGCCCAGGTGGAAGGGGCCCGTGGCCCCGCGGGGGAGCGCCAGGAACCTCATGCTCGTGGGCTTGAGAAGCAAGGTGGCCCTGCTCGGCAGCGGCAGCTGCTCCAGCCGGACCCCTCTCAGCCTCCGGCCGGGCCGGCCTCCGATCAGGGCGAGCGTGCGGTAGCGGTGCCTGGGTTCCTCCGTGAAGCCGGTCTCATCGAGCAGGGTGGCGAGCATCCAGTCGCGGAAGACGGCCTCGAAGTGCGTCGAACGCGCCGCGAGTCGGGCCTCGAGGTTCTCCCGGCCGGTCTCGGGGCCGTCCACGAGGTCCTGCAAGATGGCCTCACCGAACCGCTCCACCAAGTAGGTGCCGAACAGGTAGGCCGCGCCATAGGCCGAATCTTCGGGGTTCAGCTCCCAGTGGGTCAGGGAGTAGTCCTTCGGGGCGGCCAGAAAGGTTCGCACGTGGCTGAACAGCACCGTGCTGTCAGAGTTCAGGCCAAAGCCGTTGGCTGACATCGCCACCATCGAGAGCACCTCGTCTAGCCAGACGGCCTCGGGGCGACGCGGCCCGCCGGGGGCGAAGATGCGTCGGCTGGCCCCGATGAGGTGCTGGAACTCGTGGGCCACGGTCCCGAGGTAGTCGGTGGGGCGCCCATGGCCCACGACCAGGGGCGACATGTACAGCAGCAGCCTGTGGTTGCTGCGGGCCACCTCTGGCAGATCCTCCGACGCGAGGTCAGGGGGAAACAGGTCCCGGAGCGCGAAGTAGCCTAGCGTGGTGTCTTCGCCGTAGTTGCCCACCGCGGGTGAGATCAGCAGGGAGACACGCGCCTCGCCGCCCCCCCCCTCGGCGAGGGGCACGCCGAACAGCCCGGTCGTGGTGGGGTAGACGGCACCATCGAAACTGTCGGCGATCTCCTGAAGCCTGTCTTGAAGCGCCTCCGCGTCGAGTGCCGTGTCCAGCCACACGAGGCAGTGGCTGCCGACGACCAGGCACCGAGCCTCAATGCGCGCTTCGAGCGCCCGGTTCCCCGCCGTCTGGCGCACGACCCAGAAGCGATCCGTGGCGCCGACCCGGACCTCGGGCGCTGCCTGCAGCCGCCGGGGCCGAGGCCTCTCTGGCGGGTGGGCGCGCAGGGGGGCCTCCCAGGCCCGCAGCCTGGCCTCTGCGCACGGGCGGGCGGCGGTGGCCTCCGTCCGCCAGGCCCGGGCCCCGGGCTCAGCCTGCCAGGCCACCTGGTCCGCGCGCTGCGTCGAGGACCCCAGCGCCAAGATGGCACCGCGCCCCGGCACCAGCTGGGTGAGGGTGGTGGCTCCCGCCCGCAACGTCTCGAGCCTTCCCGGGCGCCCATCGCCCATCACGGCGTCCACGTCCGTGGGGGCCAGGGGCGCCTCGCACCCCAGCAGGCTCGCCACGGCGAGCCCCAGCGCCAGGCCTCCGGGCAGGCGGCGGCAGGTGGTCATGGCACCGGCAGGCCGAGGTGATCCTTCACCTCGTACTCGATGGCCCACTGGAGCCTGTCCCGCTGTTCCTTGGTGCGGGCCAAGCGCAGCCGCGGGGAGTAGCCGTTGATCACCTGCTGGCGCGTGGCGACGAGCTGGGTCAGGCTGTCCAGCACGTAAGACCAGGACAGCCCGGGGGCGGCATCCTCGAGCACCACATCGGCGTCGGTGACGAACGTGAGGCCCTGGTGCGGCGTTTCCACGACGCGGCCCAGGGGGGGGGCCGTCCACTCGCCGCGTTCGTAGCGGCAGAACAACAGCACCCATTGCCCCCGCAAGATGGGTGCCGGGAGCACATAGTGGCTACCGATCCAGCCAGGCTTGACCTTGACGGTGATGCGCGGCGGCACCCGGGTGCCGTGGTACACCTGCCCCACGAGCAGCAGCACCTGCATCTGGCCCCCGTGCGGGTTGGGGTAGGCATCCACCTGGGCCTGGCCGAGCACGGCCAGTTCGCTGCGCTTGACCTGTTCGTTCAGCCAGCCGAGCAGGGATAGGACCCTCGGCGTTGCCCTGGCCGGGGGGGCCACGGTGCCGAGCAGCAGCAGGAGGAGGGCAAGGGCCGCGAGCAGCCCACGGGCGCGACGCATGATGGCTCTATCGTACCGCAAAAGCAGAGGCCCCGCCGATGGGCGGGGCCTCTGGCCGGTCACTCGGACTGGCTAGTGGTGGTGGCCGTCGTGACCGGCTCCCGCGGGAGCGGCGCTGGCCGCAGGGGCCGTGGAGGCTGCCGCCGCCGAAGGGGCGGGGCTTGTCGCAGGTGCCGAGGCGCCGCCGGCTGCTGCCGACGGTGCCGCCGCCGGCGCCTTGCTGGGAGACGGGCTCGGCGAGGGCAGAGGCAGCAGAGGGGGGGTGAACGCGAGGTTCTTCCACTCGTCGACCTTGTACTTGGCGACGGTGTAGACGCCGTCGTCCTTGGCGACGTGGGTGTAGACCCCGTCGCCCGTGGGGGTGGTCGCCCCGAAGGTCAGCTTGTAGGGCGTCGTGTCGTCGCCCCACGTCAGCGTGCCAGAGGGGTTGTCGAGCCCGTAGGTGGCCTTGTTCGCCTCGCCCGACTCCAGCTTGCGCGTGGCGAGCAGGGTGCGGAGCTTGTCGTAGGGGCCCTTGAAGTTGATCTGGTCGACCTCGCGGCCCTTCATCTCGGGGATGGACCAGGTGTCACCTTCGCGAACGAAGGTGACCTTCTTGCCGCCCGTCTCGACCACGAGGCGCTTGAGGTTGCCCGCCTGGGCCTCCGAGAGGCTCCAGACCTCCAGGTCTTTGGTGTCGAGAGGGGCATCCTTCTTGGCCTCGACGAACACCATGTAGGCGCCCATCGCCAGGGCCGCGGCCACCAGGCCGAGGGTGAACTTCTTGTCGCTTTTCATCGTCAATTACCTCCGACGCCACCACACGAAGGCGGCAGCAAGCAGCAGCAGGGCGGGGAACAGCCCGACGGCCGCCGCGAAGATGCCGTAGAACTGGGCGGGCTGAAGGTTCAGCTGCTTGTTCGCGGGATCCTTGGGGGGAATCGACACGAGGCTGTCCTCACCCGACGCCCAGTTCATGCCAGCGAGGAAGAGGTCCCCGTTGTTGATCTGGGAGAAGGCCGCGTTCGTGGCGAACATGGTGTTGCCGCTCACGATCAGGCGGCCCTTGGAGCCGAGCTCCGAGACCATCATGAGCTGCAGGGGGCCCTTGGTGTCCTTGCCCGCATCGAACTGGAGGTTGCGACCCTTGATGTTGGTCTCACCCCACGCTTCGGGCGTGGTCTCGGCCAGCGGCGAGATCGCGCTGACGCCGGTCGGCATCGTCGCCACCTTCACCAGTGACCGGCTGCCCGGGAAGTAGGCGGCCTGGAGGCTCTGGGTGATGGCGTGGTACGGGAACCGCTGCACCACTGGGACGGCCACCTCGCCGAACAGGTTCGACGCGGGATCGATCACGAGGTCGTTGCGGATCTCGATGCCGAACTCCTTGGTGAGGTCGTTCAGGTTGTCCTCGGCCTGCGGCGTTGCGCAGACGATGGCGCGGCCTCCGCCCCGGATGTAGGTCTTGAGCGCGTCAAGCTCCTTCGGTGCGAAGGGCTTGGTCGGGCCCAGAACGATGACGACGGAGGCGTCCGTCGGCACCTTGCCCGCGGTGAACAGCGCGAGCTTGTCCACCTTGTACATCTGCTTCTCGATGGCGTCCTTGAGCTGGGTGGCGCCCTCCTTGTCGAACTTCTCGTAGGAGGCCTCACCGTGGCCGGTGGTGAAGTACACGGTCTTTTGACCCTCGCGCGTCACCTTGATGATGGCGGAGGTCAGGTCCTGCTCCTGGGAGCCCGTGAGGGTGGTGGTCTGGGTGCCCCGCGACACGACGGACGAGCCGTAGGCCGTGATCTTGTTCTGGCGAGCCCGTGTCGGGTTGCGGTCGATGTCGATGATCTCGAGCTTCACCTTGTCGGAGGCGTAGGCGTACTGGCTCCAGAGCGTCTCCAGGTTGGTCGACTGGGGCTCGCCCTTGCGGATGAACAGCTCGACGGTGACGGGCTCCTTGAGGTCCTTGATGACCTTCAGGCTCTGCTCGGACAGCGAGTAGGCCTTGTTCTCCGTCAGGTCGATGCGGGCGTGGTGGCGCGTGCCGAAGTAGTTCACGGCCGAGAGGATGGCGATGATGGCCACCACCTGCACCCCGATGTTGGCGCCGGAGTGGGTGTGGCGGTGTTTCAGGAACTGCGCGACCTCCCGCTCCTTGAGCATCAGCAGCGTGACGACGTAGAGCCCCATCGCCACCAGGCCGGCCAGCCGGAGGTTGCCCGACAGGGCAAAGCGGCTGTCGCGGGACAGGAACGACAAGCTGGTCTCAGGCACGTAGGTCAGGCCCAGGGCGCCCGCCAGCAGCACGATCGCCAGCAGGCCGAAGGCCAGGTTGATCTTGTCGACGACCGAGAACCGGGCGTCTTCCGGACTCATGTTGGGTTCGGACATGCGGGCTTACCTCCAGTGGTAGGTTTCAACCGACCGGATGGCCATGAACAGCCAGGCGGCGATGAAGCTGATGTAGAAGACGAGGTCACTCGTGTCGAGCACGCCACGCCCCATGTTCTCCTGGTGCTGCATGACGGACAGGTACTGCATCACGTCGGCGGCCGTGCCACCGAACATCTGGCCTGCCGAGGGAAGCAGCCACAGGACCAGCGTGATGGCAAAGGTCAGCATCGCCGCCACGATGACGTTGGCCGTCAGCGAGCTGGCGAACACGCCCACCGCCATGAAGCTACAGCCAAGCAGGTACGCGCCCAGGTAGCTCGACCAGAGCGTGGCCCAGTCGAGCTTGGTGCTCGTGGCCAGGATGAGCGGGCACACGATGGTGAGCGTCATCAGGAACAGCAGGTAGAACGCGGAGGCCAGGAACTTCCCGAGGACCAGGTCGCGATCGTGGATGGGGGACGTCATCAACAGCTCGATCGTGCCCGTTCGCCGCTCGTCGGCGATGAGGCGCATCGTGAGGGCCGGGATGACCAGCAGCAGCACCACCGCCATGTTCGAGAACCAGGGCCCGAAGTTGGCCTGGCGCGTGTGGTAGGCGATCAGGGCAAAGAGGTAGCCGACGATCACCATGAAGACCGCGGCGACGATGAAGGCGAGCGGGGATGCGAAGTAGCTGCGCATCTCGCGGCCCGCGATGGCCAGGATCTTAGACATGTGAAGCCTCCTTGGACGCGGCCACGGCGGGGGCTTCCTGGGTCGTGACCTTCAGGAAGATTTCCTCCAGGCTGAGGTTGACGTTCTTGATCTCGACCAGGCCCCAGCCAGCGCTGACCACCATCTGGGAGAGCTGCTCGCGGGGGTCCACGCCGGGGGGGACGCTGAGCTCGGCCTGAACCAGCCCCGTGCCTGCGTCGGCCTTCAGGCTGACGTCCCGCAGTTGCGGGAACTCGGAGAGCCGGGCCAGGAGGGCTGCCTCGGGCGCCCGCACGGACATGGCAATCCGCATGCTGCCCTGGAGCTGAGCCTCGAGCTGCTCCGCCGAGCCTTCGGCGACCAGCTTGCCCCCGTTGATGATGAGCACGCGGCTGCAGGTGGTCTGGACCTCAGGCAGGATGTGCGTGCTCAAGATGATGGTGTGGTCCACCGCGAGTTCCTTGATGAGCGCGCGGATCTGGATGATTTGCTGCGGGTCGAGGCCGCTGGTGGGCTCGTCGAGGATCAGCAGCGGCGGGTTGTGCACGAGCGCCTGGGCGATGCCCACGCGCTGCTTGTAGCCCTTCGACAGCGTGCCGATCAGCTGCCGGGTGCGGTCCGTCAGGAAGCACTTCTCCAGCACGAAGTCGATGCGCTGCTTGCGGGCCTGGGCGTTGAGGCCCTTGAGCTGGCCGACGAAGTCGAGGTAGTCCCGCACGGTCATCTCGTGATAGAGCGGGGGCGTCTCCGGCAGGTAGCCGAGCAGTTGCTTGGCCTCCAGGGGGGCCTCGGCCATGTCATGGTCGCCAATCTGGACCCGGCCGGCCGTCGGGCTCAGGAAGCCCGTCAACATGCGCATCGTCGTCGACTTGCCGGCGCCGTTGGGCCCGAGGAAGCCGACGACCTCCCCCTTCTTGATCTCGAAGCTGACGTTGTCGACCGCGATGCGCGTGCCGTACAGCTTGGTGAGGTTCTCTACAAGAATCATGGGTGTTCCCCCTTCATCACGGGCTCGGCTCTCCTCTCTGACTGTGAAACAGCTGCAGGTGAAAGGCGGGTGTACCGCTCGTCTGCCCCACTTCGACCGCGCAGGACCCTGAAAGGTTCCCCAAGGTCGGATCAGGACGGCTGCCATTTTACCGCGTTCTTGCCGAAGCTTAAGGGGGCCACGCCGGAAATTTCCGGCGTGGCCCCCTCCGAAGGGCTCAGGACCCCTGGCCGCCTCGTTTCTGCCGCGAGGCCTTCACGTGGCGTGCTCGTCCGTCTCGTCGGCGGGCCTCGGCCTGTTCGAGGTCGATGGCGCGTCCCAAGGCCCGCTCGAAGGCCGCCAGCTGGTGCACGCGAAGCACATGCCGGGCAAAGGCCGCCAGGTCCTCGGGCTTCCTCACCGCCCCGGCGCCGGCCTGCAGCAGCCGCACGAGGCAGGCGTGACGTTGGAGCCTGGGGTCCCGGGACCGCTCGAGCAGCCAGGCCCGACGCGCGTCGAGGGGCGCCGGGCTGGCTGCCAGTCTGGCCACCGCCTGCGCGATGGCGCCGACGACCTCCAGTGGCACCGCCCGGATCAGCAGCTCGCGCCCCATGGCCATGGCCAGTTCCCCGTGCAACGCGCGCCTGGGCTGCCCATCGGCCCCGAAGAACCCGCGGGCCATGTAGGCCCTGGGGTCCTGGTAGTGGGGGTTCGCGGCGCGTGGGGGGGCGGGGCGCATCCGGGCTCAGGTCGGCTGGTAGTGGTGCGTCAGCCGGGCGTAGCGGTCGAACATCGGGGGCATGCGGTCGGCTGCGATGGTGGCGGTGGGAACCCAGGCCGTGCGGCCAGTCCAAGGGTCATGGATCTGGAATTCCTCGCCGGAGGCGCCCTGGCGGGTCCCCATCGCCAGCACGAAGTGGCCGCTGTCCGAGCCGCTCCCAGGCTGGTCCCAGGAGATGCGAAGGGGAACGTCGAAGCCTGCCCGCAGGGCCTGGCCGATCTGCGCCAACGCTCCCCACTTGTCCGGCACGGGCACGGTCGTGTAGCGGACGCCCGTGAGCGGCGTGAGCATGTCATTCAGCAGCCGCGTGAGCGCGATCCCGGCGCCGCCTGCACCGCCGCGCTGGACAGCCCGGCCGCCGTAGCTCTCCAGCCACTGCTGCTGCTGCGAGGCGACGTTCTGATTGGCGCCGAGGGGGTCGATGGCCGAGAGATCCCAGGTCTTGTTGAGCTCCCAGGCGTAGCGCGGGTCGAGCTCGCCTGCCGCCACCTGCAGCACCGTGGGGCCGCAGGAATCTTGCCACTGCTGGATCAGCTCCCGGTCGTCGCGCATCGTGCTGCGGCGAACGATTTCTCCCTCGGGCAGGCCACGCATCTCGTCCGCGTAGCGGACCAGCGCCTGCCAGGGTTCGTTCGCCGCAAAGGCTTTAAGAAGGAAGATCTGCTCCACGCGCGTGTGGGCGGCTTCGAGCAGCTGCCGCACCGAGTCGAGCTGGCCGCCCTGAAGCTGGGAGATCTGCCCCCAGAGGCGCTGCAGGTGCGGCTGCGCGACGAGGTCCCAGGTGACGCCCTCGGCCATCGCGGCATAGAGCTCACGCCGGAGCGCGTCCGGCGAACTTCCGGTGGCCCAGAACCGGCGGGCCGGGCCGAGCGTCCCGCCGGCCCCACCCGTTGGGCCGTAAAGGAAGCCGGGGCGCCAGGGCGCTCCGGTCGTCGGCGCGGTCTGCGGGGCGAGCGTGTTCGCGACCGTCATGCGGGCATTTGACTCCAAGCTAGACGTGGTGCGACCAACAGGGTTGTCGCCCGGTGAGGCCGGGAGGATACGTGCCTTAGAACAGGTTTAACCGGAAAATAACGGGTTGCCGGATCGAGCGGCGCCAGGTCAGAACAGGTCGCGGATGCGCCCAAGCACGGAGTTGCGAACCTCGACCGGGATCGTCGCAGAGAGATCGCCCCGCTTGCTCCCCGCGGCATAGGCCGTGATGGTGGTCTTGCCAGGCGCCTTCGCCTGGAGTTGGCCGCTGGCAGACACCGTCACGATGGCCTGGTTGCCGGACTCCCAGCGGACCTGCGGATCGACCCCCCCCCCGAAGGTCGTGACCTCGGCCTGCACCCAGAACGACTCGCCCACGTTCATCACCACCCGCGAAGGGCGCAACCGGATGCCACTGATGGTCGCTGGCGCCGCCGGGGCAATGACGGCCAGGGCGATCTCCCGGACCAGCGCCGGGTAGGCCACCGACTGGGCCACGATCCGGACGGTGCCCGCCTGGATGCCTGTGACCATGCCGGCGTCGTCCACCGTCGCAATCCGGGCGTCCGTGGTGCGCCAGACGGCGGCGGCTGGTGTCTCAAAGCCTGAGGGCCCTTGTAGAGCGAGCATGCGGAGGGTCTCTCCCGGCGCCACCCGGGGCGCGGCGGGGTAGATGGCAAGCCCATAGCCCGTGGGCGGCGGTGGGGCCTGCGTGCCATCCCCCGGGATGAGCACCAGGGGAGGCGCTGGGGTGAGGGGCTCCGCCCCGGGTTGCGGCGCCACGCCCGTCGGCGGTGGTGCCACGGCCCCGATCATCAGCTGGACAGTTGCCTCCCGGGGAGGGTTCTGCGTGATCGCCGTGATGGTCACGAGGCCCTTGGCGCGGCCCGTGACGATCCCGGCCGCGTCGACGCTGGCGACGGCGGGGTCGCTCGAGCGCCAGGTGGGGGTGATGGCGATCGGGGTGTCACGATCATCGCGCCCCTCCGCCTCGAGGGCCAGCGTCCCCCCCAGCGCCAAGGCCTGAGTCGGCGCCTTGATCTCGATGCTGAACAGCGACGCGCCAGTGGGGTTCTCCAGCCTGGGCGCGACGGGCAACGAGGGGGTGCCCCGACAACCGGCGACGGCCGCCAGCATCAGGCCGAGGCGGAGGAGACGAGCTGACGGATAGAACCGAGCACGGACAGGCACGCTTTGATTATAGGGCGTCCAGCGGGCGCCTTGCTCCTCAGGCCGTCGGCCCGGCCGGCAGGCCGCCCAGGCGGCGGGCCAATCCCCCGAGGAAGCTCCGCACCCGTGTCCAGATGCCGGGCGGCGGGGCAGATTCACCAGCTTCGGGCACGGGCCGGTGCAGCACCCGGGCCTGCTCGGCTGGTGGCAGCGCCGACCAGTGGGCGTGGAAGTCCGCCAGGTAGGCACTCTTGGCGCGCTGCCCGTGCTCGTGGAAGCCGAAGGCCAGCATCTCCGCCAGCGCCTGCTCCACGTCCCACCCGTCGCGGGCGATGCGCAGACACGCCGCCACGACGCCCGTGCGGTCCACGCCGTGGTAGCAGTGAAAGAACACCACGCCGTGGGCCGGGTCTGTCGCGGCGTGAAGGATCTCCAGCGTGAGCTCGTGGGTGGGGGCACCCAGCGGCGGCATGGGCAGGTAGACGTACCGGAAGCCCAGTCGCAACACGAGGTCGCGCTCCCGATCCGACTCGGGCCGCAGGTTGATGACGGTGTCGACGCCCATCTCCCGCAGCGTCCGAAAGCCGCCTCTGCCCGGCTGGGCCCCGCGGAACATCCCGGGACCCACCGAGCCCAGCCTGGCGACCTCGCGGCCGCGGGGGATCAGCCGCGTGGCCAGGTCATAGGCGCGCATGCCCACCAGGCGGAGCCGTGGGTGGGCCGCCCCGGTCTTGATGAGCCAGTCCGCGCCCTTGTGCAACAGCTCGTTGCGGCCCTGCTCCACGCGCTCGCGAATCGAGGCCTCCGGGGGGAGGTCGGCAGGCACCTCGGGCCGGAGGAACTGCCCCTCCGGCGTCTGGTTGGGGTCGTCGCGATCTGCCATCGTCCAGTGTCCCCCGTGCCTCTCTCGCTCAGCGACCGTGGAAGGAGCCCATGCCGGAGAATGCCGTCTCGTAGCGGTTCTGAGCGTTCCACATCATATAGCCGACGGCCTTGCAGTCGCGCCCTGCCTTGAGCTGTTCCACGATGTAGCGGGGCGTGAAAGAGCTCACCCGGTAGGGCATGGCCTGCATCCAGGGGCGGATCACCACGCCCGAGCCGGCCACCTTCTTGTTCAGGAGCGTCAGCCCCTTGTGCATGAACTGGTAGGGTTGGTCGGCCGGGTTGCGCACGCCGGCGAAGCCGGCATTGAAGTGGGACGGGTAGAGCATCGGGCAGATCACGTCCGTGTGGCGGGCCATGTCCTCCATCAGCTGGCCCGTGATCCGCACGTCGATGGGCTGGGCCCAGGCCATGATGCCGTACACGTCCACGGACACCACGACGCCGAGCGGGCTGAGGGTCTCGTAGGCCCGCTTCAAGAAGCCCGTGATGATCTCGTGCTTCTGGACCTTGGCCATATCGAAGGCATAGCGGGCGTTTTGCGTGTCACCCATCGCCGGGAAGCGGATGTAGTCGAACTGGATCTCGTCGACGCCGGCCGCGACCATCTCCTTGGCGATGTCGATGTTGTAGTCCTGGGCCTCTTTCAGCGAGGGGTCCAGCCAGCTCTGGCGCCCGAGCTCCTTCCAGACGCCCCCGCCAGCGCGCTTCGCAGCGAGAGCCGGCCGGGCCCTGGCCAAGATGGGGTCGTGGAAACAGACCACGCGGCCCGCCACGCGCACGCCCGCCTTGTGGGCCTGGTCCACCTTGGCCTTGAGGTCCCGGATGGGCCCCTCCGCGTCGGCCTTGATGGCCTTCGCCAGCGGCACCTGGGACTTCCAGGAGACAATGCCGCCCTCGTCCTTGGCGTCGAACACGATCTGGTTGCCGCCGGAGGCCCGGAGGGCTTTGAGCATGTCTGCGTAGCGTGGCAGCACCATGCTGGTGGCCGTCACGTAGATGCCTCTGGCCTCCTCGCGTGCCTTGGCGGAGCGCTCACGAGCTGGGGCTGCGCTTGCGGGAGCGGCCCCAGAGGCCATCGGGCTGGCGAGCGCCGCGCCGGCAATCGGTGAGCCGGCGGCCGATGGGGCGGCAGACGGCGCCGGGGACCCGGCCTCCTCGGCGGCCTTGGACGCACAGCCCCCGAGCAGGGCAAGGGAGAGCACGGTGGCGAGTGGACGGAGCACCGGTGGGGACACCTTTCTGGACGACGCAGGGAGGACGGTCACAGGCCTTATGCCCGACACCCCCCGTGTTTCTCACACGTGGGGCTGGCCTGCGGTGTCGCCCGCCACGCGGGGCCCTCAGCGGCTCAGGCGCCCTGGCGCGCGAAGCCTTCCATGAACAGGGCCAGCGCCTCCACGCCAGCCTCGGGCATGGCGTTGTAGATGGAGGCCCGGCACCCGCCCACCGAGCGATGCCCGGCGAGCCCGACCAGGCCGTGGGATTCGGCCAGCTTGAGGAAGGCCTGCTCCATGGCGGGGTCTGGCAGCCGGAACGTGACGTTCATCGCCGAGCGCGCCTCAGGCCGGGCGTGCCCCTCGTAGAGGTCGGGGTGACGGTCGATGACCCCGTACAGCCTGGCGGCCTTGCGCGCGTTCCGGGCGGCGATCGCCTCGAGACCACCCTCCTTGCCCATCCAGGCCAGCACCTCGCGGAGCAGGTAGACCGCCAAGGTGGGGGGGGTGTTGTACATCGAATCCGCCTTCACGTGGGTGTCGTAGGCCATCATCGTGGGCAGGCCTGCGGGCGCCCGCGCCACCAGGTCCTCCCGCACGATCACCACCGTCACGCCGGAAGGGCCCAGGTTTTTCTGAGCGCCCGCGTAGATGAGCCCGAAGCGGCTGACGTCGATGGCCCGGCTGAGGATGTCGCTCGACATGTCCGCCACCAGCGGCACGGTGCTGGCCTCGGGCCAGGCCTGCCACTGGATGCCCTGGACGGTTTCGTTGGAGGTCACGTGGAGGTAGGCCAGGTTCTCGGACACCGCCCCAACGCCGGGGATGCGGTCGAAGCGCGTGTCTTCGCTGGAGCCCAGCAGCGTGGCGTCGCCGAGCAGCTTGGCCTCCTTGTAGGCCTTGCCGGCCCACTCGCCGGTGTGGACGTAGGCCGCCGTCTGGCCGGGGCGCCGAAGGTTCATCGGGACCATCGCGAACTGCAGCGTCGCGCCCCCCTGCAAGAAGAGCACGCGGTGGGTGTCGGGGACCCCCAGGAGCTCGCGCAGGCGGGCCTCTGCATCGGCCTGCACCGCCATGTAGGGCTTCGCGCGGTGGCTGATTTCCATCACGGACATCCCCGTGCCGGCGAAGTCCAGCAGCTCGTCTTGCGCCTGCTGCAGGACAGGCCTGGGCAGCGTGGCTGGGCCGGCGTAGAAGTTCCAGACGGGGGCTTGGGTGACGGGCATGTCGACGGGGTCTCCCTCGGGGATGAGCATTGGCCGAGAGATTGTACCCGGAGCCGGGCCTTCAGCGTGCGGGCAGTGCCTCGACCAGCAGCAGGGGGTTGAACGTGCGCGGCTCCCCCCAGCCCAGGCCACGGGACGTGACGAAGGCGAGTTCCTGGGGAGCCTTGTCGGCATCCGTCAGCACCATGGCCAGCCCCATCAGGCCGGCCGGGTGTAATTTGTAGCGGCGAGCCTGGAGCTCCCCGCGCGGGTCGGGCAGCAGGCCGCCCGCGGTCGCCGCGAGCGGGGGCGGGCCGCCGATGGCATTCCAGGGCACAGCTGCCTCCAGCTGCCACCCTCGCACGGCCTCGTCGAAGGGGTCGAGGAGCGGGGCCGTGGCGACGCGGATGCCCCCCTCGCCCGCCCGTGGCACCCAAGCCCAGCCCCGCCCACCGCTGGCTCTGCCACCTTCGGCGCTCTGCGGCGCCAGCCCGAGCTGCCAGTCGTCCATGTCCCGCACGCCGCGATCGAAGTCTCGCTCGAGGTCTCTGTCGAGCCAGAACCCCACGTGATCGCCCTGGTACAGCAGGCTGCCCGGGCCGCCCACGACGACGTGGTCGTCCATCACCTCCAGCCGCACGTAAAGCGCCTCGAGGTCCCAGAGGAGCCTGGCCGCGCCGCTGAAATCGTGGCTTCCCCTGCGAGCCCTGTGCTGCCAGCGCAGGAGCTCCGGGTCGTCCAGCCAGACCGCCCCGAGGTGGCTGGCTTCCACCGCCTCCCAGTCGTCGAAGCGGGCGTCGATGGTCGGGGGCCGCTGGGCCCGCACCGCGTACAGAGGCTTGGCGGAACGGATGCGAGCCAGCTTCCCGGTGCCCGGATCGAACTGGGTCTGCTGAAACTGCGTGCCGTCGCGCCGGTGCACGAAACGTCCGGGCCCCTCTGCCGTGAAGTGGATGCCGCGATCGTTCCCGCCCAGCTGGCGGATGTACCAGGAGGGGCTGACGACCAGCGCGCGCTCGCCCTGCCCGTCGAGGTCCACGGCCTCCACGGCGGCCTCTCTGGAGACCTCCAGGCTCCGGTCCGGCCGGTGGCGTTCCAGCGTGGCGTGCTCCCAGGCCAGCTCCCAGCCTCCCAACCCGCTGACGAACGCCCGCGCCTCTCCGTGCCCGAGGCGCCCCCCGAGTGTCGCCTCAACGGCGTGGCGCACCAGGAACCCGGCGTCCTGCGGCGTCCACTGCACGGCCTCGACCTCGGCCGCCACCTCGACCGTGCCCTCATACACCCCGCGGCCCGTCTCCTCCCACCCGGCGGTGGGCGGGGCGCTATACACCAGCCTGCCCGGGCCGCTGGCCCCCGGCGGCGCGACGACGGCGAAGCCCGGCAGCGCGGCCCGCCCCCCCGCGCGATCCGGCGCCGCCAGCCAGGTGTAGGCGACGCCCCAGAGCGGCTGACCGGTGCGGGCCTCGGATACGGCTGCCACGGCGTCGATGCGCCCTTCCACGGCCCTGACGGCGCCGGTTCGGGTCTGCAGCCAGGGTAGCTCGCGCGGGTAGCCAGGCAGCACGAGGGGCAGGAGGCGCGCTGCCGCGTCGGCGGGCACCGTCAGCGGGGCAAGGGTGGCCGTGGTGGCCCGCCGGTGCCACCACGTGGCCGCCCCGAGGCCTGCCAGCATCACGGCTGCGGCCAGCAGGTGGCGCGCAGGCCGGCCCTTCGACCACGGGCCCTTCACGCGGGGCCTCCGCCGGCCTGTGTCCCGCACGAGGGCCTGCCCGGGCGTTCGATGAGCCGGGCCGCGACCCACTCGGGCAGGAGCCTTGGCTGCTGCCACCAGCGCCAGAAAGGCTCCCGCGCGAGCCTTCTGGCCTTGGCCCACACGCCCTCCGCGTCCGGCAGCTGGGGACGTCCATCCACCAGGCGCGTCTCGTGGTAGTCGGCCTGCAGGCGGCAGCCGTAGATGCCCCGCCGCCGCCGCCACCTGGCCCGGGTCGTGAAGTGGCCGTACATCCGGCAGACGAGGGGGCGCACGGGGTAGATGCCGCAGGCCCCCTCCTCGAGGAAGGGGCAAACGTAGCCGTGGCGCCTGAAGTACCAGGCGGCGAGCGGCTCGAAGTGCCCCAGCCACCTCAGGGCCCCGTAGGCCGTCAGGTGTCGGGCGTGGCTGGCCTCGACCCGTGACACCAGGCGTTCGCGGCGGGCTTCATCCCAGATCCCCAGCACGTGGTGCTCGATCGCCAGCCACTCCCGCGCCGTGACCTCGAAGACGGCGGTGGGCGTCTCGCAGCACCCGCTGCAGCCGCGGCGGCAGCGGGTGTCGGGGTGTAGCTGCCGCAACTCGGCCGTGAGCGCATCCACGGCGGCGTACAGGTCCCCCTCGCGCGTGGGGTCGCCGAGGGACCGAACGCCGGCCATCCGCTCGCGGTGGCTGTCCAGGCAACGATCCAGCGCGCAGCCCAGTTGCCCGCCACCGGGCGCGGGGCCCTCGGTGGCCGCTGCAAGGGCCTGCTCGAACGGGGTGAGGTCTGCCATCGTGATCTGCGCTCTGGGCCCCAGTTATACCGCGTCAGCCCGGCCGCGGTGTAGTCGGGGCTCGGGGCCCGGGCCTCACGGCCGGTGGCGCCGGGCTCGGGGGTGTGTCAGAATGGAGGGCCGCCCGCTGGCGCCGGCCTTGCGGGCCGCGCGGCCAACGTCACCGACGACGACCAGCCCCGTGCGCCATGCTGGCCTGGGCGTCAGGCCCTCGCACGCAACGAACCCAGGTTATGGACGAACACACCCCCCAACGCTGGCAGTGGTCCCTGCGTCGCATTGACGCCCCGCCCGCCTGGAACATCACCCGCGCCCACCGCGACGTTGTCGTGGCAGTGGTGGATACCGGGGTGGATCCCGACCACCCCGAGCTGGCCGGAAGGGTGCTTCGCGGCTTCAACGTGGCCTCTCCGCGGCGCTCTTCCGTGGATGACAACGGCCACGGCACGGCCGTTGCAGGCCTCATCGCAGCCCGGGGCAACAACGGCCGAGGCTTCTCCGGCGTGGCCCCGGAGTGCCGCATCCTGCCCGTCAAGGTCAACGAACCCGGGACGGGGGCGGTCTCCGCAGAGCACATCGCCCAGGGCATCCGCTGGGCCGTGCGGGAGGGGGCCAGCGTGATCAACGCGAGCGTGGGCGTCGTGCAGTGGGAGCACGGGCTCACGGAGGATACGCTCGAGGACCTCGCGGACGCCATCCGCTTCGCCCTTCGCCACAACGTGGTCGTGGTGTGCGCCGCTGGTCCCGCGCTGAGCCCCCCGCCCTTTCCCGGCACGTGGAGTGTCCTGTGGGACTTCCGGGGCCTGATCTCGGCAGGCGGCACGGACCGGCACGATCGGCGGGCGGCGTGCTCCCCCACCGGGAACTTCATCTCCGTCACCGCCCCTTCCGACGGGGTGATGACGACCTTCCCGCGGGCTCAAGGCCGGCTCTACGGCACCTTCGGTGGCACGAGTGCGGCGGCCCCGCACGTCTCTGGCCTGGCCGCGCTGGTGCTGGCCCTGAGGCCTGACCTCCGTCCGCACGAGGTCAAGGCCGTCATCCAGCAGGCCGCCGACAGGCTGGGCGGCAGCGACTTCCACCCGGACTACGGCTTCGGGCGGATCAACGTTTCCCGGACGCTCAAGGCGGTGACTGCCCTGCCGGCCCTGCCGCAGCCCGACCTCGCCGAAGGTGCCTGAGGCGCCGCCCCCCCGAGCAGACGTTCGACGGCCTGCCTGGCCGCCTGGCTGGCCTCGGCGATGATCGCGGCGGGGTCGCCCAGGGTCTCGCGGGCCTCCGGGCTGCGAAGCCTGTCGAGGTCGCGCTCCAGCCTGAGGAAGCGCGCCCGCTCGCGAAGGTAGCGGTCGGGCCCTCGGCCCGCCATCGCCGCCGTCAGGCTCGCCCAGCCCGTGTAGGTGGCAGCGTCGAGCCCCAAGGGGTGCAGCAGCACGCCCTGCACGGCTGCGCCTGCGGCGCCGCCCGAGTGGCGCCAGGCCGCGACGGCCATCGCCTGCAGTTGTTGGCTGGCGCCCGGCAGCAACGCGGCATCAAGACAGAGGTCGCGGGCGGCTGAGGCCTCGGCGTCGGCGTCTGCGCCCATATGAGCCGCCCAGCCGAGCACGAAGGCCCGCCCGGTCGCGTCGGGCGCACCTCGCCACAGCGAGGCGAGCGTGCTGGGGGCATGGGTGCGAGCCCGGCTGAGGTGTCCGGCCCCCGGCGCCTCATGCACATCCGGGGCCACGGCACCCCAGATGAAGGCGTCTCGGAAGGGGGCAAGCCAGGGCTGCCGGGACACCATCTGCGCGAAGGCACGGTCGGCGCTCACGGCGTGCGCGAGGGGCCCACAGGCCAGCGCAGGCTCGGGTTGTGACAGCGAGAGGGCGGCACCCAGCAAGGCGCCGCCCAGCAGCGTTTCGAAGCTGCGGCAGACCCGCATTCAGCGGAGTTCGAGCAGCTCGACCTCGAAGACCAGCGTCGAGTTCGGCGGGATCTGCCCGCCGCCGGCGCCGCGCTCGCCGTAGCCCAGCTCGGAGGGAATCACGAGCTTGCGCTTCTCGCCGATTTTCATGCCGGCCACGCCCTCGTCCCAGCCCTTGATGACCATGCCCTGGCCGAGCCGGAAGTCGAACGGCTGGTTGCGATCCAGCGACGAGTCGAACTTGGTCCCGTTGGTCAGCCAGCCCGTGTAGTGCACGACGACGGTATCGCCGGACTTCGCCACGGGGGCGTCTTTCTTGCCCTCCTGCAGGACCGTGTAGCCCAGGCCGCTGGCCGTCTTGACCTTGGCCTGCGTGCTAATGACCTCACCCTTGTCCGCGGCCACAGGCGTCGCGCTCGGAGAGGGGGCCGCGGAGGCCGCTGCCGGCTGCTCGTCGGGGTTGGGCGAGGGGCTGCTGGTCGCCTCTTGCTGGCCGGCGGGGCACCCCGCGAGGGTCAGGCTGAGGGCCGAAATGATGAGTGCCTTGCGCACCATTGGGTCTACTCCTTCCAGGTATCGGGGAGCCCAAGCATACCACACGGACCCTGGCCGGCTCCCTTCAGGGGGCTACGTGCCACGGAAACACGCGCCTGCAAACGGCGTTGCGCTGACGAACGCGGTAGGCTTCGTGGGCAGCCTCCCCCCCCTGGTTGGCGAGGTAAGAAGCCTCGTCCATGATCTGCACCTCGAAGGGGATGAAGGCCCGCTGAACCCCGCCGTCTCGCCGGAGGCGAACGAGGGCCCGCGCCGTGAACTGCATGGTCTGGTAGGTCGCGGCGCTGTGGGGGTTGCGTTCATGCTCCCGCCTGGGCGCCGCGCCGAGCTGGTGCACGGCCCCGGTGAACTCCCGGAAGGTCAGCTCGCCCTGGTGGTAGGCCTCCTCGAGCTCTTCGAAGCCCGTGCGGAAGGCTTCCATGTCGACGAGTGTGTTCACCGAGCGGCTGGGCTTGACGTTGGGGTAGGCGAAGACATTGTTGGCCCGGAGGTACTTCAGCAGCAGCAGAGCGTAGGCCTTGTCTGGCGTCACGAAGCGCACGCCGAGGTGGTCATAGACCTCTTGGGCCACGTTGTCGACCTTGTGCAACAGCTTGAGCACCAGGCTCTCCCAGGGCTTCTGGGGCTTGAAGTCGCAGCGCACCAGGGGGATGCTCATTTCCCCGTCCGTGACGATCAGGCGCTGGTGTCCGGCCCTGATGTGCGCTGAGAAGCTCTCGAAGATTTGCGCGCGGGCTGCGTCGAGCAGGGCGGGGTCCTGCGTGAAGCGCGCGTGGGCCACGGCATGGCTGACCTTGAGAAACGAGCAGGCCCAGTTGCGCAGGTGGTGGTCAGGGGTGGAGGCTAGCAAAATCAGCTCGGGGTACGAACTCGGCAACTCCGTAGGCAGACCCGTGAGCCCCTCCCAAGGTAGCAGCACGGCCGACACGAAGTGGCGGGTTTGGCCGGCGATGCTGCGCAGCTCGGCCTCGTCGAGGGGGTCTTCCGGGTCGAGCCCGTAGGCCCGCAAGAAGTCGAGGGCGGCTTCCCGCCTGCTCACGCGCAGGCCCGTCAGGTCGATCGCCGACCTGCCCTCGACGATCGCCTCAAGCGTCTGCCAGGGGAAGCGGTAGACGGGGTCTGAGATCGGGGCGCCTGTAAGATCGTCCAAGGGGGTCACGGGTGATGGCAGGGGGGGCACCCGTTATGTACCCCGTTGGGGATGTGTCTTGCGCCTCACGCCGTCGCGGGCCTACAATCCGCCGCCATGTCGCTGGATCCCCATCCCACCCCAGAGACCCGGCTGGCCGGGTGGTACCGACAGGCCGCGCCGGGCACCCGCCTGGGGGTCTGGCTGGCGGCGGTGGTGGCCGCCTGGGGGGGATGGGCCGCCGCCCTCGTGGTGATGGGGGTTCCGCTGGCGGCCCTCTGGCGCCCCGATACGCAGCGTTTGTTTCTTGGGGGGGCATACGGGGGCCTGCTGGGGGTCACCGTGCTGATGTGGATACGGCTTCAGGGCCTGCCGATCGTCGTGCTGACGGGCCGCTGGTGCGCGCGAGCCGCAGCCGAGGCAGGGGCCTGGTTTCTGCTCGGCGTTTGCACCCTGCTGGCCGTCGAGGGCGGCCTGGTGGTCTCGGGCCTGGCCCGCTGGCGGTCACCGGTGCTGGACCCCACGGCCCTGACGCTCTGGTTCGACGTGCTCGGGGCTGCCTGGTTGTTCTCGCTGTCGGAAGAGTTCGTCTTCCGCGGCTTCGTGTTGCGCACGCTCGCCGCTGGGGGGCGCTGGTGGGCTGCCGGGCTGGTCAGCTCGCTGAGCTATGCCACCGTACACTTCCTGCGGGCGGACGTCGTCTGGCACGCCATCGCCCTGCCCTGGCTGGGGCTGTTCCTGGCTGGGGGCCTGCTCGCCTGGTTGGCGTTCCGCACGCAGGGGATGTGGGCATCGGCCGGGCTGCACGCCGGTTGGCTGGCGGTGTTTTTGCTGCTGGACCGGCTGCGCCTGCTGGAACCTGCGCCGACGGCCGTGCTCTGGACGGGCGGTGGGTACCCGCTCGGGGGCCTCGCGGGCCTGGGGGCCGTGCTTGGGCTGTGGGGAGCCACTGCCTGGGCCTGGCGCCGCCGGACCGTGTGAGGTGACGGGCGGGCTGTCCGAGCAGCCCGCCCTCCCTGGTCAGGCCAGCAGTCGGCCCACTTCACCCTCGTCCGGGAACCGCTGGGCGGCCTTCTTGTCGAACACCACGCGCTCACCCGCCCGGACCTCGAAGATGCCTCCGCTGCCTCGGACGAGCTCGACCTCCAGGCCCAGCAGGGCCTTTACCTCGGCGGCCACACGGGTCGCCACGGGCTCGTAGTTTCAGACCCCACAGTATGTGATGCGAACGGTCACGGGCACCTCCTTCGTGCGACGCGGCCCCCTCGCAGGACGTCCCCGCGTGGGCCGGCCCCCATGGTGCGCATCACGATGCCCGCCGTCCAGCCAGGGGGGCAGGCGTGGCCGCCTGTCTGAGGCGTGATGGTTGGCTTACTAGGCCTAAAAAAATCTTACGAAGTGTGAGCAAGTCTTACTTTTATGGGTAAAGGCCTGGTTCGAGGTGTGCTGGGTGGCGGCCCTGGGGCCGTGGTTGCGGCTGGCGGGGCTTCTTTTTGCCGAGCTTTTTGTCGATTCTGGGTCCCGGGAGCGCGTGGGCGGCCTTTGGGTGGCGATGGCTTGGCCCCACGCTGCGCCGGTAAGACTAATTGCAAATAGTAAGACAATATGATAAAACGTAAGTCATGGAAGAGGTTGTCGGGGGCCTGACCCCCATCAAGATCAGCTCGAAGTTCCAGCTCGTGCTCCCCAAGGGCCTGCGGGAGAAGCTCGACCTCCAGCCCGGGGATGAGCTCGTCGGGACCGTCGATGGGCAAACCATCAAGCTGTTCCGGCGTCCCGCCAGCTACGCCCGCCACCTTTACGGGAGGTGGGCGCGAGAGGGCGGGGCGTGAAGGGCCTGGCAGCTTTCCAACGGTCGCTGGCTGGTCACCGGCGCGTGGCCGTGGACGCGGGCGTGTTTGCGGCCTACCTCTCGGCAGAGCCGCGCCGCGGGCCGCTGGGGCTGGCGCTGTTCGAGGAGGTCGAGCGCGGACGGCTCCACGCCATCACCTCCGTGCTGACGATGATGTCCCTCCTCGAGGGGCCTCACCGCCGTCGGGACCTCGAGGCTGCGACCGAGCTGGCCTTCCTCGTCCCGACGTTCCCCAACCTGGAGCTCGTGCCACTGACGCTCCCCATTGCGGAGCGCGCCGCCCACTACCGCGCTGCGCACACGCTCTCGGACGCCGCAGCCATCCTGGCCGCGACGGCACGGGGGGCCGGTGCGGAGCTGCTGCTGGCGACCGATCCTGCCCTGCGGGCCCTGGCTGGCGAGCTGGAGGTGCTCGTGCTCGACGATTTCGTGGCCTGAAAATTTTTTATCCGCTGCGGGCGAAAAAAGGCCGCCAGCGGGGTTCCATTTTTGATCTGCTGTTGTATGCTATGCGAGAACTTTCAAAGGCCGGTTGCCCAGGCGGCGAGCCCTTGACGCGTGATCGCCGGGAATCGTGGAAGGAAGCCCAACACACCATGAACAGACAAGCGGGTGGACGACCGGCCAAGAGCGGCGCCAGGCGGGAGGTCAAGAGCTTCCGACTGGTTCCCGAGGCCATCGCGCGGCTTGAGCGCTTGCGGCAGGACCGCGGCGGGTCGACCAGCGACGTGCTGAACGATGTGCTGCTGGGGTGGCGCCACGCGGAGTTGCTCGAGCCTGCTCGGGCCCCTCGCCTGGGCGTCATTGCCGGGCATGCCGAGTCGGAGGCCCCCCGGGGCGCCTCGCTGGCCCGCTTCCGCGTCCTGCCTGGGCGAAGCGCCGAGGCCGTCGAAGATGCGCACAGCCGCGTCGGCCACGAGCTCGAGCGGCTGCGCGACGGTCTTGGTGCGGTGCTGGGCGAGATTGAGGGCCTGATGGCTGAGCAACTTTCCGAGGGCGGCGATGGGCCCTCCCGGAAGGGGGCGCGGGCGCTCGACGCATACGGCCAGGGCTTCAAGGACGGCATGCTCGAGGCCCTCGAGACGGCTTACGCCCTCCTTCAGGCCGAGTTGCTGATGTCCGAGGGGTTCGCCACCACCTGAGGCGCGCCCTCAGCGGAACGCGGTGCGCAAGACCTCCCGAGCAGGCGAGGACGCCTCACCGCCGGCCATAACCCTGGCAGCGGCGTCCGAGGCGACCACCAGCTCGGCAGCCAAGGCTGCGTGGTCGAGAGGCGTGGTCGCCCGGGCCAGGAGGCGGCTGGCCCTGTCGGCCGCCTGCAGAATGAGCTTTGCATCGCCCCCCGCGAGGCCCTCAGCCAGGCGCCGCAGCCCTCCAATGGCTGGTGAGTCTTGAGGGGGCGGCGCGTCGGCGGGGGAGGCCGCCGAGGCAGCCCGGGGCTTGCCCTGGGACGCCCCACCGGCGCTGCGGCTGAAGTCATCGCGCGCCATCTTGGGGGCGCCGTCGCTCCCCTCACCGGAAGGCGTCAGCGCCCGCTCGACGCCGAGCAACTCCCGGTATGCTGGATGCATCACGCTTCGCCCCGCTGGGCCCGCGGCTCGCAGGGTGGAGGCGGCCTCCAGGGCGGCCTGGAGTTGCTGGTCGAGCTGCATCAGGGCTTCCGGGGAGTCTGCCCGCCGGAGGGCGTCGCGGACCTTGGTCAGGACCCCCTGCAGCCGCTCCCCCGCAGGGCTGTCTGCCAGGGCAGCCAGGCTCTCCTCCAAGCGCGCGAGGCGGCCTCCCAGGACCTCCTTGAGCCGCGAAGCCTGCCCCATCGCGGCGGCCATGGCCTTCGCCCCTTCGATGGCACCCTCCACGTCGCCCTGGGCCGCCTGCTTGAGGAACCCGTCCAGGCTGGCTCTCAGGCCCTCCGTCGCTTCGGGTCCGAGCCCCCGACCGTTGCGAAGCACCCCGGCCAGTGCCGCGTCGAGCTGGTCCAACTTCTGCAGCGCGAAGGCGTCGCGCGTCGCGCCTCGCAGCTGCTGGAGCGCCTCTTCAACCCTGGCTCCTTGCTCTTGCTGCCACATGATGGCGTCAGCAGCCATCCCCGGGGCCCCCTTGGGATCGAGGGTCTGGGCCATGAGCCTGAGCTCGTCCATGATGCCGCCGAGTTCGGCGACGATCAAGTTGTACTCGAGCGTGCCAGGCTGGAGCCCCTCGAGCCGCCGCGTGGCGTCCTTCGCCTGATCTGTCAGCCGCACGAGGCTCCGCAGGGCCTCGGGGGAAGTGGCCGCCGCCAGCATGGTTTCCGCCATTTCGGCGATGTTTTGGAGGAGCTTGGCAGCCTTGCCGCGAACCCCCACCGGGTTGGCCAGGCTCGTCAGGTTCTTTCGGACCTCGTCCACCAGGCCCTGGCTCTCGTTGGCGAAAGCCAGCAGGTCGTGGGCGGCCACCAGGGCACCTTCGGGGTTGCCCGCATCCAGCTTCGCCATGATGGCGGCGGCCTGGGCCTCGAGGGCGCCTTTCATGCCGCTGCTGCGGATGTTGTTGGCAATGGCTGCCACCCGCTGCAGCGTTTGCCGGAGCTCCTCAAGGGCCCGCCGCCGCTCCTCGTCACGGGTCGAGGCGATCATGCCCCCGAGCCGGCGGACGTTCTCTGAGACGCTCGAGGGCGTCGTCACGCTCCCAGGCGCCACGGGGGCCGGCACATAGACGTAGCGGTAGATGTACTCGATGCGCACAGACCCCTCCCGGACAGGCCACGCCGCTGGGGATCATGTCCCCCAGCGGCGTGGTGATGGTGTGGGTTTTAATGAACTTTTAATGGCCTGGCGCGCCGCTCAGGTGCGCGCCAGGTCTGCCTGCAGCGCCCGGCGCAGCGCCGCGCGGTCCACGGTGTCGGCCCCGGCCTCGCGGACCGCGTCGAGCAGCCGAGCGATCTCCAGGCCGGCCAGAGGCACGGTCGCCGGGGCCGCCGCGGCGGCCGGCCGGGGGGCTGGTTGCAGCAGCCGCTGCACGCGTCGCTCCACCTCGCGCACCGTCAGCCCCCGGCGCTCGACCTCGGCGATCAGGGCGTGCCTGGCCTCGCCGTCGGGCAGTTGCACAACGGCCTTGGCGTGGCCCGGGCCGAACGCCGCACCGTCCCCGACGGGGCGCCGGGCCAGCGCCACGCGCACCTCCTCCGGGTAGCGCAGGAGCCGCACGCGCTGCTCGACGTAGGCCTTGGTCTTGCCGATCCGCTCCCCGACCTCTCGGTGCGAGAGCCCTGTCTCGTCGAGGATCTGCTTCAGCACCACCGCCTCCTCGAGCGGCGAGATGTTCTCGCGCTGAAGGTTCTCGATCAGCGCAGCCTGGCGGGCCGTGGCGTCGTCCAGCTGGCGAATCACGACGGGCACCGCGTCCAGCCCCACCAGCCGGCAGGCGTGGTAGCGGCGCTCGCCCGCGACGATCTCGTAGCGGCCCGCTCCGAGCTGCGGATGGGGCCTCACCAGGATGGGCTGAAGGAGCCCGTGCACGCGGATGCTGGCGGCAAGCTCCTCGATGGAGCCCTCCGGGAACTGCGTGCGCGGCTGGTTGGGGTTGGGCTCGAGCTGGCTCAGTCGGAGCTGGCGTGGGGCCACGTCGTGGGAAAGGGACCGGCTGGCTTCGTAGAGGGCGGCGAAGGAGCCGCGGGTGGGCGGGGTGGTGGTCGTCACGCGTCAATCTCCGCGAGGGCCTGCTCGACGAGGTCCGGGCCGATGCTGGTGAGGCCCGCGAAGCTCGCCAGGGTGAAGGCCGAGAGGCAAATCTTGTTGATCTCGCGTGGCACGCCTCCGCTGGCCTCGTAGACGCGCGCGACGGCAGCAGGCTCGAACAGGGTGGGCGGGCAGCCCGCCACCTGCAGCCGGAACCGGATCATCCCGTCGGTGTCCGCCAGGTCCAACGGCTCGAGGGTCGAGCGCGTCACGATGCGCGAGCAGAGCGCCTTCTTCGGCTTCAGCTTGGCGCGCAGCTCGTTCTGCCCGAACAGCACGATCTGCACCAGCTTGTGGTCGTCGGTCTCGAAGTTGAGCAGCTGCCGAAGAAGCTCGAACTGGGGCCCCTTCAGCAGCTGGGCCTCGTCGATGAGCAGCACGGCCAGGCGGCCGGCCTGGTAGGCGTCCGTGAAGAAGGCGTTGAGGCGGGCCAGCGTGGCCTGCTTGCTGCGGGCCGGGGCGATCCCGAACTCCGCGCAGATGGCGACCAGCAGCTGGTGCTCGGAGGGGTAGGAGGGGTTGGGCAGGTAGGCGACCAGGAACTTCTCCGGGTAGTCCACGAAGTGGTGCAACAGGTGCCGCCCCACGGTGGTCTTGCCCATGCCGACGTCGCCGAAGATTACCGTGAGCCCCTGCCGATGCTCCACGAGGTAGAGGCTCTTGGCGATGGCGGAGCGGTGCTGGGTGCCGACGTAGAGGTAGCGGGGGTTCGGCGTCAGGCTGAACGGCATCTCCGCATACACGGCGAGCGGGTGGCCTTCTGCTTCGGGGCCCGTTCCGACGAACGTCGTGGCACCGGGCCTGGCGCCCTGCACGTGGGCCTGGGTGGCCTGGGAGGCCCCGGCAGGGGCCTGGGAGCGGGTGGCGGGCATCTCGGATTCCTCGTCGTTGGGGGGGCCTGCGTGGTCCCTCTGGTCCCAGAATTGGGCCCAGGTCTGCCCCCATGGTCCCGAGGCTGGGGCTGCGGGTCGGCGACGGCTGTCACAAGTGCCGGCTCCAACGGCCTGCGCCCTGGATGAGCTCGGAGCCCGGGTCCGCGACGGTCTCCAGCCAAGCTGGCTCCGGCGAGGAGCCCCCTGGCGTGGCCTCTCGGCGTGGCCACCGGGGGACGAGCCGCCATCCTGGTGCCCGCGAGGGAGGCCAGCCAGGCTCAGCTGCCAGGCGCAGCCAAGACCGCGAGGCCCGCGGGCTGACCGCCCAGCGGCAGCTCCCTGACCACGCGACGGGCGGCCACGTCGATCTCCGCCACGCAGGCCCCGCCGGTGCAGGCCACGTACAGGCGCCCGGAGGCTGCATCCCAGGCGAGCGCCGCGGGGTTGGGGGGCACCGTCAGGTGGCCCTTCGGCTTGCCCGTGCGGCGTTCCAACAGCTCGATCACGCCGGGCGACGTGTTGAGGCAGGCGACGGCCAGCGTGTCCTCATCGAGCAGCGCGATGGCCGTCGGGCCGGGTGGCACGCGGTGGCTGCGAAGCAGGCGCAGTGGCGCCGTGCCGAGGACGGCCACCCGGTCGGCCCCGCGACAGGCGATGTACAGCTCCGAGCCGTCCGCGGAGAAGGCGCCGCCGTGGGCGCCGGCAAAGGGGAGCTCTACCCGCCCTTTGACCTTGTCGAGTCTGGCGTCGAAGGCCATCACGTTGCTGGTCCCGATGGCGCCCGCGTGCTCGGGGTCGAGGCTGATGCGGAGGCCCGTGTCGCCCACCCCGCCCACGCCAGGCGTGTCTCCCCTGTAGCTTCGGGAGGCCACGAAGAGGTCCCCCGTTCGGGGGTGGACCAGCACCTGGGTCGGCGTGGTGTCCCCCCCGAGCAGGCCCAGCTGGTCTTCGGTCTTCAGCGTGCTCGCCTCCAGGCGGCTGACCCGCCGGGTGCGCAGCTCCGTGACCCAGAGGGACCGGCGGTCCTTGCTGAGCGCGAGGCTGGCAGGCAAGGTGCCGAGCACCTGGGCATGGTGACAGGCCTTGCAACTCCGGGCCTCGCGGATGGCCGTGTCGCCGACGGCCCGATGCGCCAGGAAGTCCGGCACGGGGCCGACGGGGGCCTGGCGAAGCACCTTGTCCTCGCGCGTGTCGATGAC
>JAYKHR010000109.1:0-37029 GCA_035285125.1 Candidatus Sericytochromatia bacterium | reverse complement strand
CCGACCAGCCCCCAACCGTTGCCGCCACCAAGCCCTGGCGTTCTGGCCGAGGAGGTGCCCCCGCAGCCCCCAGCCCCCAGCCAGGCGCCTCGCGTCGCCGGGCCTGACGCCGGCCCTCGGGCCCCCGGCTCCCCGGGCCCCCTCGCGCCGCGGGCCGGGGGAGCCGGGCCCTTGCCCCCACCCCCCACCGCCAGGCAGACGGGCCCCCTGCGCCCGCCAGGCTCTGGAGGCCTGGGCGCTCGCGCCCCCCAAGGTGGGGAGCCGGCCTTTCCGGCGCCCGGCAACCCGGCGCCCCCACGCCCTCAGGGCCCGCCTGCACGCGGGGGCACCGGCCCCCTGTCGCTGCGCCCTGCGGGAACAGGCCCGTTGCCGCCGCCGCCCGCTCGACCAGCGCACCAGGCCTCAAGAGCCGGCACGGGCCCCCTGGCGGGGCTGGGCCTGCCCCCCGCGAGCCTTCCAGCCGCAGCGGAGGCACCAACACCTTCCCCCGCGGAGACGCGAATGGCCGCCGCCAACGTGTCTCCCCCACCGCCGGCCGCGGCCGCCCGCCCGGCTGCACCGGCTCCCCGCACTGACCGCGCGGGCTTCCAGTACCGGGCCGTCGACCTTCAGACGGACTCGCCCATCGAGGGGGCCCGCATCGAGCTCGAGCCCGTCTCAGATGACATGCTCCCGACCTTCAACGGCGAGACGGACCACGACGGCTGGTACCGCCAGGGCGCCGTCCCCCCCGGCCAGTACCGGGTGACGGTCCGGGCCCGCGGCTACGCCCCGCTCGACCGCCTGCGCGGGCTCGAGGTCGGCGTCACGGATGACCTCGCCCTGTTCATGCAGAAAGGCTAGCGACCCGGGCGCGCGATGGCCCGCGCGGCGAGCCAGGCGAGCACGGGCCCGCAAGCCTCCGGGCTGACGCGCCCCGCGTGCGCAGCCAAGGAGACCGCCGCCAGCGCCCGGTGGGTCCAGCGGCGCGCGTCGTGGGCCGGGATGGCCAGGGGCAGGCGCGCAGGCCGCCCGAGCGCGCTGGTGCAGGCGGCATAGGCCTCCCGCAAGGGGGACGCGTTCAGCAAGGCACACAGGTAGTGGGCCTCGGCCGGGTCGTCGCAGCCGATGAAGTTGACCTTGCCCTCGGGCACCACCCCTTTCGACTCCCCCCACGGCAGGCGGGCCTCCCCGACCACCGCCGCCCGGAGCGCACCGAGCTCCGGCCACACCACCTTCCAGGGCGCGAAGGTGTAGGGCCCCACGCGCCAGAGCGTGTAGAAGGGGCCGCCTCGGCAATAAGCCCGCAGCGAGGCGCGCTCGGACAGGAGCGCCCGGTGTCGCTCCAGGTAGGCCCGCGCAGCCCCTGGCAGCGCCTCCGGCGGCAAGGCGCGCTCCGCGTGCGCCGCCGCGTGTGGAAACAGCAGGAGCGTGCCCCCGGGCTCCGCGGCAAACGGCCGGATGTCACGGCCGCGAAGCAGTGGCACGAGCACCTCCCGCTCCAGCACCACCCGCTGGGCCGGCACCGCAAGGCGAGCCCGGGGGTTCACGCCCGTCTCCACCAGCCAGGCAGCCTCCTCGCCCGGGGCTGGCCCCACAGGCCTCAGCCAGAACACCCCATGGGGGGAGGTCTCGGTGGCCCGTCGGCCCTGGTAGGGTGTGGGGCCCAGGTAGGTCGCCAGCGGCGCGTGCGTCGGGGGGCCCTCGAGCACGTAGCCCCCCCCTGGGCCACCGCGCTGGGTGGCGCAGCCGACGCCAGCCACGAGCGTCGGCTGCACCTCTCCCCAGGACGCGTCCGCGTCGCGCCGGCCCCGGCCCGGAGAGGTCCACGTCACCGTGGGCACCGATTCAGGGCCAGCCACCGGCGCCCGCGTGAGAACCCACGTCATCGGCGCGCAGGCGGCCTCGAAGGGGCGCAGCGCCGTCCAGTCCGTCAGGGCCGTGAGCGCCACCCGCTCCCCCCCGGGCAGCTCCCAGCGTCGGAAGCCCTCGGCGGCGCGAAGGTGCAGCAGCTGTCGGGGCATCAGGAACGCCAGGGTTCCCCCGGGACGGACCCAGCGTTCCATCGCCACGTGGGCCAGCACGACACAGACGTTGAGGTCGGTGCCTCCCACCCAGCGGTCCGAGCCCGCCAGCCCCCGCGCCAGGCGAAGCGCGGCCAGCGCGTCGCGGTGCGGCGCCGGGAGGTCGCGCCAGGCCACCCAGGGCGGGTTGCCCACCACCACGTCGTGCTGCCAACTGCCGGTCTCCTCGGCTCCGGCATCCAGCAGGTCCACCGGCAACCGCAAGCGGGCGCCCCCGCACCCCGGAAGCAGAGGCGCGATCGCCAGCAGCAGGTTCACGCGGGCCGCGAGCACGGCCAACGGGTTCACGTCGAGGCCGCGCACCCGTCTCAGCACGGCCTCCACACGGGCCTGGGGCGGCTCGGACGCCGTCTCCGCCAGCACCCTGGCCGCAAGCTCCGTCAGGAAGGCCCCTGAGCCACAGCACGGGTCCAGCGCGCTCCATCCGGGGGCGGTGGGCGCCTCGGCCAGCACGGCCTGGACGAGCCAGCGCGGGGTGTAGAACTCGCCGAGGGCGTGGCGCAACGCCGCCGGCAGCATGGCCTGGTAGAGCCCCTGAAACACGTCGCGGTCGCTGCGAGGCTGCCAGCTGGCCAGGGCTCGCAGCAGCTCGCGCCAGGCCCCCTCCGCGCGCGGGGTGCGGCACGGCGGCGCGATCGCCCAGGCCGCATCGTCGGGGACCCACAGCCCCTCCACCGCCACGGAGGCCCCCAGCTCGCCAGCGGCGAGGGCCTCCAGCCAGCGCCACATGTCGCGGGCAGGGGCCTGCGCCAGCCGGCCCGGCGCCACGCCGCCGAGGTCAGCGAGCACGCGTGCTGCCACCAGCCGCACGAGCCAGGCATAGGCGGCATGAAGCGCCGCGACACCGGCCCGAGGCCCACCCGCCGGGCTGCCGCCGAGCGCTTGGCCCACCGCCTGCTCCCACCGCGCCCCGCGTAACCCGCCAGGCACCAGGATCCCCGTGGCATCCGCCCCATCCGCCAGCGCGCGCGCCAGCTCCCTGCCGAGCGGCGCGAGGGCCTCCAGACTCGCCGGTCGCTGCGCCACCGGCAGCCTCCTTCGTCTCAGCCCGGGGGAACAAGCCGCCGGCCAAGGGCGTCTCCCTCCCGGGACCCGTAATGGCCGGGTCATCATAACAGGCCACTGGGGCCCCGAGGCCGATGGGGAATGCCAGAAATGGGCGCAAGATCCGAACATAAAGGCGCCTGATCTGAAGTTTTCCGTAGGCTTATTGTGCGTGGCGGACACAGGTACCCATGCCGTAAACTCGCGTGATGAAACGCACGATCGCCCCCTCCCATGCGACATGCTTCACATATTGTTACGCACAGTCTTCCCGCTTCACAAAAGTTGACTGGAAGTGGTTTTCCCGATCCGTTACGATCTTCCTTGGTCCGGAAACCGACCTCCCAACTCACGAAGGAGACCTGAATGAACAAGGTGTATGCCGGAGCGAGTCCGAAGGAGAAGGAGCGTCTCGTGAACGAGTACCTCCCGCTCGTTCACAAGATCGCACGGGGCCTTGCTCGCCGCAGCACCGACCCTGTGGACGACCTGATTCAGGTGGGCTCCATCGGGTTGCTCGAGGCCATCAACCGCTACGAGACGGGGCACAACACGGAGTTCAAGACCTACGCCGTCCACTTCATCACAGGTCACATCCGCCACTACCTGCGGGACCGTCAGACCTTGGTGCGGGGCCCACGCGCCCTCCAGGAGCTGTCCTACCGGCTGCGGCAGGTCACGCAGGAACTCAGCCACCGGCTGGGGCGGGAGGCGTCCAACCAGGAGCTCGCCGAAGCCCTGAACGTGTCGCCGGACCTGATCGACCAGGCGCGCGTCTACGACCGGCGCGTCACGGTCATGTGGCTCGACCAGGAGTCCGGCGACGGCGAAGAAGACGAGCAGCGCTCGCTCCTGAACACCCTGGCGGATCCGGCCACCAGCAACGCCCACCAGAACGAGCGAGACGAGCGGCTCGTGCTGACGGAGGCGATGAAGCACCTGCCGGACCATCAGCGCGAACTGCTCCAGATGCGGTACTTCGACGACCTCACGCAGGCGGAGCTGTCCCGGCGGCTGGGCATCAGCCAGATGGAGGTTTGCCGGCGGCTGAAGAAGGCCGAGAAGCAACTTCGGGCCATCGTCTCCACCACCTCCGTGCGCTGAACCCAAACGCCTCGGCCGGCGCCTTCCGGGCGCCGGCCTCTTTGTGTCTGACCGGCCCAGCGCCCTCCCTGTGGTAACATGGCGCCGTCTCGCTTCCCCCCGAGAGGACCCACCTTGGATCCCACCCGTCACCAGGGCCCCAAGCTCGCGAGCATGTTCGTGTACGCCTCGGCCGTGTTCCTCGCGGACCAGGTCTTGAAGACCTGGGTCACGACGCACATGACGCTGCACTACCCATCCATCCCCCTGATTCCGGGGTGGTTCGCCCTGACCTACACCCAGAACTTCGGGGCCGCCTGGAGCATGCTCTGGAGCCAGACCTGGCTGCTCATCGGGATCGCCACCACGGTGGTGCTGGGCATCGTGATTTACGCGTTTCGCCTGCGGGAGCGGACCTGGATCCAGATGGCCGGGCTGGGATTCCTGCTCGGCGGCGCCCTGGGCAACCTGTCGGACCGCGCCCGGCTGGGATACGTCATCGACATGTTCGACCTGCAGCACCGCGGTCAGAACATCTTCCCCATCTTCAACATCGCCGACATCTGCATCGACGTGGGGGTCGTGCTGCTGCTGCTGTTCACCTACATGGCCGGCCGGGCCGAGCGGCAAGCCCTCGCCCCGGGGGTGGGCCCAGGCGTCGACGCGTCAGTCGCCACGGACCGGTCCTGAGCCCATGGCCACCGCCCGCCGCCTCCTCGCCCTCGCCCTTGTGGTGCCCGGCCTGACGGGTTGCGCCGCGTTTTTCGCCGGCAGGCCGGAAGCCCCCGAGGTGCTGACGGAGCGGTTGCGTCGCGAGCAGGTGCCGCTGGCCGCCATTCGTCAGGGCAGCGCCGTGGGGCCCTCCTTGCGGATCCGTGAGGTGGCGCTCGCCGAGGTCCCGCTGGGTGCCCAGGCCGAGGCCGTGCGGGCGAGGTTCGGCTCCCCGCGCCGCACCAACAGTGACGCCGACGGCCTGTGGTGGGAGTTCGAGGAGTTCGCGCCGCTCCCGGTCGAGCGGCGCCAGACAGCCCCGGACGCCCCCCCTGAGGCCCAGCTGGAGCCCGACGCCTGGCGCAACCTCTCCCACATCCGCGTCCTCCTCAACCAGCGGGCCGACGGGGAGGGGGCAGCGCGCGTGGTGCACGTGCAAGCCTGGGCCCCGGCACGGTTCATGACGCGGTCGATGATCCGCCCGCTGGACCCTGCGGCGCGCGTCTTGCGCAAGTACGGCCCTCCCCCTCGCACACGCGCCTGGGGCGCGGGCGAGGTGTGGACCTACCCCGAGGCGGACGTCGCGTTCGTCGTGACCCCCGACCACCCAGAGCAACCCCGCGTGGTCGCCGGCATCCTCGTCGGCCTCACGCCCCCGAGCCAGACCATCCGATGACCACCAGCACCGAGCCCGTCCTGCTGACGCGAGATGGGGCGATCGCCCTCGTCACGCTGAACCGTCCCGACCGCATGAACGCCGTCGACCGCGCGACGCTGCGGGCGCTGCGTGCCGCCGTCGAGGAGCTATGGGACGACGCCTCCGTGCGGGCCGTGATCCTCACGGGTGCCGGCGACAAGGCCTTCTGCGCCGGTGCGGACCTCAAGGAGCGGGCGGGCATGACGCCCGGCGAGGTGAGGCGCTTCCTCAAGGACATCCGCGAGGTCACGAGCCAGCTGGAGAACCTCCCCAAGCCCGTGATCGCGGCCGTGAACGGCCTGGCGCTCGGAGGCGGAACCGAGCTCGCGCTGTCGTGCGACATCCGCCTGGCGGCAGAGGGCGCCCTGATGGGGCTGACAGAGACGACGCTCGCCATCATCCCCGGCGCCGGAGGCACCCAGCGGCTGCCGCGGCTCGTCGGCAAGGGGCGCGCCAAGGAGCTGATCTTCACGGGCCGCCGCGTCGAGGCCGCCGAGGCCCTCGCCGTGGGCCTCGTCGAGTTCGTCGTGCCGGGCGACCAGCTGCTCGCCGAGGCCAAGAGCCTCGCGACGCGCATCGTGGAGACCACCGGCCCCGTCGCCGTCACGCAGGCGAAGTTCGCCATCAACCGGGGGCTGGAGGTCGACCTCGAGACGGGGCTGGCGCTCGAGGCCAAGGCCTACGAGGTCACGATCCCGACGTGGGACCGGCAAGAGGCCCTGCGGGCCTTCGGGGAGAAGCGGAAGCCTCAGTTCAGGGGCGAGTAGCAGCCGTTAGAGGCCTGCTTGCAGCGGGCATGGCCCAGGAGAGCCGGCCGACGAGGCGGGCTGTGACCGCGGTGCCTGCCTGCCAGGAAGGGCCAGCCCCCTTGCTCCCCCGCACCCTTGCCAGCCTGCTCGTCGTGTCGCTCGCGGCCGCTTCGTGTGCCCCCTTGAACCTGCCCGGGGCGTCGGGGGCCCGAGGCGCGGTCCAGGCCGAGCGGGCCACGCTTCGCCTTCGCTGGGCCGAGGTCGCGACAGGCTCGCGCCGGCTGCTCGCCGCCACGGAGCAGCCCGCCAGGGTGCGCGTCCTGATTCAGACCCGGAGCGGGGCGACCCTGGCAGACCAGACGCGCGACGCGGCGGGCGAGGTCCAGATCGGCGACCTCCCCCTGGCGCCGGGGGTGCTGGTGACCGCCGTGAGCCTGCGCGCCGACGGCACGCCGGTGCCCGGCGGGACCCTCCGGACCGTGGGCGCGCTGAGGCAGGGGGTGAACCAGCTGCCGCTGTCGGTCGAGGCTGACGTGGCCGGCGCCATCGTGGCCGCGCTGCTGGCGCTCGACGGCACGGCAAGCACCCAGGTCACCAGCGAGGCCGACCTCGAGGCCCTGATCGGCCGCGTGGTCAGCTGGCAGCGAGACCTCGGGGCATCGGACGCGTCGCTGCTCGCGCCAGCCGTCATCGCCGCGGCCTGGCACACGGCAGGCGCCCCGCCAGCGTCCCACCCCAGCTTCTTCCCGGCGCCTGGCAGGCTCGTGCTGAGGCCTGGCAACTGGCCCCAAGGCCTGCCCGCCCTGGCCGCGATCTCGGCCCCCGGCGTGCCCCCCGTGGTCGTCCGCGGGGACACGACGCTCGTCGAGCCCGTGCCGGCCGGGACGTGGACGATGAGGGTGGCGGCGCCGACCGAAACCGGGCTCGACGCCAGCACCTACAGCGTGGCCGTCCAGCCGGGGCAGACCGTGTTCCAGACCATCGACTTCGGGGGCCAGGCGCCACTGGCCGGGCTGGCTCAGGCACGCGGGGGCGCGGCCTACGGCGTGGTGCCGACGGGGCCCGCTTCCAGCGCCCTCCTGGTCGTGGGGGGCGTGCTCGAAGAGGACCCGACCACCGCGCTGATCAGCCCTGAGGCCACGGGAAGCATCGCCTGGGTGCCGGCAGCGGATGCCCCTGCCACCCAGGTCGTGCCGCTGCAGAGCGGCGTGGTGCTGCCGGCTTCCGCCGTGCACGGGGGCAAGCTCTACGTGCTGGGCGGCCTGGGAACGACCGGGGTGGTGGGCACATGCAGCCGCCTGAGCCCGGAGACGGGTGCTCTGGAGGCCATCGCCCCCCTGCCCGAGGGGCTCAAGCTCGCCACCTCCGCGGCGGCAGCCGTGGGCGACGCGATCCACCTCGTCGGCGGCTTCGACGAGGCCGGGCTGCTGAGCACCGCCGTGCTGAGCTACGCCCCGGGCACGGACACCTGGGCCTCGGGCACCCTGCCGCCCCTGCCGGAGCCGCGGGCGGGGGCCTCGGCGGTGGCGCTCGGCGGGGCACTCTACGTGCTCGGGGGCCTGGACGCGAACGGCACCACGGCGCAGGGGCTGGTGATCCGCCCGGCGGACGCCTCCCCCGCCTGGGGGCTCATCCCGCCCTCTCCCACCGCCCGCTTCGGGGCGGGCGCCGTGGCCCTGGCCGGCAAGGTTTACCTCATCGGGGGGGCATTTGGCGACAACTTCAACTCCGTGCTGTCCAACGCCGTCGAGGTCTACGATCCGGGGGCCGGCACCTGGTCACTGAGGCCCCCCCTCAGCCAGAGGCGCTCCTTCCCGGCAGTTGGGGTCGTTGACGGCGCCGTGGTGGTCGCCGGCGGGCTCCTCAGCTCCATCGCCTTCCTGGAGGCCGGAATGCCCGTGGCGACGGTGGAGCGCTTGCAGCCGTGACGCGCCCGCCCGCGTTCCTGACCGGCGCCCTCGCCTGTGCCCTGGTGGCGTGCGTGCCAGGCCGCCCCGGGGGGGGCCTGGCCACGCTGACGGGGCGCCCGGCGGCCGACCCGGCGCCAGGTGCGCCTACCGAGGCGGGTGAGCCCAGACCGGCGCCCTCGGGGCCGGGCCAGGCCGCGGCGGAGAGCGCCAACAACCAGTCGGCAGGCCCCGCCACCGCCCCGATGTCCCTGCCGGTGGCACCCCCGGGAAGTGTGGCGCAGACGACGGGTGGCTCGGGTGGCGGGGGCTCCGGCGGGGGCGGACGCCGTGGTCAGTCGGGCGTCGTGGCGGCGCTGACGCCGGGCACGCAGGCCCCGAACGCCTGGCGTCAGTGGCCGCTGATGGTGAGGCCGCGCTTCGGGTTCGCGGCCGGCCGGGTCGGCGATGCGCTGATGGCCGTGGGTGGCGAGCCCCGCGGCTCCGGGGAGGTGCTGGCGCTGACGCCGACGGGCCCCGCGGCGTGGGCCCCGCTCACAGGGCTCGAGTTCCCCCCGACGGACCTGGTGGCCCACGCCGCTGCTGGGCAGCACCTGGTGGTGGCGGGCCCCACGGGCACCTACCGGCTGACGCCGGGCTCCGTCGAGGACATGGGCTTTTTCATGGCCCAGCCCGTGGTCGCGGGCGCGAGCGCCCTGGACGAGCAACGCGGCAGGCTGCTCGTGTTCGGGGGCCTCAACCAGGGGGGTGTCACGGCCTTCAGCCAGCACCTCACGGTGGCCTCCGACACCGTGCCGACCAGCCTCCGCGCCACCTTCCCATCGTCCTATGCGGGGGCGGCGGCCGCCGTCGTCGGTGACGAGGCCTGGGTGGTGGGAGGCTACGCGCCGGTCGGCGCCGTGGAGGCCTCGGGCACCGCCCAGGTTCGCACCTACGACCTCACGACCGACACGTGGCGGGACAGCGCCGCCGGCGGTCCAGGGGCCCCGCCGGCGCTGCCGAGCCCCAGACACTCGGCGGCCCTGGTTGCGCTCGCGGGCCAGCTTTACCTGGTGGGCGGCCTCGGGCCCGACGGCACCCCCGACGCGGACGTGCTGCGGCTGGACCCCGCAGCGCCCACGCCGGCCTGGACCGTCGTGACGAGGCTGCCCACGCCCCGGTCGCTGCTGGTGGCGCTGGCGGTGAACGGCGTGATCGTGACGCTCGGCGGCGTGGACGCGGCAGGGCGGGCCAGCGCCGTGGTGGAGGGCTACAGGCCATGACCCATCGCCTGCCATGGCAGGCCGCCCTCACGGCGGCGACGCTGCTCGTCCCGGCCTGCCAGGCTGCGCCAGGCCCCGGAGAGCCCGCTGTCGGCGGCTCGGCCAGGCCCGCGGCGCTCACCCCCGGAATGGTGGGCGCGCAGCCTGCCAGGCTGGGCCCGGGAGCCCGCAACCGCATGCTCGACACGACCAGCCAGGCCTACACGGGCGCCTTCCTCGTGTTGCTGGCGCCAGGGCGCACGGCGGCGTCGCTGCTGGCGGCCCCCGGGCTCAGCGGCACCGCCATTTCGGGCTCGCTGCAGCTCGAAGACCGGCTGCTCGTGAGGCTGTCCCCCCCGACGCCGGCGGTCGAGCCCGCCTGGCGCCGGGCGCTCTGGGCCACGGGGGCCGTCCAAGGCGTGCAGCCTGAGGCCTGGCGCTTCACCGCCAACCAGCCCGCCCCCGACATGGCCGCCGACCAGTGGAGCCACCGGCCCGCCTTCGGCGACACGGAGGGCGCGTGGGCGATCGTGCCAGACGCCGCTGCCTCCAAGGTGGTCGTGGCCGTCATCGACTCCGGACTCGACGAAACCCACCCCGAGTTCGCCGGCCGCGTGGCCTCGGGAGGGCTGAACACGCTCGTCGACCCGCCGAGCGCCAACATCTCGGACGACAACGGCCACGGGACCCACTGCGCGGGCATCGTGGCCGCTGCAAACGACCAGGCGGGCATCCGGGGCGTGGCCCCCGGGGCGCAGATCCTGCCGATGAAGGTGCTGGACCAGCAGGGCGCGGGCACCGACATGAGCATCCTGCAAGGCATCATGGCCGCCATCGCGTGGCTGCCCACCCCCGACGACGGCTCCCGCGTGCGGGTCTTGAGCCTCAGCCTGGGCGCCGCCTTGGAGGACGTCAGCGCGCTGTACGCACAGGCTTTCGCCATGGCAAGGCGCCGGGGCATCGTGGTGGTGGCGGCCTCCGGCAACGAGTCGCTCGACTTCGTCGGCAGCCCGGCCAACGCCCCACTCGCCATCGCCGTCGGCAGCACGAGCCGATACCTCGGCTGGGAGCGGCTAAGCGGGTTCTCCAACGGGGGCCACGCGCTGGCCCTCGTGGCCCCCGGGGCCGCCATCCTCTCGACGTACCCGCGCACCTTGGGAGACGCGTCCGGGTACGCCGTGGAGTCCGGCACGTCGATGGCGACGCCGTTCGTCGCGGGCGTCGCTGCCCAGCTCGTGGCCCGGTACGATCCGGGCAACAACCGGCTGGACGCGACATGGACCGATCTCGCGCGGGCGCGCCTGCTCGCGGCAGTGGACGACCTCGGCCCACCCGGCCGGGACGACTTGTATGGCGAGGGCCGCACCAACGCCCACCTCGCCGTTTACCCCCAGACCCTCGAGGGACCGGTGGTCCAACCGACGCCTGCGCCGCCGCCGTGATCTTGGAGGGCTGCCCGCGGCTTCCTTGATCTCCGCCTGAGAGAGCCTTAAAATGCTGCTTTCCAGCCAAGCTGCAAGCAAGGAGCAACCCGATGTCCGCCCCGACCGCCTCCCCCCTGACCGACGACCTGCAGGCCAAGATTGCGGCCATCCAGGCGGGCGGTGCGCCCAAGTACCACGAGAGCGCCAAGGCAGCGGGCAAGCTGTTCGCCCGCGACCGCATCTCGCTGCTGGTCGACGAGGGCTCGTTCCAGGAGGACGGCCTCTTCGCCAACTGCAACGCCAAGGACCTGCCCGCTGACGGTGTGGTGACGGGCATCGGCCTGATCGAGGGGCGCCCCGTCGCGATCATGGCCAATGACTCCACCGTGAAGGCCGGGTCGTGGGGGCAGCGCACGGTCGAGAAGATCATCCGCATCCAGGAGACGGCACAGAAGCTGCGCATCCCGCTGTTCTACCTGGTCGACTCGGCGGGCGCCCGCATCACCGACCAGGTCGAGATGTTCCCGGGCCGTCGGGGCGCTGGCCGGATCTTCTTCAACCAGGTTCGGCTGTCCGGCGTCATCCCCCAGATCTGCGTGCTGTTCGGGCCTTCGGCCGCCGGTGGCGCCTATATCCCGGCCTTCTGCGACGTCGTGATCATGGTCGAGGCGAACGCGAGCATGTACCTGGGCTCGCCCCGGATGGCCGAGATGGTGATCGGCGAGAAGGTCACGCTCGAGGAGATGGGCGGGGCCCGCATGCACTGCACCACCAGCGGCTGCGGCGACTTCCTGTGCAAGACCGAGGCGGAGGCCATCGAGACCGCCAAGCGCTACGTCTCGTACTTCCCTTCCAACTGCACGGAGCCCGCCCCGGAGGCGGAAAGCAAGCCCATCGTGGCGGGTGGCAAGCCGATCGAGGAGGTCGTGCCGCCCAACCAGAACACGCCCTTCGACATGATGAACGTGATCACCCAGCTGGTGGATGAAGGCACCTTCCTGCCCATCAAGAAGCTCTTCGCGCAGGAGATGATCACCGGCCTCGGGCGCCTCGACGGCCGGGTCGTGGGCATCCTGGCGAACCAGCCCAAGGTCAAGGGCGGCGTGCTCTTCGTCGACTCGGCGGACAAGGCCGCGCGCTTCATGTGGCTGTGCGACGCCTTCAACATCCCGCTGCTGTTCCTCTCCGACGTGCCGGGCTTCATGATCGGCTCGAAGGTCGAGAAGGAGGGCATCATCCGCCACGGCGCGAAGATGATCTCGGCGATGTCGGACGCCACCGTGCCCAAGATCTGCGTGGTGGTCCGCAAGGCTTATGGGGCGGGCCTTTACGCGATGAGCGGCCCCGCCTTCGAGCCCGAGTGCACCATCGCGCTGCCCACCGCCTCGATCGCCGTCATGGGCCCCGAGGCGGCCATCAACGCGGTCTACGCCAACAAGATCGCCGAACTCGAGGGGGAGGCAAAGCAAGCCTTCATCGAGGAGCGGCGCCGCGAATACCAGGCGGACATCGACATCTACCGCCTGGCCTCGGAGCTCGTGATCGACGACATCGTGCCGGGCAACGCCCTGCGGGACGAACTCGTCCGCCGCTTCGCGCGCGCCGAGTCCAAGGAGGTCGAGACGCCGCTGCGCAAGCACGGCGTCTACCCGGTCTGACCACCGCGTCGCGCAGGCGCGATCATGCGGGGGCGGCGGCCAGGGCCTGGGCGCCGCCCTTTTTGTTCGGGTGGCGGCTGGCCTTGCCGAGGGTACAGGGGTAGAGTAACATAATCACCCCTCGCACCCTTGGGGTCAGGAGGCCCGCATGCCGGAGCACCAACCTGGACGTTGGTTCCCCCGCCAGACCCTCGCCATCTCCCCACTCGCCTTGCAGGCCCTGCTCGAAGAGCGGCACCGCGAGGATGACCGGCGCCTCGCGCACGACCTCCAGGCCGCCCGAGACAGGCTCGACCACCGCGAGATCCTGCTTGCGGCGCTGCGGGAGGTCACGGACCCCTTCGCCCTGGGGCGGCTGGTGCTCGAGGAAGCCGTCCAGACGCTGGGCTTCGAGGCAGGCCTCGTCGCCCTCGTGGGAGAGGAGTCCTTCCTCGAGGTGACGGCCTCCACGGCCGGGATCGTCCCGCCTTACCAGGTGGAGCTCGTCGAGGAAGCCTTCATCGCTGGCGAGGCCCTGCGCGTCTCCGCCGACGGCGGCGGCCTGGTCTCCTTCGGCAACGCCGACGTGCCCCCCGGCACGCAGCTGCTGGTGCTGCCCTTCGACGGGCTCGACGAGGCCCCGCTGGGCGTGTTGCTGCTGGAGGGCACGCCGGCCCCCGAGCGCGCGGCCTGGGTCGACGGCTTCACCGCCCTCGTGACCCGCGCGATCGCGGAGTGCCAGCGTTACAACCAGTTCGAGGGCCTGCTCTTCGATGCGGCGATCGCCGTGGCGAGCAGCAAGCCCACCGGGCGCACGCCCGGTGAGCGGCCCGGGGGCAAGCTGCGCACGCTGTGCTGTGGCATCGCTGCCCACATGGGGCTCGGCGAGAGCGACGTCCGCCGCGTGGGCTTCCTTGCCACGCTGCACGTCCTGGGCCCAGAGGCCCTGGCAGAAGGCATGCGCCAGCTGCGCCACGGCCGGGAGACGGGCCGTCGGTGGCGAGAGGCGCGCTCTGCCCCGGCCGACTGGGAGATCTATCCGTCCCCCCTGGAGGCCTGGGAGGGGCTGTTCCAGGCCCTGGCGGCCCCCGGCGGGGCCGAGCGCGTGGGGCTGTCGCGGCTGGCGGCCATCCTGCGCGTCGGCCTGGCCTACCAGCAGGCCCTCGCCGCCCGGCCCCGCCAGGAGCCAGATCGCGCCCAGGCGGCCCTGGCGCAGGTGCGGGCCGGGGCCGGGGCTGACGGCCTCGTGTTGAAGGGACTCGCGGCCTACCTCGGGTTGGCCTGAGGCGCCAGCGGCCAGTGGGCCGCGAGCGCCGCCCGCGTCTCGGCGATGGCGCGTGCCAGCGCCGCCTCGGGCTCGGGGTAGGGGCTGGCGCCGAAGGGGTCCTCCACCGCGCCGCCCCGCAGCACCTGCACCACGGCCGTCAGGGAGGCCGCCAGCGCGTCCACGTCGTAGCCGCCCTCCAGCAGGATCACGCAGCGCCCCCCCGCGTACGCCTCGGCCCAGCGCAGGACGGCCCGCGTCAGCGCGGCGTAGCCCGCGACGGTGAAGCCGAGGCGCCCGAGCGGGTCGCGCCAGTGCGCATCGAAGCCCGCCGAGACGATCACGAGCTCTGGCTCGAAGGCCGCCACCAGCGGGTCGAAGACCTCCGCCACGACGCGGGCCACGCCCGCATCGCCCGTGCCAATGGGCAGACGGACGTTGGCCGTGTGGCCGACGCCCGCCCCCGTGCCGATGTCCTCGGGCCGCCCGGTGCCCGGCCAGTTCGGGTGCTGGTGGCACGACATGAACAGCACGCTGGGGTCGTCCGCGAAGATCGCCTCGGTGCCGTTGCCGTGGTGCACGTCCCAGTCGAAGATGGCCACGCGGCGAAGGCCACCGTGCACCTGCGCCCAGCGGGCCGCCAGGGCGGCGTTGTTGTAGAGGCAGAAGCCCATGGTCTCCGTCGGCAGGGCGTGGTGCCCGGGGGGCCTGCAGAGGGCGACGGCCTGGCGCCCGGGGCCCGTCAGCACCGCGGCGGCGGCGGCCACCGCCGCCCCCGCCGAGACGCGGGCCACGGCCTCAGTCTCGGGCGAGGCCACCGTGTCCTCGTCCAGCTGGCCGCCGCCCGCGGCGCAGAAGGCGGCCAGGCGGGCGCTGTGCGCGGGCGGGTGCACGAGCGCGAGCACGTCGGGGGTGATCGCAGCCGGACGCTCGAAGACCAGGGGCTGCCCGGGCGACCCCACCAGCGCGCGCAACGCGGCGTCCGCCCGCTCCCAGCGGGCAGGCTGTTCGGGGTGCTCCCCCGTGTCGTGGGCGGTGCAACCGGGGTCGGAGAAGACGCGGAGGGTCATGCCGCCATGATACGGCAAAACGACGGAGGCCTTCGTCACCACCACCGAGGCGGCCCCGGGCGCGCCCGGGCAAGCTGGACGGGAGCGCCTGAAAGGAGGCCCCCATGCGACCCCACCGGCCCGTTCCCCCGAGCCCCTGGCGCAGCGGGGTGGCCCTGGCGCTCTGCCAGGTGGTGCTGGCAAGCCTGACGGCGACCCCGCCGGCCCTGGCCGCATCACCCCAACCCACGCAGCCCAGCGCGGGACGCCCCCCCGGCTGGCCGGCCTCGCGATCGCCGCACGCCCGTCCCAAGCCGGCCTCGCCGCCGGCCGCCGCAGGGCCTGCCGCCATCGAGCGGGCCGCCCGGCTACACGGCGCGGTGGTGCTCGGGGCCTGGCCCCGCGCGAGCGAGGAGCTGGCGGGGCTGAACGCGCTGCTCACGGCCTGCCTCGCCGAGACGCCCAGGACGGGCCCCGAGCGGGCGGAGCTGCACGCGGCCCGGGCGGGCCTGCCTGGGCTGGAGGCAGCCGTGGTCGGACGGCGTCGGGCCACCGCCAACGAGGCCGCCCATGCGCTGGTGATGCGCCTGATCGCCCTTGAGGAGGGCCGCTCACAGGGCGGTGGGGGCGGCGGCAGCCAGGTCGGCGCCGGCGCAGCGTTGCTCCACCTGGAGCGCGGCTACGCGCCCGCCGTCGCGGCCCACCTGGCCGTGCTGGCCGACCGGCCCGCCGAGGCCCGCCCCCGGCTGGCGGCCGTCCGGGAGGCGCTGGCCGCAGCGCGCCGCGCCAGGCCCGGCGCGGCGCTCGAGAGGCGCCTGGCTGACCTGGACAGGCGCCGGTGGCGCGTCGTGGCGGCCCTGGGCAAGCCGCCGAAGGCGCGGGCCGCCAGCCATGAGCTGGCAGAGGCCTACGCCGAGGCCATGCGCGTCGCGGGCAGCGCCCAGGCGTCACGTCGCTGACGCGCGAGAGGCCCTCCGGGGCGCGGGTATGAGGGGGGCGGAGGATCACCCCTGCCCCGCCCTTCGCTCTCCGCTCGGCGCTTCGGCCTGCTGCTCTGGCTGACGAACCGCCTCGTCGCCTTCCTGCCCTCACACCGGCTTCGCAACGCCTGGTACCGCCAGGCGATGGGCGTGACGCTGGCACCCGGCAGCTCGATCCACCTCGGGGCCAGGCTGACGACGCGCGGCGGCGTGCGCGTGGGGGCTGGCACCACGCTCGACCAGGGGGCGCTCCTCGACGGCCGCGGCGGGTTGACCATCGGCCGGGCCGTCGCCACGGGCCCTGACGTCATGCTGCTGACGGCCGACCACGACCCCCAGTCACCGACCTTCGCCGGTCGCACGGCCCCCATCGCGATCGGCGATCGCGCCTGGCTGGGGGCGCGCGTCACCGTGCTGCCCGGCGTCAGCGTCGGGGAGGGCGCCGTCGTGGCCGCCGGGGCGGTGGTGACGCGGGACGTGGCTCCCTACACCATCGTGGGGGGGGTGCCCGCGCGCCCCATTGGGGCGCGCACGCGCGAGCTGACCTACGACTTCGAGGGGTACGAGCGCCCCTTCGGCTGAGGCCGGGCCCGGGCCGCCAGCACCTCGTCGTAGTGGGTCTCCAGCGCCCGACCGAGACGCCGCGAGTCGAAGGCGGCCTCGACATGGGCCCGGCCCGCGCGCCCCATCTCGGCCCAGGCCCCGGGGTTGGCCAGCAGCCACTCCAGCCGCTCCTCGAGGGCCTCCACGCTGCGCTCGGGCACGAGCCACGCGCTGGCGCCGGGGCGGGTCACCTCCGGCACGTCGGCATGCCACGTCGCAAGCACCGGCAGGCCGGTGGCCTGGGCCTCCAGCAGCGTGACGGGGGCGCCACCCTCCGTGTCTCCGTCCGAGGCCACCACGCTGGGCGCGAGCAGCACGTGCGCGGCCAGGGCCTCGGCCAGGAAGACCGCATGGGGCTGGTAGCCGAGCCAGCGCACCCAGGGCTCCACGCCATGGGCCCGCGGGATCCCGACCAGCGCCTCGCGCAGGGGCCCATCGCCGATCACGGTCAGCGCCACCTGCCCCGGACGCCGCGCGGCCACCCGCCCGAAGGCCTCCAGCGCATAGGCCAGCCCCTTCTTTTCGCGGAAGCTGCCCGCCACCAGCAGCCGCACGGGCCCCGGCCCGGGGCGCCGGACCCGGTATGGGTAGCGCGTCGGGTCGAGGCCCAGGTGGTGGACGAAGACCTTCTCGGGGGGACAGCCCAGCGTCACGAGCGCGTCGCGCATGTGCGGCCCCTCGACCAGGAAGCGATCGCCGCTGGCGAAGAGCCTGGCCAGCCGCGGGCGCCACTTGGGCTCGCGCGGCAGCTTGGACACGTCATAGCCGTAAAAGGTCGTCACCAGCGGGAGGCCGTGCCGCATCGCCGTCGCCAGCATCAGCACGCCCCGGTCACCGAAGTGGGCGTGGACGAGCGCCGGCCTGCAGGCCTGCAGCACGGCCTCGTAGGTGCCGGGCCAGTTGGCGTGCCACAGCCGGCGGTGCAGCCGGTTCACCCAGGTGCGCCAGGCGGGCGCGGGCTCCAGGACGTGCAGGGCCGCCACGGGAAAGGCCTCCGGCCGTTCCGGCACGTCACACACCACCACGGGGCTGTAGCCCTGCAGCTGGCGCAGCTGCTCGTGGATCCAGTTCTCCGTGACGGGCAGGTAGGCCCGCACCGCGTGGAGCACCGCGGGCCGCCCGGGCGCCGCCGTCACGCCGAGGCTCCTGCAGCCGCGGGCCGCCACGTGACAGATGGCAGCCGTTCCCGGCAGGCGAGGAAGGCCGCCAGGGGCCACGTCAGCACCTCGACCCCGCGGTAGGGCACCTCCTGGGCTCCGAAGGAGGCCTTGAACCGGGCCACGCCCTCCAGCCCGCTGCTCGGCCCCATGTCGAGCAGCGTGGCCCCCTCCGCCGCGTAGCGCGTGATGGCGGCCTCCATCGCGAGGTTGCTGGGACACCCCGGGAGGGCGTCCTCCCGAGAGGCCCCCGCCACGTAGTGCACGAGGGAGCCCCAGCGCAGGAACAACATCGCAGCCACGGGCTCACCCCGGCGCTCGACGACGACGAGCCGGGCCTCGGCGCCCGCGAGCCCCAGCACGGCCTCGAAGAAGGCGCGCGGCCGCTCCCACGTGAGCCGGTCGCCCCAGCGGCGCACGCTGTCGCGGTACAGCGGCTCGAACACCTCGGCCGCGCCGCGGCCCTCCTGCCACCTCGCCTCCTGCCCGAGCTTGGCGGCCTTGTTGCAGCGGGCCTTGCAGCCCCGGCTGAAGCCCTGGCGAGGGTCGTCGCGGCCCGCAAGCGGCAGGACGTGCGTGGCCTGGGGCAGCGGTCGCCACGGCGGCGACGTCGGCAGTGCCTCGCCCCCCGGCACGAAGGGGTTGCCGAAGACGCGGACCGCCCCGTGCCGCCGGCGCACGGCCTCCAGCACGGCCGCGACATGCTCGGGCGGCAGCGGGCCGGGGGCGAGCACGCCGCCGTATACGCCCGTCTCGCCTGCCACGGCCAGCGGGAGCCAGCCACCGCCGAGGCGCCGCAGGGACAGGGCCACGAAGGCCTCTGCGCCGTCTGCGAACCAGAAGCGGGCCCGCACGGGGCTCGCGCCGAAGCAGGCAGCCATCGCCCCGAGCCAGCCAGCGCTGTGGAAGGCCGTCACCCCGGGACAGCGCCGCACGGCCTCGTCCCAGTCGGCCGGGTCGGTGTCCCAGTCGATGCGCTGCAGCACCCCTGCCGCCCCCGTCATCGCCGCTCCTGGTGGAGCACGCGCGCCACGGCGGCCACGACGTCATCGACGTCCTCGTCCGTGAGCCGCGGCGAGAGCGGCAATGAGACCGTCCGCGCCGCGATGCGCTCGGCATGCGGGAGCTGGCCCGGGCGCCAGCCGAAGCGCTCCCGGTAGTAGGGCTGCAGGTGAAGCGCCTCGAAGTGGACGCCCGTCCCGATCTGCTCGAGGCGCAGGGCCTCCATGAAGGCGTACCGGTCGATCGACAGGTGGTCGAGGTCCAGCAACACGGTGTACAGGTGCCGCGCGTGCCGGGTGTCAGGCTCGTCGGGGGCGGGCAGCGTGAGCTCGGCGTGGCCTGCAAAGGCCGCGTTGTAGCGTTGCCAGATCGCATCCCGCCGGCGCCAGAACCGCTCGACCTTCGCGAGCTGATGAAGCCCCAGCGACGCCTGCATGTCGGTCATGTTGTACTTGAAGCCGGGGTGTAGCACCTGGTAGGGCTGGTAGCCGGCGGCGCTGTAGCGTCGCCACGCATCCCGGCTGAGGCCGTGCAGGCTGCGGATGCGCATCGTGTCGGCCAGCTCTGCCCGGGCCGTCGTCACCATGCCCCCCTCGCCGGTGACGACGTTCTTCGTGCTGTAGAAGCTGAAGGCGGCCACATCCCCGAGGGCCCCCGTCGGCCGGCCGTGGTACCAGGCCTCGGTGGCGTGCGCAGCATCCTCCACGACGTGGACCCCGTGGCGCCGGGCGATCGCCACCAGCGCGTCCATCTCACACGGCCGCCCCGCGAAGTGGACGGGGATGACGGCCCGGGTGCGGGGCGTGATGGCGGCCTCGAACGCCGCAGGGTCCAGGTTCATGGTCACCGGATCCACGTCGACGAACACGGGCGTGGCTCCGACGTGGCAGACCACGTTGGCGGTGGCGGCGAAGGTGAGCGTCGGCACGACGACCTCGTCCCCGGGGCCGACCCCCAACGCGTCGAGCGCGAGGTGAAGCCCCGCCGTGCAGGAGTTCAGGGCGAGGGCGTGGGGGACGCCCACGTGGGCCGCGAAGCGCTCCTCGAAGGCCCGGGTCTTGGGCCCCGTGCCCAGCCAGCCAGACCTCAGCGTTGCCACCACCTCGGCAATCTCCTCCTCTTCGATGAGAGGCATGCCGAAGACCAGGAAGGTGTCCCGCCGGGGCCGGGTTGGCACCTCCCGCACGACCGGCACCTGCTCGCGCCCCATCCCGAACCTCCTTCCAGGCGGCCCAGCGCCGCCACCAGGGACCCATTCTGGCGACGGCCGGCCCCGCGGGCGAGTCGCCGGAGGCCGAAGCCCTTTGGTGAACTTGGCCGAGCCGACGGGCCTTCACGAATCGTTGAACGCCCACCCCTGGCCCCGTGGGAAGATGGCCGCGTCCCCCCGGAGGTGTCCTGTGACCGCTCGCATCGCCTACCTCGTCACCCTGCTGCTCGCCTCCCTGGGCGTGCGCGGCCTCATGGGGCTCGTGCGTCCGGACCTCGATCACGCGGGCGAGCTGGCCATCGGCCTCTTCACCGTGGTGTGCGTGGTGCCGACGGCCTTCCGGCTCTGCCACGGCGCCGAGCTGCTGGACACGCCGGGCAAGCGCCGGCGGCACCTGGCCGCGATGGTGCTAGCGTCGGCGCTGTTCATGCAGGCCGTGGTGTGATGCGCCGCTCGCCGTGGCATGATGGCGACGAGGGTGGCCCACCGGGGGCCCCCCACGCACCGGCAGCCTCGATGACGATCACCGTCCGTCCCTTCAGCCCCGATGACCTCGACGCCCTGCTCGACGTCTACAACCAGGCCCGCCCGATCGAGGTGGCGCGCCTGACGGCCGAGCGTTTCTGGGCCTGGTTCGGCGACCCCGCGCTCGAGCCCGCCCGGGACATCCGCGTGGCCGTGGACGCGGAGGGTCTCGTGGGGATGGTGGCCGCGTTTCCCTGGCCCGAGCGCGTCGCCGAGGGCTTCGTGTTCCTGGTCGGACCCTCCATTTTGCCAACCCACCAGGGGCAGGGGATCGGGGCCCAGCTGCTGACGGTGCTGCTGGCTGAGCTCTCGGGCCGCTTCCCCGGCAAGCAGGCCCTCACCCGCGTTGCCGCCGACAACCAGCTCGCGCGCGAGTTCCTGACGGGCCGGGCCGGGTTCGTCCTCGACCGGCAGTTCTGGCGAATGGCCCACGATGCGGTGGGCCAGGCCTCGCGCGTGGCGACTCCGGAGGGCTTCGAGCTGGCCTACCTCGGTCCTGACGAAGACCACGCGGAGGCGATCGCCACCTACCGGGCCATTATTGGCCAGCCCCACCCGGCGATGCACCTGCTCGACGAGGCCGAGTTGCGCGCCTGGCACGCCCTCGGCGCCTACGCGTCCACCAGCTTCCTGGTGGCACGGAGGCCAGACGGCGCGATCGTGGGCCTGTGCTTCCAGACCCTACCGCCCGGCACGACGGACGCGGTGCTGCAGTTCCTCGGCGTGCTGCCGACCCTGCGCGGGCGCGGCTTGGCCTCAGCCCTGCTCTCGCGCGCGCTGGCAGATGCCCACGCCGGGGGCCGCACGCGGGTGCGTCTCGAGGTGTCGGGGACGGAGGCGGGCGTGCTGGGCCTCTACACCCGCGCAGGCTTCCACGCCGAGGGCTCGGACGCCTTTTACAGCCGGCAGCTTTGAAGCCTGCGCCCTTCGGGCGCGAACGTGCCACAGGCCGCTGCCAGCACGGCTTGATTCCCAGCCGGCAGCCCCGAGGCCGGCCCCCCGTCAGGTGGCCACGGGCGTGGGTAGCTCGAGGCCATCGAGCGACTCGCGCTGCAGCACCATCAGCTGCGCGATCCCGGACGAGGCGAGGTCGAGCAGCCGCTCCAGCGTCCGGCGGTCGTAGGGCGCACCCTCCGCCGTGGCCTGCACCTCGACCATGCGGCCGTCGCCCAGCGAGACGACGTTCATGTCGACGGCGGCGCGCGAGTCCTCCTCGTAGCAGAGGTCGAGCAGGGGCTCGCCGTCCACCACCCCGACGGACACCGCCGCAAGCTGCCCGACCAGCGGCACCGCGCCGATCAGCTTGCGCTCGCGCAGCCACCGCAGCGCATCCACCACGGCCACATAGGCGCCGGTGATGGCGGCCGTGCGCGTTCCCCCGTCGGCCTGCAGCACGTCGCAGTCGACGTGGATCGTGCGCTCGCCCAGGGCCGAGAGGTCGATGCACGCCCGCAGCGAGCGGCCGATCAGGCGCTGGATCTCGTGCGTGCGACCGCCAACGCGCCCCTGGGCGCTCTCCCGCTGGGTCCGCGTGTGGGTCGAACGCGGCAGCAGGGCGTACTCGGCCGTCAGCCAGCCCTGCCCCGTGTTGCGCAGGAAGGCGGGGACCTTCTCCTCGACGGAGGCCGTCACCAGCACCCGGGTGTCGCCCGCGCTGATCAGCACCGAGCCCTCGGCGTGACGCGTCCACCGGCGCTCGAGCGTGACGGGCCTCAGGCCATCCGCCCCCCGACCATCGATCCGGGCAACCACCATCGTGCGCCTCCTGGCTCCTACACCACGAACAGCTCGTGGGTGCGTGCGCCGAGGCCCAACGCCTCCGCGTGCTCCAGTTGATGTTCCCAATCCACACCCGGATGCAACGCCCCCAGCTTGTCCGCCAAGTCGGGGCGGGGCAGGCGCGTGCCCGCCAGGCCCGGGGCCTGGGCGATCAGCTCCACCGTGGCCTGGTCGATCGCCACGGGGTCCCGCGACACGAGCACGCCCACGTCAGCCACGAAGGGCGCGTCGCTCCAGGGGCACTCGTCCCCCTCCGGCGTCACGTCGACCAGGACGTTCACGCACACCAGCCGGCCCGCCTTGCCGCGCACGAGGGCAGCCGCCGCCTCGACCAGGCGAGCCTGCACCAGCCGGCTGGCGGCCTCGGGCACCAGGCCCTCGGGGGCAGCGCCCAGGATCGCGGCCTTGCCGCGCCGCGAGGAGCCCCCCCAGCCGAGGTGCGTCAGGGCCCCACCCAACCCGGCCACCGGGTGACCCGTGACGTGCGTGAGCACCACGAGGGCGTCGGCCTCCGCCAGGGCGCCCCCCAGCCGCGCCTCGGGCAGGTGGAGGCCCGGGGCCGCGATGACGCGCTCCCCCTCGCCCCGCACGCCGTCCGCCACCACCAGCGGGACCTCCTCGGCGCCCGCGCCGAAGCCGTGCCGGGCGGCGCAGGTCAGGACGGCGAGCCCCGTTCGGGCCGGCTGCGCCTCGAGCGGCAGGCACGCCGTCAGGAAGGGGGCCATCCCGGCCCGGTGCAGCCGGCGCGCCAGCAACTGGGCATAGGTCGGCCGCAGGAACGTCGTGTTGCCCGGCGCACCGAAGGCCGTCAGCACCGCCACCGCCGAGCCTGGTGGGGCCAGGCCGCTCAGGTCGATGGCCTCGGCCATCGCATCGAGCTTGTCGAGCAACCCGCCGCCCGGGCACGCCCGTCGTTGCGCGAAATACACCACGGCGCCCACGGGTCCCTCCTCGGTTCGTCCAGGCCACGGGTGGCCACATACCCCGTTGTGCGCGCCGGGACAGCCGGTTACAAAGCCCCACGCCCCCGCCCGTGCAGGCCGACCTTGCCCAAGCCTCTCTCCGCCAGGCTCGTGGCCCTCTCCCTGGCCGCCTGCGGGCCCTCCGCGGGCACATCCCCCCGGGAGGCCCTGACCGGGGCCGGGCGTCCCCTGGTGGCCGGGGCGTCGCAGCCAGCCGCATCCCCCACCCCTGCGGCAAGCGGTGCTGCGAGCGCCGACGCGGAGCGTTCGGCCGGCCGCCGTGCCCCCGCAAGCCCCGCCGACCAGAACCCGCCGGCCACGGAGGGCCTCACGACCACGTGGCAGGCGCGAGCGGCCAGTTCCTGCTGCAGGACCTGCGCCCCTACCGGCAGTACCGCCTGCGCCTGCAGGGCTTCCGCGATGCGGGTGGCCTCGACCTCATCAGCGTGGACGACATGAGCAGCGCGACGCTGGACACGACGCCCACGGCCAGCGGCACGCTTGCCACCGTCCGCTCGTTGAGCGTGCCCCTGCGGCTCGCCCCGAGGCCGTTCCGGGGGGCGCTCGACGCCGTGGTGCAGCCGGCCGCCGGGCAGCAGGGCATGGTCGTGCGGCTGCAGCGGCAGCTCGGGGCCCAGTGGGTGGACCAGCTGGCGACGGACGTGGTGGGGGCCGCCTCCAGCGCCGTCGCCTTCGAGGGGCTCGCGCTCGATGCCCGCTACCGGCTGCTGCGCGAGGGCTACACGGGGGCCAGCCCCGCGCTGACCTTCCTGCCCGACGGCGAGGCGTCCCTCGTGCTGGACACGGCCTCCACGGCCGTGGGGGTGCTCGAGACGGGCGAGCTCGCCTCCGTCACGCTGGGAGGCCCGCCATGACCGGGATCCACCGCGGGCTGCCGGCCCTCGCGGCCGCGCTTGCCCTGACGGCCTGCGCGCCCGCCCCGCTGACCCAGGCGCCTGCTGGCCCCGGCGAGGTCGGCGCGCGCGGGCGCCTCCGGGTTCTGGAAGCGCCCCAGCCCTTCCGCCTGCTGACGGACGCCCGCCCGTGGGGGCCGGCCGACGTGGTGGCCGTGCGCGCCTACCTGTCGCTGGACGCCCCGCCCACCTACCGCTTGATGATGCAGATCTTCGTCAAGCCCCTGACGGGCAGGACCATCACCCTGGACGTCGAGCCCAGCGACACCATCGAAAACGTTAAGGCCAAGATCCAGGACAAAGAAAGCATTCCGCCGGACCAACAGCGGCTCATCTTCGGGGGCAAGCAGTTGGAAGACGGCCGCACGCTTTCCGACTACAACATCCAGAAGGAGTCCACGCTGCACCTCGTGGTGCGCCCGGCGCCCACGGCCAGCTACGACGGGCTGCCGGGCGAGCTGGTGTTCACCGGCCTGCAGCCGGTGACGGCCTACAAGGTGATGCTAGAGGCTGAGCGCGACGCCGGCCTGGGCCAGCGTGTGCGGCTCGACAGCAACGACGCCTCCTGCGTGACGCGCTTCACCACCCCGCGCGTGGGGCTGGTGGAGACGACCTTCCAGCTCGGGCTCGCAGGCCCCGTCTGGGCCGGGCAGCCACGGCCGCAATCACCGTCGAGCCGGGGGGGGCCGTGAGCGCCGCGAGCCCCAGCTTCCGCTGATGGCACGCCTGCCGGGCCGCTCGGGCCCATCGTGCGCTATAATCGAGGCCTGCGTGACGGAGGCCCCGTGTCGGATGAACTGATCGCCCCTGGCAAGCGCCTGGCCCGGCCGCTGATGCACCCGACGAACGGCAACATCCTGCTGCCACCGGGCACGGTGCTGACAGGGGCCTACATCGACCGCCTGAACCGGCAGGGGCTGCTGCCCATGCTCAAGTCGTGCATGGAGGGCTTCGACGAGCTGCTCCACGGCGCTGCCGAGAGCGGGCGCCGGGACCTCGACAGCTTCGACATCCACGTGCCGGAGCTGCCCGCCATCCTGTTCGAGTACACGGCCGCCGTCAACGTCCAGCCCCAAGGCCACGCGTCCGCCGCCCCACCGCCGCCCGCGGCATCGGCGGCCCTCCCCCCCGCCGCGTGGCCGCCCGCAGCGTCAGGGGCCCGTCCGCCGGCCTCGCTGCCGCCGCCCGTTCCCGGGCCCCACCCGCCAGCGCCAGGCCCAGCCGGCCCGGTGGCCTGGCCGCCCCCCGCGGTGCCGCCCGCGCCGAGCGCAGCGCCCTCGCCAGCGGGCACGCCCTTCCCGCCGCCGCCCGTGCCGACAGGCCCGCAGGTGCGCTACTACCACAACCCCGCCCACGTGCTCACGGAGCGCAGCCTCATGACGGCGATGCTGGCGGCCGACGCCACCGACCAGCAGCTGCGCGGCGGACACCTGCCGGCGTACCCGCCGCTGGGCGCGGTGGTCCAGGAGGTCATCGCGCGGCTGGGCGCGAGCCAGGACCGGCTCGGAGACGGCCTCGAGCTGCGCGTCGTCAACCAGCCCCACCACAAGAGCCACCCCGTCAACGTGATGACCCTCTCGATCGCCACCGGCATGGCCATGGGGCTGGACGCCCGACAGCTGGTCACGCTCGGGATCGCGGCGCTGTGTCACGACATCGGAAAGGCCGCCATCCCGCCCGAGGTGCTCGAGAAGCCCGGGGCGCTCTCGGCGCAGCACATCGATCTGCTCCGGGCGCACCCCGTGATGGGGCGGCGCATCATGGAAAAGCTCCCGTGGGCGACGCCCGAGATGGCCCGCATCGTGCACGAGCACCACGAGCGCATCAACGGCACGGGCTACCCGCAGCGGCTGCAGGGCGACCAGATTCACGTGATGGCGCGCATCGTCGCCGTCGCGGAGGTCTACGACGCCCTCGCCTCCGACACCGGCTACCGCCAGCGCTACACGGCGGAGTTCAGCTACGTGACGATCCGCAACGGGGAGCGGCTCGGCCTGGACCCCGTCGTCATCAAGGCGTTTGCGCGCTACGTCTACCCGTATCCGGTGCAGGCCTTCGTGAAGCTGGAAGACGGCCGGGTGGCCCAGGTCGTCCAGAACAACCGCCTGGACCCGCTCCGGCCGCTCATCCGCGTCGACCAGCAGACCATCAACCTGATGGACACCGCCAGCCTCGCGATCAAGGACCTGCACATCCAGGCTTTTTGAGCGGATCCCGCACCAGCGCCTGGCTTGACGTCGCCGCAACGGGCTGGTAACTTGGTGAAGTTCATGGGTGCAAGCAGAAGTACACCTTCTCACCCGGCAACCACGTGTTCGCCGCGGTAACCGTGACCAAATGTGCGAGCCCTCCGGCTCACAGACATTCGGTCGGGCAGGTGTAGAGCACCTGCTCGCATTTTTTTTGGAGGAACGAGCCATTCTCAAGGAAACGGCCATCATCAACGAGCGGATTCGCGCTCGCGAGCTTCGCGTCATCGACGACAACGGTGAGCAGCTTGGCATCCTCGTCTCGCGAGAGGCCCTTCGGATTGCCCAGGAAAAAAACCTGGACCTGGTGCTGGTGGCAGCGGATGCCAATCCGCCCGTCGCCAAGATCATGGACTATGGTCGCCACAAGTTCGAGACGGAAAAGAAGAACCGCGAGGCGCGGAAGAAGCAGCACGTCGTCAGCCTCAAGGAGCTCACCCTGAGCTACAAGATTGGCGAGCACGACTACCAGGTGCGGCTTCGGTCGCTTCAGAAGTTCATCAAGGAAGGCGACAAGGTCAAGGTGACCATTCGCTTTCGCGGTCGCGAAGTGCAGCACAGCGCGCTCGCAGCCGAGCTTCTGATGCGGTTTGTCCGTGACGTGGAGGACATGGCCGTCCTCGAGCGTGAGCCTCGTCAAGAAGGGCGAACGTTGTTCATCATCGTTGCGCCCAAGAAGGAGAAGTGATCCAGATGCCCAAGATGAAGACGCATCGCGCCTCCGCCAAGCGGTTCGCGGTGAGCGGTTCCGGCAAGCTGATCCGTCGCAAGGCGGGTGGCAAGCACCTTCTCGTCTGGAAGTCGCCCGCGCGGAAGAACCGCGTCACCGGCGAAGCCACCGTCGACACGGCGGACGAGAAGCGCGTCAAGCTCGCGCTGCCCTACCCCCAGTACCTGCGCTGATCGTCGCCGCCTCCCCGCGGCCCTCACATTCATAAGGAGCTCCCGCCATGCGCGTCAAACGTGGTGTCGCCAACCGCAACAAGCACAAGAAGGTCTTCAAGCTGACAAAGGGCTTCCGCGGCTCTTTGAGCAAGGTGTTCCGCGCCGCGAACCAGGCGATGATGCGTGCTCTCAAGCACTCGTACCGCGATCGCCGCAAGAAGAAGCGTGACTTCCGCGCCCTGTGGATTCAGCGCATCAACGCGGCTGCCCGCATTGAGGGCATGTCCTACAGCCAGCTGATCAACGGCCTGAAGAAGGCCCAGATTGAGGTCAACCGGAAGGTCCTCGCTGACCTCGCCGTCAACGACCCGTCGACCTTCAACAAGCTGGTCGCCTCGGCCAAGAACACGCTGAGCGCCTGAGCCTCAGCCGCCGCAGCCCCCCTCCCCTCCCCGGGGGAGGGGGTTTTCTTCGGACACCCCGATGCCCCTCACCCCCCTGACCAGCGCCCAGAACCCCCGCGTCAAGCAGGCGCGCTCGCTGGCCCAGCGCAAGCACCGCGAAGCCGCTGGCCTCTTCCTGGTCGAGGGGTCCAAGGTGCTGGCCGAGGCGCTCGCGGCGGGTCTTGTGCCCACCCAGGTCTTCGGCACCGAGGCTTGGTGGGGCCGGGGCGTCGCGGTGCATGCGGCCGAGCGCTACGTCGTCCCGGAAGCCGTGCTGGCGGCGATCGCCACCACCGAGACGCCGGACGGCGTGGTCGCCGTGGCGCCGCTGCCCCGCCCAGCGCCCGCCCCCTCGCGTCCGGCCCCGCTGGTGCTGGTCGCGCACGGCCTGCAGGACCCGGGCAACCTCGGCACCATCATCCGGGCAGCCGACGCCACGGGCGCCGATGCTGTCGTCGTCACGCCAGGCACCACGGACCCTTGGGCGCCGAAGGTGGTGCGTGGCTCGATGGGCTCCTGCTTTCACCTTCCCGTGCTGACGCTGGAGCTGGGCCAGCTCCGCGAGACGTTTCCAGGCATCAGGCTGCTCGCCCTGACGCTGGCGGAGGGGGCGTCCGACCTCTTCGACGCTGACATGCGCGGCGGCGTGGCTCTGCTGGTCGGGAACGAGGGCCGGGGGTTGGACCCCGAGGCCCTCGCGCAGGCCGACGCGAGCGTCAAGATCCCCATCCCGGGGCGGGCCGAGAGCCTGAACGCGGCCATGGCCGCCACCGTCTGCCTGTACGAGGCCGTGCGACAGCGCCGGGCCTGAGCGCCACGCTCTGGTAAAATGGAGGGGTCGGCGCGGCGCCTGGTCCCGCGCCGCGCCAGGGCAGCCTGGCGCTGGCCCGCCCACGACAGGCACGCCGAGGGCACGGCAGGGCCAGGCCCCGATGGCCCCGCGCCCCGTTTCCGCCCCGAGGTTCCGCTTGCAGCCCCACGCGCTCCGCTACCCGAGCCCCCCGCCTCCCGACGCGCCGCGAGGGGCCGTGATCGCGATCGGCACGTTTGACGGCGTGCACCGGGGCCACCGGCGTCTCATCGCCGAGGCCGTGGCGCTGGCGGAGGCCCGGGGCGTGCCGGCGTACGTCTTCACCTTCGTGGAGCACCCCCGCAGCGTGCTCCGGCCGGAGAGCCCCGTGAGCCTGCTGACCCCCTGGGACGAGAAGCTGTGCCGCCTCGAGGGCAATGGCCTCGCCGGGGTCTTCGCCACCCACTTCACGCAGGCCTTCTCCAAGCTGACGCCCGAGGCCTTCGTGCGGGAAGTGCTCGTGGCCCAGCTCGCCGTCACCGCCGTCGTGACGGGCTTCAACTTCCGCTTCGGGCACCGGCAGGCCGGCACGCCCGAGCGCCTCGTGGAGCTGGGCGCCGAGTACGGCTTCCCCGTGACGGTGGTGCCGCCCGTCGAGGACGACGCGGGCGTGATCAGCAGCTCGCGGCTGAGGGCCCTCGTGGAGGTTGGCGAAGTCGGGATGGCCGGCGGCCTGCTGGGCTACGCCTACACGCTGCGAGGCGAGGTCGTCCACGGCGACAAGCGTGGCCGCACCATCGGCTTTCCCACCGCCAACGTCGCCGTGCCTGTCGACAAGCTGCTGCCCGCCTTCGGCGTCTACGCGTGCTGGGCCCACATGGGCTCGGAGCGGTTTCCAGCGGTCCTCAACGTCGGCAAGCGCCCCACCTTCGACGGCGTGCGTCTTCAGGTCGAGGCCCACCTGCTGGAGGGCGGCCAGGACCTGTACGGCCAGACCTTGGCGCTGGAGCTGGTCTCGCGGCTGCGCGGCGAACAGGCCTTTGCCGGCGTGGACGCGCTGGTGGCGCAGATCGGCCACGACTGCGATGCCGCGCGGGCCCAGCTGGCAGGGGGCGTGCCATCGTAAGGGCCCCCCCCTTACACCCCTGCCAGCATCCTCACGGTGGCCCAGGCATCCTCGATGGTGCTCTGCTCGTCCGTGCCCTGCTTGCAGAAGTCCTTGATGAGGTCCTTCATCGCGATGGCCCGGTCATAGTCGGGGTTCGAGCCCCGCACGTAGGCCCCGATGGTGAGCATGTCCTGCACCTCGCGGAGGTTGGCCATCATGGTGCGTACATCGCGCTGCGCGTTGTACTGGGGCTTGGGCTGCAACTGCTGGATGAGGCGGCTGACGCTCGGCAACACGTCGATCGCCGGGTAGATACCCTGGTCCGCAATCTTGCGGGCCATGATGATGTGGCCGTCGAGGATGCCGCGCACGGCGTCGGCGATGGGGTCCTCCATGTCGCCGCCCTCCACGAGCACGGTGTACAGGGCCGTGATGGACCCCCTGTCCGACATGCCAGCCCGCTCCAGCAAGCGGGGCAGGGTCGCGAACACCGAGGGCGTGTAGCCCTTGGTCGAGGGCGGCTCGCCGATGGCGAGGCCCACCTCGCGCTGCGCCATCGCAAAGCGCGTCACAGAGTCCATCATCAGGAACACCTTGAGGCCCTGGTCGCGGAAGTACTCGGCGATCGCCGAGGCCGTCTGCGGGGCCTTCATGCGCAGCAGCGAGGACATGTCGGAGGTGGCACAGACCACGACGGAGCGAGCCATGCCCGCCTCGCCCATCGAGTCCTCGATGAACTCGTTGACCTCTCGGCCGCGCTCGCCGACCAGGCACAGCACGTTGACGTCGGCCTTGGCGTTGCGGGCGATCATGCCCAGCAGCGTAGACTTGCCGACGCCGGAGCCCGCGAACAGGCCGATGCGCTGGCCCTCGCCGTAGGTCAGGAAGGCGTCGATGGCCCGCACGCCCACCGGCATCAGGTTCGTAATGCGGGCCCGCCGGATCGGGTTCGGCGGAGAGTTGTCGAGCGGGTACTCAGCCTCGGCGATGATGGGCCCCTTGCCGTCCATCGGGTTCCCGATGCCGTCGACCACGCGCCCGAGGAGCTTGGGGCCGACCTTCACGGAGACGAGGCGGTTGGTGGCGACGACCTCGCAGCCGGCGCCGATGCCCTGGATGTCCGCGAGGGGCATCAGCAGCACCCGCCTCGCCTTGAAGCCGACGACCTCGGCCGGGTAAACGCGAAGCTTGTCCTGGGAGCGAATCAGGCACAGCTCGCCGATGCGCACACCCTGCAGCAGGGCCTCGATGACGAGGCCGATCAGCTGCACCACAGAGCCCTTGGCGCGCACCGTCTCGGTGCCGCGCAGGGCGAACATGTAGTTGTCGTAGTCGAAGCGGACCTCGTCCCCCGAGAGGCTCATCTCAGCTCAGCTCCCCGAGCATCTCGTCCTCGTAATCGGCGCGCACCTTCTTGAAGACCTCCTCGACGATGCTTAGCTGCGCTTGGATGGTGGCGTTGATGCTGCCCGAGTTCGTCTCGATGATGGCGCCGCCGCGCTGGATGGTGTGGCTGCCCTCGATGGCGAAGGCCTGCACGTCGGGCACCAGGGCCTTGAAGAGGTCCTGCTTGGGCAAGATGAGGTCGAGGTCCAGCGGGTTGACCTTGACCACCACCTGTTCGAGGTCCGAAACCCTCTTGAGCGCCGTCTCCACGGTGCGTTGGACGATCTCGGGCTGTAGCTCGATCTCATCCTGGATGACCTTGCGCGCGATCTCGAGCGCGAGCGTGACCAGCTTGGCTTCATTCTTCTTGACGGCCGCCGGGAAGGCCATCGCCATCTCATTGAATTTCAACAGCGCATCGGAGATGTACTGGGCCGCCATCGCCTCCCCGGCAGCCTTGCCCTCCTCGTAGCCTTCGTTGAAGGCCTGCTCGCGCAGAGCCGAAAGGATCCGCTCCTTTTCACCCTCGAGCTCCATCAGGGTCGCGGCGCGAGCCTGCTCCGCCTGCGCCATCGTCTCGGCGCTGCGCGTCATCGACTCGAGCATTGCGCGCTCCGCCTCGAGCCGAGCCTCGGACAAGATGGCCTCGCGACGGGCCATGAGTTCGACGAAGGCCTCGGCAGGGTGTTCCGCGAGCAGCCCGTCCGCGATCTCCCCCGCGCCATCGGCGAGTTGCTTCTCGACACGCTGCAAGTGGGTCCAGCGGATCTCGTTGACGGTGCCGATGAGCTCGAGGTCGAGGTCGGTCGCGACCCGACGCTGCACGTAGGGGGCAACTGCCCCGAAGTCCCCCTCCGGGTTGCTGTCCAGCAGCGCCTGCTCCCCCCCTTCGAGGGCCTCCGTCATCAGGGCAGCGGCGGCCTCCTGGATCTGCTCCCCGAACGTGTTGGCCTCCATATCCGAGGCTTCTTCGGCGCCATGCAGCACCTGCTCGCGGACCTTGTCGAAGGCCTGGAGGGGCTCTTGCCAGCTCGCATCCTCTGGCGAGGCATCCTCGGCGGGCAGCTCGAAGAGGTCGTCGAGGTCGTCTCCGAGCGTCTCTGCCAGCGCATCCTCGGAGAGGGCCAGCGTCGTGGAAGGCACGACGGCGCGGAGTTCCTCCGCGCCATCAGGCGGCGGGATCACGTCGGCGCCGACGATGGCCTCGCCCGTGCCGAACCGCAAGTTGTTGCCCTTGATCAGCCCCATGCGCCTGCCGTCTCACCGCTGGAAAGCGGCTCCACCCCGAGGATCTTGTACCCCGTGCGGCCCATCATACCAGGTCCACCGCGCCTGGAACCGGGCCTTGAAGGCCCCGGGGAGCGTGCTATGCTGGGCTTATGGCGCCTATCGTCCGGGGACGCTACGCCCCAAGCCCGACGGGAGAGCTGCACCTCGGCAACGCCCGAACCGCCCTCGTGGCCTGGCTCGCGGCGCGTGCAGCCGGGGGAGATTTCCTGATGCGCATCGAGGACCTCGACCCACCCCGCATCATCCCGGGGGCAGAGGCCCGGCTCCTGGAAGACCTGCACTGGTTGGGCCTGGACTGGGACGAGGGGCCCGGGGCGGGCGGGGGCCACGCCCCCTACCGCCAGAGCGGCCGAGACAGGCTGTACGAGGCGGCGCTCACGCGCCTCGCCGAGGGCGAACGGCTCTACGCTTGTGACTGTTCGCGGGCCGACCTGCGGGCCCTGGCGTCGGCGCCCCACGGGCCCCAGGACGACGGCCCGGTCTACGTCGGCCGCTGCCGCAACCGCCACCTGCCCTGGGACCTCCAAGCCACCCTGTCCCGGGGGGGACGCGTGCCGGCGTTGCGGTTTCGCGTCGCGGAGGGTGTCGTCCGCTTCGACGATCTCGTCGAAGGGGCGATCGTGCAAGACGTGGCGGCTGCCGTGGGCGACTTCGTCGTGCGGCGGGCAGATGGCCTCTGGGCCTACCAGCTCGCGGTGGTGGTGGACGACCTTGCGATGGGCGTGACCCAGGTGGTGCGGGGCGCAGACCTGCTGGACTCGACGCCGCGCCAGCTTCAGCTGCTCCAGGCGCTCGGGGGCGAGCCCCCGGCCTACGCGCATGTTCCGCTGGTCCTCGACGCAGCAGGGCAGCGCCTGGCCAAGCGAGACGGCGCGACGGCCATTCGGGCCCTGCGGGAGCGCGGGCTGCCCCCCGAGCGGCTGGTGGGCTTGCTCGCGCACTCGCTCGGCCTGGCGAGCACGCCCGCGCCCGTCGAGGCGCGCGACCTCATTGCAGGCTTCGCCTGGGAGCGACTGGCGCGGGCGCCGTGGCGGTTCGAGCCGGAAAGCCTGGCCTGAGGCCGTCCGGACCGTCAGGCCGGGATGACGGCAGTGGGCCGGTGACCCACCTGGCGGCTGGGCGCTGACGCTCAGCAGGTGTTCTGGTATCTCACGTCCGAAGCCCCTTGGCCGCAGACTGAGCGGGTGGCCAGGCTGGTGGCACCAAGGACGTCCACTGGTGGCCCACGTCCTCAGCCTGGCCGCCGGCTGGACGGCTGGCGAGGCTGGCTGCGCTCAGAACGTGCTTTGGAGAAGCAAGCCAGCCGCCGTTTGGCGCGTGTGGGCGTTGTGGGTGGCGTAGGCGCTGAGGGTGGTGGAAGGGTTGACCTGATAGCCCATGGTGGCGACCACCTCCGTGGCCCGCTGCGGCACGTGGTAGCGCACGCCGCCTGAGACCGTGAGGGCCCCGTCCCGGTATGTGGCCCCGAGCTCTGCCCCGGTTGCGCGCACGAAGCGGCTGTCGCCCGTGAGCTCGGCCCGGGGTCGGAGCTTCACCTCGAGGTGGTCGCCGCCGTAGAGCTTCACGTTGCCAAGGCTGAAGCCAAGGGGCTTGCCCGTCCGACCGACGTGCTCGTGGGCCGCGGCCACCGCTCCCACCGCCGCCACCGCAGCCGCCGTGCCCCACACCGCGGGGTTCTCGCGGATGCGCTGCTTGACCCAGTCTCCCGCGATGCGGGTGATGTCGCGGCCGTCCAGCATCAGCTTGTCGAGGGAGGGCCGCCCTTCCCCATCGAGGCTGAAGATGATGTCGTAACGCCCCGCAGACATCCGGAGGCGGGCCTCACGAAGCGCCAGGTTGGTCAGGCCCGTCTGTGGGTCCACCTGGGGCTTGAAGTAGTTGGGCACCGTGGGCATCAGGGTGCCCGCATCCCGCTCGAAGACCAGCTGCGTCTCGCGGCCACCGGCGACCACATCGGCGTAACGCAGCGCCTGGACGGCGAAGGGGGCCTTCTCCCCACCGCGCAGACGCTCGAAGACGGGGGCCAACTCCGCCCGGACGGCGGACTCGGCAGCCTCCGTCTCGGGGGATGCCTCGGCCAATGCGCGCGGGCTTGACGCCGCCCTTTGTCGCGCCTCCGGCGACAGCGCCAGGGTGTCGGGCCTGAGGCTGTTGCCGGGGCCAGCCATCCCAAGGGCCGGGGCAGCGGAAGGTGACGCAGACGGGGTGGCCGAGCGGCCGGGCGTCGAGCGTTCCAAGGCGCGGAGGTCAGGCATCTGTTACCTCTCCACGGGGCGGCGCTCGCCCCGCATGATCGACTGGAGGATGGCAGCCCGGGCAGGAAAGCGCTGCCCGAACTCGAGAAGGGAGGCCGGCGGGTTGGCGACCCGCGGCAGCTGGCCGTTGCGAACCGTCATCCAAATGGCGAAGGCCTCTGCGAAGTCCTCGTTGAGCGAGGCATCGCCGTAGGTGCTGACGCCCGCCCCGTCGGCCTCCCTGGCGGCGGCCCAGCCGTCCGGCACGAAGTCTGAGGTGGTGGAGAACGCCTGCCCGAGCACCTGGCCGAACTCGTGGAAGAAGACCTCCTCCGTCACGTGCCGGTCGCCGTGCCAGAACGTTGCGGCGCCGTTGCCGCCCGAAGCCGCGGAGGTGAACGCAGGCATGTCGTACTTGCGCCCCCCCTCGGCGTCCGTGGGGTTTGCGCCCTCCTCGACGTGGACCTGCTTGAGCAGGCCCCGCAGGTTGCCAGGGAGTTGATGCCCCCCGAGGGCCACCTCCCAGGCGACGCGGCCGTCACGCGGCAGGAGTTCGCGGACGGCGAGGCCCATGGCCTCCTCGCCGTGGACGTGCAGCCGCACGGGCTTGCCGTCCCGGGCAAGCCCGAGGGCCTCCGAGGCCTCGGTCAGAACCGGCACGGGCGGGGAGGCGGGAAGGCCACTCTGAGAAGGCACGAGCTGGAGGGCGCCTGCCGGCACCCGGCGGTCTCCAGCGACGATGGTCGGGCGCCGAGGTCCCCCCGTCGCCCCCTCACGGGAGGCGCCACCCGGCACGGGGCGACGGGGGGTGGCAGGCTGCGGGACGGCGGGGAGGCGGTTCGGCATGGGCATGGGGCCTTCGGGTCGCGATCTTGGAGAGGTTATCTAGCGCCGGCCCAGGCACCTTTCGACCTTGTTAATACCTTATGCTGCTTATAACCTGTCCTGAAGGTCGCCCCGGCCAGGCGCCAGCATGCCCTGTTTGCGGCCCTGCGTCGGCGGGTAGGCCACACAGAGCAGGTCGTCGGCACCCCACGCGGGGTTCGCCGCCAGCGGCCGCCCCCGCGGCCCCTGACGCCTGACGTCCTCCCGCCATGCCACTCGCGCCCCTCACGCCCCTGCCACCCTGTCCGTCGCTGGCCCAGAGCCGCCCGAGCCCCCTGGGCGCGCGGCCCGAGAGGGGGCTGCCGTGAGGGCCGAATGGTTGCGGCTGGTTGGGGCGGCGCTGCTCGGCGGCCTCGTCACCTACGGATGGCTGGTGGGCCCCCCCGTGCGGGACCTGCTCGGTCGTCGCGTGCGGGACGTCGATCTGCCGCGCGAGCGCGGGATCCTCCAGCGAGGCGGTGCCCCGTGCCCGCTCACCGTCACGACGGGGTGGCGAGTGGAGCGTGTTGAGGTCGAGGTGGACTCCCGCCTGGTGTCGGGCGCAACTGCGCGGCCCCTGCAGCCGGCGGGCTGGGGAACCTTTCGGGGGGCGCTGCCCCTGGCCCCGGGCTGGAACCTGGTGGCGGCCCGCGCCTTCCAGGGCGTCCACCCCACCTGGACCGGAACCTGGCAGGTCGGCGTGGGTGAGGTCTTCCTCGTGGCGGGGCAGTCCAACGCCGTGGGCGCCTCAGCACAGCTTTTCAGGGCATCTGAGCACGTGCGGGCTGGTGACCTCCAGCCGGACGGAACGCTACGCTGGCGGTCCGGCGACGACCCGCAGAGCCCCTTTGGCGGAGGCTCTCCCTGGCCCGAGCTCGGCCGGCTGATCGCCGCACACACCCGCACCCCAGTGGGCTTCATCAACGTCGGGCAGGGGGGCACCCACGTCGGAGAGTGGGCGGTGGGCACCCCGCTCCACACGCGGCTGGTGCGCGCCCTGGAGGCCACCCGTCCCCACGGCGTGCGCGCCGTGCTGTGGCAGCAAGGTGAGACGAGCCGCTCGGGCATCCCGGAGGCAGACGACCGCGACTATCACGACACCCTCGCCGCCGTCATCGCCGACACGCACCGGGTCGCGGGGATGCCCCAGGCCCCCTGGTTCGTCGCGCGCGTGGGGCATACGGGCTTCGCCCCGCACCGTGGCCACCGCCAGGCGCAAGAGCGCCTGTGGCGAGAGGGGCTGGCGCTGCCGGGCCCGGACCTCGACGACCTGGGGGCACCCTGGCGCGAGGCGGATCACGTGCACTTCAACGGCCGCGGGCAGGTGGAGGTCGCCAGGCGATGGTTCCAGGCGCTCAAGCGGCAGGGGCTGCTGCCCGAGGTCAAACAGGCTCAGCAAGCGCCCGTCGCAACCACCGACCCAAACGCCGCTCCACCCTTGCAGGGGACGGCGTCTCCTTGAAGGTGCTGGCGGCGGGCGGCGCCCCCCCCGGGTCTCCCCGGCAGTGTGCTCGCGGCTGACGCGCCACGTCGTATTCGGGCAACCCGGCCGCCAGCAGGACAGGCCAGCAAGCCCCCGCCTCGTAGCGCAAGACCCCCCAAAAGACCAACCCCCCGTTCGACCCTTTCGGGGAACGAGGGGCTAGGTTCCGGCCTTTCGGCGGAATCATAAAGGTCCTGGCGGCGGGCTACCTTCCCACCGGGTCTCCCCGGCAGTATTCTCGCTGCTGACGCGTTTCACGGTCGTGTTCGGGATGGGAACGTGTGGGACCACGTCGC
>JAYKHR010000108.1:0-3302 GCA_035285125.1 Candidatus Sericytochromatia bacterium | reverse complement strand
TCTCGGTGCAGCGCTTCTTGAAGACGGGGCGCTGGCAGGCCCACCAGGGGGACGTCGGCCACGTGGCCGTCGCTGGCCTCGACGCCCGGGGCAAGCTCGGCGTCTACGAGGTCTTCGTCGGCGCGCCCCACCCCGACCTCGAGAAGCTCGTGCCGCGCGCCCAGGCCCACAAGCCCCACACCTTCATCCGGTTCCTCTCCATCGACGAGTACTTCAACAACTCGCCGCGCGGCTGGCTGCGGACGACGACGGTGCTGCGCGCCAAGGATCCCGACGTCGCGACCCGGGCCGCCGCGCGGGCGAAGGAGCTCTTCGACACGCAGGTCTCGCCCGACGGTAAGAGCGTGAAGGCCTGGTTCAACAAGGCCAGCCGCCGCCTCGATCCGAGCACGGAGGGGCGCGTGGGCCCCTGCTCGGGCTTCGCGAACGCCGTCTACGACTACAGGTTCGAGCCGGGCTTCGGCATCCCCGTCTCCCCGGAGGCCGTGGACGAGTCGCCGTTGCTCGAGGTCGTGGGCACCAAGACGATCGAGGCCCTGGAGCCCCTCGTGAGCAAGTTCCGCTTCTGAGGGGAGGCCGACCCGTGGCGGCCGCGGGGCTGCCCGCGGTGCGGGCCGGCGGCCGCCGGTAGCGGCGCTGGCGGAGGCCAACGCCTCGTCAGGCCCCTAGCGGCGACGCCCCGCGACGATCCGGGCCTGCGCGTTCAGGTGGTCCCGGTAGGTCTTCGTGAAGACGTGGGTGCCGTCGCCGCGGGCGACGAAGTAGAGCAGGTCTGTCCGGGCCGGGTGCACGGCCGCGCGGATGCTCGCGAGGCCGGGGTTGGCGATCGGGCCCGGGGGCAGGCCGGGGTGCTTGTACGTGTTGTAGGGTGAGTCGACGGCCACGTCCTTGAAGGTGAGGCCTCGCTCGCCCTGGTGCCGCCCGAGGGCGTACTCGACGGTGGGGTCGGAGCCGAAGGGCATCCGTGTGGCGAGCCGGTTGTAGAACACGCCGCCAATCGTGGGCCGCTCATCGGGGTGGACGGCCTCCTTCTCGACGATCGAGGCCATGACCAGCCGCTGATAGAGCCCGAGCGGCGGGCCCTCCCCCTGCAGCGCCGGCAGGGCGACCTGCTCGAAGCGGGCGAGCATCAGGCGCACGAGCGAGTCCGCAGCGCCGGGCCCTGGCCGGATGACGTAGGTGTCCGGGAACAGGAATCCCTCCAGCGTGGCCCCGGGCGGCAGGGGCGGCAGCCAGGCGAACTCGGCGCGCTGGGCGTCGGGGTTCGCCACCAGGGCCGCAAAGGTGGCGCCAGCCCCCGGGACGGCCTGGTCGAGCAACCGGGCGACGCGGGCCGCGGCCCAGCCCTCCGGCACCGTGAGGCGCGTGCCCATGTCGCGCCCCTCGACCAGCACGGCGGCGACGCCGGGCACGCCGAGGCTCGGGGACAGGGCATACAGGCCCGCCTTGACGTCCCGATCGAGGCCGTTCAGGCGCAGGTACACCCGGAAGGCCAGGGCGCTGCGAACCAGGCGCCGGCGCTCCAGGCCGCGGGCGATCGTGGCGCCGCCGGCCCCAGGAGGCACCTCGAAGAGCAGGGCCCTTTCGGTGCCGGCGACGGGCTCGAGTGCGCGCTGGTAGGCCGCCCAGGCCCCGCCGGCGAGCAGCGCCAGCGTCGTGAGGAGTGCGAGGAACCAGCGCAAGGAGACCTCCAAAGCGAGAAGCCCGGACATTTTAGCAGATGGCCGAGGGCCCCCCGCGCGTCGCTCGGCCCGTCGGTTATAATGTGGCCCCTCGTTCGGGAGCGCCTTGATGAACCATGCCCGTCCCCCCCGCTGGTGGGCCCGCCTTCGCTACGCCATCGACCGGCTGCTCGGCCTCGGCACGCTGGCCCAGGTGGGCCTGCTCGGCCTGCTGACGCTGGTGCTGGTGGGGCTGGCCGTGGCTTTCCTGGTGGTCTCCGGCATCACGCCGGACGGGCACCCGCACGGCTTCGACGCCGCCGAGGCGTGGTGGGTCTCCCTCGCCCACCTCTTCGACGGCGGCACGATGGGCGGCGACCCGCCGGACTGGCCCTACCGCGGCGTGATGCTGGTGGTGACCGTCAGCGGCCTGCTGCTGATGTCCGCCCTCGTCGGTCTGCTGACGACGGGCCTCGTGGGCCTGCTGGAGGAGCTCCGGCGCGGCCGCAGCATGGTGCTGGAGCGCGACCACACGCTAATCCTGGGCTGGACCCCAGCGGTCTTCACGATCGTGGCGGAGCTCGCGATCGCCAACGAGCACCGCAAGCGCCCCCGCATCGTGATCCTGGCCGAGGTCGACAAGGTCGAGATGGAGCAGGCCATCAAGAAGAAGGTCCCGCACCTGGGCAGCACCCGCGTGATCTGCCGGACGGGCTCGCCGATCGACCCGGACGACCTCGCCATCGTCGCCCCCGACGACGCCCGCTCCATCGTCGTGCTGGCCCCCGAAGGCGCGGACGCCGACACCCAGGTGCTCAAGACCATCCTGGCCCTCACCCACAGCCCGCACCGCAAGGCCGGCCGCTACCACATCGTGGCCGAGCTGAACGACCCGAAGAAGCGTGAGGTCGCCGCGCTGGTGGGCGGCGACGAGCTCGAGGTGGTGCTCTCCAGCGAGGTCGTGACCCGCCTGACGGTGCAGACCTGCTTCCAGTCCGGCCTGTCGCTCGTCTACACCGAGCTGTTCGACTTCGCGGGCGACGAGGTCTACATGGCCGAGGAGCCTGAGATGGTCGGGCGCAGCTTCCAGGAGGCCTGCCTGGCCTACGACCGCTGCGCGCTGATGGGCCTTCGGCGCGCCGACGGGCGCCTGCAGCTCAACCCCCCGGCCGAAGCGGCCATCGAGCCAGGCGACGCGCTTATCGCGATCGCCGAGGACCAGCGCCACCTGAGGCCGGGCGGCACCCCCACCATCGACGAGGCGGCCATCCGCATGCCCCCCCGGCCCGCGCAGGAGGGCCCGCGCCGCACGCTGCTCCTCGGCTGGAACCGCCGGGCGCCGTCGATCATCAGCGAGATGGACTACTACGTCGCCGAGGGCTCGGACGTGACGGTCGTGGCCGAGCTGGCGGAGCCGCCGGAGATCGCGGCGCTCAGGCCCCTGCTCCGGCACCAGCAGGTCCACTACTGGCGGGGAGACACCACCGACTACACGACGCTGGAGTCGCTGGACCTCTGGAGCTACCAGCACGTCATCGTGCTCGGCTACACGGAGCTGCTCGGCCAGCACCAGGCCGACGCCCGGACGCTGGAGACGCTGCTCTACCTGCGCACGCTGGTCGAGCGGACGGGGGCGCGCGT
>JAYKHR010000107.1:0-12968 GCA_035285125.1 Candidatus Sericytochromatia bacterium | reverse complement strand
TCTGGAGCTACCAGCACGTCATCGTGCTCGGCTACACGGAGCTGCTCGGCCAGCACCAGGCCGACGCCCGGACGCTGGAGACGCTGCTCTACCTGCGCACGCTGGTCGAGCGGACGGGGGCGCGCGTCAACATCGTGTCTGAGATGCTGCATGCCCGCAACCGCGACCTTGCGCGGGCCACGCGCGTTGACGACTTCATCGTCAGCCACACGCTGATCAGCCTGATGCTGGCCCAGGTGTCCGAGAACAAGCACCTGAACGCGGTGTTCACGGACCTGCTCGACACGCAGGGGATGGAGATCTACCTCAAGGCGGCGTCAGACTACGTGGCCCTCGACCAGCCCGTGAGCTTCTACACCGTCGTGGTGGCCGCAGCGAGGCGCGGCGAGGTCGCCATCGGCTACCGCCGGCTCGGGGAGGCCGGGCCCACCCAGCGGGAGGGCATCCGCCTCAACCCGCCGAAGGAGCTCGTCCTGAGCTACGCCGCCGGCGACCGCATCATCGTGATCGCGGCAGACTGACGCCAGCCGCGCCCGCACGTTGCTATAATGTCGGCCACCGCCAAGCGGCGCCCGGGCGCCGCAGGTGAAGACGAGAGTGGAGAGATGGCACGTCGGGTTCCAGGAGTCCTGCTGGTCGCAGCGCTGCTCGCCCTGCCCAGCGGCGGGGCCGCGGCCACGCCGACTGGCCTGAAGGTCGGCTTCGCCCCCTTCGAGAACCAGAAGGAGGTGCTGCGCAAGGCGACGCCGATCGTCAGATACCTGTCGAAGCGCCTCGGGAGGCCCATCACCCCCTTCGTGGCGGGCGACTACCCCGGCGTCGTCGAGGCCATGAAGGGGGGCAAGCTGGACGTCGCCTTCCTGTCGCCGGCCGCGCTCGTGCTCGCCGAGAAGGTCGCCGGCGTGCGCGTGGTGCTCAAGTCGGCCTACCGCGGCCGCACCCACTACTACTCGGCCATCATCACCCACGCCGACAGCGGCCTCACCAGCCTCAAGGACCTCAAGGGCCGAAGCTTTGCCTTCGTGGACCCGGGCTCGACCACGGGCGGCGTGTACCCGAAGCTGATGCTGCTCAACGCCGGCCTGAACCCGGCCACGGACTTCAGCGCCGTGATCAACGCGGGCGGGCACGACGCGTCCATCCTCGCGGTGGCGAACCGCAAGGTCGACGCCGCCGCGACCTTCGCCAACGACGATCGGGGCGACGACGTGCCCTGGAAGCACATCCTCGCGGACCGCGCCAGCCAGATCCGCGTGCTGGGCTACTCCAAGCCGATCCCCAACGGGGCGGTGGCGGTGGGCAAGCACCTCCCTGAGGCCACCACGGTCGCGCTCCGGCAGGCCTTCCTCGACCTCAGCGCCACCGACGAGGGGCGCAGCATCCTGAAGCAGATGTACCTGATCGAGCGGTTCGTCCCGGCGAGCTCGGCCGACTACGACCCCGTGCGCGAGGCCTTTGCGCGCGTGGGCCTGTCGTTGAAGTGAGAGGGCGCCCTTTCCATGACCATCCAGCTGCACCTCCTGTCTGACGCCACGGCCGTGGCCGAGGCCGTGGCCAGCCGCCTGGCGGGCTGGCTGCGCGAGCGACCAGCCTCCGTGCTGGCCTTGCCGAGCGGCAACACGCCGATCGAGGCCTACGCGCGGCTGGCGGACGAGCCGGGCCTCTTCGGCGCCGCCACCGTGTTCGCCCTCGACGAGTTCGTGGGCCTCGGCGCCGACGACCCGCGCTCGTTTGCGGCCTTCTTCCAAACCCACCTGTTCGGGCCCTGCGGGCTCCCCCCCACCCGGGCGCACGTGCTGAACGGCCTCGCGGCCGACCTCGAAGCCGAGGCCCGCGCCTACGAGGCAGCGATCGAGGCGGCTGGCGGCCTCGACCTCACGCTGCTCGGGCTCGGCGCAAACGGGCACATCGCCTTCAACGAGCCGGCGCCAACGCTGGGGGGCCGCACCCACGTCGTCGACCTCGCGCCGCCCTCCTCGGCGATTGCCCCGCGCGGGATCACCATGGGCGTGGGCACGCTGCTCGCCGCCCCGACCGTCTGGCTGATCGCGACCGGCGACGCAAAGGCCGAAGCCGTGCGACGCATGACCTGCGGGCAGGTTGATCCGGCTTGCCCTGCCTCGCTCTTGCAGTTGCACCCCGATGCCCATGTGTTTTTGGACACAGCAGCAGCTTCCGCAATTGAGGGTATATAAGTGACGGGCTGCGTCGAAGTAGCCCCCCGGGGGAGCGAATGCCCACCATCCAGACGATCATCTTTGAAGACATCGACGTGGATGTGCAGTCCAACAAACAGCTCTGCATCCACCCGATCCATCGCTGTCTGGTTGCCACGCCCTTCCCCATCAAGTTCAATTTTGCTGTCCTCTCCAGCGCCTACGACCTGCCCGCCGGGGCCCACGTGTGCCGGCACTCGCTCGTGGCGGAGGGGGCCAAGAAGGAACTCGCAGCGCTGACGCACAAGCCCGCCACCCTGGACAAGACGGGTGGCATCGGCTTCCGCTCGAGCTTTGAGAACGTGGAAATTCCGGCCCCAGGTCGGTATGTCCTGCGCACGGAGATCGGTCGCTTCAAGGGAGAGGAAATCTCCATTCGCTTCGAAGCAACTGCCGACCGAAAGCCGGCGCCCCCACCCCGGGCTCCCCTGCCGCCGCGGCGCTGAGCCCACCCAATCCAGAGGAGGATTCAATGGCGAATTCCCCCCCCCACCCCGAACCACCTGCTTGAAAACGGCTTCAAGCGGGCGAACGCTTGCCCTCACACGCTGCACGCATTGATCGAAAGGAAGGAAAGCACATGTTCGGACGTTTCTCCACCCTGGCTGCGGTCACCGCTGTCCTGATGGCCTCCCCCGCGCATGCGATGACGCAGGACGCGCCCACCACGTTCCTCGGCCAGAACACCGCGGCGGTCCTCTCGAAGGGGGTCAGTTACTTCTCGGCCGGCGCCGGCACGGCGGCGGGCATCAACTACGGCACGTCGCTCGCCGGTGGCGAGTTCGGCCTCAACGTCAACGGCGCGGCCACGCTCAACGGCCTCGGCCAGGGCATCGGCCTGGGCGCCTCGTTCAAGTACCCCCTCGCGGCGATGGGCGGCCTCAACGCGGCCGTCGCGGTGAACGGCGCCCTGTCGGGCCTCGGCGGCACCTTCGCCCTCGGTGGCGGCGGCGTCTCCGTGCCCCTGACGATGGACCTGGGCTCGGCGCTGGTTTCCGTGGCGCCCAACGTGGCGATCCCCTCGCTCGGCGCCCCGACGACGGGCCTGACCTTCGGCGCGAACGTCGGCGCCCAGGTTCCCGTCGCCGACAAGCTGACGGGCCTCGTCACCGTCCCCGTCTCCACGGCGGGCCTCGGCGCCTTCGGGCTCGGCCTCCGCATGTCGCCCACGTCGACCTCGCACGTGGACTTCAACGTGGGTGGCGTGACGACCAGCCCGTTCGGCATCACGGCCGGCACGGTCGGCGTGACGGGCCACATCGGCTGGCGCTGAGCTGGCTGACCCGCACCAGCCACTGGCCCCCCGCGCCTCGCGCGGGGGGCCTTTTCGTGGCGCGGAGAGGCGAGCGCCTTTCTTGTGCACCCACAGGGTGAGGCCGGATGAAACGCCCCTGGCCCCATGCCCTCGGCCCCCCGGTGGGGTAAAGTGGTGGGCGTGTCCACCCTCCGTCGCGCCCTGCTTCGAACGGCCTGCACCGCCGCCCTGACCCTCGGGCTGGCGCCGGCCGCGTCCGCCGCGACCATCTTCGACCCGGCCATCACGTGGCGCACCATCGTGACGCCCCACTTCCGCGTGAACTTCCCGGCCGAGCACGAGGCGATCGCCCGGCTCGCGGCGGGCTACGCCGAGGAGGCCCACGAGAAGCTCTCGCCCTGGCTGCGCTCCGAGCCCACGCAGCGCACGGAGCTCACGCTGCTCGACTCCGAGGACACCACCAACGGCTTCGGCTTCCCGCTGCCGAACAACCAGATCTTCATCTACCTGAGCAGCCCCCCAGCCGACCAGCTGATGGGGCGCTACGACAGCTGGCTGCGCGACCTCCTGCTGCACGAGTACACGCACGTGCTGCACCTCGAGAAGACCGAGGGCTGGCCGGCCCTCGTCAAGCAGGTGCTCGGGCGCAGCTGGTTCCCCAACATGCTGCAGCCCATCTTCCTCATCGAGGGGCTCGCGGTGCACACGGAGACGGCGCACTCGACGGGGGGCCGCGGCCGGGACACGGCCTACCGGATGTACCTCCGCACGGCGGCCCTGACCGGCCGGCTGGCCGGCATCGACCAGGCATCAGGCTACTTCACGATCGACCCGCCGGGCGGCGAGATCCCCTACGTGTACGGCATGGCCTTCTACCGCCACCTGGCGGCCCGCTACGGGGCCGACGCCCCCGCCCGGCTCGCCCACGCCCACGCGGCGAACGTCTACGCGGGGCTGTGGGGCCTCGATGACGAGCTGCGCGCACTGACGGGCAAGGACGCGCAGGCCCTGTGGCGAGACCTCACGGCCGAGCTCACGGCCGACGCGCGCGCGCAGCGGGCCGCCATCCTGGCGCGCGGCCCGCTGACGCCGCTCACGCTCGTCACGCGCGCCGGGATGCACCAGCGGCACCCCCGCTACCTGCCTGACGGCGCGCTGGCCTGGGCGGGGTGGACGGGCCACGCCTTCGCGCAGGTCTCGGTCCGGGACGTGAAGGCCGCCGCGGCGACGCCCCGGCGCCTGATGGGCAAGAGCCCGTTCAGCAGCTGGGACGTGTCGCGCGACGGCCGCTGGGCCTACCACAGCCGCAACTGGGACGAGAACCGCTTCACCGGCTACGAGGACCTCTTTCGGTACGACATGAAAGCCAAGAAGCTGGAGCGCCTCTCGCAGCGCGCCAGGCTCGACATGCCGGCCATCAGCCCGGATGGCCGGACGCTCGTGGCCGTCCGCAACGGCGGCGGGCAGACCTCGCTGGTCCGGATGCGGGCCGACGGCACGGGGCTCACCGACCTCACCCGCCTGACGGACCGCTCCCAGCTGTCCTCGCCGACGTGGCACCCCCGCCAGCGCCTGCTGGCCGTGTCTGCCTGGCGCGACGGCGCTCGCGACCTGTACCTCGTCAACCCGGAGACGGGCGCGATGCGCGCCGCGTGGCGCGACCGCGCCGTGGACCAGGACCCGACTTGGACGCCGAATGGCCGGCACCTGATCTTCAGCTCGGACCGGGACGGCGTGTTCAACCTGTACGCCTGGGACTGGCTGCACCGCCGCCTGTTCCGCGTCACCAACGTGCTCGGCGGCGTGATCGAGCCGGCCGTCAGCCCGGATGGCAAGACGATCGCCGCGAGCAGCTACGGCCCCCAGGGCTGGGACGTCGTCACGCTGCCGCTCGACCCCGCGACGTGGCGACTGGTGCCCACGCCCACCTCCGAGGCCGGGGTGCGGCAGCCGGCACCGGCCGTCTCGCTGCCCGAGGCCCCCCCCGTCGCCTACGACCCGTGGCCGAGCCTGCGCCCCAAGCTGTGGGCGCCCTTCGGCTTCTTCGACGAGCGGGGCCCGGTGTGGGGCTTCCAGACCTTCGGGCAGGACGTCCTGATGCAGCACTTCGCCTTCGGCTCGTTCGGCTGGGGCCTGCTGAGCGGCCGCCCGTTCTACTCGCTGAGCTACAGCAACGAGGTCTGGTACCCCAGCCTGTCGGCCTACGCGACGGACACCACCCTGATGTCGGCCCCCATCCACGAGGGCAAGGCCCGCACCGTGGTGCAGCGGGGGCGCTACCAGGGGCTCTCCGCCACGTTCCCGGGGCTGCCGAGCATCTTCTTGCAGAACCAGTGGGCCACTGGCGACACGTTCACGCTCGCCTTCGAGGCCCAGCACGTGCAAGACGAGATGGACGTGCTGGCCCTCGGGCTGCCGGACCGCCTGCGCCCGCAGACGGGCCAGACCAACTCGCTCGCAGCCACCTGGCGGTTCGCGGACAACTACAAGCACGCCTGGTCAATCAGCCCAGAGGGCGGCAACCTGAGCACGCTGGGCTACGAGAAGGCCCTCCCCGCGCTCGGCTCCCAGCACGCCTACGACCGCCTCTGGCTGGACTGGCGGCGCTACGCCGCGCTGCCCTGGGAGCACCACGTGCTGGCCTGGCGGCTGTCGGGGGGCACGAACGTGGGAAGCAACGCGGCGGGCGATTTTTACCTCGGGGGCTCGGACTCGGCCACCCTGCTCGCCAACGTCGACCTGCGCACGGCCAGCGGCGTCGGGACCCGGGCCGTGCCCCTGCGGGGCTATGCCTTCGCGGCCCAGCGAGGCCCCTCCGTGGCGGCCCTCTCGCTGGAGTGGCGCTTCCCGCTGCAGCCCGTGCAGCGGGGCTGGGGCACCGTCCCGTTCTTCGTGCGCAACCTCCACGGCGCCCTGTTCACCGAGGCCGGGCAGGCCTGGGAGGGGCCGTTCGACTGGCGCCGCAGCCTCGTCGACGTGGGGCTGGAGCTGCGGGCGCAGACCCACGTGCAGCAGGCCCCCACCGAGCTCCGCCTCGGCCTCGGGCAGGGGCTCGTGATGCCGGGCGGGGGCCTGCCCGGGCCCGTGGCCTTCTTCGAGCTCGGCTCCTACTTCTGAGGCGCCGGGGCACCCCCGTCGGCAGGCAGGGTGAACCAGAAGCAGGCGCCCTGCCCCGGCTCGCTCGTCACGCCCATCTGCCCGCCGTGCGCCTCCACCAGCGCGCGGCTGATCGACAACCCCAGCCCCGTGCCGCCCTTGAGGTGGTTGAGCTGGCTGAAGCGCTGGAACAGGCGGGGCAGGTCCTCGGGCGCGATGCCCGTGCCGGTGTCCCGCACCTCGACGCGCACCAGCCCACCCTCCGCGCCCACGGAGGCCGTGATCACGCCGCCCGCCGGGGTGAACTTCGTCGCGTTGGTGATGAGGTTCGTGAGCACCTGCTCGAGGCGCTGGGCGTCGACCACCGCGACGCAGGGCGCCGCGGCACACGCCAGCGAGAGCCGAAGCTGCGCCTCCTCGACCATCGGCCGGAGGCTCGAGGCGACGCCCTCCAGCAGGGCGCAGACATCCCGGGGCTCCCGCCGCAGGGTGAAGGTGCCGGCGTCGATGCGCGCGAAATCCAGCAGATCGTCCACGAGCCGCTGCAGCCGCGCCGTGCTCGCCTGGATCTGGTGCACGAAGGCCAGCTGCTCCTCGGTGAGGGGGCCGGCGACGCCGTCTTCGAGGAATTCGGCGTAGCCGAGCACCGTGGTGAGAGGCGTCCGCAGCTCGTGCGAGACGGAGCTGACGAAGTTGCCCTTGAGCCGATCCAACTCGCGCAGCCTGGCGTTGGCCTCCTCCAGCTCGGCCGTGCGGGCGGCCACGCGCTCCTCGAGGTGGGCGTAGAGCTTGGCGTTGTCGATGGCGAGCGCGGCGCGGTCCGCGAGGTCCTGGGCCAGCCGGGTGTCGGCCTCCGAGAAGGGTGCCCCGGACACCCGCGTGAGCGTGACGGTGCCGAGGGTGCGGCCCCGCGCGCGCATCGGGGCGATGAAGACCGCCCCCGGGCGGCGGCTGCCGAGCAGGGCCGCCCAGCCGACAGGCACCCCCTCGACAGGAGGCCGCAGCGAGCCCGTGCCTGGCTGCAGCGCCGCCGCGCGCCGGGTCTCACCCAGCACCTCGGGCGTGAAGCCGACGAGCACGGGGGCCTCGGCCTGGCCATCGGAGCCGGGCACGAACTGGATCACACAGACGGCGTCGAGCACGCGGGCGAGCCGCTCCCCCACGACGCCGACGAGCCTGCGGAAGTCGGGGGCGGCCTCGGCAAAGGCGTGGCTGATCTCGGCAAGGAGGCGCAGGCGCTCGTTGCCGAGCCGGACGGCCTCCTCGGCCGCACGCCGGGCGGCGCGCTCCCGCGCCTCGCGCAGCTCGCGCTCGATGGCCGGCACCAGCCGGGCCATGTTGTCCTTGCGCACGAAGTCGTGCGCCCCGGCCTTGAGCGCGGCCACGGCGGCATCCTCGCCAATCACGCCCGAGACGACGATGATCGGCAAATCGAGCCCGCTGGCTCGCACCAGCCCGATGGCCTCCAGGCCGCCGAAGCGCGGCAGCTGGTAGTCCGCGACCACGAGGTCCCAGGGGCCGCCCTCGCGCAAGGCGGCCGCCAGCTCCTCCCCCGTGCTCACGCGGCTCAGGGCCACCTCGAAGCCGCCCCGTTCGAGGCGCAGCTGCAGCAGCTCGGCATCGGCGGGCGAGTCCTCCACCAGCAGGACGTGCAAGGGTCGATCCGTCACGACACGCCCCCCCCGTGGCCATCCAGCGTGAACCGGAAGGTGGCGCCCCCATTCACCCGGCCCTCCGCCGTGATGGTGCCGCCATGGCGCTGCACCACCCGGGCCACGGTGGCGAGGCCCACGCCCGTGCCCTCGAACTCCTCGTCACCGTGGAGGCGCGAGAAGGGCTTGAAGAGCTTGTCCGCGTAGGCCATGTCGAAGCCGGCCCCATCGTCGGCGACCTCGAACACGCGGTCCCCTCCGGCCTCCAGGCAGCGCAGCGTGATGTGGGCGGGGTCGCACTGGCGCGAGAACTTCCAGGCGTTGCCCAGCAGGTTCGTCAGCAGGATCCGCAGCAGGCCCTCGTCTCCCCGCACCACCAGGCCCGGCTGGATGTCCCAGACGACGCGGCGGCCCGGCTCGGCCGTCGCGAGCTCGCCCGCGATGGCGCGCGCGAGCGCGGAGAAGTCCACGTCCGTGATGGTGAGCTCCCGGCGGGAGACCCGGGCGAGCTGTAGCGAGTCGTCGATCAGCAACCCGAGCCGCTGGGCCCCGGCGCCGACGTGGTTGAGCCACCGCCGGCCTCGCTCGTCGAGCTGGTCCGCGTAGCCGTCGCGCAGCGCCTGCGCGAAGCCGTCGATGGCCCGCACGGGGGCGCGAAGGTCGTGGGAGACCGTGTAGGTGAAGGTCTCAAGCTCCGCATAGGCCGCCTCGAGCGCCTCCACCCGCTGCGCGAGCTGGCGGTTGAGGCTCTCGATCTCGGCGCGGGCCGCCCGCAGGGCCGTGATGTCCTCGGCGATGCCCAGCAGGTACCGGGGCCCGCCCGGCCCGTCGTGCACGGGCACCTTCTTGGTGTGGAACCAGATCGGGCCGTGGCGAGTCTCAACGGGCTCGGCAGGCACGTCGAGGAGCTGTCCGCTGGCGAGCACCCCGCGGTCCTGCTCGGCGAAGTAGGCCGCCAGCTCGGCGGGGAAGAGCTGGGCGTCCACCAGACCCACCACGGCCTCCCGCGGCGTGCCGAGCTGGCGCTCGTACGCCCTGTTGACCAGCACGTAGCGCATGTCGGGGTGGGACTTCAGGAACAGCACGTCCGGGATGTTCTCGATCACGGCCTGCAGCAGCAGCGAGCTGCTGCGCAGCTCCGCCTCGACGCGCCGCCGCGCGGCCAGCGCCGCGACCAGCGCCAGCACGGGCACCGAGACCGTCCCCAGGAAGCGCTGCAGCGAGCGCGCCCTCTCGAGGCGCGACGGCTCGTTGAAGGGCCCCAGCCCAAGCCGCGTCGCCACCACCACCAGCCCCGACACCGAGACGACGGCGAGCACGGCCCGGGCCGGCGCGAGGCGCAGGGCCGCCCACAGCAGCAGGGGCACGAACAAGAGGGGCACGGGCAGCCAGCCAATGAAGTTCGCCCCTGCCACGAGCCCCAGAGCCGCCAGCAAAGCCACCCGCTCCAGGTGGCTGATGGGGTCCGCCTCGGCCAGGCGGGGGGCAAGCAGGCAGATGGGGGCCACCAGCACCACCCCCAGCGTGTCACCCAGCCACCACACGAGCCAGCCCTCGGGGGCCTCCCCGACCAGATCCAGGCCCACGGCAAGAAAGGCCGCAACGCCCAGGGTGGCGCTGATCACGCACGCCAGCAGGCCCCCCAACACGAGCAGGCTGAACACGTCCTCGGCGCGGTCGAACTCCGCCCGGAAGCCCCGGCGCCGGAGCAGCCAGCCCCCCACCACGGCATGCAGGGCGGACCCCGTGCCCAGGGAGGCGGCCACGAGCAGGGCCCCCGGCCACCCCAGCGAGGGCACGAAGGATTGCAGGGCCTGCAGCGCCGCGCCGAGCCAGATCCCGGGCCAGACGCCAGCCCCGAACGCCAGCACGGCGGCGAGGCTCAGGCCGGCAGCCGGCCAGAGCACGGCCACGTAGCTGGGCTGCAGGGCCATCTGGTTGCCCAGCCAGCCCAGCAGCACGTAGCCGGCGGCCACCATGGCCACCTGCCCGAGCCGCCCCGTGCCGACGCTGATCCCCCCCAAGGCCTCTCCCCCGCGTGTTCCACCCCCAGTAAAGCATGGGGTGGCCAACGGCGTCCCCACGGTTAACCCCTGGCCAGGGTGGGCAAGAAGGGGGCGTCCGTCTCTCCAGCCAGGCCCCCATGCCCCCCCGCCACCGCCTCTCCCTTCTGGGCCTCGCCCTGGCCGCCACCTGCCTGGCGGCCCCCGCGCCTGCGGTGGCCGCGACGCTCGATCCCACCGTGCGCCTGTACACCTTGGAGACGAAGCACTTCCGGGTCAACTACCAGGAGGGCTACGACGCCATCGCGCGCAAAGCCGCAGCCTTCGCGGAGGAGGCCCACGAGCGCGTCTCCCGGTACATGGGCGCCACCCCCACCCAGAAGACGGAGCTCACGCTGTTCGACCACGAAGACAGCCCTGGGGGCATGGCGCTGCCGTACGTCAACAACTGCATCTACGTGAACCTGACGGCGCCGGACTCGGACTACCTCTGGGGCCGCTACGACGACTGGCTCAAGATGGTCATCACCCACGAGTACACGCACACGCTGCACTTCGAGACGGTCGAGGGGGTCGCGGCAGGGCTGAACAAGGTCTTCGGACGCTTCCTGTTCCCGAACATGTGGCAGCCGCCCTTCCTGATCGAGGGGCTCGCCGTGACGGTGGAGTCGCTCTACACCAACGACGGGCTCGGGGGGCGCGGGCACGAATCGTACTTTGATATGTACCTGCGCGCCGACGCCCTCGAGGGCCGGCAGCTGTCGATCGACCAGGTCGGCACCTACCACCTGACGGAGTTTCCCTCAGGCGACGCCTGCTACGTCTACGGCACTTACTTCTACCGCTACATCGTCGAGCGCTACGGCGCAGACAAGCCCCCCGCGATCGCCCATGCCTACGCCCGGTCGCCGTGGCTCGGCATCGACCACGCCGTGGCAGAGGTGCTGCCCGGGCGCGACGCGATGCAGATCTGGGACGAGATGAGCCTCTGGCTGCGTCGCCGCAGCGCAGCCCAGCTCGAGGTGATCCGCCGCCGCCCCGTGACGCTGACGCGCCCCGTGACCACGACGGGCATGCACCACCGCCACCCCGCCTGGCTGCCCGACGGCACGCTGGTGTTCGTCGAGGGCCTGCGCCACGGCGCCCCGAACCTGGTGGCCCTGCGCGGCACGCGCCACGGCCAGCCCGTGCTGGAGAAGCTCGCCCGCAAGAGCCAGACGGGCGCCTTCGACCTCTCCCGCGACGGCCGGTCGATGTTCTACTCGGAGAGCCGGGGCCGCAACAACTACTCCAGCTTCGACGACGTCTTCCGCCACGACCTCGACACCCACACCACCACGCCGCTGACGGAGTACGCGCGCATCTCGCAGCCAGGCATCAGCCCGGACGGCCAGCGGCTGCTCGCGGTGCGCGGCGGCCGCGGCCAGAGCCACCTGCTGCTGCTCGACGCCCAGGGGCGCCAGCTCCGCGAGGTGACGGCCTGGCCCGACGAGGCCCAGATCACGGCCCCGCGCTGGAGCCCGGACGGCAAGCAGGCCGTGTTCTCGGCCTGGCACAAGGGCACGCGCGACCTGTACCTGGTCGACACCACGACATGGCGCGTGGAGCAGCTCTGGCGCGACGACGCCGTGGACACGGGCCCGGTGTGGACGCCGGACCAGCGCCACCTCGTGTTCGCCTCCGACCGGGACGGGGGCGTGTACAACATCTTCGCCTACGACTGGCGCGCCCGCGCGCTCTTCCGCGTGACGAACGTGCTCACGGGCGTGTGCGAGCCCGCCGTCCGGCCCGACGGCAAGGAGCTGGCCGTGAGCTACTGCCGCGGCTTCGGGTGGGACATCCACACGCTGCCGCTCGACCCCGCAACGTGGGCTGCAGCGCCGGCGCCCCAGCAAGAACTGCGGCAGACGGAGCCCCCGCCCCGGCTCACGGGGCCCACGCTGTCCAGCCCCTACAGCCCCGCCGTCTCGCTCCTGCCCAAGCTCTGGCTGCCGCTCTACCAGGCCAACCCCGCCTCGATCGGGGCGTTCACGCTGGGCTACGACGTGCTGCTCACGAACCTCTACTTCGCCCACCTCGGCTGGGGCCTGCAGGGCGACGGCTGGGTGGACCGCGAGACGGGCGAGGCGGTGGCGATGAACCCGCTCGACCGCGCCGTGGGCACGTTCCTCTACCAGAACACGCAGTACGACATCAACTGGAACGCGCTGGCCTCGGTCTTCCCCAACCGCTACAACGTGCCGCTGCGAGACGGGACGACCCTCACGCCGATGCAGCGTTTCGCCACGCTGACGGCCGGCATCGGGTGGAACAACCTGCCCTCCCCCCTCACGAACGCGAGCTACCAGGTGGGCGACGTGCATGCCCTGAACCTCAACGTGCGCCTCATCCAGGACCTCTCCCCCGCGAGCGAGCGCAAGCCGCTGGAGGGCACCAACCTCATCCCACCGCCGGGTCGCAGCCACAGCATCAGCTACGCCTACCGCTTCAACGACAACGGCCGCTTCGGCTACTCGATCTCGCCCGAGTACGGCTCGCTGGGGTCCTGGGGCCTGGAGGTGGCGCACCCCTGGCTGGGCTCGGAGGTCGACTACTACCGGGGCTTCCTCGATCACCGGCGCTTCTGGGGGCTGCCCTGGACCCACCACGTGGTCGCGATGCGCGGCACGCTCGGCCTGAACCTCGGCCGGCCGCAGGGCGACTTCTTCCTGGGCGGCACCCGGCCCGTCAACCAGGCCGGCACGCC
>JAYKHR010000106.1:0-9942 GCA_035285125.1 Candidatus Sericytochromatia bacterium | reverse complement strand
AGGTTGCCGGCGGTCGAGAGATCGAACACGACGATGGGGATGTCGTTGTCCTTGCAGAGGGTGATCGCGGTCAGGTCCATGACGCGGAGGTCCTGCGTGAGGACGTCGAGGTAGGACAGCGAGTCGTACTTGACGGCCCCGGGCTCGCGCACAGGGTCCCGATCATAGACGCCGCCGACCTTCTTGGCCATCAGCAGCACCTCGGCCCCAATTTCAGCCGCCCGGAGGCTGGCGGCGGTGTCTGTCGTGAAGTAGGGGTTGCCCGTGCCGCCGCCGAAGATGACGACGCGCCCCTTCTCGAGGTGCCGCAGGGCCCGGCGCCGGATGAAGGGCTCCGCCACCTCGCGAATCTCCATCGCAGAGAGCACGCGCGTGGTCACGTTCGCCTTCTCGAGGCCGTCCTGCAGCGCCAGCGCGTTCATCACCGTGGCGAGCATTCCGACGTAGTCGGCCTGGGCCCGGTCCATCCCCTTGGCGCTGGCCGCCATGCCCCGGAAGATGTTCCCGCCGCCCACGACGACGGCGACCTCGACCCCGCGGGAGACGACGTGGCGAATCTCCGTGGCGATGTGCTGCACCACCTTGGGATCGATGCCATAGCCGAGCTCACCCATCAGGGCTTCGCCGCTGAGCTTGAGCAGGACACGTTTGTAGCGGAGGTTGGACACCAGAAGGCTCCGAGCTGACGGAAGGGCGGCAAACGAAGGGGGAGCCGGCCTTGCGACCTGCTCCCCCGGCAAGGCCATCAGGCCTTCATGTAGGAGGCAACCTCTTCCGCGAAGTTGTCCTGCTTCTTCTCGAGGCCCTCGCCGAGCCCGAAGCGGACGAAGCGGGTCACGGAGGCGTTGGCGCGCCCGAGCAGGTCCTTGACCGTGACGCTCGGATCCTTCACGAAGGGCTGCTCGATGAGGCAGACCTGCTCGAAGAACTTGCCGATGCGGCCCTCAACCATCTTGGCCCGCACGTTCTCGGGCTTCGACTGAAGGTCGGGCTGCGCGAGCAGGATCTCCCGCTCCTTCTCGACGACGTCCGCCGAGACATCCTCGCGGTTGATGAACTGCGGCTGCGAGGCGGCCACGTGCATCGCGATGTCCTTCGCCAGCGCGGCATCGCCACCCTGCAACTCGATCAGCACGCCGATCTTGCCGCCGAGGTGGATGTAGCTTCCGAGCGTGGCACCCGCGGCGCCCTCGTAGCGTTCGAAGCGACGGATGTCGATCTTCTCGCCGGTCTTCTGGATGGCTTCCTTGATGGTCTCATCAACGGTCTTGCCAGGCTCCCAGCCCGGCAGGGCCAGCAGGTCGGCGCCGGTGCCGGCAGCCGTCCCCGACTGGTCGACGACGAACTTTGCCACGGCCCCGACAAGCTCGACAAAGGTCTCATTGCGGCCGACGAAATCGGTCTCACAGTTGACCTCGACGATGCCGCCGGTGCGGCCATCGGCGGCCACGAAGGCGCTCACAAGGCCCTCGGTGGCGATGCGGCCGCCCTTGGAGGCAGCCTTGGCCATGCCCTTCTTCCGGAGCAGGTCGATGGCGGCCTCGAGGTCGCCGTTCGTCTCCGTCAGGGCCTTCTTGCAATCCATCATGCCCACGTTGGTCTTCTCGCGAAGCTCCTTCACGAGCGCGGCGCTGATCTCCGCCATGGTTCGTTTTCCTCCTGGGGATCGTAAGTGTCCCGCCGGCGCGCGCGCCTGGCGACAATGCGCGGAATGGTTACAGGGAGCGGGTTGTGCCGCCCCGAGAATCAAGGAAGGATACCACGGCCCGCCCCCGCACCGCCAGCGCCGCAGGGGGCGCCAAGCCGACAAGAAGGGGGCCCGGACTAGGTCCGGACCCCCAGAGGTGGGCCGAAGGGGCCTCAGACCGCGGCAGCCTCGGTGGCGGCAGCGGCGACGGGCGCCTCCTTGTGCTGCTCGCCCTGCCGGCCCTCGAGCACGGCGTCGGCCATGGCCGCGGCGATCAGCTTGACGGAGCGAATGGCGTCATCGTTCGAGGGGATGACGTAGTCGACCTCGTCGGGGTCGCAGTTGGTGTCGACCATGCCCACGATGGGGATGCCGAGCTTCCGGGCTTCCTTGACGGCAATGTGCTCCTTGCGCGGGTCGACCACGAACAGGACGTCCGGCCGGCCCTTGAGGCCCTTGAGGCCGCCGAGGAGGCGCTCGAGCTTCTCGCGCTCCTTCTCGAGCACCGACACTTCCTTCTTGGGGAGGCGGTCGAAGGTGCCGTCGATCTTCATGCCTTCCAGCTCCTTGAGGCGCTGGATGCGCTTGGCGATGGTGGGCCAGTTCGTCAGCATGCCGCCGAGCCAGCGCTGGTTGACGAAGTACTGGTTGCAGCGCTGAGCCTCTTCGCGGATGGCCTCCTGCGCCTGCTTCTTCGTGCCGACGAAGACGATGCTCTTGCCCTGGCCGGCGGCCTCACGCAGGAAGTTGTGAGCAACGTCCAGGTGGCGGCTGGTCTTCGCCAGGTCAATGATGTAGATGCCGTTGCGTTCCCCGAAGATGAACCGCTTCATCTTGGGGTTCCAGCGCCGGGACTGGTGGCCGAAGTGGACGCCTGCCTCGAGCAGACTCTTCATTGCGACGACGGGCATGGTGGTTGGTTGAACCTCGCGTGTTTGGTTGGGGTTGGACGACCGCGGAGGCCAAAGGGTCCGGAAGCACGAGGAGCAGCCCCGAGGGTGCTGCGGCCTCGCCACCCATCCGGGGGCACTCCGCGTGTAGGATCGCCGTCAAGGGAAGCCCTCGAACCGGCGTCGCGCAGCCAAGCATCGGAATGCCCGGGCGCAGAACCTATACTTTAGCACAGCCCTCCCGGAGGTCGCAAGGCGGCATCCCCGCTGACGTTTACGTGCTTTCGCGGCCTCCGGTATAATGCCCTACCGCCCGCCCGGCGGCCGCCTCCTCCCTGGCGCGCAGCGCCTCAAGACAGCAATCGGGTCCCGAACATGATCGCTTCCGCGCAGCCCAACACCCTGATCGGCGTCCGCACGCACCGGTGCGGGGAGGTGACCCACGAAGCCATCGACCAGACCGTCCTGCTCTACGGCTGGGTCCAGCGCCGCCGCGACCACGGCGGGGTGATCTTCGTCGACCTGCGGGACCGCACGGGCCTCGTGCAAGTGGTCTTCAACCCCCAGACCGAGCCCCAGGCCCACGCCGCAGCCGAGGCCCTGCGCGGGGAGTTCGTGATCGGCATCCGCGGGGTGGTCCGCGCGCGCCCCGAGGGTCAGGAGAATCCGAACCTGGCCACGGGCCGGATCGAGGTCTACGCCAGCGAGCTCACCATCCTGAACCCCGCTCGGCCCGCCCCCTTCCCCATCGGGGATGACGATGTGGACGAGATGCTGCGGCTGCAGTACCGCTACCTGGACCTGCGGTCGCCGAGGCTGCAGCGCGCCCTGAAGCTCCGCCACGACATCACCATGGCCGTCCGGACCTACATGGACCGGGAGGGCTTCCTTGAGATCGAGACGCCGATGCTCACGAAGAGCACCCCGGAAGGCGCGCGGGACTACGTGGTTCCGTCTCGCGTCCACCCGGGCGAGTTCTTCGCCCTCCCGCAAAGCCCGCAGATCTTCAAGCAAATCCTGATGGTCGGGGGCTACGACCGGTACTTCCAAATTGCGCGCTGCTTCCGGGACGAGGACTTGCGCGCCGACCGCCAGCCGGAGTTCACCCAGATCGACATCGAGACCTCGTTCCTCACGCAAGACGAGATCATGGCCATCAATGAGGGCCTGATGTGTCATCTGCTGACGCGCTTCGCGGGGGTCACCATCTCCCAGCCCATCCGGCGGATGCCCTACGCGGAGGCAATGGACCGTTACGGCTCGGACAAGCCTGACCTGCGGTTCGGGCTCGAACTGCACGACCTCGGCGCGGCGCTCGGCGGCAGCCAGTTCAAGGTCTTTGCCGACGCGCTGGCGTCCGGTGGCTGCGTGAAGGCCATCTGCGTGCCGCGTGGCGCAGAGCTCAGCCGAGCCCAGATCGACCAGCTCGGGGAGTTCGCCAAGCGCTTCGGGGCCAAGGGGCTCGCCTGGGTCAAGGTGCAAGCCGCCAGCGGGGCCGACGACGCCAATGCCAAGGCCGTCAGCTACAGGCTCGGCGATGAGGCCATCGAGGCGACCTTCGCGTCGACCGTGATGAAGTTCATCACGGCCGAGGAGGCCGCGGCCATTGGCGCGACGACGGGCGCCCGCCCCGGCGACATGCTGCTCTTCGCAGCGGACCAGGTCTCGGTGGTGCGGGAGGTGCTCGGGCGCCTCCGGCTGAAGCTCGCCGACGATATGGGCCTGATCGACCAGACGCGCTTTGAGCTCCTCTGGGTGGTGGACTTCCCGATGTTCGAGTGGAACGCCGACGAGCAGCGCTGGGACCCACTCCACCACCCGTTCACGGCGCCGCTCGACTCGGATGTCGAGCTGCTGACCTCCGATCCCGGCGCCTGCCGCGCCAAGGCCTACGACATGGTCCTCAACGGCACGGAGCTCGGGGGCGGCAGCGTCCGCATCCACCGCCGCGACGTGCAGAACCAGGTGTTCCGGATGCTCGGTCTGACGGACGAGGAGATCGCCGAGAAGTTCGGCTTCATGCTCGAGGCCTTCGACTTCGGCGCCCCGCCTCATGGTGGCCTTGCCTTCGGCCTGGACCGGATCGTCATGCTGATCGCGGGCCTGAGCTCCATCCGAGACGTCATCGCGTTCCCGAAGACCCAGTCCGCCACGGACCTCATGGTCCAGGCGCCCGGCGCCATCAGCCCCCGCCAGATGAAGGAGTTGCACATCCGCACCGTGAGCACCTGACCCCTGCCACGGAACCTTCAGGGCGGGGCGGAGGTCTTTCCCTCGAACACCCCAGCGCCGAGGAGCCAACCGGTGTACGCCTTCCTTCCACATCGCCAACACCCGTCCCGGGGCCTCCTCTGCCTGGCCCTGGGGCTGGCCTTTTTTCTGCCAGGCGGCGGGCCTGCTCTGGCCGCGGAGCCCGCTGCCGCCGTGACGCCTGCAGCCGCCCAGCCTTCAGGGCCCCCGAGCGTGCGAGACGTGCTGGCGCTGGTGGCGCGGCAGGAGGGGCGTCAGCGGTTCAAGGGGGTGCGGGTGCAGCAGTGCGTGCGCCAGGACATGGTGCTCGACGCGCGGGCCCGGGTGGACCACCTCGACGGCCAAAACTACCAGATCTCGCTGACGGGGCCGAAGGAGCTGGTCGGGCTGAACCTGCTGCTCGAGCAAAACAAGCTCACGGCCTTCTTTCCACGGGAGGCGTTGCTGTTCCAGAGCGACACGCCTGCCGCCGCCGAGGAGGTCCGAGACCTCGTGCTCGGGAAGGTGACGACGGACGCCCAGGCCCTGCAGCGAAACTACCGCCTCAGCGTCGCGCCGGAGCCCGACATCGTGGCGCTCTACCCGTGCTGGCGCCTGACGGCGGAGCCCATCGCCGGCTTTGGCCCCGACAGCCCCCCCGGGCACAGGTTCTGGATCGCCAGGGAGACTGGCGTGGTGATGAAGGAAGAGCGTTTCTGGGGCCCGAACGAGGCCGCCTACTTCACGAGCCGGTTCGACTCGCTGTCCACCGCCGGGAAGCCCACGGTGGGCCTGACGGTGCCCAGGGAGGCCTCCCGCCTGAAGATGGTGGCCGGCAGCCCCACGGAGATGCGGCGGTTCCCGACGCCCGAGGCGGCCCGCGCGGCGGGTAAGCCCGTGGCCCTGCCCACCACCGTGCCCGCCAGCTTCCAGCTCCGCGCCGTCGACGTGATGTCGCTGTACGGCACCGACCTGGTCTTCCTGCGTTACGACGACGGCCTGAGCCGGGTGGTCGTCACCTACCGCACCAAGCCGAACGTGTTCCTCACCCTGGTCGCCGGGGCCTTCGCGCTGGCGCTCGTCGAGAAGATCAGCGCGCTCAGCTACCATGCACCCAACAACTATGCCGTGGTGGAGAAGGGCGACTACCTCGTCTATGCGTACGGCGACGTCTACCAGGACGCCCTCAAGGCCATGGCACAGTCCGTGCCGCTCGGGGCTCCCTCGGCGGGCGGCGGGCGGTAGATGACGGCGCAGCCGGACCCCGACGCGGTGGGCGAGGCGACGCCCCGCCGAGGCATCCCCCACGCCCCCGCGGCAGGCAAGCGGGCCTGGCTCGGCTCGCTCGCCGCCCACCTCCTCGTGGCCGGCCTGCTGACCATCCAGGGAGGTCCGAGGCTGCTCCCGACGCCGCGCGTGGTGCTCCCCGTCGAGCTGCCCTCGCCGACCCCGACGGCCACTCCCCGGCCGCGGCCGAAGGCCCGGGGCGACCTCGCTGTGCGCCCCAAGGCCACGCCCTCGCCGGCCCCCACCCCGACGCCCCTCCCGTCGTCCACGCCCTCGCCGCGGCCGACGGCAACGCCCACGGCCAAGCCCACGCCGAAGCCCACGGCAAGGCCCGCAGCCAAGCCGACGCCAAGGCCCACACCCGACCCGGACGAGCAGCGACGCTTCTCGCAGATGCGACGCATCCCTTACTTTGCCACCATGACAGACGCGCAGTTGCGTCAGCAGCGCCTGCCTCCCGGCCTCAAGGACTGGGGCGAGGTCGCAGGCGTGACCCAGCAGCTCGACGACCTCAGGTGGCTGTTTCTGCCGCCCGAGACCGGCGTGGCCGGCTCTCCGGCCCCTGACGCGATCGCCACGGACCACCTGATCGTGCGCTGGCTGACGGCGAGCGACGCGCTGCCCGTGCCGTCCCCCTCCGTCGGCACGGACGCGGAGGGCCTGGAAACCACCACCTGGCAGTCGGAGGAGGGCTCGATCCAGCTGGCGCGACGCCCTGGCACCGCCACCGCCGTGGTGCGGCTGAGGCCCGACCCGCTGGGACGAGAGCCTGAGGAGCGCCGAATAGAGGTCGCCTGGGACCCTGATCCAACGAGGTTCAGGCAGCTCGTCGTGGACGCCCTGCGGGCGCTGGCCTCGCCGCCGCCCTCGGCCAGCCCGTCCCCCTGAGGGAGCCGGTGCGCGCTTCCTGGCCGGGCGGGAGTCGCCTCAGAGCTTGAAGGCGGTGCCCGGCACGGGGTCGGTCATCCGCACCGCCCGCGACAGCGCCGCCCTGAGCGCCGTCGGCTTGCCCGACAGCACCGGGAAGGTGCCGTGGTGCATCGGCACGACATCCTTCACGCCCAACCACCGGCTGGCGATCGCCGCCTGGACGGGGTCCATCGTGAAGTGGCCACCGATGGGCAACAGGGCGATGCCGGGCTGGTACAGCTCTCGGATCGTCTCCATCTCGCGGGTGAGGCCCGTGTCGCCGGCGTGGTAGAGCGGGCGCTCGCCGGGGGCCATCAGCACGAACCCCACGGGGGCCCCCGTGTAGTGTGGCGTCGCCCCCTCCTGCACGATGGCGCTGGAATGCGCCGCCGCCGTCAGGTGCACCGTGACGTCCCCGACCTTGACGGCCCCCCCGATGTTCGCACCGATGCCCGCGGGGCCAGCCTCAGGGGCGAGCGCCGCCACGAGCTCGTAGCATCCCACGATCGGAGCCTTGTGCCGCTCGGAGAGCTCTGCAGCAGACTCGGCATGGTCCGAATGCCCGTGGGAGACCAGCACGGCGTCCACGCGCGCGGGCAGGGCGTAGCCTCGCGGAAAGCGCGGGTTTGCGAGCCACGGGTCGATCAGCAGGCGCGTGCCCCCTCGCGACTCCACCACCCAGCCGGCGTGGCCGAGCCACGTGAGCGTCCAGGCCTGGGCGGGCGCAGCGCCGAGCAGGACCGAGGCGGCCAGGGTGGCGAGGGCAAGGGGCAGGCGCATGGGGTCTCCTTCAGCAGCCGGTGGATGGGCGGCACGCCTACAAGGTGCCTGGCCCGGGACCGAGCGTCAACCCCGGCGCCCAAAGACGAACCAGCGCTGCAAGAAGAAGGTCAGGACCGTGACGGAGGGCAGCACCGCGACGGCCGCCCACATGGGCTGCCAGCCGCGATCCAGCAACGCCTGCATGGCCACCAGGTTCACGCCATACAGCACCACGTAGACCGCCACGAAGCGGAAGATCGGCCGCCAGCCGCCGTGGCGGAACACGAAGCGCGCGGCCGTCACGTAGCTGAAGGTGACGGCCACGACGTTGGCAGCCAGCAACTGAAGCCACAGCGGGGCAGGCACGAGCAGCATCAGGAAGAAGACGCTGTAGCCGAAGGCCGTGTTGAGGGCACCAGCCAGCAGGAAGCGCACGCCCGTGCGCGCGAGGGGGGCCTGGGGCGGGGCCGGTGGTTCGTCGAGGCGTGGCACGAGACGTTGGCTACGCGGCCGGCGTCAGACGCGGCCCGTCAGGAACTCGGCCGCGGCCAGAATGGCTCGGCGGCTCAGCAGCAGCGTGAGGTGGTTGCGACGCGGGGCGATCAGCAACTCGCAGGGCCCGCCGGCCCGCTTGTGCAGCGCCTCGGCCTGCCAGGAGGGCGTGAGGCAGTCCCACTCGCCGTGCACGACGAGCAAGGGGGCCCGCAAGGCCGTGGCCGAGTCGAGCGGGTTCAGGTGCCGCAGCGCCTCGGCAGCCGCGCGCAACACGCGCGGATCCCCGAGCTCGGCCGGTGGGGTCCCCCCGGGCAGCCGCACCCGGGTGCGCAACACGGCGTTGACCAGCGCCGGCGTGCCCTGCAGCCAGGCGTGGGCGACCTCGGGATTGAGCAGCCCGAAGGCCTCGCCGACCTGGCTCCAATCGTCAATTTGCAGCCGGTGGGCGCTTCCCACCGTGGCGACAGCCCGAATGGCCGGATCGTGGGCGGCCGCCTGGAGCACGCAAGCGCCACCGAGGTCGAAGCCCAGCAGCCCGACGCGAGCCGGGTCCACCTCCGGTTGCGACCGCGCAAAGGCCACGGCGGCCGGCACGTCCTCCGCAATGCCCGGCCCGGAGAGCGTCCGGGGGCTCTCGCCGTGCCCGTCCAGGTCGAACGTGAGCACGGCCAGGCCCCGGTCGAGCAGCGCCCGCACCCACCGGCCGTGCGTCACGGGGTCCGTGCAGGCCCCCCCGCGCGCCAGCACGATGGTGGCCCCCCGGCCGCCGTGCGGCACCAGCAGGTGGCCTGGCGTGTGGGACCCGCCCAAAGGAATGGCAACCTCCCGCACCCGGTGATGGAGGTGCTCGCCGGGTCGCCACAGGCCGTGCGCGTGGTCGAGTTTAGCCGGAACCGTCGTGGCGGCACGCAGCAAGGCCCTGAAGAGCGCTCGCCCTCCAGACTCCGCCACGCCGAGTGGCGCTGGCACCATCAGGTCAATCATCGACCACGACCTCGCAGACTTCGTTGTCTCGCGGATCCCCAGGATGTTATTCCCCGCGAGGGCCAGGATACCACGTCAGCGGCCCCTGGATCGCCCAGAGGGCGCGCGGCGCCTGGATCATGACCTGGAAAATATATGCTCCTATTTGTTGCAAACATTTCCACCCCGACGTAACATGCTTGAACGCATGCAGCAACGGCCCACCAAGCCCCTCCGGGAGCAGCGGGCCCTGGGAGAAAAGGAGCTGGACCCCGATGAACAAGGAAACGCTGGTGGCCGCCGTCGCCGCCAAGACCAAGTTGAGCAAAAAAGACACGGAGGCCACCATCGAGGCGGCCGTCGCCGCCATCGCGGGCGCCCTGACCAAGGGCGATCGCGTGACGCTGGTGGGTTTCGGCTCCTTCGTCGTGAAGGAGCGCGCCGCCCGCGAGGGTCGCAACCCCCGCACCGGGGCGGTGCTGAAGATCGCCGCGCGCAAGTCGCCCGCGTTCATCGCCGGCAAGGCCCTGCGGGAGCTCGTGGCGGCCGGCAAGGCCAAGAAGGCCGCAGCCAAGAAGCGCTGAGCATCTGATGCCCTGACGCCCCGCCTGACGGCGGGGCGTCTCCCGTTCGCGCCTCTGCGCCCGTCAGCAGCCGCGGCCCTCGGCCAGCCAGCGCAGCAGGTCCGGCGTGTGGTAGGTCAGCACGAGGTCCGCGCCC
>JAYKHR010000105.1:0-34811 GCA_035285125.1 Candidatus Sericytochromatia bacterium | reverse complement strand
ACGACTCGCTGTCCTACCTCGACGTCCTCACGCAGGACCTCCGCGTCATGGACCTGACCGCGATCACCCTCTGCAAGGACAACGACATCCCCATCGTCGTGTTCGATCTCTCGACCGCCGGCAACCTGGAGCGGGTGCTGTGCGGCGAGCCCATCGGCACCGCCGTTCATCGCTGACCGCCCTTCGAGGAGCCAACTCCCATGTCGATCAAAGACGTCATCCAGCAGACCGAAGACAAGATGAAAAAGGCGATCGCTGCGACCCAGCGCGATTTCGCCTCCGTGCGCACGGGGCGGGCCTCGGGCGCGCTGCTCGATCGCATCGTCGTGGACTACTACGGCGCGGAGACGCCCATCAAGGCCATGGGCAACATCTCGACGCCCGACGCCCGCACCATCCAGATCCAGCTCTTCGACCGGCAGTCCGTCAGCCTGGTCGAGAAAGCCATCCAGAAGAGCGATCTGGGCCTGACGCCCAACACGGACGGCCAGGTCATCCGCCTGAACATCCCGATGCTCACGGAAGAGCGTCGCAAGGATCTCGTGAAGGTGTTGAAGAAGAGCGCGGAAGAGGGACGCATTGCCATCCGCAACGTTCGTCGGGACGAGATGGACGCCCTGAAGAAGCTCGAGAAGGGCGGCGAGTGCACCGAAGACGATCGCAAGCGGGGCGAGGACCAGATCCAGAAGCTGACGGACCGCTTCGTGAAGGAGCTTGACGAGATCCTCGCGGCCAAGGAGAAAGAGGTCATGGAGGTCTGATGGAGACCTCGGTCGCCCTCCTGGGGCTCACGGTCGCTGAGGCGACCGCCCGTCTGGAGGCCGCCTCGCTGCCAGCCCCGCGCCTGCTCAGGGCCCTTCCCCCGAGGCCTCCGGCGGACCCTCCTCCCGAGAGCCTCTGGCGCATCGTCCGGGTGGATGACGGGTCCCAGGAGGCGACGTGGGTGATCACGCCTCCGATGGCGACTGCGCCCCGCGAGGACGCCGCGTGCTCCGGCTGAGGGTCGTCAGCGGCGTCGCCTTCATCGCCGTGGCCCTCACGTGCCTGTGGCTCGGCGGCACCGCTCACACGTTGATGATCACCGGCTTCGCGCTGCTCTGCGTGCGCGAGCTGTGTCGCCTGTTCGTGTTGAAGGGCTACACACCCGCGACGCTGCTCATCACCGCGTCGGTGCTGACGCTCGACCTGCTCGGGGGCTTCCTCGGCCCGACCTACCTGGCACCGCTGTTCACCGTCAGCGCGATTGCGATCCTGGTCTGGATGCTTGCCCGGCGCCGGCCACGGGCGGGCATCGGCGACATCGCCACGAGCTGGTTCGCCCTCATCTACGTCGGGTTCCTCCCTTGCCACCTGATCCTGGTGCGCAACTTCCCGGAGCCCTACGGCTTCCAGTTCAGCCTGCTGCTGAACACCTGCATCTGGGCCACGGACATCATGGCCTACTTCGGGGGGCGCTGGCTCGGGCGGACCAAGTTGCTCGAGGCCGTCAGCCCCAAGAAGACCATCGAGGGCAGCATCACGGGCCTGGTGAGCGCCGGCCTGCTGGGCGTGGCCTGGGGGATGGTCTTCAAGTTTCCGCTCGAGCACGGCCTTGCGCTGGGGTTGATCGTGAGCCTGGTGGCCCAAATCGGCGACCTGACGGAGTCGTTGCTGAAGCGCGATGCCGGCACCAAGGACTCGGGCAGCGCCATCCCGGGCCACGGTGGGATGCTGGATCGGCTCGACTCCTACCTGCTCACGGGGGCTGCCGTGTATTACTACCTGCGCTGGGTGTACCACCCCTGGCTGCCCTGACGGCGGCATTCTTGCCGCTTCCCTCAGGGGAAACCCGTATGGTTCGGGAAAGCAGGGGGTATAACGGGAGGGTGCTCACGGCGGCGTTGTGCGCCGCGTGGGCCGGGGGATGTAGTCCAGGGCTCACGCGCCGGGAACCTGTCCACTGTCCGTCCCGCGCCGCTTTGGCGGGGCCGGGCGCACCAGGCCCAAGCGGGTGCCCGAGAGAGGAGGCCGGATGCACAAGCCAAGCGAGAACGAGGAAGCCTGGTTTCGCGAGCAGGAGCGGCAGAAGCGGCAGGATGAGACGGCTGCCGCCGAGCATCGCACCGCCGTCGAGCAGCGAGAGGCCCTGAAGGCCCTTCACTGGATGCACTGCCCCAAGTGCGGCAACAGCCTTCGGGAGCGGGCCTACGAGGGCATCCGCATCGACGAGTGCGTGAGCTGCCACGGCACGTGGCTCGACCCGGGAGAGCTCAAGCAGCTTGCCCCGGAGGCGACGGGTGGGTTCTTTGCCTGGCTCAAGCGCATCCGGGGCAACACGGGCCCCCTGGTGGGGCCCCAGGCACCCCGCTGACCATCCCGTCGGGGCTCCTGCTTCGCGGCCTGCAGCCCCCGTGCCTGGCCTCCTGGCCTGGCCGGGGGTTGCCTCCATCAGAGGGCCCGCAGGCCCCTCACCGCCATCGCGACGGCGAGCAACCCCAGGAAGCCCTGAAGGCCTGCCCGCAGGCGCTCTGCAGGCACCACCGCCAGCAACCGAGTGCCCGCTGCCACGCCCACGAGGCCGGCGGGCACAAGCACGGCGACGTGCCCCCAGACCACCGTGCCGAGCTGGCCGTGGGCCGCGGTGCCGACCAGGCCCGTCAGCAGCACGGCCCCCAGGCTGTTGCCCACCGCCCGCTTCAGCGGAATGCCCAGCCAGGCGACCTGCCCGGGAACCAGCAGCAGGCCGCCCCCCACGCCGAACAGGCCCGACAGCACCCCGACAGAGCCGCCCAGGCCAACCGCCCGCCAGCGCGCCACCGGGGCGTCGCCCTCCGCGCCCTGAAGCGCCGGGCGGGGGCGCATCTGCCAGGCCATTGCGGCCAGAAATGCCGCGAAGGCCAGGGCCAAACACGCATCGGGCAGGCGTTTGGCAACGGCAGCCCCCAGGGGGGCGCAGGCTGCCGCCGGCAGGGCCGTCCAGGCCACGAACGCGCCATCGATGTTGCCGGCTCGCCAGTGAGCCCAGGCGCCGCCGGCCCCCACGGCCGCCACGTAGGCGAGGCTGGTGCCCACGGCCGTGGCAACAGGCCACCCCAGCAGTGCTAGCGCGGGGACGAGCAGGAAGCCGCCACCCACGCCGAACAGCCCCGAGAGCACGCCGGTGGCGGCGCCCAGCAAGGCGACGGCCGCCCAGTCTAGCCAGCCCGTCGCCATCAGGGCACGTCGGCCGGGAACTCTGGCGCGGGCTCGAGCAAGGTCTCGTCAGTCTGCTGGTCCACGGGTTGAGGCTGCACAGGCGGGGGCACGGGACGCAGCCGGGGCCGCGGCGGCAGGGGACGCGGCGTGGGGCGGCCGTGGGTGGTGGGCGCCGGGGCTGCGGGGCGGGCCTGCACGGGCACGGTGGCTTCGGGCGCCTCGGATTCGGCGTTGTCTCCCACCGCGGGCCGATCAGGCAGCTTGCCAACCGCCGGATCGATGGTCGCGCTCCCGCCGGTCGAGGCCAGGGCCTTGCCACCCGTGTCGCGGCGGCTCGGGGTCGGGAAGTCCCGGGGCTTCAGGTTGCGGTGGGCGAAGGTCATGACCTCCCGCCACAGGGGGGCGCAAATCGTGCCGCCGGTGCTGCCGTAGTTGAGCTTGGAGTTGTCGTCGTTGCCCATCCAGACGGCGCACGCCAGGTCCGGCGTGAAGCCCACAAACCATACGTCCCGGGCGTCGCTGGTGGTGCCTGTCTTGCCGGCGGCCGGGCGCCCGAGCCGGGCCGCCGTGCCGGTGCCGTGGTCGATGACGCCTTTCATCATGTCGACGAGATGCCGTACGGGTTCCGCGTCGTGGACGCGCTGGGGGCGCGGGCGGTTGTCCTCCAGCAACCGGCCGTTGCGGTCCTCGATCTTGACGACGGTCGTGGGGGCATTCCGCACCCCGTCGTTCGCGAGGACCGCGTAGGCGGCCGCGAGCTCGTAAGGTGTCACCTCCGAGGTGCCCAACGGCAGCGACAGGTTGGCGCCCAGCGGGCTTTCGATGCCGAAGGCCTGGGCCGTCTTGATCACCCGCTTGAGCCCCACGGCCTGGCCGAGCTTGACCGCGACGATGTTGACGGAGCTCTCGAGGGCTCGCCGCATCGTGATGGGGCCCCGGAACTTGTAGTCGTAGTTGTTGGGGGAGTAGGTCTCGCCGTTCCCGACGGGGATGCTGATGGGCTCGTCGTCGATCACCGAGCTGGGGGCGTAGCCATCTGACAGGGCGGCCAGGTAGACGAAAGGCTTGAAGGTCGAGCCCGGCGGTCGGAGCGCCTGCGTGGCGCGGTTGAACTTCGTCTTCTTGAAGTCCGTGCCTCCCACGATGGCGCGCACGTAGCCGGTCTTGGGGTCGACGGCCACGAGCGCCCCCTGGTGGATGTTGTAGACGCCGTTCTTGGCCACGGCCTCGCGCAGCAGCCGCTCGGCATGGTTCTGGAGGTCGAGATCGAGCGTGGTGTGAACGCGCAAGCCACCCTTCATGACGGTCTCGACGCCGTACCGTTCCACGAGTTGCTGGACCATCCAGGCCGTGAAGTAGGGCACCTTGTAGGCGTAGCTGGTGATGCCGGGGTGCTCAAGCTTCTGGCCGATGGCCTTCTTGTACTGCTGGTCGCCGATGAAGCCCGCCACGCGCATCCGGTCCAGCACCAGCTTCTTGAGCTTTCGCGAGCCCTCGAGGTTGCGGTAGGGCGAGTAGAACTCCGGTCCCCGCAGGATCCCCGCCAGCATGGCGCTCTCGGCGAGCGTCAGCTTTCGCGAGGACTTCCCGAAGTAGTTCAACGCCGCCGCCTCGACGCCGTAGGCGTTGTGGCCCCAGTACACCTGGTTCAGGTACATCTCCAGGATCTGCGACTTGCCGTAGTGGTGCTCGATCTGGATGGCCAGCCAGGCCTCGGCGATCTTGCGGGGCAGGGTGCGAGCCGGCTCGAGAAACAGGTTCTTGGCCAGCTGCTGCGTGATGGTGGAGGCCCCCTCGACGGTCTGGCCCTCGGCCACGTTCACCAGCAAGGCCCGCCCGATGCCCTTCGGGTTGATGCCGTAGTGGTAGTAGAACTCCGTGTCTTCCATCGCGATGACGGCGTGCTGGAGCGACTTCGGGATGTCGTGAAGCGGGATCACGACCCGGTTCTCCTCGCCGTGGACGTTGGCCAGCAGCCGGCCGTCCTTGTCGAAGATCTTGGTGGTCTCGTGCGGGACGTAGTACTGCAGGGTGCCCACGTCCGGCAGGCGCGAGAGGGTGGCGGCCAGGCCGCCAAGGCAGCCGAGCGCCCCAGACCCCAAGACGGCTGCCAGGAACACCATCACGCGCCCCAGGTTGCGCCGCCAGCGCTCCCGCTGGGTGGGGCGAGGGGGCTGTTGCGCGGGACGGCGGACGGGGCCGCTGGTGGGCATGCGGGGGGTCGCAGGGCTCACGCCCCGCCGGGGCGTGGTCAAAGGATTGCGGCTCCCTGTTCGGCCTTCCCATTATAGCCGAGCGGGCAGGCGCGGACCAGGGGCGCTCGTCGGCTTGGGCTCAGCCCATCACGGCGGGGGCAGTCGCCACGGCGGCCTGGAGCAGGGCTTCCATGTTCGCTGAGGCGGCCTTCGCGACGTCCACCACCTCCTGGTGGGAGGTCTCGGAGGCACCCTGCGGCGTGATGGAGATGTTGGTGATGCAGGAGATGGCAAGCACGCGCATCCCCCGGGCCCTGGCGCGCGCGGCCTCAGGGACCGTCGACATGCCCACGGCGTCCACCCCGGCGTAAAGCAGGTAGCGGTTCTCTGCCATCGTCTCGTACGAGGGGCCGAGCAGGCCGACGTAGACGCCTGCGCGCAGCGGCACGTGGCGTTGCAACGCCGCCTGGGCCAGCCGCGCGCGCCAGCCCGCATCGTAGACCTCGACGGGCCGCCAGCCTGACCACTCCGCGCACAGAGGGGCCTGTGCGGCAGGCGGGAAGCCGCCTTGCACGCCCTGCAGGTTGATGTGATCCTCGATCAGCATGAGGTCCCCAGGGTGCCAGTGGGCCCGCAGGCCCCCGGCCGCGTTGGTGAGCACGAGGTCCTCGACGCCGAGGGCATGGAACAACTCGACGAGCGCGAGGGCCTCTGCGAGTCCGTGCCCCTCGTACAGGTGGAAGCGGCCGCGCGCCACGAAGATCGCCGGACCGTCCGCGCCCACGCGCCCCCAGCTCAGGATGCCCGCGTGGCCGGCCACCGTGGCGGCCGGGAAGCCCGGCAGGTCCGCATAGGCGACGCTGCCGCCGGCCTGCAGATCCTCGAGGGCCTTGATGCCGGACCCCAGCACGACGGCCACGCGGGGCACCTGGCCCACGGTGGCCTCGAGTTGCGCCCGCAGGGCTGCGGCAGCGGGCGTGGGGTTGTGAAGGGGCAAGGGGTGGGGCATCGGGCTTCCTCTGGGCAGGGACGTCGAGGTGGGCGTCAGGCCTGGTCTGGCTCGGGGCTCGTGGCGGTGGCACGGTGGTAGGGCGTGCCGCCTCCCCGATGCAGCATATAGGTTTCGAGGGAGCGCATCCAGCGCCGGTGCCAGCGCCGCTCTTCGGAAAGCGGGTCGACCAGGATGGTGTAGGCGCCCAGCCTGTTGCCCCCCAGCACGTCCGTGAACAGCTGGTCTCCCACGATGGCGCAGCGCTCGGGCGCCAGGCCCATCTCGGCCAGGACGGCGCGGAACGAGCGGCGGCTCGGCTTGCGCGCCCGGGCGCGGTAGGGGAGCCCCAGGTGCTCCGCGGCCCGGGCCACGCGGGCTTCGGAGCCGTTGTTCGAGACCACCCAGACGGCGAACCGCTCGCGCACGGCCTGCACCCAGGCGTGAATGCCCGGATCGGCTTCAGGCTCCATCGCGTGCACCAGCGTATCGTCGAGATCGAACACGAGGCCGGCGATGCCGAGCGACGCGAGGTGATCGAGGTCGATCTCCGAGACGTGCGCCACCCGAAGCTGCGGCTTGAGGAGCCTGGCGCGGGCCGGCGTGGAGGGCGCTCGGGGGTGATCGGGCAGGGACAAGCGTGGCTCCTGACGTGGGGTGTCTCCATCGTACCCCGCCAGCGTGGCCGTTGGCGCTAGCGGCGCCAGGAACCCTGGCCGCGGGTTGGCGCTGGCTCGGGATTGAGGTGCCCGCGGTGCTGGACAGGGTCCGGGCAACTCGCCACCATGTCGGGCAGCCCATGGCCCGTCAGGAGGTAGTCGGTTGCCGCACCACCCGCGTCAAACCCCCCCGTCCACGCTGCCCCCCCGGCCTGCGCGCGCCTTGAGCGCGATGGCCCTCGCGGTGCTCAGTTGCCTGGCGCTGGGCGCTGCCCCCACCGCCGCCCGCCCGCAGGCCACGCCCGCGCTCCCCGCCATGACGTACATTCCCGTGGGGCCCGCTGGCGCTCGTTCGCCCCTCGATAACCACGGCGTCTTGCTCGGAGCCTTCCCCAGCCCTTCGGCGGGAGCGGCCCCCCGGATGCTCTCGCGCCTCATCCTCGGCACGGACCACCTCGGCAAGGTGCCCGCCAGCCAGACGGAGGCCGTGCTCGATGAAGCCGTGCGGCTGGGCATCAACGCCTTCGACACGGCCCCCATCTACGCCAGCGACATCGAGGCCCGGCTGGGCCGCTGGCTGGCGCGGCAGCCTCGCCGGGACCTGTACGTCATCACCAAGGGCGGCTTCCCGCGAGACACCGGCCCCGGCACCTACCGCAGCCGCCTCGTGGGCGACAGGGCGCAGATTGTCGCCGATGTTCGGGAAGAGGTGGAACCCTCGCGGGCGCGCTTCGGTCGCGCAATCACCATCTACCTGATGCACCGTGACGACGCCGACTTCCAGGACTACCGCCGCGTGCCGCGCCCGCAGACCCCTGCGCGTGCCATCCTGGAGGCCCTCGCCGACCCCGCCATCTCCAGCAACTACGAGATGATCGGCCTCTCAAACTGGGAGGCCGATCGGGTCGATGAGGCGGTCCGCGAGGCCACGGCGAGCCCCACGCTGGCGCAGCCCGTTTGCCACAGCCCCTACTTCTCGCTGCTCGAGATGGGCCCCGTCACCATCCACTCGGGCGGGGTGCAGGTCACGCACACCCAGATGATGCGGCGCGACTTCCAGCCCGGCGTCAGGCTGATGACCTACTCGCCCCTCGGGGGCTTCTCGGTGGTGCGACCGGGCTGGCCCGCCGCCCGACAGCGCGCCCTGGCGCTCAAGCAGCAGCGGGACCGGTACTGGGGCAACGTGCACGACGCCATCTTCCACCCCGCCAACGAGCGCCGCTACCGGCGAGCGGAGGCCTTCACCCGGAGCCTGAACGCCCGCCTTGGCACGCGCTACAGCCTCGACCAGGTGCTTGACGCCTACGCGCTCGCGCACCCCCGCTCCGAGTTCGTGGTGATCGGCCCACGCACGGTGGCGCAGCTCCGCCGCACGGTGGGGGCACTGGAGGTGGCCAGGCACCTGACGCCCCGCGACCTGGACCACCTGTACGAGGGGCCCTGACAGCAGCCCGCGGCCAGCCGGGGGCAGGGCGCTCGGGCCCTCGGTGCGCTAGACTGAGGCAGATGGCCTGAAGGAGGTTCACCGCGTGCTGCATCGGTTCAGTCGGCTGGAGTTGTTGGTGGGTGAGGCTGGCTACGAGCGCCTGAAGGGCTGCCGGGTCGCGGTCTTCGGGCTGGGCGGGGTGGGCTCGTACGCGGCCGAGGCTTTGGCGCGAGCCGCCGTCGGTGACCTCACGATTGTCGACTACGACCTCGTCTGCGCCACCAACGTGAACCGGCAGCTGCACGCGATGATCGGCACGATCGGCAAGCCCAAGGCCGAGGTGATGGCCGAGCGGCTGCGCAAGATCAACCCCCACGGCCGCGTGGTGGCCCACCAGACCTTCTACAACGCCGACCGTGCCGACGACCTGCTCGCGGGACCCGACGGTCGCGGCTACGACTACGTGCTCGACTGCATCGACAACGTGACGGCCAAGCTGCACCTCATCGCCACTGCGCATCGCCGTGGGATGCCCGTCATCTCCGCGATGGGCGCGGCCAGCAAGCTCGACCCCACCCGCATCCGCGTCGGGGACCTCTCCGAGACGCAGACCTGCGCCCTCGCGCGCGACGTGCGCAAGGAGCTGCGGCGGAAGTACGGCATCACGCACGGCATCAAGGCCGTCTGGTCGATCGAGAAGCCCGTCGCCCCGGCCCCCGAGGTCGCGGCCTGCCCCGTGAAGTGCATCTGCCCCCCGACCCACCTGAAGGGCGTCAACGACTGCGAGCAAAAGAGCCAGATCAACGGCACCGTCTCCTACATGCCGGCGATGTTCGGGCTGATGATGGTCGGCGTGGCGGTGCAGGACCTGCTCGCGGACGTGCCCGTGACGCCGCCGAGCCACGTGGAGCACCCCTGTGGGACGGTGTTCGGGCCGGACGGCGAGCCGGTCGAGGACGCGGGGCTGGCCTGCCCGCGGGTCTGATGGCTCGCTGAGGCGCGTCGCCCCCGGGGCGCAGCCTTCAGTCGAAGATCGGCTTCATCTCTGGCGCCAGGTACATGTAGCCATTGAGGATCACGTCCTGATCCCAGGCGCCACTGGCCTGCCGCGCCCGCCACATGACGCCCAGATCGACGCGCACGTCCCGGGCGAGCTGGCAGCCCACGCCGGCCTCCAGCCGGTTCTGGAAGCCGTCCACGCCAAGCTCGACCAGCGGCTCGTTCCAGACGTACGGGATCCACACGGCCCCGGCAGGGGCGTGGTTGATGCGCAGCATGTTGCGGTAGCGGAAGTGAGCGGTGCTGGTGCTGCCGAACCGCATCCGGTACTCCAGCCGGTTGCGGTCCATGATCTTGAAATCGCCCCAGCCGCCCAGCAAGGTGGGCTCGAGCTCCGCCCGGTACTCCTGGGTGAAGCGTGGGTCGCCCGTGAGCGAGATGGCCGTCGCCTGGGTGCCGACCACGAGCCAGGGCGCCATGGTCCACAGGGGGCCGGCGCGGAAGAAGGTCATCGTGAGGCCGGGGGTGCCGGTGAAGAACCGCATGTCGCTGAAGGTTCGAAACACGACGGGCTGGCCGGTGCCGGGCGCGCGGGCCGTGAGCGGGAGGCGGGCCTCCGTCCAGTGCCAGTAGCCGGTGTCGGCCCTGGCCGGGGTCGCGCCCAGCGCGACGCAAGCCAGCGCCAGGCCAGTGCCGCGTGCGAGGTGGCGGGCGATTGGCAAGGATCCCTCCTTCATCGGGCCTTGCCCGAGCGATCAAAAAAGGCCCGGAGCCTGGCGAGGTCGTCCTCTCCGGCTGCAGGGGCAGGCTGCGGCGGGCGCTGGGGGGGGCGTGCCCCGAGGCCGGGACCGAAGAGGCTGGCGAGCCGGGCTGCGAGATCTTCGTCAGAACGCTCGGCCACGTCCTTGAAGCGGCTCAGGTGTCGCCCGCGCCGGACGCGGGAGGCCTTCTCCAGCGTCTTCAGGGCGAAGGCCTGGGCCTCGGGGGGGCCCGTCAGCAGGCTGTGCGCGAGCCAGCCCATCAGGGCCTCCTCGCCCGCGGCATCGAGGACGTGCCAATTCACCCGCCCGATCACGGCCTGCTGGCGTTCCTCTGGCAGGGCCGCCAGGCGCCGCAGCCAGCCCCGCAGCTCGCTGCCGTCGAGCGGCGGGCCGATCGGGTCTTTGGGTCGCTGTGGGGGCCTTGGCGTCACCGCGGCCGCTCCGGTGTGTCCGTGTCGGTGCGCTCGGTGGCCAGCACCCCGCACATCGCATCGTGCAGCAGGCCGTTGGTGGCGAGCACCTCCCGGCCGTGGATCGAGAACGGCCCGCCGCCGTAGCCCGTGACCCGGCCGCCCGCCTCCTCGACCAGCAAGGTGCCGGCGCACAGGTCCCAGGGCGCGAGGCGGGGCTCCCAGAAGCCGTCGAACCGACCCGCGGCGACCCAGGCCAGATCGAGCGCCGCCGACCCCAGCCGCCGCACGGCCTGGGCCTGGTGGATGAAGGCCCCGAAGTGGCGCAGGTTCGTGGCCTTCACCTGCACGTCGTAGGGGAAGCCCGTCACCAGCAGCGCCCGGTCGAGCCGGTCCGTGGTGGACACGTTGAGGGGGCGTCCGTTCAGCGTGGCGCCGGCGCCGCGTTCGGTGGCGTAGAGTTCGCCCAGCATCGGCGCGTAGATGACGCCCAGCACGCGCTCGCCGTCTCGCTCCAGGCCGATCGAGACACAAAAGATGGGGGCGCCATGCGCGTAGTTGGTGGTGCCATCCAGCGGGTCGACGACCCAGCGGTAGGTTGGGCTGGAGGAGGCTGAGGCCCCGGCGTCGGCGCCCGCCTCCTCCGACAGGATGGCGTGGTCGGGGAAGCGGGCGCGGATGCCCCCCAGGATGACGGCCTCGGAAGCGAGATCCATCTCCGTGACGAGGTCGATGGCTCCCTTGAAGCGCACCTCGTGGGGGCGATCGAACCCGTCCTTCAGCACCTCGCCAGCCTGTCGGGCGAGCTCGATCGCGAATGCCAGCATCCTGTGCTCCTCCCCGTGGGCGGCGTCAGACCGCCGTCGCTTCGACCTTGACGGACATCATCACGTCGCCGCCCTCGATGGCGTCGACCACGTCCTGCCCCTGCAGCACCTGCCCGAACACGGTGTGGAGGCCGTCGAGGTGCGGGGTGGGCACGTGGGTGATGAAGAACTGCGAGCCGCCCGTGTTGGGGGCCGCCGTCTTGGCCATCGAAAGCGCTCCGCGGCCGTGCTTGCGAGGGTTGTTGGCCACCTCGCACGGGATCGTGTAGCCCGGCCCGCCCGACCCGATCGAGGGGTGGCCGTGCGGCAGCTCCTTCGAGCGGGGGTCGCCGCCCTGGATCATGAAGCCCGGAATCACCCGGTGGAAGGTCACGCCGTCATAGTAGCCCGAGTTGGCGAGCTTCTCGAAGTTTGCCACGGTGCCCGGGGCATCTTCGGAGAACAGCTCGAGCTCGATGGTGCCCTTGGCGGTCTCGATGATCGCTTTCTTCATCTTGGTCTGGCCTTTCTGTCGTTGGCAGGGGAAGTCAGGGGGCGCGCTCGGCCGCGCGAGGCGGCAGGGGGACCGTGTCGCCGAGCTCGCCTCCCGCCGTCAGGCGGGCGGCGCCGAGCGCCATGTCGTGGTAGAAAAGCAGCCACCAGCCCTCGGCGGCGATCCGCCCGAGCCAGGCGCTGCGCTGCTCGATCGAGGTGAGCGGGAAGTTGTCGTAGGCCATCACCCACAGCGGGTTCAGGTGGTGCCGCGTCGGCATCAGGTCGCCCATGTAGACGGCCCGCTCCGCCTGGCTTTCGATGGCGACAACGACGTGGCCGCGGGTGTGCCCGCCCGTGTGGTGCACCCCGATGCCCGGCACGATCGCGCCGTCGTCGGGGATGAGCCTGACGCGGCCCGCCGCCTCGAGCGGCTCCCAGTTCTCCCGCAGGTACGTGCCCTTGGCGCGCGCGTTGGGGTGCGTGAGGTCCTCCCACTCCATCGGGTGGATGTGCACCGTCGCGTTGGGGAAGGTGGGGCGCAGGGTGCCGTCCGCGTCTCGCCAGGTGGCGCCGCCGAGGTGGTCGAAATCGCAGTGGCTGAGCACGACGTGATCGATGTCGGCGGGGGCCAGGCCGCGTGCCGCCAGGGAAGCCAGCAGCGTCTCGGCCGGCTCCATCGCGTAGATGTCGCGCTGCTTCTCGCCCAGCTTGTTGCCCAGCCCGACGTCCACCAAGGCGCGCCCGAAGGGCCCCGTCACCAGGATGCAGTTCGTGCCGAGCCAGATCCGGTTGCGGTCGTCGGCTTCGATCTTGCGGGCCCACAACGGCTTCGGCACGGGCCCGAACATGGCGCCGCCGTCGAGCTTGAAGTCTCCGGCCGCCACCCAGTCGATCGTGAGGGAGCCCAGCTGCATGCCCTAACCTCCTGCCAGCGGCATCATCCTACCACGGAGGGCGCGGGCGCCGTGGACGCACGCTCCCGGGATCAGCTACAATGCCGAACGTCGCAACAGCCGCGCCCCCACGGGATCAGCGCCGATCCCGCAGCCCCACGATGGAGGTTCCACCCATGGCCACGCTCGCGAAGGCCGCTCGCTCCAACCCCTTCCACCTGACCGAGGACCAGCTCGCGCTGCAGGCCATGGTGCGGGAGTTCGCCGCCAAGGAGGTCTACCCGCTGGCGCCGGAGCTCGATGAGCAGGAGCGGTTCGGCAAGGAAGTCTTCGACAAGCTGGCCGAGCTGGGGCTCCTTGGCATCACCGTGCCCAGCGAGTACGGCGGCGGCGGCGCAGGCTACATGGAGTACGCCCTCGCCGTCGAGGAGCTCGGTGCCGCGTGCGGCTCGACGGGGCTCTCCTATGCCGCCCACAACTCGCTTGGCTGCGGCCCGCTGGTGTACTTCGGCACCGAGGACCAGAAGCGGAAGTACCTGCCGAACCTGACGTCGGGCAAGTACCTCGGCGCGTGGGGCCTGACCGAGCCGGGCGCCGGCTCCGACGCCGCCGGCCAGAAGACCACGGCCGTGCTCGAGGGCGACCACTACGTCCTCAACGGCTCCAAGAACTTCATCACCAACAGCCCCTACGCTGGCGTCTTCACCATCATGGCGATGACGGACCGCGCCAAGGGCACGCGCGGCATCTCGGCCTTCCTGGTGGAGCCTGAGATGGCGGGCTTCTCCATCAGCAAGCACGAGAAGAAAATGGGCATGCGCGGCTCGCCGACGTGCTCGCTGGCCTTCGACAACGTGAAGGTGCCGGTGGCCAACCGCTCCGGCGAGGAGGGCTCTGGCTACAAGCAGGCGATGATCACGCTGGACTCGGGCCGCATCTCGATCGGCGCGCTGGCGCTGGGCATCGCGGAGGGGGCCTACCGGGAGTCCGTGCGCTACGCCAAGGAGCGGCAGCAGTTCGGCCAGCCCATCGGCAAGTTCCAGGCCGTGCAGTTCATGCTGGCCGACATGAGCACCAAGATCGCGGCTGCGCGGCACCTGGTCTACAACGCGGCCCGCCTGCGCGACGCCCACGAGGACTTCAAGCTCGAGGCCTGCCAGGCCAAGCTCTACGCCTCGGAGATCGCCACCCAGGTCTGCCTCGACGCCATCCAGATCCACGGTGGCTACGGCTACACCCGCGACTACCCGGTCGAGCGGATGATGCGGGACGCCAAGCTGTGCGAGATCGGCGAGGGCACCAGCCAGGTCCAGCGCCTGGTCATCGCGAAGACGCTGGGGGTCTGACGTTCCGGTGTCGGACCAGCGGATCGCATACTACAAGACGATGGTCTGGGCCTCCGGCGCTTACGCCGGAGGCGTGATGGTCGTCGACCCGGCAGGCCTGCCGCTGGACTTCCGGTACACCGAGCCCGTCACACCCACGCGCCTCCAAGAGGTGCTTTACGGCCGCTCGCTCGACCGCCATATGCGCGCCGACGTGCTGTTCCGGCACCTGTGCGCTCGGATCGAGCCGCGGCCGAGCCTCCTGTTCGTCGACGACGAGGCCCTCCTGGCTCAGGCTGCGGCCACGACCGTGGTTTACGTCGCTGAGACACGCCTGCCACCCCTCTCGGTGGCGGCCGAGCTACACGACGTTGCCGAGAACGAGTGGCTCCTGCAGGTCTCGGAGGGGGGCAGCCCCCTCAGGTTCAAGCTGCACGACCCGGCCCCCCGGGACGAGGAGGCCGTGGCGACGTGGATTCTCACGGGCGCCGAGGCGGGCCTCGACCCGGTGGAGCCGTTCAACCGGGTGCGCGCTGCGCTCGAGCTGGTGTGTGCCTCCTCGGTCGGGCCCGCCCCGGTGCTCAAGCCCATCAGGGACCCGTGAGCGGCCCTGCCTCGTCCCGCCAGGCCGGTGCGCCTTGCTAGGCCCGCGCGTCAGCTCTGCGGGCCCGGACCTGGGCCTTGCAGCCACAGAAGGGGCAGAGCGCCCCCTGGTCATCGAGGTCGCGGTCCGCGCGACCGAGGTGGGCCCGGCCGAGCCGGGCATTCTGATGGCCTACGACCCGCTGCCCACCGGCCGTCTGGCCGTGAGGGGCCGGGGGGACCTCGCGGCTGCGCTGGGGATCACCGAGGGGCCTCTCGAGGTGGGCCTGGTGGCCCTGGGGCCAGCCGAGACGCGGATTGCGGTCGAGGTGGTCGACGCCCTGGACGTGGCCCGACGGGTGCCGATGACGCGGGCGCTCGTGACAGCAGAGGCCATGGGGCCCGCGGAGGCGGAGCGCTGGTTGGCGCGCGTCGCGAACGCCCGCCGCATCCTCCGCACCCGCCTGGAGCTGGTCGGCATCTTCCCGTCGCTGCCCCTGACGGATGCCTCCACCATCAAGCTGGAGGCGGCCCGGGGCCTGGCGGTGTTCACCGTCGGCGAGGGCACGCCCTCACGCACCACGATTGCCGTGGCGCGCCGCAAGGACACGGGCGACTCGGTGGTCGCGCGCCTGGCGACGTGATGGCCCGGCGCGCCCGCTAGGGCGCCTCCACCACGTCCGCCTCGATCGCCAGCGAGGCCCCCTCGTCCTCGTCGCCGCCGAGGCCCTCGAGCAGCTCCCCCAGCGTCTGGCTCGCGAGGCCGTCGGGCAGCCCCCCCACGCCGGGGAGGACGGCCAGGGTGCCCGAGGCGAGCAGGCCCGGGCCGAGCTGGGCTGAGAGCCGCTCGAGGTCCTTCAACAGGGGGCCCAGGTCTTGCTGCAGGCGGGCCACCACGGCCAGCATCTGCGCCTCGTCGTTCAGGACGGCCAGGTCTGCCGCTCCCAGCTTGCCTTCCAGGGCCTGCACCAGGCCGTCGAAGGCGCCACCCTGCAGCAGGGCCATGGCCTCTCCCTGCACGCCCTTGAGCAGCTGGGCCGCCGCGAAGGTCGAGGCCGGCGTGACGGTGGCCGTCTTGGTGGCCTCCGCCTCTCCGACGCCTGCCAGCGACCGCAGCGTGACCTCCTTGCCAGCGTGCTGGACGCGCGCGCGCACCTGGTAGGTGCGCCCTCGGGGCAGCCCCGAGACGGCAAAGCGACCATTGGCGTCGGTGGTGGTGGTCGAGATCACCCGCGCGCCGTTGCCGACGAGCACCTCGACGGGCACGCCGGCAGCCGGGGCCTCGCCCGCGGCAAGCAGCGCGTAGCCAGCGCTCGGGGCCGGGCTGACGGGGGCCAGGACCACCCCGCTGATCGTCGCCGTCAGGCCAGGCGGTGCCGGGGCGACGGCAGGGGCTTGCGCGGGGACCACCGGGGCGATGGGGCCTTGGGGGGGCGTCGCGACCGCCGGGTTGCCGGGGCTGATGCCAGGGCCTGCCTCTGATGCCGGGGGGGCGGGCTTCGCCGCGGTGGGGGCCGGGGCAGGTTTCTGAGCGGGGCGCAGCACCGCCGGAGGGGCGCTCGGCTGAGGCGCGCAGCCCAGCACCGCGAGCGAGAGCACGGTCGCCAGGGCCAGGGACGCGGGGGCGGTGGGCGACATTCCGGAGCCTCCTCGACGGCGCGGGGGCGGCTGCGTGGCCACCCTTCGATCAGCGTACCCGGGGGGCGCTGCTGCGACACCCGGGGGCGCGTTGCCTGGGGAGCGCCTGGGCCTGTCAGGCGGACCAGGCGCACGCGGAGGCCGGGATCAGCGCCCGCCCCGCTTGATGATCCGCACCACGCTGTTGACCTGGTCCGCCACGTAGACGACGCCGTCGGCGCCCACCGCCACATCCCAGGGCGTGTCGAACCGGGCCGCCGGGCCGGGGCCATCCCGCCGGCCGGCTTCCAGGGCCCCTGCCAGGGTGGTGACGGTGCCGTCGGGCGCCACCTCGCGGATGCAGTTGTTGTCGCGGTCTGCCACGTAGACCCAGCCCGTCGGCGTGACGGCCAGGGCCTCGATCCAGCCGAACTGCGCGACACTGCCCACGCCGTCCTGGTATCCCTCGTTGCCATCGCCGGCCAGGGTCGTGACCACCCCCTCCGGCGTGACCTTGCGAATGGCCGCGTTGCCGGCGTCTGCCACGTAGAGGGTGCCCGAGGCATCGACCGCCACGTCGTTCGGCCAGCTGAACAAGGCGGCGGTGCCCACCCCGTCCTGGAGGCCGCAGTCGGGGCTACCAGCGAAGGTGGACACCTGCCCTTCGGGCGTGAGCCGCCGGATGAGGCAGTTGCCGGAATCCGCCACGTACACGGTGCCGCTGGCATCCACCGCCAGGCCCGATGGGAAGTAGAACCGGGCATCCGCCGCAGGGCCGTCGAAGTATCCCCAAGGGCAGTTGGGGCAAACGGTGTTGCTGAAAGGCCCAGCCGTCGCCACGGGGCCCGCGATCGTCGTGACCTCGCCTTCCGGGGTCACCTTGCGGATGCGGTGTCCGTTCTCATCGGCGAGATACATGTTGCCCTGGGCATCCAGGGCCAGGCCATTCTGAGTGTTAAAGCGGGCGGCCTCGCCGAAGCCATTGCGGTAGTCGCTCCAGGGCCCGCCAGCCAGGAACGTGGGAATCCCCGCCGAAGACAACCGCCAGAGCCGATTCCCCGCCAGCACGTGGACGCTGCCCCACGCATCCACAGCAAGGCTTTGGAGATCGGTGACCAACGCGCCGGGGCCCCGCGGACCTTCCTCCAGGCCCAACAGACCCGACCCTGCCAGGGTGGTGACCGTGCGGTCGGGCGCGATCTTGCGGATGCGGTTGTTCCGGGTGTCTGCCACGAACACGTGGCCTCCGGCATCCACCGCCACCCCTCCGGGGTAGTGGAACCGGGCCTCCCCCCCCACCCCGTCGCGATCACCAGGGTTGTACGAGAGTTGAACAGTGGGGTCCGCGGTGCCCAGCCCCGCCAGGGTGCTCACCGTGCCGCCTGACGTGATCACGCGGATGCACTGGTTGCCGCCGTCCGCGACGTACAGCGTCCCTGAAGCGTCTATGTCCAGGTTGCCGGGCGTGTGGAACCTCGCGGAGGCGGCCGGGCCGTCCACGTAGCCGCGGGTGTTGGTGCCCGCCAGGGTGCTGACCGTGCCATCGGAGGCAACCCGCCGGATGCTGGCGTTGTAGGTGTCTGCCACGTAGACCGTCCCTGAGGCATCCACCGCCACGCCCCCGGGGCCGTTGAACCGCGCCGAAGCGCCCGCGCCGTTCTGGAGACCTGCCGTGCCGCTGCCCGCCAGGGTGCTGACGGTGCCGTCGGGCGCCACCTTGCGGACTCGGTTGTTACTGGCGTCCGCCACGTACACCGTGCCTGACGCATCCACCGCCACGCCCTTGGGGTAGTTGAACCGCGCCGAGGCGCCCGCGCCGTTCTGGTGACCTGCCGTGCCGCTGCCCGCCAGGGTGCTGACGGTGCCATCGGGTGCCACCTTGCGAATGCGGTTGTTCCCGGCGTCCGCCACGTACACCGTGCCGGATGCGTCCACCGCCAGGCTCAAGGGATCCTTGAACAGCGCCGTGGCCCCGGGGCCGTCCTGGTGGCCACCGCCCATCCAGCCCGTGACGCCGCTGCCGGCCAGGGTGCTCACGGTGCCGTCGGGGGCCACCTTGCGGATGCGGTGGTTTTGCGTGTCCGCCACGTACACCGTGCCCGACGCATCCGCCGCCACGTCACCCGGCCAACGGAACGCAGCCCCCGTGATGCCCTCGGCGGGCAAGCTCGACACGTACACGTCCCCGAGGGCGCGCCCCGCCGCCACCGTGGGCCTCGGGTGGGCCGGGTTGAGGTCCGCGAGGCTCAGCGTGTTCGGCCCCGCCACCAGCGTCAGCGAGGCGCGTTCCAGCCGGCCGACCTCCACCTCTGGCCCCTCCGGCGAGGGGCGGTAGAGCCGGATCGTCAGGCTGTAGCCGGCCCCGGGGGGGACGCTCGCGAAGGTCAGCGAGCCTCCCCGCGCGGCGTCAGCTGTCATGGGGGCGCCGCCCGGCGCCGTCAGCATTGCCGTAGCCCGGCGCCAGTCCGGGCTGGCCAGGTAGGCGAGCCTGTAGGTCGTCGGCGCCTCCAGCACGACGCGCAGCGTGGCTCTCCCGCCTCCCGGCCCCACGGCCGGGGCCACGCAGCCCCACAGCAGCAGCAGGGCCGAGAGCACGAGGCGCAGGCCCCGAAGGGTGGTGGTAGGAAGGAACATGCCGGGCACCTCCGCGACGCCTGTTCGCCTAGAACGCCAGGTCCAGCCGGAGGGCCTGCCCCCACGTGGCGTCCCCTGCATAGCTGGTGCCGACGTACAGCTGGCCCGCCGCCGTTGCCACCGCGTCCGCCGCAGACAGGTCGAGGCACAGGCTGCCCGGGTGGGCCACGGCGAGGCGCGCCTCCCGCGCATCCGCAAGCACCGTCGTGGACGCGACGTAGTCGGCGCCAGAGGCCCCCGCCACGCCCGTCCCGGCGATCGCCGTGGCGGCCTGGCCCGCCTCGAGCCGTCCCTGGCTGTCCGTCGGCAGGCGCCACAGCCGGGCCTCGCCCCCCGCCGTGGCCGCCAGCACGAAGAGCACGCCGCGCTGGTCGGAGGCCAGGCCGAGCACCGCCTGGCCCGGCTGCGTGAAGACCGGCGTGGCGAGGTCGGGGCTCGCACTGCCGCCCGCTGCCGTCACCCTCAGCACCTGGCCTGCCGACGTCCCGACCCACAGCAGGTCGCGGGCCGGATCCAGTGCCAGCGCACAGGGCCCGGGGAGGCTTGCCACCAGCGTCGCCGTGAGGTCCGGCGCGATGTGCCAGACCCGACCACCGGCGCGGTCGGCGACGTACAGCACGCCCGTGGGGCTTGCCGCGACGGCCACGGGCTCGTCGAGCTGCAACTCGCCAGCCGTCGTGGGAGACGTGGTGACGGTGCCGCCGCCGGCCAGCGTGCCGAGGAGGCCGCCAGGCTGGAAGTGGCGCACGCGGTGGTTCCCCGCGTCGCAGACCAGCAGGGCCCCCTGGCCCGGCAGGTACAGGAGGCCGGCCGGCGAAGACAGGCCCCCCAGGCTGGCGGCCCAGTCGTCCCGAAAGCCCGCCAGGCCCGAGGCCAGGCCCGCGACCCGCTCAGGGGCTCCCCCCACCGGGACCCGCCGGATCTGGTGCTGGACGGGGTCGGCCACGTACAGCGTGCCGTCCGGCGCCGCCGCCACGCCGCTCACGGCCCGCAGTGCGGTGCCGGTGGCGTCCCCCGCGACGCGCACGAGGGTGTATCGCTCGCTGACGGCCAGGCTGAGCGCCGCGCCAGGGGCGGGAGCACCGCCCGAGCCTCCAGCCTGGGCGGCCGCCGCGGTGGGGGTGGCCTCTGGCGCGGTCGAGCTACCTGGCGTGGGGGTGGGGGAGGCTCCAGAGGTGCTTGTCTGCTCAGGGGGGGCAGGGACGGAGGCCACCGTGCCTTGAACCGTCTCCCCCTCGCGCGTCTCAAACGTGAAGGTCGCCCCCGCGACCGTGACCTGCCCGATGGGGAAGTCCTCGGGCGTCAGGCTTGTGGGGGGGGCCTCGGGATCCTGAGGGAGGCTGGCTGCCTCCTTCAACACGGCGTGGACCGCCTCCGTGACTGCCTCCACCAAGCGGAGGTCCGCCAGCACCTGCTGGAAGGCAGGCAAATCTTGGATCTGGCCATCCGTGCCAATGGTGTCGGCGAGCCGGGTCGCGAGCGCAGGCGCCGCGTCGAGGGCGCTCTGCAGCGCAAGGGCGGCCCGGTTCACAGCTGTGAACACCTGCTCCAGGGTCGCCGCCGAGCCCTGCACCTGCAGATGCACCTTCAAGGCCCCCTCGAAGGCCTGCGTCGCGGCTGTGCTCGCCAGGTTCAGCCGCAGGCTCAACGTCTCGCCCACCACGGCCTGCGCGAGGCTGTAGCCCTGGCCCCGCTCACCAATCAACCCTGCTCCACCGCGATCGGTGATGATGCCTGCCGATGGCGCGGCTTCGATGGCCCGCGCCATTCGCGCGTCGACCACCGTCGTGAGGGAGCGGCCGTCCTTGCTTGCCACCAGCTTCACCAACCGGGGCGTGGTCCCCCCGGGCAACTCGACCTCGAAGCGCCCGTCGGCGTCGGTCTGTCCGGCCCGTGACAGGGGTAGCCCCCTTCCCGTGGCCAGGTCGAAAGCCTGCAGCGTCGCGCCAGCGAACCGCTCCCCCGCGACCTCGGCCACCCCCTGCACCCGCACGGCCAGGGCCAGAGGCGTCACGGCTCGCTCGCCACCGGGCGTGGGATGCGTCGCCGCCATCGGGGTGCACGCCAGCAGCACCACGCCCGCCACCAAACCGGGCAAGGTCCGCATCAGGGATTTGGGCAGGCTGGGCATCTCCACTTTCAGCAGCTTCTTCGCCCCAAGAGATCACATACCCCTGCGGTAGCCTGCTGCAACGTTTCGGCCCCCCGAAATCGGTGCTGACCCAAGCCCGCAGCCGCGCCACCTCTCAAGTCCAGGGAGGCGATGCTTGCTGCAAATGGGCTTCAGATCTCTGCTCCGCGCGATCATCCGCGTCAGCGGAGACGAGAGAGTGGTTGGAACCACAGCCGCGTGCCCCCTCGATGCAGATGGCCGCGTGCCGGGTACAATCCGGTGTCATCTACCCTTTGTGCCCTGGAGCAAACTGAACTCATGACCCATCGCGTGACGCTCATCCCCGGCGACGGCATCGGCCCTGAGATCACGGCCGCCACGACGCGCATCCTGGAGGCCACTGGCGTCTCCTTCGAGTGGGAGGTCGTCCAGGCCGGCGTCACGGCCATGGAACAGCAGGCCGCCGCCGAGCCGCTGCCCGACAGCGTCATCGAGTCCATCCGGCGTAACAAGCTGGCCCTCAAGGGGCCCATCGGCACCCCGATCGGCACGGGCTTCCGGTCCGTCAACGTGGCGCTCCGGCAGGGCCTCGATCTCTACGCCTGCGTCCGGCCCTGCAAGACCTACCCGGGCATCATGTCGCGGTACAGCGACATCGACCTGGTGATTGTGCGGGAGAACACCGAGGACCTCTACGCCGGCATCGAGTTCGACCAGGGGTCTGCTGGCGCCAAGGCCATCTGCGACGTGGTGCAGGCCCACCTGCCCAAGAAGGGCATCCGCGAGGACGCCGCCGTCAGCCTGAAGCCCATCTCCGAGTCGGGCAGCCGGCGCATCGTCGAGTTCGCCTTCCAGTACGCCAAGGAGAACCACCGGCGCAAGGTCACGGCCATCCACAAGGCCAACATCATGAAGGCCTCCGACGGCCTCTTCCTGCGCGTGGCGCGCGAGGTGGCCGCCGCCCATCCCGAGATCGAGTTCGAGGAGATGATCGTCGACGCGGCCTGCATGAACCTCGTCATCCGGCCTGAATCCTTCGACGTCATGGTCCTCGGGAACCTCTATGGCGACATCGTGTCGGACCTCTGCGCGGGCCTGGTCGGGGGCCTCGGCGTGGCCCCCGGCTCCAACATCGGCCTTCAGGCCACGGTCTTCGAGGCCACCCACGGCACCGCGCCCACCATCGCCGGCAAGGGCATCGCCAACCCACTGGCCATGTTGCTCTCCGGCAGGCTGATGCTTGAGCACATCGGCGAGCGCGATGCGGCCCGGCGCCTCGACGAGGCCATCAAGGTCGTGCTGCGGGACGGCAAGCACCTCACGCCGGACCTCAACCCCACTGGGGAGGGCACCACCGAGGGGTTCGCCGATGCCATCATCGCGGCCCTCGGCACGGCCGTCTCCGCCTGAGCGCGGCATGGCGAAGCGACCCGACTGGCTGAACCTCGCGCAGGTCGTGACGACCTTCGGCGTGCGGGGCGAACTCAAGGTTCGTCCGGAGACGGATGACCCCTTGCGGCTCCGCGACCTGAGGGAGGTCTCAGCCCTGCTCGCCACCGGGGCCCGCGAGGTCCTGGCCGTCGAGCACGTCACGCTTCGCAAGGACGGCGTCGTGCTCGCCAAGTTCAAGGGTCACGACGATCCCGAGACGGCTGCCCGCCTCCGCCAGGCCTGGCTTCAGGTGCCCTACGCCGAGGCCAAACGGGTGCCTGGCAAGGTCCTCTATGCCGACGTGCTGGGCATGGCCGCCGTCGACACGGCGACCGGGGAGCACCTTGGCGAGATCACGGACGTCCTTCGGGCCGGGCAGGACCTGCTGCAGATCACCCGCCCCGGCGGCGCCGAGGTGCTGATCCCCTGGGTCGATGCCTTTGTGGCGGCGGTGGACCTGGAGGCCAACGAGGTGCGCCTGCACCTGATGGAGGGGTTGCTCGATTGAGCCCCCTGCACATCGACTTCCTGACGCTCTTCCCGGAGGCCTTCGGCTACCTCCACACCTCGATCCTGAAGCGCGCCCACGAGGCCGGGATCGTGACGACGGGCGTCCACGACATGCGGGATCAGGCGACCAACCGGCACCGCACCGTCGATGACAAGCCCTTCGGTGGGGGGGTGGGCATGGTGCTCAAGCCCGACATCGTCCACAAGGCCTTGCAGGCCCTCGCGCTCCCAGAGGGGGCGCGCATCCTCGTGACCACCCCCCAGGGCCGCACCTTCGACCAGGCCTTTGCCCGCGAGCTTGCCACCGAGCGTCACCTGGTCTTCATCTGCGGCCACTACGAGGGCATCGACGAGCGGGTCCACGAGCACCTGGTGACGGACGAGGTCTCGATCGGCGACTATGTCCTGACGGGGGGAGAGTTGCCCGCCCTCGTGATGTCGGACGCGGTGGTCCGGTTGCTGCCCGGCGCCCTGGGCAAGGCGGCCTCGCCCCACGAGGACTCCTTCTGGGACGGGCTGCTCGACTACCCGCACTACACCCGACCGGCCTCTTACATGGGGTGGGAGGTGCCGGAGGTGCTGCTGTCCGGCAACCACGCTGAGGTGGCGCGCTGGCGGCGGCAAGCCGCGCTGCGTCGGACGTGGGAGCGTCGTCCCGAGTTGCTCGAGGCCGCCCCGCTGTCCAAGGCCGATCGCCAGTACCTGGTCTCCCTCGAGGCGCATCGGGAACGCGATGCCGCCGCAGGGGGGCCAGGGCCACGCTTGGCAGACGGGGCCCCTCCCGTGTAGCATGGGCAGGTCCAATGGCGGGCAGTGAAGCCGAAGAAGGCTGCCCCCGGCCCCAGCGCCGGCCCCCTTGGAAGGAACCCGTCATGGCCAAGCGTCCCCCCACGCCCATCGTGCCCCCCCACACCGTGCGGCATGTCGACGGCGTGATGCACCTGCAACTGCATTTGGAAGGCACCCCCCCCGTGCAGGGATCGGCCCCGAAGGACGTCGTCGCCTCCCGCGAAGAGCGCTCGCGCTGATGGCTTCCTCGCCCGTGACGCTTGACTGCCTCACGGGCGGGGCAAGGCCTTACTTGGGCAGGTAGGGATCGACGGGCTGCGTCGGCGGTGGAGCCGGCGGGGCGTAGATGGCGCTGCGCACCCACTCGCCCCACTGCGGCCGGATGAACTTCTCGTAGACGTAGCCGAGGCCAAAGCCGGCCGCCACCCCGATCATCGTGCCAATGGCAGGCCCCAGGAAGGTTGATCCGACGAACCCGCCGACCAGGGTGGCGGTGGCGCCGGTGACCGTGTACCCTGCCGTGTCGGCCACGATCAGGGCGTTGCGCTGCTGCTCGTTGATCTTCCCGGCCTGGTGGTCGAGGAAGTTCGTCACCAGGGCGATGGGCACGGCCAGGATCGCAGCGCCGCCGAGTGCCCGCGCCACGTTTCCGATGGACAGGAAGGTGTGGCGGAAGGCCGAGCCGACGCCCGCGCGGATGCCCTGTGTGAACTGCGCCTTTTGCGCCACGCTCGAGGCCGCCTGCATGCCCTTGGGGAGCTTGGCCGCCTGGGTGGCCCGACCCGCGAACTTGGCGGCGCTGGCGCTCACGCGCGATCCGCCCAGCTTGAGCGACTTCGCCACCGCGAACCGCGCGCTCACGGCCGCGTTGGAGGCCCCCGTGACGGCGGCCAGGGCCGAGGCGCTGGTTCTCAAGCCGGCCACGTAAGGGTCTGCGGCCGAGGTCGGGACCCAGGTGTCCCAGGTGGCGACGGGCTGCTGGCCCGGGACGGAGGGCGTCGTCGTGTAGCCGCCCGGCACGCCGTACGGGGCCGGCGCGGGCACCGCGCCGGCGGAATACGTCCCGTAGGTCCCCGGGGCGCCCGGCGTGCCGTACGCGGGCACCGGCGGCACCGTCGGGTTGAAGTAGCCCATCACCTCTTGCGACATCTTGCATCCTCCCCGCGTTGCCTCCCCCCGGAGGCGCCACCGTTCTCATCCCGGGGAGGACCCGCGTGCTTGCCGCGTTAAGAGGTAAGCATCGGTCAAGCTTTTGTTAAATCTGGCTTGGCGTTTCGCGGGGTCGGCCCGCGCGTCACTGCCCCTCGAACGGGTTGGCGAAGCCACGTCGGGGCTTTGGCGTGGGCTCGGCCTTGGCAGGCTTCGGGGACGCCTTGCCCCCGAGGGAGCCTGGGTCCATCGGCAGGCCCGCGCCGATGGGGGCGGCACCCGCCTCCTTCAGGATGACGATGTCCACGCGCCGGTTACGCTTGCGGCCCTCAGCCGTGCCGTTGCTGGCCACCGGGTGGTGCTCGGCGAACGCCGCCACGGAGACGCGCGTCGAGGACACATGCGCCTGCTGGATGAGGAAGCGCGTCACGGCCGTCGCCCGGGCAGCCGAGAGCTCCCAGTTGGACGGGAAGCGGGGCGTGCGGATGGGGATGCTGTCGGTGTGGCCCTCCACGCGGAAGTCGTTCTTCATTCCCTTGAAGTTTGCGGCGATCTTCTGGAGCACGCGCTGGCCGGCCGGCTTGATGACGGCGGAGCCCGGTTCGAAGAAGCTCGTGTCGATGAGGCTGACCACCATGCCTCGCTCGTCGATGTCGACCTTCACGTCGCTCTTGGGGTCCGTGCGCACGAGAGACTCCAGCACCGCGTCAGCCGTGGCCTTGAAGCGGCGGGTCTGCTTGCTGTCGTCCCGCTGGTAGGCCCGCTTGTCAGAGACCTTGGGCGTGGCCTTCTTGATGGAGGTCGCCAGGCTGGTGGCCAGCTGCTGGAACTTCTCTCCCTCGATGCGGCTCGACATGGCGTACAGGATGATGAAGAAGACCAGCAGGAGCGTGATCAGGTCGGCGTAGGTCACGAGCCAGCGTTCGCGCCCTGCCGTCTCGCCGCCTCCCTGAAGGCCGTCGTCTCCGCCGTGGAACCACTCCTTCGCCATCGGTCAGTAGATCTCGTCCTGGTGGTCGCCTGGCGGGTTGCCATAGGGGGCCCCCCCATAGCCGTCATCGAAGTACTCCTCGTCGCCTTGGGGTTGCTGGGCCATCATCGGCGGGGCCGCAGCCGCAGCAGCCCGCGACCGCTTGGCCCGCCGCTCTGACAGCACCGCGATGGTGCGGCGCGTCTCGGGAGGCAGGGCCACGCGCAACCGCTCCCGGATGAACTCCGGCTTGGCGCCCTCCTGCAGGCTGACGAGCACCTCGACCATCACCTGGCGCACCCGGAGCTCCTCTTCGGAGAGCTTGCGCAGGCGGTTGGCGATGGGGATGAACACCAGATTCGCCACCCCCACGCCATAGAGCGTCGCCACCATGGCGACGGCGATGTCCAGGCCGATGCGCTCGGGCTTCTCGAGGTTGCCCAGGATGCCGATCATCGCCTCGACGGTGCCCAGGATGCCGAAGGTCGGGGCAAAGCCGCCCAGGCCGTCGAACATCGAGATGCCGGTGCGGTGTCTGGCCCGCATCGCGCTCAGTTCGTCCTCGAGCAGCCGGCGAATCTCGTCGGGCTCGAAGCCCTCTGCGACGAGTTGCAGGCCCTTGCGCAAGAAGGGGTCATCGACCTCCCGGGCATACGCGCCCGCCGCAGCCCTGCCCTGCTGACGCACGCGGTCGAGCACCTTCAGGAAGTGCGCGACGATGGTGGGCAGGTGCAGCCCCTCGGCCATCACGGCCAAGAGGAGCAGCCGGAAGCCCGACATGATGGCCTGCGGGTAGGCGAAGCTGCCGGCCACGAGCGTGCCGCCGACTACGACGACGGCGGCATGGAGGTCAAGCAGCCGGATCGCGTCTCCGCCCCGGAAGAAGGCGATGATCAACGCAAAGAGGACGACCAGACCAAGCCCAGCCACATGCGGCTCCCTTCGGCGCCGGTGCTCCGCCGGGAGTCTGGCGCAGGCAGCCTGGCGGCCGGGTCCTACATACCCGCTGGAATCGGGCCCTTATCGGGCTGGGGCCCCTCGCCGTCCACCCCCAGCGCCTTGAGGATGGCCTCCATCAACCTGGTCACCCCCACGACGCGCAGCCCGGGTGGCGTCGGCACTCCGCCGAGGTTGTGGCGGGGCACGACCGCCGTCGTGAAGCCGAGCTTGGCGGCCTCCTTCAGGCGGGCCTCGAGCCCCGACACGGCCCTGATTTCCCCGTTGAGCCCGACCTCGCCGAGGGCGACCAGGCCAGCGGGCAGCGCCACATCTCGCAGGCTGGAGGCCACGGCCAGGGCGACGGCAAGGTCCGCGGCCGGCTCCGTGATGTCGATGCCGCCGACCACGTTCAGGTAGGTGTCGGCCTTCGCCAGGCTCAGCCCGACGCGCTTCTCCAGCACGGCCAGGATCTGCACGAGCCGGTTGTACTCCAGGCCCGTGGCGCTTCGGCGGGGTTGGGCCAGGGCGCTCGGGCTGACCAGCGCCTGGACCTCCACCAGCAGGGGGCGCGTGCCCTCCATGGTCGCCACGATCGCCGAGCCGCTGGCATCCGGTGCCCGCTCGGCCAGGAACAGCTCGGAGGGGTTGGTCACCTCGCGCAGGCCGCTCGCGACCATCTCGAAGACGCCCACCTCGTTCGTGGCGCCGAAGCGGTTCTTCACGCCGCGGATCAGGCGGTGGCTCTTGAAACGATCGCCCTCGAAGTACAGCACGGTGTCCACCATGTGCTCCAGCACCCGCGGGCCAGCCAGCGTGCCCTCCTTGGTGACGTGGCCGACCAGGCAGGTGGCGATGCCCTCTTCCTTCGCCAGCTTCATCAGGCTGCCGGTGGCGGCGCGCACCTGGCTGACGCTGCCGGGCAGCGCGTTGGCCTCGGGGTCGTAGACGGCCTGGATCGAGTCCACCACGGCCCAGGCCGGGCGCAGCTCGAGGATGGCGGCCTGGATGCTCCGCACGTCCGTCTCCGCCAGCACGTGGAGATTCTCGTGCTCCGCGCCCAGACGCCTTGCGCGAAGGCGGATCTGGCGCGCGCTCTCCTCGCCAGAGGCGTAGAGCACTGTCAGCCCGGAGGCCGCCACCTGCTGGGCCACCTGCAGCAGCAGCGTCGACTTGCCGATGCCGGGGTCTCCCCCCAGCAGCACCAGCGAGCCCGGCACGATGCCGCCGCCAAGCACCCGGTCCAGCTCGCCGAGGCCCGAGGTGAAGCGTTCCTCTTCGGTGATCGCGACCTGCGCCATCGGCACCGGCCGGTTGCGAGAGGCCAGCGGTGGCGTGGCACCGGCCTTCGCGCTCGCCACGGGCGCCACGGCCTCCTCGACCAGGGTGTTCCAGGCGTCGCAGTCCGGGCACTTGCCGAACCAGCGCGCCTGCTCGGCGCCGCAGGCCTGGCACACGTACCGGGTCTTCAGCTTGGCCATGGCTACCTCCGCGACGGATTAGAACGAACGTTCTATCTTAGCATGCGGCCGGCGACCGCTCAGAACAGCCGCGTTCGGCGCGGCGGCCAGAACAGCGCGGCCGGCCGCCCCACGATCCGTGAGACGGGTAACAGGCCCCAGTGGTGGCTGTCGAAAGAGTCGTTGCGGTTGTCTCCCAGCACGAACACCCGGCCGGAGGGGATCGCGGCCGGGCCCCAGGCATAGCGCGCGTGTGCCTGCACGTAGGGCTCCGCGAGCAGGTGGCCGTTGACGCGGACGCCCCGACCCGGAATCACCGCCACCGTGTCGCCCGGCAGGCCCACGACGCGTTTGATGTACAGGGGCTCCTCCGCGAAGGGGCCCTTGGGGGACGCGGGCTCCCCCGGCAACGCCTTGAAGGGCGCGTGGAACACAACGATCTCTCCGCGCGCCGGCGTGGGGGGCTTGGCGTCCAGGATGGCGAGCCTGTCGCCGGGCATCAGCGTCGGGGCCATCGATGCGGACGGCACGACCCGCGCATGGAGCGGCCCGAGGCTGACGAGGGCCAGGGTCGTCAGGCCGCCGGCGCCGAAGGCGACCAGCTCACGCGTGGACAGGAACGCCCGGCCGCGCACCGCGTCAGCCCTTCACGGCGCCGCTCGTCAGGCCGGAAACGATGTACCGCTGCAGGAGCAGCATGACGACCACGACAGGCAGGGAAATGAGGATCGCCATGGCTGCGAACTCGCTCCAGGGCTTGGTGGTCGAGTACTGGCCGACCATGCCGTACAGCGCCATGGCCAGGGTGAAGGTCTTCGGGTTTTCCAACATCGTCCAGGCCAGCACGATCTCCGTCCAGCCGGTCATGAAGCCGAACAGCGCCGTGACGGCGACGGCCGGGGCCGCCAGGGGCAGGATGATGCGCCAGAAGGCGCCCGTCTGGGTGCAGCCGTCGATCAGGGCGGCCTCTTCGAGGTCCTTCGGGACGGTGTCGAAGTAGCCCTTCATGTTCCAGATGGCGAAGGGCAGGGTGCCGGCGGCGTAGGCGATCGCGAGGCCGAAGAGGCTGGTGCGGATGTGGAGGGAGGACAGCAGCACGTAGAGGGGTGCGACGGTGGCGACGGCCGGAAACATCTGGAGGACCAGGAAGCTCTGCAGGCCCGCTGCGCGGCCGGGGAAGCGGAAGCGGCTGAAGGCATAGGCCGCCGTCGCCCCCAACCCGATCCCGATCACGGTGGTGCCCGCCGAGAGCACCACGCTGTTCCAGAGTAGCCGGCCGAACGTCAGCCCCTCCACCTCCGTGGGTTGGGCGATGACGCGCGCGAACGAGGCAAAGGAGACGCCGTCCGGGATCAGCACGAGCTTCGTCGGGGCGGCCACGCTGTTGGGGTCCAGCGCCATCGCCACGACCCACCAGACGGGGAACACGGCGAACAGGGCAAACGCTCCCAGGACCAGGTGGGCCAGGGCGTCGCCGAGCCGCTTCAACTGCCGCGGGGACATCAGTGGTCCTCCAGACCGCGGGTCAGGCGCATGTTCAGCTGCGTCAGCCCGAAAAGGATGAAGAAGATCAGCAACGAGAAGGCCGACGCGACGCCGTACAGCCCCATCGGGTCGACGAATTTGTAAGCCTGCGTGACCAGGATCTCGGTGGCACCGAAGGGCTCTCCCCGCGAGACGAAGTAGATCACGTGGAAGTTGTTGAAGGTCCAGACGGCCCCCAGCGTGATGGCGGGCAGCATCGTCGGCCTGAGCATCGGCACCGTGATGGTCCAGAACTGCGTCCAGGCGGAGGCCCCGTCGATGCTGGCCGCCTCGTAGTAGTCCTTGGGGATGGCCTGCAGGCCGCCCGTGGCGACCATCATCATGAAGGGGAAGCCCAGCCAGATGTTCGTGAGCAGCACGGCCGCGAAGGCCGTCGGGAACGAGGCCATCCACTCGACGCCAGGCAGGCCGATGCCCTGCAGCATCAGGTTGAGCGCGCCGGACTGGGCATCGAACATGTTGCGCCAGACGAGCGCCGTGACGTAGACGGGCACGGCCCAGGGCAAGATGAGCAGCGCCCGGTACAGGCGCTTGCCGCGGAGCCCCTCGCGGTTCAGCAGCAACGCCAGCGCGACACCGATCGTCACGTGGAACACCAGGTTGGCCGCGGTCCAGAGCAGGGTGAAGCCCAACACCTTGGGGAAGCTTGCGTTCAACTCGGCCCCGCCGGCCAGCAGCTTCGAGAAGTTCGCCAGGCCCACGAAGTCCGGGTTCTGGTGACGGATGTGCTCGGGACCGAAGTTGGTGAAGGCCATCCAGACACCGTAGAGCATCGGATAGAACGTGATGGCGGCCATCAGGAGGACAGCCGGGGCGATGTAGAGGTAGGCCAGGCGGGCAGTCGGGTGCATCGAACCGAGATCCTCAGGGACGGGGCTTGCGCATCGCGTCGATCCGCGCCTGGATGGTCACGTTGGCCTCCTCGAGGGCTGCGGGGGCTTCAGCCTCCCCCTGCACGACCTTGCGGACGGCTCGGTCCATCGGCTCCCAGATGGCGGCCACCTCGGGCCGGATGGACACCGGGGTGCCGACGTCCGCCTGGGCTGCGAAGGTGGCGAGGGGGCTTCCCTCACGGGCGGTGTACCCCGTGACCGCCGGGATGTGACCAGCTTGCTGCGCCAGTTGGGCCTGGCTCTCCGGTTCGGTCACGAAGGCACCGAAGTCGTGTGCCAGCTTTCGATGTGCGGGATCCGAGTTGCGGTTGAACATCAGGCACTTCACGCCCACCCAGCTGGCCGCGGGGCGGCCATCCGCCAGCCGCGGCAAGGTGGCGACGCCCAGCGCGTCTCCCAGCGCAGCCTGGTAGTCGACGAGTGCCCAGGGGCCGTTGACGATCATGGCCGCGGACCTGGCCTTGAACATCGCGTCCGGCTTGGCATACTCGGGGCTCACGATCACGCCGGGCGAGCGGGCGAAGCGGGAGACGAGCGAGAGCAGGTCTCGGCCCGCCGGGCTCGCCACGTCCACGCGGCCATCCTGCCCGAACAGCCGGCCCCCCGCGCCGAAGTAGTACCCCATGTTGAAATAAAAGTCGGCCTTCAGCACGAAGCCCGTGCCCTTGCCATTGGCTGACACGATCGAGGCTTCGCGGAACCAGTCCTCGACGTTGCCGGGTGGGGTGGCAACCAGGTCCTTGTTGTAATAGAGCGCCACCGTCTCTCGGGACTCGGGCAGGGCGTACAGCCGGCCGTCGTAGCGCAGGGCGTCCAGCGTGCCAGGGGCGAAGCGTTGCAACTCGGCAGCCGTGAACAGCTCGTCTACCGGTGTCGCGAGGTCCGACGCGGCGAACCGCGCCGACCAGTCCGCGTCGCCGATCACCACGTCGGGCCCCCCGTTGGCCGCCGCGGAGCGGATGAACTTGTCCCGCAGCTTGTCGTAGGGAACCTGGAGAGGCAGCACCTCCACGCCGGGGTAGCGGGCCTCGAAGCGGGTGATGAGCCCCTTCAGGGTGTCGAGCTCGCGGCCCCCCCAGGCGTGCCACAGGACCAGGGTGTGGTCGCCCGAGCCAGTGTCGCAGCCCGTCAGGGCGAGCAACAGGGCGGCCGTCAACGCGCGGGTGAAGCGAAGACTCGGGCGGGTCATGCGCGGGCGGCCTCACGGGCCAGGCGGCTGGTGTGCAGGACCGCCCGCTCGGTGGTCGGGTCGAAGAGATGCAGCTGGTCGGCCCGAACCCCGAGCGTGAGCGTCTCGCCCGGCCGCACGGCGGGCGCATCCAGCGTGTCGAGGTCTGTGACCAGCCGCTGTCCCTCGCACGTCATGTGCACGTAGGTCCGGGAGCCGGACGGCTCGACCACGTCGACGGTCCCCGCCAGCGAGGTCTCCCCCGCACCGGCGGGAGCCGGTACCAGGGTCTCCGGGCGCAGACCCAGCAACGCCTCTCCGGCGAGGAGGCCCGACACGGACTCCGGTGGGACGCCGCGCAACTGCAGCGCCTGGCTCCCGAGCCTGAAGATGACGCCGTCGCCCGAAGCCACGAGGCTCCCACGCAGCACGTTCATTCCTGGGCTCCCGATGAAACCTGCCACAAACAGGTTCGCCGGCGCCTCGTAGACCTCTCGCGGGGTGGCGAGCTGGGCGACCTCACCAAGCTGCATCACCGCGATGCGGTCTCCCATCGTCATCGCCTCAGTCTGGTCGTGGGTGACGTAGACCGTGGTGGTGCGGAGCCTCTGGTGGAGACGCTTCAGCTCCACGCGGGTCTCCGCCCTCAGCTTGGCGTCCAGGTTCGAGAGGGGCTCGTCCATCAGGAAGGCTTGAGGCTCGCGCACGATCGCTCGGGCGAGCGCCACGCGCTGGCGCTGGCCGCCCGACAGGGCCTTGGGCTTGCGGTCAAGCAGGGCCTCGAGCTGGAGGCTGGCCGCTGCCTGCTGCACCCTGGTCCGGATCTGGTCGCGGGGCACGCCCCGCAGCTCCAGGCTGAAGCCGATGTTGTCGGCCACCGAGAGGTGCGGATAGAGCGCGTAGCTCTGAAACACCATCGCGAGATCGCGGTCGCGGGGGGGGACGTCGTTGACGCGGCGCTGCCCGATCAGCAGGTCCCCGCCGTCCGCCGTCTCGAGCCCCGCGATCATCCGCAGGGTGGTGGACTTGCCGCAGCCGCTGGCGCCCACGAGCACCAGGAACTCTCCGTCCTCGATGCGCAAGGAGAGGTCTCTGACCACGGGGTGGTCCCCGTATCGCTTCACGACGCGTCGGAGTTCGATCTCGGCCATGGCGGGCGTGCTCATTGGTGGGCAGGGGGGAGGTTGGCTCCGGAATCATACCAGACCGACTGTCGGCGCGGGGATCCGGGGCGTTGACGTTCGCCCGTGGCACCTGTTAGGATGACCCCAAGAGCGCCGGCGTAGCTCAATCGGTAGAGCACCTGATTTGTAATCAGGCGGTTGCGGGTTCGATTCCAGTCGCCGGCTCCACCTTGAAAACTGAATAAACACCTTTTGGGAGGATGCCCGAGTGGCCAAAGGGATCTGACTGTAAATCAGACGGCTCTGCCTTCGGTGGTTCGAATCCACCTCCTCCCACCATTTCGCCCCGGTAGCTCAGTGGTAGAGCACACCCTTGGTAAGGGTGAGGTCGGCAGTTCAATCCTGCTCTGGGGCTCTGACTATGGTGGCCCCCCGCGGATTCGCGGGGGGCCTTTTGGCGTTCAATGGGCCGTTCAGAACCAGCGGTACCCGGCATAGTAAGGCCAGTAGGCCCCGCCGTACCGATAGAAGTATGGGGAGAGGCTGGAGGTGTAGCGCCAGTACCGGCCGTCTGAGAGATAGTAGGGGAACATATAGTTCCCTGCCGGCAGGTAGTTGTAGGCCCTCCAAGCCGAACCCCAGTAAGGGGCATACCCCCAGTTCCAGAAGCGGTGGCGACCGTAGTAGCCGAGCCTGTAGGGCGAGATGGACCGACTCTCGCCGCTGCTTGCGTCGGGCGCCACGATCGCAGCCTCGTCGATCGTCACCAGCCGACCTGCCGCCTCCTCCACCGAGATGGACGCCGGCAGGTTGGCCATCGCCGCCTCCGGGTTGGCCGCCTCGGCAGGCGGCATCCGGTCGACGCTCAGCAACGTCCGGCCTGCAGGTGGCGCGCCACCTGCCTCTCCCTGAGCGGCGGGGCCCTGCCCGGCGCCGCAGCCCACCATCGTCGCGGCCAGCAGCGCCGCGACGCTCCTCCCCAACAGCATCCTCATCGCAAACCTCCTGTCTCACCGTGATGCACGCCGACCCCCTCGGATCGGTGATGGGCCGAGCCTAGATCCGCGGGGCGAACCGCACAACGCCGCCTTCACAGCCTGGATTTGGCGGCGGCTCAGTCCCCGCAGGGGTTTTTGGGGTGTCGCGGCTGAAGACGAAGGGTTGGAGACGCTGCCGGCGGCGGCTAGCGTGGAGCAGACCCAGCGCACGGAGCCCCCAGTTGGGTCCCGGTGGATGGGCGCTGGTGGATGCGGGAGGACGAGCGATGCCAAGAACTCGGATCGAACACGGCGCGACGGGAGGGGCCCTGCTGGCGGCCCTGGCCCTGACGGCGTGTGGGGTGGGCACGGGCCCTGAGGGGGTGACAGCGCGGTCAGACGTGGGCGTCGCCAGGGCCCAGCTGCCTCGCTCCATCGCGCCGGGTGACGTGGGCGTGCTTCAGCAAGCGCCGGGCGTCGGCGACGCGGGGGCCCCCTACGCGCTGATGACCCACGGGGGGCGCGGCGGCGGCTCCTTCTTCGTCGGGACCAGCGGGCGCCCCGCCGGCTGGGGCGGCGCCGGCAGCCACCACGGCGGAATGCGGCCGGGGCAGCACGGAGGGGGGGCCTACCAAGGCGGTGGCGCGCCCGGGCCTCACGGCGGGGGGACCTACCATGGCGGCGGCCGGCCGGGGCGCTGTATGCCAGCACGGGCTTCAAGCCGCGCGGGCAGGACTGGCCGCTGGTGTGGCTGCTGGGCAAGGAGCGCCGGTACCTGCTGC
>JAYKHR010000104.1:0-4585 GCA_035285125.1 Candidatus Sericytochromatia bacterium | reverse complement strand
GCCAGGCTCACCGAGGGCCGTCACGCTCACCACCACCGGGCCCGGGGAGCCCGTCGTGTCGCCGCCCGCGAGCCACACCCCATGCCGGGCCGCGAGCGCATGCAGCCCCGCTGCGAGCCCCTCGACCCACCGGGCCGGCAGCGACGCAGGCGCCGACAACGCCAGCAGCACCGCCACCGGCCGCGCTCCCATCGCCGCGAGGTCGCTCAGGTTCACGGCCAGCGCCTTCCAGCCGAGGTCCTCGGGCGTTGTGGTTGCGAGCCGGAAGTGGACGCCCTCCACGAGCGTGTCGACGGTGGCGACCACGCCCGGGTGCCCGAGCGGCACGAGGGCGGCGTCGTCCCCGATGCCGAGCGCGCCGGAGGGCCGGGCCGCGCCCTGGCGGCCGAGCGCCGCGATGACGCCACCCTCGCCGAGCGTGGCGAGGGTGGCGTGGGGGGAGGCAACCCGGGCGAGCTGCCCGGCCGGGCCTGTCGGCGTCACCGCACGCGCACGTCCGTGCTGGTCACCGTCCGCAGGCGCTCGCCGAGCTCCCGGTCGAACTTGTTGCCCTCGTCGGCCGGCTTGAGGCGCAGCGTGTCGAGGAAGCCGCGGTAGCTCAGCTGCCCGTCCTTGTTGGCGTCGAAGCGGGAGATGGCGGCGCGCAGCTCGGCGGGCGTGACCACGCCGTCGTCGTTCTTGTCAGCCGCGTACATCAGCCGCTCGATGGTGTGGTACGTGGTGGAGATGTTGACCTTGTCCTCCTCGTAGGAGGGGCCCACGTTGGTGTTGCTGCGGTAGCGCTCGTCGGCCGTCACCAGGCTCTTCCAGAACCCCTCCGGCCGCCGGAGCTCCAGCGAGCCGTTCCGGTTGTGGTCGTAGCGGGCCATGAAGGTGGCGGCCATGGCCTCGATGGAGCGGAGGGTGGGCATCGCGCGAGGGTCCTTTCGTCTCGTGGCGCCCCAGGTGCGCCCGGCTTGCGGCTGACGAGGGGGTTGTCGGGGCTGGTTCGCACTGCCCGGTTCCAAACGCGGGTTGATCTGGTTAAATAATAGTTAATTTACAAGCAAGGCCCGGGTTCGGCACGGCGGGTGATTTCCTCGAACGACCGCCGCCCGGGCGATCCTGGGCGTCCTGGTGAGAGGCCCTGAAGGTATATTTAACGCAACCTTTACAGCTGCTCGGGCAAGGCGCCCGGGTCCTGCTGGGATAACCCTCTGGAAGGAGTCCCCCGTGAGCTGGATCAACGATCGCCTCGAGAGCCGGTTGCGCGCCGTCCGTCAGGACGAGCGGCTGCGCCCTGCCATCGACGCGGTGAAGGCGGCGGGCGCCCGCCCTGGCGTCACGGGTGAGGCCCTGCTCGACGTGGCCCTCGTCGCCGCGCGGGACAGCTACGCGCGGTCGGTGCACGCGCCGACGGCGGACCAGATTCGCGAGCGGGCGCTGCTTGCTGCGGCAGCGGCTTCGGCCGAGCAGGGCATCTCCCTGGCGGGGCTGCCGGCTGGCACCGACAAGGCGCGGCACTTCTTCCTGAGCGGCTGGCTGGCGCTGCAGCTGGCCCGCGCGGCGGACACCCTGCTGCCGCGCCGGCTCGCGGAGCCCGTTGGCGTGGCTGGCAGCGTCGCCATCGGCTTCCTCAAGGAGGTCTACGACGCCTTCTTCGCGACGGGCTTCAGCCGCGAGGACCTGCAGGCCGACACGGCCGGCGCCCGGGCGGCGCTCGCGATGGGGCGCCTGGCATGAGGCGCGCGTGGTTCCTGGCGGCCCTGACGGCCGCCTTGCTGGGGCTGCCTGCGTGCGGCGCCAAGGGCATCGGCCCGGCGGCCAGCCTCGGGGCCCTCGACGCGCGGGTCGTCGCCCGCTTTGGCTTCGGGGCCGAGGGGGGCGCCCAGCCTGCCCTCCTGGCCCGCGCGGCGGGGGGCTTTGCCCTGGCCTACGTGGGCACGCGGCCGGGCGACCGCCACCTGCATGTCGCCACCTCGGCCGACGGCCGCGCCTGGGGCGAGGCCCTGGCCCTGCCGGCTGGCGAGTTCTCCGATGCGAGCCCGGCGCTCGTCGAGGACGCCGCGGGCGGCCTGCACCTGTACTTCGTGTCCAACCGGTCGGGGCTCACGCAGCAGGTCTTCCACTGCGCGCAGGCGGCGGGGGGCTTCGGCGAGGCGGTGGTGGTGCCCGGCCTTGGCGGCGCTCAGGAGCTTGCTGCCACGCGCGTGGGGGACGAGGTCGTGCTCGTGGCCGAGGTGATGGGGGCAGGCGTCCTGGCCCACCAGGGCCCACCGGGCGGCGCCCTGCGCCCGCTGCCGGCCGTGGCGCAGGCGGGCGCCGAGCCCGCCGTCTGCGCGATGGCCGGGGGCAAGGTGGTGGTGGCCTTCCAGCGCGAGGGCAAGATCTGGACGCGCCAGGGCTTGCCGGGTTCGCTCGGGCCCGAGGTGGTGGCGGCGAGCGCCGGCTCCCGGCTGCGCGACCCTGCCCTCGGCTGGGTGGCGGGCCAGGGCCAGCTGGCCTGGGCCGAGCGGGCCGACGGGGGCATGGGCCTCCGGCTGCGCCCCTTCGATGCGACGCTCAGCTTTGGTGAGGTCGAGGCCCCTGGCCTCGGCGCTGGCGAGTCTCGAGGCCCCAGCTGGGCCGCCTCCCGTGAAGGGGTGCGGCTCCTGGCCTGGGGTATGAAGACCATGAACGGCCAGCAGGGCGTCGTGGTCCTGGTCCTGTAGTCCTGGTGGTCTCGTTCCGGAGGAACCCGCGGTGAGCGTGATGCTGCAAGCCCCCAACCCGGTCAACCAGATGATGGGAGAGATCCTCGTCTCCCAGCAGTGGGTCACGCCCTCGCAGCTCGGCGAGGCCGTGCGTGAGCAGCAGCGCACGAACGAGAAGCTCGGCGAGGTGCTCGTGCGCCTCGGCCACCTGACGCGCATGGAGCTCGACTACATCCTCGCGCAGCAGAAGGGCAACACCATCACGGGCGATGCCGACAACGTCAAGCTGCGCCTCGGCGACATCTTGCGCAAGTCCAGGCGGCTCTCGCACCGCGCCCTCGGCACGGCCATGGCGGAGCAGCAGCGCACGAACGAGAAGCTCGGCGAGGTGCTGCTGCGCCTCGGCCTGATCGACGCGCTGGAGCTCGAGGCGGTGCTGTCCCTCCAGAGCGACTTCCAGCAGGGCGACCCGATGGCCGTCCGGCTGCTGCTCGGCGAGATCCTGATCGCCTCGAAGCGCCTCTCGCGCCAGCAGCTGGCTGACGCCCTCGCGCAGCAGCAGCTCAGCAAGAAGCAGATCGGGCAGGTGCTCGTCGACCTCGGCTTCGTGAGCAAGCTCGACATCCGCAACGCCCTGAAGATCCAGGCCAAGATGGTGGCCGTGGGCCTCGTGGCGATGATGAGCATGGCCTCGCTGACGGGCTGCGCCACGCCGACGGTCCCGACCACCTCCACCGCCCTCCAGAACGTCCGCTACGAGCAGGTCAACAAGCGCGTGAAGCCCGCCGGCTTCGACGCCACCAAGGGGACCTACAAGGTCGCCAGCCTGCCGGGGGGCCGCCAGCTGCTCGCCTTCAACGACGGCAGCCGCGTGGTCAAGGACGTGCCCTTCTTCAAGCAGGGCAAGGACAACACCTGCGCCCAGGCGGCCCAGACGGTGGTGCTCAACTACTGGGGCGTGAAGCAGGACTACCAGGCCCTCGTGCGGCAGCAGAACAAGCTGAACGCGGCCACGCACTACGACGTGCTCGTGAAGCACATGCAGGCCCAAGGGCTTCAGGTGAAGGCGATGCGGGGCGGCAACCTCGGGTACCTCAAGGCGCTGATCGACCAGGGCAAGCCCCCGATCGTGCTGCTGGAGTTCAACAACGACCTGTTCCAGAACCACTACGTCACCGTCGTCGGCTACAACAACATGACGGGCAAGGTCATCTTCCACGACTCCATCGACGGGCCTTACCAGCAGCTCGACGAGGAGGAGTTCGAGGCCATGTGGCAGAGCAAGAAGCTCTCCAACCTCCCGGTGTTCGGCGGCGGCAACTTCCAGGGCCTGATCATCGAGGCCGAGCGGCCAGCGGGCTAGGGCCCGGGCGGTGCCTTGACACCGGGGCGCCGCTCGCGGATAATCAGACTCCCCGGGCGGTTGGCTCAGTGGTAGAGCACTTCGTTCACACCGAAGGGGTCACGTGTTCGAATCACGTACCGCCCACTCCTGAACCAGGCCGGTCTCCTCTTCGAGGAGGCCGGCTTTTCTCATTGGGCCGGCCGTCAGCCGCACGGCGTGGCCTGGTGATCGACCCTCACCTGGAAGGGCACCGTCTGCCGCGGCTGGCCCTCTGCCTGGAACGTGACGCGGCCTTGCAGCAGGCCCCCCGCCCCGCCCTTGGTGGCCGTCAGCGCCACGCGGGCCGGGACGTGGACGTAGGCGGGCTGCCCGGGCCGGGCGCGCCGGGCCGCCTCGCTGAAGACGAGGGTCGCGTTGCCGTGGCCGCGTGGCCCCATGTCGTCGGTGAGCGTGAGGTCCGCCTGGCCGGCCCTCAGCAGCCTCATCCCCTCTCCCCAGATGCGCAGCCGCAAGGTGGAGCCATCCTCGCGGGGCAGCTCGACGGTGAGCGCCTGGCCGTCCCAGGGGG
>JAYKHR010000103.1:0-21432 GCA_035285125.1 Candidatus Sericytochromatia bacterium | reverse complement strand
CGGATGCGAGCGGCCGGCCTGGCCCTGTTGCTGGGAATCCTCCCGGGCTGCCGCTTCGAGGGCGCCCTCGTCGGCCCCACGGCCAGGCCCAGCGCCAGCGTCAGGCCCACGGCGTCCGCGAGCCCTGTCAAGAAGCCCGCGGCGTCAGCGGACCCCGACGACGGGTGGGCCACGGAGGCCGTGAGCTGGACGGCGGAGGTGCCGACGGCGGCCCGCGTCGGCCAGGTCGTCAGCTTGAACGCCACCGCGGTGGTCGGCTCGTCGTCGTGCACCCGCTTCGTGGGCGCCACGGCGAGGGCTGACGAGGACACGCGGACGGTGCGGCTGAGCGGCACCAAGGAGGTCGCGCCAGATGGCCCCTGCACCAGAGACATCACCACCGAGTCGCCGCCGCTGTCGTTCACGCCCAAGACGGCGGGCACCTGGCGGCTCGAGGGCCCGGGCCTGGAGGGGCTGACCTTCGAGGTGCTGCCCGCCACCGCCCCGAGCCCCTCGCCCTCGGCCCAACAAGCGGGGTGAGCGGGCCCTGGTCGCTCGCGAAGCGCCCGGCAGAGGGCCCGGCGGGTCGCTGTCGGAGCGCCGTCAGCGACTGAAGCGGCTGCGCACGAGGTGCTCGGACGCTCGCCGGACCAGCGCCCGCTGATCCTCGGGCTCGTACCACGGCAGCGCCTCGCGCATGTTGCCATTCTCGGCCACCTTGTGCACGAACATCTGGCGGGCGAAGGTGGCCACGCCCTGCAGGGCCTTGCGGACCATCGGGCTGCCGAAGCCGGCCAGCCCCTCGAGCAACACCTCGAAGCCTGCCATATCGGTCCAGATGGGTGCAGGCAGCTGGCGCCGCCGGTAGGCCGGGTCCTCGCGGAAGACCTCGAGCACCGTGGACAGGACCTCGTGCAGCGGCACCCCGTGCTCGGGGCCATGCACCACGTTCACGATCCGGTGGCGCCCGGGGCTTCGCACCATGTCGGCGACGGCGCGGGCCACGAAGTCGCCCGTGACGAGGTACAGGCGGTTGGCGGGGTCTCCCGGCATGACCGACATGTAGCCGCCGTGGAAGAGCCGCAGCGTCTGGTGGAAGGCGTTGTGCTGCGTGACGTGGCCGCCGGCGTCGTCGGCGATCACGAGGCCCACCCGGTAGATGCCCCAGGGCAGGTCGGGGCGCGCGAGCACCTCGTCCTCGGCGAGGGCCTTCGACCGCTCGTAGGCGTTCGTGAAGCCCTCGGCGTCCCCGGGCTCCAGCGGCGCCTCGGCGATCGGGCCCGCCCGCAGCCCCGAGGCGTAGAAGCTGCTCAGCAGCGCGACGTGCCGGAGCCCCGGGCAGCGCGCGGCCAGGTCCAGCACCTTGCGCGTGCCCTCGACGTTCACCCGGTGCGCCACGTCCGGCTCGACGTTGAAGCGGTAGATGGCGGCACCATGCACAATGGCCCCGAGGTCGTCCGTCGCGACCCGCCCGAACGGGTCTTCGGCCTCGAGGGCGCCCCAGCCCCACGTCACCAGCTCCTCGCGCCCGGCGTAGGCCGGCCGCAGGCGCGCGATCTTGGCCTCGGCCTGCGCCTCGGACTCGGCGTGGATCCACAGCAGGACAGGCTCGCCCAGCTCGTGCACGAGCCGCTGGGCCAGCAGCCCGCCGAGGTACCCCCCGGCGCCGGTGATGAGCGTCCGCGACCCTGTCGTCATACCTTCTCCAGCACCAGGCCCTGCCAGTTCATGCCGAAGCTCGCCATGAACAGCAGCAGCCGATCGCCCGGCCGCAGCCGCCCCGTGGCCTCCAGCGCGCGCAGGTTGATGAGGTTGTCCGAACTGATGACGTGCCCCACGTCGGCCACCGTGTCGCGCACCACCCGGTCGAGCGGGAAGCCCAGGGCCCCGGCGAGGATCTGCCAGACCCGCGGCGAGGTGTTCTGCGGCACGATCCAGGCGAGGTCCCGGATCGACATGGTCGCGGCCGCGAGCGTCTCGGTGATGATGCGGTGGGCGAAGCCGAAGTGGCTGCCGGCCATCTCGTCCTCGCTCGCCTGCGCCAGCGCGCCGATGGTGATCGCGTGGCAGGCCAGCACCCGGTAGCCGACGGGCTCCCGCGACACCACGCACGCGGAGGCGCCATCCGACACGAGGCTGAAGGCCTGCTCGTAGAGCGCGCCAGGCGGGAAGCGGTCGGCCGTGACGCACAGGATGCGGGCCTGGGTGGGCTCGGCCACGAGCAGGGCCCGGGCGAGCCGGATGGCCCCGAGCATGGCCGTGCAGGCCTGCTGCGTCAGGCCGATCACGGCGGCCTGCTCCAGCGCGAGCTCCGCCTGCAGGCGGCTTGCCGGGAAGTCCGAGAGGTCCTTGATGTCGCGGCTCTGGCCGAAGGCCGCCTCGCTGCCCATGTTGGCGTTCAGCGGCAGAGCCGTGGCGTACACGAGCGTGGTGGCCCCCGCGACCGCCTCGCCCAGCGCCTCCGCGGCCTGCCGGGCAAGCTGGTAGGCCGTCGTGCCGGCGCCCGCCATCCGGTGGCGCTCGAACCCGTTCGCGGCGAGCGTCGCGGCCTCCGTGCGCGTGCGGCCCGCCAGCCCGCTCTCGTGCACGGTGCAGGCCACCTCGCCCAGGGCGAACGCGTGGTGGTTCAGGTAGACCTCAGGGCTCACGGCCGCGCCTCCAGCCGGGCAGGAAGCGCCCGGTCCTCGCCATGTACGGCGCATACTCGGCCCCGAGCGCCGAGGCCAGCAGGCGCCGCTCCTCGCGCCGGGCCGTGCGCGCCAGCACGGCCCACGTGTACCCCACCCAGCCGGCCATGATCGGGCCGGGGGCGAGCAGGGCGGCCGCGCCCGCCGCCAGGAGGTACCCCAGGTAGAACGGGTGCCGCACCCAGGCGTAGGGCCCCCACGTCACGATCTCGGCGGGCGCGTCGCTCTCCATGTGCCACTGCGCCAGGCGCACGCGCTGGCAGCCGCGGGCCATCGCCAGCACCACCAGCGAGGCGGCCGAGGCGGCCACGGCCAGGCCCGTGAGGCCGGGCTGCCAGGCCGCGGGCGGCGTCCACGTGCCCGGCAGCCAGCCCGCGGCGGCCAGCAGCAGGCAGGCCGGCACGCCGCCGAAGTGCAGGCCCGTGAGCCACCAGGCCGCGCGGAGGCGCCCCGTCCGGCGGAAGAACAGCGCCGGCAGGCTGGCGATGAACGCGTAGTTGAGCAGCACAAGCTCCAGGGCGGCGTGGCTCACGGCCTCCCCCCGGCTGCGCCCGCCGGCGCCTCCTCCCGCGCCAGCTCGCCTCGGATGGCGGCGATCGCCCCGGGGAGGCCGTGCGTGCGCACCAGCGCGTCCAGCCAGCGCTCCAGCCCGAAGGCCACGCAGCCCGTCTGCGCCACCTCGCCGCCGCGCCGGAGGTCGAAGGCGGTCCCCATCGCGTCGCGGTGGAAGTTCAGCGAGGCGATGGCGAGGTCTCCCCCGAACACCAGCTCCTCCTTCGTGGGATCCAGCACCTGCATGAGGTGCTTGGCGCTCCGGCCGGGGTTGAAGAACGGGTCCGTGGCCGGCTGGAAGGCGGCGTCGAGCCCGAGCCGCTCGCACAGCGCGAGCAGCCTGGCCCGGTGGGCGGCCAGGTGAGCCCTCACCTCGTCGGCCGTCCCGACGCAGACGAGCTCGCGCATCTGGAAGGCCCACTGGCGCCGCAGGGGCTCGTAGGTCGCCTCGCGCCGGAAGCAGCGCGTGCAGAGGCTGAAGTACCCGGGCGCCGGCAGGTCCTGGCCCACCAGGTCATGGTAGACGTGGTAGCAGGCGGACGGGGTGAGCACCTGCGTCGTCGGTGCGAGGGCGCCCAGCGCCAGCCCCTGCCCGTCGGCGCGCCACGGCTGCCGGGCGAAGGCGGCCAGCGTTCCGGCGTCGTCGGCTTGCACGCAGGCAAAGGTCACGAGGTGCGGGAAGGACGCGAAGTGGTCGACGCGCTGCAGGAACCGCGCCGGCAGCATGGGCGGGGGATCGAGCTCCTGCGCCCCCACGGCCTCGCCCCAGCGGAGCCACAGGGCGTCGAGGTCGCGCAGCAGCCGCAGCAGTTCGCCCGAGAGCAGCGCCTGCCCCTCCGGGCGCCAGACGAGCCCGGGCACCTCCAGCGAGGTCGTCATCCCCGCCCCCCGGGCTGCAGGGCCTCGGCGAGGGCCCGCAGGGTCGCGAAGGTGCCCTTCCCGAGGCGCGTCACGTCGACGGGGGCGCCCGTGACCTCCTCGAGGTAGAGCAGGAGGTCCATCACCTGGAGGCTGGTCAGCAGCCGCTCCTCGATGAGGGGGGTGTCGTCCGTGAGCCGGATGGGCTCGTACCCGGGGTGGCGGGCCAGGATCCACTGGCGGACGGCCGCCTTGACGTCCGGGGGGCTCACAGCGAGGGCGCCTCCTCGAACACGCCGAGGCGGGTGAGGTGGCTGAGCGTGCTGCGCGAGAGCGTCCGGCGCCGCTCGCGAGAGGCCTTCGTCTCGAAGGACGACAGCGAGAGGTCGTAGGCGTCGGGCAGGCCGGCATCCCGGAAGATGCCGGGCTGGTGGTACTCCTTCCAGACGCTCTGCAAGTAACCCACGAGGTACGCGCGGACGCCCTCGCGCGTCTCGGCGCTCCAGCTCGCGGCGTGGGCCTCCCAGAGGTCCCGGACCATCCGGCGGCCGAAGGCGAGGTGCCGGCTCTCGTCCTGGTGGTGGATCCGGTTGATGGCCTGCACAAGGGGATCCAGCGTCGCGTCGTGCATCATCCGGACGTTGAACGCGTCGGCCGTTTCCTCGAAGAGCATGATCTTGGCCCAGAAGAGGAAGTCCTCCTCGCCCGCCGCGTGGTTGCGCGGGAAGACCACCTTGCGGTCGGGGTAGACCTTGCCGGCGTAGCGCAGGCAGAACTCCCCGAAGATCCGCATGTGCTGGCTCTCTTCCTCGAGGAAGTGGTGAAGGTAGCCGGTGATGTCGCTGGTCTCGGGCCGGTAGCACCGGCGGGCCAGGCCCTCGATGAGCGCCCGCTCGCCGTTGATGTTCAGGCTGAAGAAGTTGACAGCCTCGAAGAAGGCCAGCCGCTTGCGAGCAGCCTCGTCGAGCCCCGCCAGCGCCGGGTGGCCAGCGAGGGCCGACAGGCCTGGCGCAAAGGCCCAGGCCTCCGGGTCGAAGGTGGCGGGCCACGCGAGGCTGCGCGCCTCGACCCGGGGCGCCTGCTCCGACAGGGTGCTCAGCTTCTCCGCAAGCGCCTTCAGCTCTGGCATGACGTCCCCTCCTCCCCCGAGGCCCGGCCCGCCCGGTCGGGCTGCCCCCCGCCGCTGGCTGCCGCGGGGGTGGCCAGGGCCACCGCGCGGCTCACGGGGGGCCCTCCAACGGGGCGCGTGGGGACATCATTCCCCGTTGCCCGGGCCACCAGTTGTAGCGGCCGGCGACCATCAGCAGGGCCGGGCCCAGCACCATCCGCACGAGCGTCGCGTCCACCAGGACGGCCGTGGCCATCCCGAGGCCCAGCACCTTGATGACCAGCATCTCGGCCCAGGCGAAGGCGCCGAAGACGATGAGCATGATGCAGGCCGCCCGCGTGATCAGGGGCCAGGCGTGGCTGAGGCCCTCGACCACGGCGCGGCGCTGGTCGAGGCCCGCCAGCACCCCTTCGCGGATGCGCGAGACCATGAAGACCTCGTAGTCCATCGAGAGCCCGAACATGATGCAGAACAGGAGCAGGGGCACGAAGGGCGGCACCCGGGCCAGGGGGTGCTCGAGCCCCACGAGGCCGCAGCCCCAGCCCCACTGGCAGACCACGGTGATCACGCCGTAGCCGGCGCCCACCGACACGAGGTTCAGGACGATGGCCTTGAGCGGCACCAGCACGGACCGGAAGGCCCACCCGAGCAGCAGGGCCGTGGAGAGGCCAACAAAGGCGAGGATGGGCCAGGTGGCGGCGTCCATGCGCGCGGAGAGCTCGTTCAGGTAGGTGGGCTGCCCCCCGACCGTCAGCGTGAAGGGGCCCTGGGGCGCACGCGTCGCGTACGCCTCGGCCATGCGCTGGATCGCGATGCTGGAGACCCCGGCCGCGGGGAGCACGGCCACGACCATCGCCTGGCCGTCGTCGCTGACGAAGCCCCGCAGGACCGGCGGCAGCCGCTCCAGGCCGGCGCGCCAGCTCGAGAACAGCACGGCGTTCTCGAAGAGGGTCGCCCCCGGCCTGGAGGTCACGGGGCTGAGTACGCGCCGGACGCGCGCGTCGGCCTCCAGACCGTGGCTCCAGGCGACGAGCGCCGGCAGGTGGCGGGGCGCCAGCACGGGGGAGCCGTCGGTGGTCCGCACGAGCAGCCGGACGTCGAAGACGGCGTTGCCGATGTCCATCCGCTTGATGGCAGCCAGCCCGCGCGCGCTTTCCATGTGCGCTGGCAGGTCGTCCATGTCTGGTGCGCCGAGCCGGAACTGGAGCGCTGGCAGCATCAGCAAGGCCGCGACGAGCGCCCCGGCGGCGAGGGCGCGCCGGGGCGCTGCCGTGACGGCGCCCGCGAGGCGCTCGCGAAGCCGCGCCAGGCGATGTGCCTCCGGCCGGTCCGGCCCTTCCGCCCAGCCCGGCCACTCGATGGCGCGGGGGAAGGTCGCGAGGAGCGCCGGCAGCAGCGTGAGGGCGGCCGCCACGCTGAACAGCACCACGAGCACGCCGCCGAGGGCCATGCTCCGCAGCTCGAGCAGGGGGCCGAAGGCCAGGGCCACCATCCCGCACAGGACGGCCGCGCCGGAGGCCACGATCGACGGGCCCGCGAACCCGAGGGCCCGCACGACGGCCGCCTCAGGGCCGTGCGCCGCGCGCTCCTCCCGCCAGCGCTCGACGACGAGCAGGGCGTAGTCGATGCCCACGGCCAGCCCGATCATCGTGACGAGGTTCTCGAGGAGGTCCGACAGCACCGTGACCTGCGCCACCCCGAAGACCGCCGCGAGCGTCAGGCCGATCGCCGACCCGGCGCACGCGAGCGGCAGCGCGGCGGCCAGCGGGGCGCGGAAGGCGAGCAGCAGGGCCAGCGCCGTGAGCGGCAGCGCCAGAAGCTCGGCGCGCTGCCCGTCGGCCTTGCTGACCTGCCCGATGTCGGCGTTCACCGCAGCCCCCCCCGTGACGGCGAGCAGGGCGCCCGGGTCGAGCTGCGCCAGCGCCTCACGGGCCTCGGCCAATCGGCCCCGCGTGGCCGCGACGGGGTCGCCGTCCTGGCGGGGCGGCGAGACGAACCACACCCGCTGGGGGTGGGCGACGCCGTCGCGCATGATCGTTGCATGATCGAAGGGCCCCTCGACGCGCTGGCCGTCGCGGGCCAGCGCCGCGCTCACCTGGGCGACCACGCCCTGGAGCGCGGGCCCGTCGAGGGCGCGCCCGCCGGGCTCGAGGACGACGATCAGGCCATCCCCCAGCGCGGAGCGGAACTCGCTCCGGAGGGCCTGCGCGACGGCGCGCGAGCGGCTGCCCTCCAGGTCCGCGCTGCCCGTGAAGAGCACCTGGCCGGCGCCCACGGCCATCCAGGCGGTGGCCAGGACGGCCACCAGCCAGGCTGCGAGGACGGCCTTGCGGTGGGCGATCAGCCAGGCGGCCAGGTGGTTGAACAAGCTTCTTGCTCCCGGGATGTGCTCCGGCTGCTTACCCGGAGGGGCTGCTGGATGCACCCAGAGGGGCCGCTGGCCGCACCCGGGGGGGCAAGCCCCTGATGCTGCGATAGCCCCTCACCCGGCCTGCGGCCGCCCTCTCCCAGCGGGAGAGGGGAGTTTCATCCGCCTTCACCCAATGGGTGCCCAAGAAAGGCGCTCCCCTCTCCCCGGGCACCGGGGAGAGGGTCCGCGTCAGCGGGGGTGAGGGGCTTTCACGACCAGGCACCCAAGGACGGTTTATCCTGACACATTCGGGTACATTGGCTTGGCGCCGGTCCATCGTTGGGGCCTGGCGGCGCAGGGGACGGGGGAACACGCGGGGGCGATCGCAGGCACGGGCGAGTCGTGTCGTGAGCGGAGTCCGAGCGTGCGCTGCAAAGGAGGCTTCGAGTGCACAGGCCGAACGTGAACGAGGAGACCTGGATCCGGGGGCGAGAGGCCCAGCAACGTGCGGATCGCCTGGCTGCCGAGGCCCACCGTCGCGAGGTCGCGGAGCGCAGGCGCCTGGGCGAGTACCTGGTGGGCCGTGGCTACCTGTCGCCGGCGAACCTGGATGCGGCCCTGACGCGCCAGCAGATCCTGGCCCTCCGCGGCAAGCGGGTGCTCCTCGGCGAGTTGCTCGTTGAGATGCGGCTCGCGCAGCCCCAGCAGGTGCAGGAGGCGCTCGCCAGCCAGCGCGAGGAAGCGGGGCTCGCCGCCGCGATGGCCTGAGGCCTCTGCGAGAGAGCAGGTGGCCTGAAAGCGGGGCACGCGACGCCATGTCGCGTGCCCCGTTTGCTTGAGGCGACCCAGCTGCCCGTGCCCGCCGCCGCGCCGCGCCGTCAGGCGGCCTGCGTGGCGCGCTCCTCGGCCTCGAACTGCGCCCGGATGGCGTCGGGCGTCCGGCCCAGCAGCGAGATCGCGATGGTCACGAAGGTGCCGATCACGATCATCCAGGGCCAGGCGATCGTGGTGTTGTACTTGATGTAGACCACGGTGGCGATGGAGGTCGCGACGGCGGCCACGTTCGAGACGGTGTTGCCGCGCGTCTTGCTGAAGATGGCAACGAGGAAGATGCCCAGCATGCCGCCGTAGAAGAAGGTCATGACGCCCAGCGCGATCGAGAGCAGGTCGACGCCCTTGTTGGCCTCGGCGAAGAAGGCCACGGCCAGGGCGATGCCCGCGTCGACGGCGCCCACCAGCAGGGTGGCCGCCCGGGAGGCGCCCACGTAGTGCTCGGGGGCGGCCTGCGGCTTGAAGTAGCGCTGGTAGAGGTCCGTGATGATCGTGGAGCTGGTGGCGTTGATGCCGGACCCCAGGCTGGAGAGCGCCGCCGCGATGATGGCGGCTAGCACGAGGCCCGTCACGCCCACGGGCAGGACGTTGACGATGTAGTGCAGCAGAAACTGGTTGTTGTGGCCCTCGGCCTTCATCTGCGCGGCGATCAGCGCCATCTTGTCGCCGGCCGCAAGGTGGTTGACGTAGACGAACAGCAGCTGGCCGATGAACAGGAAGATGCACGTGATGCCGACGCCGATGAAGCCGCTCATCCACAGCGACCGCTTGCCCTCGGCGCTCTCCTTGCACGTCAGCAGGCGCTGGACCATGTCCTGGTCCGTGCCGTGGGTGGCCATCGTCAGGAAGAAGCCGCCGATGATCGCGGGGATGGCGTTGTAGGGGTTGGTGAGCCAGTCGCTGCCGCCGAGGTTGAAGTCGAAGACCTGGAACTTGCCCGCGGCCTGGATCTCGCCGACGACCTCGCCGAGCCCGAGCGGGATGTGGCCAAGCAGGCTGAAGACGAGGATCAGCGCGCCGCTCACGAGCACCGTCGCCTGGATGACCTCGGTCCAGATGACGCCCTTGATGCCACCGAACAGCGTGTAGAAGGTGGCCGCGAAGGCGAGCGCCACGATCGACTGCGTGATGTCGAGCCCCGTCGCCACGTGGATGGCCAGCGAGGCGATGAAGAGCCGCGCGCCGTCCGCAAACAGGCGCCCGAGCAGGAAGACGGAGGCCGTCGTGGTGTTGGTGCCGAGGCCGAAGCGCGCCATCAGGTAGCCGTAGACCGTGTAGACGTTGAAGCGGTAGTACAGGCCGATGAACAGGAAGGCGATGGCGAAGCGCGCGGCGATCGTGCCCACCGAGAACTGCAGGTAGGTGAGGTTGCGGGTGTAGCCCTGCTCCGGCGCGCCGAGGAAGGTCGCCGCGCTGATCTCGGTGGCGATCAGGCTCATGAGGGCTGCCCACCACGGGATCGAGCGGCCGCCGAGGAAGAAGTCGCCGATGTCGTGCTGGCGACGGCCGAACCAGACGCCCAGGCCCGTCACCAGGAGGACATAGAAGACGATGATGACCCAATCGAGGGTGTGCATGACAGGGCTCCCTACCCGCTCGTTCGTGTGTGCGTCTCAGAACGATACGCGATTGGCGCCCGCTTGCCCATCCTCACGGGGGAGACGCGGGCTGCTCCGATCCGAGCGGGGAGGACGCCCCGAGCACGTCGACCTGCCAGTCGGCGGGCACGAGGCGGGTGACGCCGGGCAGCTCGAAGTGCACGACGCCCGGCTGCGGGGCCTCCCGGCCGACGTGGTCGCCTCCGGGGCCCACCAGCCGGGCCTCGTCGGCCCGCGTCAGGGCATCGGACAGCCACACCGTCAGCCGGGGGGACTCCCAGCGCCAGCGCGGCGCGCGAGGCTGCGGCGCGGCGCGCGTCGGGAGCACCAGGGCGCCGGCCTGGCCCGGGACGAGCCCCAGCTGCGCCACGCCCGCGCTCTCCACCTCCCAGCCGCCGCGGGAGCGCCCGGCGGCCGTCACGAAGACCACGCCCTGCCGTGCCAGCCCCGCCGCGGGAATGCGGGTGGCCCAGGCGAAGGTGCCCTGCGGCGTGAGCGCCACGCGAACGGCCTCCTGCCCCCCGTCGTAGGGCGTCGTCAGCCACACCGTCCCCTCCGCGAGGGGCACGCCCCGGGGGTCCACGGCGACCCCCCCGAGGGCCACGGCGTCAGAGGCCTCGGCGGCCGGGGCCACGAGCGGCAGCGCCACGGGCGGGAAGGCCGCGCCGGCCGGCACCGCGAGCGTGAGGGCGACGGGCAGATGCTCGGGTTCGGCGAGTTCGACGCGCACCTGACCGGGCTGCACGTCGACGGCGAAGCCCCCTGCCGCGTCCGTGACGTGCGGCTGGCCGGCCACCCGCAGCGCGACGGGGCGCCCCATCGCCACGCCGGTGGCGGTCAGCGCCTGGCCGGTCAGCCGCACGGACGTCGAGGCGGGCGCCCCCGCGGGGGCTGATGGTCCCCACGCCTGACAGCCTGCGAGCAGCGGCAGGGCCGCCGCGGCGAGCAGGCGGCTCGCGCGCCCCGGCTGCGTCACCCGGCTGCGCCGCTCAGGGTTCGATCACCGCAAGGTCCACGCCGCCCACGCCGCTGGTGCCGAACGTCAGGTAGCGCGGGTTGCTGAACGGAGCCCCCTCGCGGGCCGCGGCGCGAACCCAGTAGGAGCCCGTCGCGATTCCCTGCAGGCGGTAGCTGCCGTCCGTGGCGGCCTCGATCACGGCGTGGGGCAAGGGCACCGAGACCGGCGGGTCGCCGACGAGGGTCGTCGTGGTGAAGGTGGGGGCGAGCAGCGTGGTGGTGTCGCCGGAGGCCACCGTCGTGCTGGGCACGATGGCCCGGTAGATCTCGATGCGGGCGCGGGCGACGCCCACCGGTCCCGCTGCCCCGAGCGTGAGCACCCGGCCCGCGATGGTGGCGAGGCCACCGGGCAGGTTGGTGATGATCACGCGCGAGGGGGGCACGGGCGTGGGCGTGGGAGAGGCCACCGGGGCGGTGGTGCCGCCGCCCGAGCCACCACCGCCTGAGCTGCCCTCGGCTGATCCGCCCCCGGTGGTCGTGCCACCCGTGGCGGGGGTGCCTGGCGCCTCCCCGCTCGGCCCGGCGGCCCCCTCAGGGAAGAGCGTCGTCGGCTTGCCCGCCTCGTCCGTGACGATGATGGTGCCGGAGGGCGTGACCGTCACGTTGATGGCGAGGGGAAAGTTTTCGGCCGTGATGGCCTCGAGGGCCTTGTTGTCGATGTTGGTTTCCTTCGCCACGGTCTGCAGCTCCTGCTGCACGACGGCGTACACGGTCTCGAAGAGCCCGAGGGTCTTCATGGTTTCGCGGAAGTCCGTGATGTCGGCGACGTCGCCCTTCTCGTCGACGGTCGCGAGCAGCTTGGCGCCCAGCTCCGGCGAGGCCGCCAGCACGGCCTCCACCTGCTTGGCGACGACCTGCACGCGCTCGAAGACGGCGGCTATCGCGCTCGCCACCTGGGCGGGGGGCAGGCGCAGCTGCAGCTTGATGACGCCCTCGAAGGCGTTGGCGATCGCCGTGCTGCCAATGGTCAGTTTGAGGCGCAAGGAGACGCCGCCGGCCTGCCGCAGCGCGTAGCCCGCTGGCGCAGTGTCCTGGCCGATGGCCTTGCCGGAGGCGTCGAACAGGGCGAGGTAGGTCTGGTCGCCCGCCACGGCACGCAGCTTGACGACCTGCCCGGGGGCCAGCGGCGGCAGGGCGAGGTCGAAGGCGCCCTTGGTGTCGGTGGTGGGCGGGGCTGCCGGGCTGGCCTGCGCCACCGCAAAGCGGCCGCCGGTCCCGGCCGTCAGGTTCTGGCCGCCGGCCGCGATGAGGTTCTGGCCGCCGGCCGCGATGAGGTTCTGGCCGCCGGCTGCAATGAGGTTCTGGCCGCCGGCCGCGATGAGGTTCTGGCCGCCGGCTGCGATCAGCGGCAGCGGGTTGCCCGTCGCCACGTCGAAGGCCGTGAGCGTCGCGTTCTGCACGGGGGCATCGTTGAACAGCACCACGCCGCGCAGCGCCACCCCCGGCACGGGCGTCGGGGTCGGCGCAGGCGTCGCCGTGGCCGACGGGGTGGCTGCCGGCTGTACGGGGGCCGTGGCCGGGGAGGTGCCCGCGAAGGGGACGTTGCAGCCCGCGAGCCCCAGCGAGAGGGCCAGGGCGACGGGCCAGACCGGGTGGCGACCTTGGTTCACGGGCGTTCCTTTCAGGGGGTGGGCCCGCACGGCCCACCCGGGTGAAGCTTCAGGGGGCGACGCCCCGCGCGCGGGCCGAGGCCGAGCACGCGCGGGGCGCCACCGGGGTCACGGCGCCTGCCGTCAGTCGGCCGTCGGCACGGTCACGCTCACGATGCCATAGAGGTTCGTGAACGCCCCGGTGCCGCGCTTGGCCTCGGTGGTGTTGGCCGGCGTGAGCGCCGTCGTGGGGTTGGTGCCGTTGAAGACGGCCGGCACCCACATGCGGTTGAGGCCCCCGTCAAAGGTCCGGCTCACGAACATGGTCCGGCTCTGGCCCGCGTCGGCCGGCAGGCTGCCAACATCCAGCTTGGCCGGGCGCTCCAGCGTCGCCAGGTTCGGGTTGACCGCGATCCGGTACCGCACGAAGATCGGCTGGTTCCGCGGCCCGACCTGAGCCGGCAGGAGGGTATCCGGCGGCGCAATCTCGAAGATGGCGAGCATGGCGGCCGTCCGGTTCGGTCCGGTGCCGATGTCGCGCATCGTGCCCAGGATGCCGCCAGGGTTGGGGGCTTGGAGCCTGTATCCAAACAGATTCTGGCTCTCGACCTTCCCCCACGGGCCATTGGCCGCCGCGTCCGCCTGGCGGAACGCGCCGAGCTCCGAGAGCACGTTGTTGTTCGGGTTGAAGTCGTCAGCTGGAGGCGCGGTGAGGCCCCAGATCTCCGGCTCGGCCGCGCTGGCCGCCCCAGTCTCATCGACCTCGACGCGGCGGCGGGCGTAGTCTCGACCTTCCAACGTCTCGACGATGAACGGCGCGCTCAGGCCGTTGGTCTTCGCCAGGCCGTTGTTGCCGACGAAGCCAAGGGCCGCGGGCAGGGGCCCCGACAGCGGCGCCACGCTGAGGCCGGCCGACGGCAGGTGCGAGGTCCGCGTGAAGCGCACCTTGTTGTTCTGCGTCACGGAGGCGAAGATTTTGTTGGCCAGCGGCGAGTTGGCGATGCGGGCGTTGAGGAACTGCGCCACCTGGTTTGGCTGGTAGAAGGAGTTGGCCGTGTTCAAGCCCAGCGAGACGGAGGCCTGTTCATCGCCGTCCACGACGAACCTCAGCGCGCCGTCGCCGTTGATCGCGCTCGGCAGCGCGCTCGGAAGCTCGACGTAGGCCCGGAAGTCGTTCTGCAGCGGCGTCTGGTCGACGATCCGCAGGCCCGAGAGGGCGGAGTTGCCGTGCGGCGTGATCTTGAGGATGACGTCGACGGCGTTCTCTCCCTGACGCGGCACGAAGGTCTTCTCGACACTGTACTTCTTGAGATCCTGCGCGTAGTAAGGCATCGTGGCGACGGGCCGCGCGTAGGTGTTCACGTAGTTGCGGGTGGGGTTGATGACCTTGAGGTCCGTGAGCTTCATCTCCGCGGGCAGCGACGGGTCCGCCGGGTTGCGGTTGAACTCCATCAGGTTCAGGGCGAGCTCCAGGCGCTTCGCCTCGCGCGGTTCGATGGGGGGGGTATCCAGCGAGCCGTAGAAGAGGTCGCGCTGGTTGTCGCTGGGCCTGTCGTCGGTCTGGGTGCCGAGCATCAGGCCCTTGATGCGCCAGGTCTGCAGGCCGTTCTGCGGGGCGCCGACCATCTGGATGGGGCTGCTGGCCTCCGCTGTCCGGATGAGCTCGATGGTCGGGCTGGCCGGCAGGTTCAGTTGGCTGGACTCGATGTAGTTCGTGGTGTCGGTGGCCGGCTGGTTAGGGTCGATCGGCGTCGACGCGTTGGGGTCCGGATCCGCGTCGTCTCCGAAGTAGGCCTTGGCGAGATCCACCCCCTGTGGCAGCTTGAGCTCGACGTCGACGGTGACGGGCACGAAGGGGTGCTCGTTCTCGAGCTTGATCGAGGCCGTCGCCGCCATCGAGGTGGGCACGAGGCCCTCGTTGTGGTTGGCGTAGATGACGTAGCGGGCGTTGCGGGGATCGGAGTTCTGCAGCACCCGGTAATTGAGCGGGTTCTGGTAAGCCGTCGTGGCCACCATGTCATCCGCCACGGCCTTCAGGCTGCGGTCGAAGTCCTGGCGGTTGTAGGCGTACGTCGGGGCGTAGAGCTCCCTGGCCGCCTGGTACGGGTCGGTGGGGCTGCCCTGGTTCGTGAGGTCAGCGTTGCGGCTCAGCAGGCCGAGGCCGGCGCCCATCTCTGCCATGTTAGGGTCGTCGATGATGTACGGCAGCGGGGTGGTCTGGGTGAGGCGGTAGAGCACCGGCGGTGTCGGCTGCAGGTTGAACACCGGGATTGTCGAGCCCAAGACCGGCAGCAGGCCCAGCTGGCAGAGCTGCACGCGCGACAGGCCGCTCGGCACCGAGACGGGCACGCGGAAGGTCACGTAGCCGGAGCCAGGCGTTTGGCCCGGGCGCCACCGGAGCGCCAGCACGTCCTGCACGTAGTCCTGGTAGTTCGAGGTCAGCAGAGACTCCCGGGTGGGCAGCGCCATGTAGGGCGTGGAGCCCGGGGGGGGGGTCGGCGGCGACACCACCTGCATCAGGCCCTTGAGGTGGTAGGCCACATGGGCATAGGCGTTGTTCTGCTGGATGTCCGGGTCGGTGCCCCCCTGAGGCAGCGGGTTCGTGCCGTTCACAGGGTGACCCTGGATCGGCGCGAGGGTGTGGATGCGGATGAAGTACTCGTCGATGCGCTCGCTCAGGAAGTTGGGGACGAAGATCTCAACCTCCTCGCCGGCGATCAGCTTGCCCTGGCGCAAGGGGTGGCTCTCCACCCGGGGTGAGCCCACCGTCGGGAAGGTGTTGCACTGCAGGTTGACGACGGACATCCCGCCATCGAGCGAGTCCACGGCCGTCTCGGCGGCCTGCTCCACCTCCAGCTTGCCGGCCGTGATGCCGCTCGCGTCGAGCCGGATCTGAGTGGGGCCCGTGACGCGGTTCGCGGCCAGCTGGCCGCCGACCTGCAGGGCATAGAAGCCGGCCGCCGAGGCCTTGATGATTGCGGACTCCGAGTCCCGCTGCGCCTGCACGAGCGTCACGCCGTCCGTCAACACCTTGTCGATGCGGCCGCTGGCGGCGTTGGCGGTGATGGTGGCGTTGGGCAGCGCGACGCCGCGCGGGTCGGCCACGACGCCGAAGACCGTGATGGTGCGGGGCTGGCTCGGCGTTTGCTGGAGGCCGTACGAGGTTGCTGCGAGCGCGACGTTCACGTTCGCGAGGCCCATCACGCCGTTGGAGGCGACCTGGGTCGTCGAGGCCTTGTAGCCCTGGGCCGAGACGGACAGGCCGAGGGTGCCCGCCGGCATCCCGCTCAGGTGGTAATGGCCCTGGGCGTCGGTGGTCGCAAGGAGCTGGGTGCCCACGACGGCGACGATCGCACCGGCGACGGGCACGAAGGCCTGCTTGGCCTCGTCGTAGGTCTTGACCTGGCCGCTTACCGTCCCGGCCGGGAGCACCGCGGGCGCCTCGGCGCCGGCCGGGCGGCTCTCGGTGGAGGAGATGGGCGCGAAGGTGCCCATGTGGGGGGCGCAGGCCGCCAGCACGATGGCGGACGCCACCGGCACGGTCAAGGACTTCAACAGCGTGATTCGGTTCATCGGGGCTCTCTTTCTGAGGCGTCGACCGCGGCCTTCGGGAAGCCGGGGGCAGCCGGGCGCGTGGACCCGGGCACGGCGCATCATTCTTTCCGCAACTGGTTGTTGGGTGGTAGGTATTTATGTGCCTAATTTTGGGTAGGTACGTACTCGGGTGCTGCCCCGTTTGGCCTTCGTGTGGCCCCCTCACCCGCCCTGTGGGCCCATCTCCCGGGGGAGAGGAGATCCACCTTGGCGTCCTGGCTGGCTTCCTGATCCAGACGTCCCGCTCCCTCACCCGACCACGCCACGCAGCCCGCTCGCTGCGACCGACCACCCCGCCAGCCCCGATGCCCCCCGAACCCTGCCTCATCCACGCCCCGGCCCCCGCCTGCTGCGACGAGCTGGCGGCCCTGCTGGCCTACCTCGAGCTGGAGCCCCGCCTCGCCTCCACGGCGGGAGAGCTGCTCAGCGCCCTGGCTCGCGAGCCGGGCAGCCTCGTGCTCCTGTGGGCCGAGGCGGTGTTGCCCGCCGCCACGATCGTGGCGGCGATCCGCGAGCAGGACGCGCTCAGCCCGATCATCGTCGTGGGGGGCGTCGAGGCGCCCGATGACCGGCTGGTGCTGCTGCGCGGCTGCCAGGCCTGGGACGTCGTGCCCCCCCCGCCCGATGGCCTCGCGGCCCTATCCGTCGCCGCGAGGGCGGCGCTTCGCCACCGCAGCCGCGTGCTCGGTCGCTTCCCCGTCGCCGGCGCCCCGGCCGTGCTGCCCGACGGCGGCGGCCCCTCGCTCACGGCGCGGGAGCTGGAGTTGCTGCGCTGGGTGGCGGAGGGCCTTGGCAACCGCGAGGTTGGCCGCCGGCTCAGCATCTCCGAGCACACCGTCCGCAACGGCCTCGCGCGGATCTACAACAAGCTCGGCGTGCAGTCCCGCACCCAGGCGCTGGCCGTGGCCCGGCGGCTCCGGCTGGTGTGACGGGCTTGGCGGGGGCACCGCGTGCCTGGTGGGAGAAGAAGCGGCGCCTTGCGCCCTCAGCCGGCGGCGCCCGCCGCGCCCGCCGAGGCCTCCGCGACCCGCGCCGGGGCGGGCTCCAGCAGGTAGTGGCTGACGAACCACTCCTGGCCCTGCCGCCAGGCGAACAGCTCGGCGCACGCCATGTAGAACACGCGCCAGTAGGTCCACCAGCGCCGGGCCTGCGAGGCCCCGTAGGCCTGCTCGAAGATCGGCCAGAGCGCCGCGCGCGCGCGGTCCTGCCGCTGCAGCCAGGCCTCGCTCGTCCGGGCGTAGTGGCGGCCGTCCACCTGCCACTGCCGGGCGACGCGCACGACGTCCGGCAGCCGCGCGAACACGTCGGCCGAGGGCATCATGCCCCCGGCGAAGAAGTAGCGGGCCATCCAGTCGTCGGCGTCGACGGCCTCGAAGAGGTAGGGGGCCTGCCGGTGGGTGAAGATGTGCACGAAGATCTTCCCGCCCGGGGCCAGCCAGCCCGCCACGCGCGTCATCAGCGCCCGGTGGTTCCGCATGTGCTCCAGCATCTCGACTGAGACGACGCGGTCGAAGCGGCGGCCGGGCTCGAAGTCGTTCATGTCGGCCGTCCGCACCTCGAGGTTCGTCAGGCCGCGCGACCGCGCCGTCGCCTCGATGTGGGCCCGCTGCGTCTGCGAGTTCGAGACGGCCACGATGGTGGCGCGCGGGTAGCGCTCCGCCATCCACAGCGTCAGCGAGCCCCAGCCGCAGCCGAGCTCCAGGATGGCCTGCCCGTCCGCCAGCTCGGCCCGCTCGCCTGTCAGCGCCAGCATGTCGGCCTCGCTCCGGGCCAGGTCGGCCACCAGGTCCTGCTCACGCGAGAGGTCCCACAGGCCGCTGCTGTACTTGAGGTGGGGGCCCAGCACCTGCTGGAAGTAGGCCGTCGGCACCTCGTAGTGCTGCTCGTTGGCGGCTTGCGTTTGGACGGCGATCGGGCCCTGGCTCGCGGCCTCGAAGAAGGCGCGCACGTAGGCCTCCGTGGCCGCGCCGGCGTCGAGCGGCAGCGCGGCCAGGCGCCGGCGCAGCAGGCGGCGGATCCCCACCCGGATCAGGGGGTCGGGCACGAACCCGGAGGCGAGCAGGGTGTCGAGCAGCGGCACGGGGGCTCCTTTCAGCGGGGGGCGTCGGGCGCCCCCAGGCGGGGGGGGCGCGGGAAGAAGGCCGAGACCTCCGCGACGTAGGCCTCGTACGAGGCCCCGCGGCTCTTGCGGGCGTGGGCCTCGGTGGGCGCGATGCCCGTGACGTTCCACAGAAAGTGCAGCATCAGCGCGGCGCTCGCCCAGGCCGCCAGCCCGAGGGGCCACGACGCCGGCGTGGCCGCCAGCGCGAACCCGCACCACACGAGCCACTCGCCGAAGTAGTTGGGGTGGCGGCTCCAGCCCCACAGCCCGGCCCGGCACGTCTGGCCGCGCGTCGCGGGGTCGGCCTTGAAGGCCCGCAGCTGGCGATCGGCCGCCGCGGCCAGCGCCATGCCGCCGAGCGCCAGCGCGATGCCGGCCCAGAACAGCGGGTGCGTGGCGGGGACCTCGTCCCAGGCCACGAGCGCGAAGGGCGTCAGCAGGGCGCTCGCCACGAGGCCCTGGAACACGAACATCCCGAGGGCCCAGGCGTCCAGCGTCCGGCCCTCGCGCCCGGCCATCATCACGGCGTAGCGGGGGTCTTCCTCGTGGGGGGCGAAGCGCCGGAACAGGTGCCACCAGAGCCGCGCGTAGTGCAGGCCCGCGACGCCGCCGAGGATGAGCTTGCGCGTGGGCTCGCCGGGCCCCAGCACGCAGAGGGCGACGGCCCCGAGGCCCACGGCCGCCGACCAGCCGAGGTCCACCACGCTGACGTTGTTCCAGCGCTTGTACAGCAGCCACAGCCCGACCAGGCCCGTGCACAGGGCCAGCGTTACCAGCGCCCACGTCGTCAGCATCCGTCAGGTCCTCAGGTCAGCGCCTTGGCGTGGCCGGGCGCGGGGGGGGGCTGCCTCCCGCCAGGAGGCCCCGGGTGACCTCAACGGATCCCGCCGGGCATCATACCGCGTCCGGGCGGCAGCGCGGGGGGGGCGAGGCCGGCGGCCTGGCAGATGGCCTGGCCCCGGGCGCAGGCGAGGAAGGCGATCAGGGCCTGCGCCACGGGGCCGCGGCTGCGCTGCAGGGCCACCGCCTCCTGACGCAACGGCCGGTGCCAGGCCGGCGGCACCTGCCAGGAACTCCCTCTCGCGAGCCCGGGCTCCTGCAGCAGGGGGCGCGCGATCAGGGCCGCCGCGACGGCCCCGGTGGCCGCCAGCTGGGCCGCCTGCGCCACGTTCTCGGCCCGCACGACCTTGCCCTGAAGCCCATCCCAGGCCCGCGCGTGGCGCAGCGCCTCGCGTGCGGCCCGGCCGTAGGGGGCGTGGTCCGGGTGGGCGATGGCGAGCCTGGCGCCAGGCACCGCGAGCAGCCCGGCCAGCCCGGCTGCGGGCCGCACGGGGGAGTCGTCCCGGGCCCAGAGCACGAGGCGCCCCTCGCCCACCGCCACGCGGGCACCTCCGCGGGCGAGGCCGCGGCGGACGAGGTCGTCCACCAGCCCCGCGTCGGCCGAGAGGAACACGTCGTAGGGCGCGCCGTGCACGATCTGGGTGTGCAGCTTGCCGCTGGAGCCGTACGTCACGCGGACGCCCCGGGCGCGGCCCTCCTCGAAGGCGGCCAGCACGCGAGGCAGGGCGACCCGCAGGTCGGAGGCTGCCGCGATGCGGAGCGGGGGCTCGGCGTGGGCTGCGGTGGCTGGCCCTAGCCACCCGAGCAGCGCGCAAAGCCCTGCGAGCCAGGCCCTCATCGGCCCCTCCCTGCTGCGGCCCGACGCTGCAGGAGGAAGATCCCGAGCAGCACGGTGTACGAGAACGCCAGGAGCCCGGCCGCCGTGCCGTGCACCGCGTCGAAGCGCAGGGCCTCCACGTGGTCGTAGATGGCGATCGCGATCGTCTGCGTCTCGCCCGGGAGGTTGCCGCCGACCATCAGCGCGACGCCGAACTCGCCGACGGTGTGGGCGAAGCACAGCGCCGCCGCCGTGGCGATGCCCGGGGCGCCCAGCGGCACGGCGATCCGCCAGAAGGCCTGCCAGCGCGTGGCGCCCAGCGTCCAGGCGGCTTCGTATAGCTCCGGCTCCACGCGCGAGAACCCGACCAGCATCGGCTGGATGGCGAACGGCAGCCCCACCACCACCGCCGCCAGCCACAGGCCGGGGAAGGAGAAGGCCAGGGGCCGCTCGAAGGCCAGCGCCCAGAGCCGCCCCAGCCAGCCCTGCGAGCCCATCGCGAGCAGCAGGTAGAAGCCGAGCACGGTGGGGGGCAGCACGAGCGGGAGCGCGAGCGCCGCCTCCACCCAGGGCCGCCACCGCCCGCGCGCCGTGGCGAGCCACCAGGCCACCGGCGCGCCGAGCACCAGCAGCACGGCCGTCGTGAGGGCCGCGAGGCGCAGCGTCAGGAGCATCGGAACGGGGGGCATCGGCACTTCATGGAACCACGAGCGAGAAACGCTGGCCAATGCACCGACCTTTGTGCTATATTTATTTCGTCCTTAACAAGCTCGCCCCCATGGTCTAGAGGCCTAGGACACCACCCTCTCAAGGTGGGAACACGGGTTCGAATCCCGTTGGGGGTACCTCTCTGAAGCCCCGCCGGCCCGTCCGGCGGGGCTTTTGGGTTCAGTCCAGCAGCGCGCTGGCCACCCGGGCGAGGCCGATCACGCCCACGACGGCCCCGACGGCCGCGGCGCCAGCGACCAGGGCGCCGCTGGTGACGCCGAGCGTCAGGGCCCCGATGGCCGCGGCGCCGCCTGCGGCCATCGCGCCGACCGCGGCGGCCTTGGGGTGGCGCCCCACAGCCGTCTCCTTCAGCTGGCCGAAGGCCTCCGCGCCGGCGTAGGCGCCCAGGCCGATGGCGCCGAGGATGGTCACCACGGGGTTGAGGCGCAGGAGGCCGGAGGCCGCGCTGGCCCCGACCCCTCCGGCCAGGCCGCCGAGCAGCGCGCCACTCAGCGTCATGCTGTCTCCCTCGAACCCGTGGGCCCTGGCCTGGGGTTGCCTCGCGGCGAGCGGCCGGGCCGGTTGGGGCGGGGTGACGGCGTTGATGGCGCTGGGCATGGCGTCCTCCTCATGGGGCCCCGGGCGCGGGGCCTGCTCACGAGGAGGTTGTGGCAGCGAAGGCCAACGGGGTGCCAACGGGCACCCCCTGGCCGCCTTCAGCCTCGGTTAAGGCGTCGGGCAGACGCCCTTGTCGGCCCGGCGCGCCCGCTGGTGCACCTGGAACAGCCCCGTCACCGCCGGCA
>JAYKHR010000102.1:0-38424 GCA_035285125.1 Candidatus Sericytochromatia bacterium | reverse complement strand
AGTCGTTCCCCGACGCCCTCCAGGTAGGTCCGCGTCCACTTCATGTTGTCGCCGTCAAGCTCGGTGACGTCGTCGAGGCCGTCCACCATCCGTCAGCCCTCCTGTCACCCCCCATTCTGGGGCGTCTCGCAAGGGGGGGCAAGGGTGCGCGACACGCCGCGGGTAAAAGGCATGCAGGCCTCAAGTTGGGCACGCGCCCGACCGATGCCACATGACAGGCGGGTTCTGTCGCATCCACGGAAGGATGGCGCGGCCCGGGGGAGGGACTTGGCATGAGCGACATCCGGTTCAGCGGGCTGGCCAGCGGCATCGACACACAGTCGCTGATCGACAAGCTCATCCAGCTTGAGCGGCGCCCCATCGCCAAGCTCCAAAGCCAGATCTCCCAGAACAACACCAAGCTTGAGCGGCTCAGGGCGCTCTCCACCAAGCTGAGGGCGCTGAGCACAGCGGCAGACAAGGTGATGGGCCCGCTGGGCTATGCCTCCTCCCCGATCGCGGGGCGTGCGGGTGCGTCCTCGGACCCCACGGTCGGCACCTTGACCGCCACCAGCTCGGCGCCGAAGGGGAGCTACACCTTCACGGTGAACGCCGTCGCGTCGGACGCCAAGATGCTCGGCGGGCTCACGGGCCGGGGGGCGACCGACACCATCGACGCGATGGCGGTGGGTGCCAACACCTACACGATCACCAGCACCAACGACCCCCTCAAGACCGTCACGCTCACGCTTAACGCCGCCACCACGCTGGAGTCGCTTGCCAGCGCCATCAACGGCAGCGCAACCTCGCCGGTCACGGCCTCCATCACCAATTCGTCCACCAGCGAGTCCCGGCTGGTCCTCATCAGCAAGACCGGGGGCGCCCCTGGCGGGTTCACCCTGGCCCAGTCCGGCGCGGCGGTGGGCACCGCGCCGAACCTCGCGAGCATCGGGCTCGCGGAGGGGACCGCCACCGGCACCAACGCCAGCCTCAGCATCGACGGCAGCGCCGCGATCACCAGCACGTCCAACACGTTCGTCGATGCGCTGCCGGGCACCACGTTCACGGCCCTCAAGGCCGGCACCACCAGCATCACGTTGGACAACGACCTCGCCACGGCCAAGACGGCGCTGCGGGATCTCGTGGCGCGCTACAACGAGGTGCTGGCGCAGTTGCGTGAGGACACGAAGTACGACTCTGCCACCCAGAAATCGGGGCCGCTTCGCAACGAGCCGGCCATCAGGGGCCTGTCGCTGACCCTGAACCGGATGGTCACCGAGCAGTTCGACGACAGCGGCACGAACGGCACCTTCACCAACTACAAGGCTGCCGGGCTGACGGTCAACCGAGACGGCTCGCTGGCGCTCGACGAGAAGGTGCTGGACGACGCGCTGAAATCCCAACCGGAGAAGCTCTACAAGCTCCTGGGCAATGAGGACGGCGAGACGACGGGCGGCGGCAGCGTGCGCCTGAACCAGGGAGCGGGCGCGGGCACGATGGGAGACGGCATCGCGAACAGGCTCAAGGCGCTGGTGAGCTCGCTGACCGACACCGCCAGCCTCTACAACGGCATGAGCCCGGCGGGAGGCCGCTCGCCGGGCCTCGTCATCGGCGCGATCAACAGCACCACCCAGTCCACCACGCGCTTCAACAGCCGCATCGACGGCGAGGAGCGGCGGGTGGCACGCAGGGAAAAGCTGCTGCGCCTCCAGTTCCAGAACATGGAGCGGTCCATCTCTGGCCTGAGGGCCCAGGGGAGCTACCTCGCCAACCAGGTCGCGAGCCTGCAGGGCCAGTCCGGCTGACGGGCGTAGGCCGCCAACTCGCTCCCCGCCTGGGCATCAGCCGCCCAGGCCAGACCCGTGGAAGGCGCCGCGCATCATCCGCTGAAGCTCGTTCGGATTGTCCGAGTAGCTGAGCGCGTCGTCCAGCGAGATGATTTCGTCCTGGTAGTAGTTGAAGATGGCGTTGTTCATCGACATCATGCCGTCCATACCGCCCTGGGCAATGATGTCGTAGCACGAGCCGATCTCGTTCTTCTGGATGAGGTCCGAGACCGTCGGGGTCCCGATCAGGATCTCGTGGCACGCCACGCGGCCCGGGCCGTCCGAGCGCTGGATGAGGCGCTGGGCGATGCAGCCCTTGAGCACGACGGCGAGTTCGTGCCGGAGCGCCTCCCGCTCTTCGGGCGGGAAGTAGTTCAAGATTCGGGTGATGGTCTGCACCGCGTCTGTGGTGTGCAGCGTGGAGAGCACCAAGTGGCCGGTCTCGGCGGCCTTCATAGCCGCCAGGATGGTCTCCTGGTCACGCATTTCACCAATCAGGATCACGTCGGGGTCCTGACGCAAGGCGTACTTCAGCGCCATCGGGAAAGTCGGGGTGTCTGTGCCGAGCTCGCGCTGCGTCACGATGGACTTCTTGTTGGTGTAGAAGAACTCGATGGGGTCCTCGATCGTGACGATGTGGACGTCCTTCGTGGTGTTGATGAAGTCGACCATCGCCGCGAGGGTGGTGGATTTGCCGGAGCCCGTGGGCCCCGTGACCAGCACCAGCCCCTGACGCTCCAGCGCGAGCTTCTTGAGCACGGGCGGGAGAGACAGGTCGTCCATCGGGATGGGTTCCATCGGGATAACGCGCAGCGCCGCGCCGATGGCTCCCTGCTCGGAGTACACGTTCATTCGGAAGCGGGCCAGGCCGTCGATAATCAGCGACATGTCCATTTCCTTGTTTCGCTCGAAGCGTTCGCGCTGCTCGGAGGTCATGATGGCGAACAGCGACTGGCGGGCCTCGTCCGACGTGAGCGAGGGCCACTCCGTCGGCACGATGCGGCCGTCGATCCGAAGCATCGGCGGGCTGTTGGTCTTGATGTGAATGTCGGAGGCCCCTTTGTGGACCGCCACCCGAAGAAAGTCGAGGATATGCACGGTGTCAGGCTCCCATCCGAGGCTTCAGCGGGCCGGGCAAGGCGACCAAGGGCGACATACGAGGGTCCCCGGTGAGGGGCTCACGCCCCTGCCTGGGCCGTGGGGGCGGCAGCCTGAGAAAGCGGCATGCCCACCAACCGCCCCAGCACCCGATTGGCCTCCATCAGGTCCCGAACGTGGTTCGCGTCGCTCGCCTCGGCCACCCAGACCTCCACTGGCGTCCCGCGATCGCTGCCGAAGTGCGCCTCGAGCTTGACGCGCGCGGGGACGAAATCGGATCGGATGCCCGTGAGGTCCTCCATCGCGGGGGCCGGATACTCCCACTTGAGCTCGTTCAACAGGTGAATGCGCTTCTTGGAGGCCAGGTGGGTCTTGGGGTAGAAGTTGATGCGGATGAAGAAGGCCGTCGTCACGAGCACGACGTTCACCGAGTAGTAGGTGAAGTCGCGCTCCGCAGTCCCGCCCGAGGTCTCGATGATCGGGTAGCAGACCAGGATGCGGTCCTGGGGATGCACCAGGTCGCGCAGCGTCTGAATCAGCACCTGCCCAATGAAGGGCGTCTGGGCCGCCTGCTGGAGCAGTTCGTTGAGCCTGGGGTGGCCGTATGCGGCGGTGCCTGTGCTCATGAAAGGCCTCCGGGCCAAAGCCAAAACCAAGGCCTCTCCTGGTTTTCTAGGCTTTCTGAATGGTATCTACCCCGCCCATGTAGGGCCGTAACGCCTCTGGGACGCGGACGGAGCCGTCGGCCTGCTGGTAGTTCTCGAAGATGGCCGCCACGGTCCGCCCCACCGCCAGGCCGGAGCCGTTGAGCGTGTGGGGGTGGTGCAGCTTGCCCGCCTCGTCCCGGAAGCGCATGTTGCCTCGCCGAGCCTGGAAGTCCGTGCAGTTGGAGCAGCTGGAGATCTCGCGGTACTTGCCCTGGGAGGGGAACCAGACCTCGAGGTCGTAGGTCTTGGCGGCGTTGAACCCGGTGTCGCCACCGCACAGCAACACCACCCGATAGGGCAGGCCCAGGCGCTGCAAGATGGCCTCCGCGTTGGCGACCATGCCCTCGAGTTCGTCGAAGCTGCCCCCAGGAGGCACGATCTTGACCATCTCGACCTTGTCGAACTGGTGGACCCGGATCATCCCCTTGGTGTCCTTCCCGGCCGCCCCGGCCTCGGAGCGGAAGCACGGGGTGCCGGCCGTGAGGTACAGGGGCAACAGGCCCTCATCGAGGATCTCGTCCCGATGAATGTTGGTGAGAGGCACCTCGGCCGTGGGGATCAGGTAGTACGGGGTGCCCGTCAGGTGGAAGAGCTGGTCCTCGAACTTGGGCAGGTTGCCGTTGGCCGTCAGCGTCTCCGCATTGCTGATGAAGGGGGGCTGCACCTCGGTGTAGCCGTGCTCGCCCGTGTGCATATCGAGCATCAGGTTCATGACGGCCCGCTCCAAGCGGGCCGCCAGGCCACGCATCAGCACGAAGCGAGAGCCTGCCAACTTGGCCGCCCGCTCGAAGTCCAGGATGCCGAGGGCCTCCCCGAGCTCATGGTGGCCCCTCGGTTCGTGGTCGAAGGCCGGCGGCTCGCCCCAGTGCCTCACGACGACGTTCGCCGCCTCGTCAGCGCCGTCGGGCACGCTCGCATCGAGCAGGTTCGGGATGGTCAGCAGGAACGCGCCCCGCGCGGCCTCGACCTCGGTGAGGCCGGCTTCGAGGCCCTTGATCTCGTCCGACAGGCGCTTCATGTCGGCAAGGATGCCCGAGGCGTCCGCGCCAGCCTGCTTGAGCTTCGCGATCTGCCCGGACGCAGCGTTGCGCTCGGCACGCAGAGCATCCAGCCGGGTCTGGCCCTCGCGGAATCGCACGTCCAACGCTTGGAGCTCGTCCAGCGCAAGCGCGCTGTGGCGGCGCCGAAGGCTTGCCACGACGGTGTCGGGCTCCTGGCGGATGAGGCGGATGTCGAGCATAGGCAGGGTTCTCCGGGGCCGAGGCGCCGCAGGCAAGGGAAAGCGGCGGCCATTATACCGCCTGGCGGCCCCGGGCGCCCGCGCCGCCGACGGAGCCCCTGAAAGCCGAGGGCCGGACCCCTCAGGAGGGGTCCGGTCCTCGGCTTGCGTTCAGAAGGAGGGTGTCGGAATACTTACCAGATCTGCAGCTGCTTGGGCTGGTTGATCGTGATTTGCTGGTGCGAGATCGAGATGATGCCCTCGTCCTGCAGGCGGTTCAGCGCCCGGGTGACGGTCTCTCGCGAGGACCCGACCATGTTGGCGAGGTCCTGGTGCGTCATCTTGAGGTTGATGAGCACCTTGGCGCCGATGGGCCGACCCTCGACCTCGGCCAAGTTCTTGAGGGTGCTCGCCACCCGCTCGTGGACGTCCTTGAAGGCGAGGTCCTCGACCTGCTGGTTCACCAGGCGGATGCGGCGCGTGAGGTCGCGCATGATCTTGAGGGCGATGGTCGGGTGCTCGATGATGAGGCGCTCGAAGTCGCGCTTGGCGAGCGTGAAGACCACGGCCTGCTCGTCGAGCACCTCGGCCGTCGCCGACCGGCTCTGCTCGTCGAAGATGGCCATCTCACCGAAGAACTCGCCGGGTTGCATGAGCGCGAGGGTCTTCTCGCGGCCATCCTCGGTGATCTTGGAGATCTTGACCCGGCCGGACTTCAGGATATAAAGCGTGTCCCCACGATCACCCTCGTGGAAGATGATGCTCTTCTTGGGAAAGCTCTTTTCCTGGGTGATGCTGGCGATGCGTTCGAGGCTGTCCTGCCCGACCCCGCTGAAAATGGAGACGCGTTGCAAGAAGACGAGGCTGTTTCCCATCGGAGGTGTGCTCCCTTGACGTACTGAATCGGGATCGCGGCAGACCCGATTGGCGGCGGGCGGCCCCTCCCATGTTGGCGCTGTTGGCAGTGAAGCCGGCGCTCGGCTGGTGCATGGGCAGGTAACATAACGAGATTAGCGGCGATTATAACACGCTCGCTGTGACGCAAATCATAACGCCAGAAACTCCCGGCCGTATTCCCGAAGACAGAGACGGGAAGGCTTTTGGGACCTGCGCAGTCCACTATTCGAAGCAGGCGAACAGCCCCGCGAGCACCGGTGGGCCAACCGCCTGCCAGGCGCAGGAGCGTTTGCTTGGCGCCGTCGAGGGTCGCCGCGCAGAGGTGGCGGAGGCCCCCAGCCCTCGCGCCGAGATGGCAAGCCAGGCCCACGGCACGACGACGCCGGAGGCCCAAATCAAAACGGCCCCCCGACTGGGGGGCCGTGACTCCTCGCGTGCTGCAGGTCAGGCCAGCATGTTGCGCACGGACGTCTTCACGTCGTTGTAGAGCTTCGTCTGCCGCAGGAAGGAGTCCGCCACCAGGTAGCCGGCGATGCCAAGGCCCATGCCCACCAGCGTGAGGGGCAGGCCCGTGCCGAGGATGCCGGCGAGCGCGAAGGTGCCCATCGCGGAGGCAGCGCCACCCGCCGCCCCGCCCACGACCGCGGACATCATGTCGCCAGACACGGCGGAGCCGGCATCGGCCAGCGTCGCCTTGCCAGTGGCGAGCTTGTAGCCGTTGACCGCGACGGTCAGCAACCCGTTCACGATGACGGAGCTCTTGATGGCGCCCATCACGGAGCCGAAGAGCGCGCTGCGCCCGGCCTGGCTGGCCCGCGCCGCGGTGGTGGCGGACTTGGAGCGCGCGGCCTTGGCGAACAGGCCCTTGGCCTCCCCCACGGAGGCAGCGGCAGACCGCCCCGGGATGGCACCGGCGGCCAGTGGCGCATACTGTGCCACGGCCCCGATGTAAGCGTCCATCCCCTGCGGGTTGAAGGAGGGGGCGTTATTCACGGGCACCGTGACGGGCGGCGGCCAGCCCGCGGGCGGCGGCGGAGGGGTCACGCCCGGCTGGGTCGTGACGTTGAAGTAACCGTTGACGGGGACTTCAGGCATACCAGGCTCCCTCCAGGTTCACGGGGCGGTGAGGTCTAGGTAGTTATCGGCGGGGCCACCGCGAATTCGGTAAAGGATTCCCTAACGAAAACTGAAGCCTGAGCAAAGCATGTGTTCGGATCAGGCCCCGCCGGCGCTCCTTCCAAACCGCGAAGGGCCGGCCCCTCGACCAGGCGAGGGACCGGCCCCGGAGCAGCCCGCTCGACGCGAGCTGGCGGGCGTCAGAGGAACTCGACGCGGATGCCGAGGGTGCCGCCAGCGACGGGCGCCGGCGTGGCAGAGGCGGGCGACGTCGGCACGGGCGTGGGCGTCTCGGTGGCGGCGGTGCCGCCCCCTGCGCTGCCGCCGTTGCCAGGGGCCGGCGTGGCCGAAGCCGGCGGCTGCACCGTGATGTCGACGGCCACGGCGGCGATTTCGCCGGCCACGACCTCCGCGACGGCCTTTCCGCTGCCGATGCGCTGGCCGGCCACGTCCCGGACCTCGAGGATCATGTCGTACATCCCGGGGACGAGGTCCTCGGTCTCCCAGTCCGCCTCGGCCCCATTCATCGCCAGCGGCACCATCGCGGCGAGCGAGGGGTCGGCGTGGCTGATGACGTTGAGCACGAGGGAGCCGACGGCCGCAGGGCCGAAGGTGCGAACCTTCAGGCGCACGGCGCCGAGCTTCTGGACCGGCGCTGCCGGGGCAGCAGGCGCTGCGCTGGCTTTCGCCCCGGGCCGGGTCGTGACGGACGCCGGCGGCGCCGAGAGGTAGGTGCTCTCCTTGGGGGCGACCGCGGCGGGTGACGGCACCGCCTTGGCCTTCACGCCAGCGCCGAACCGGGTGCGCTGCTCGGCAGGCACGGAGGCGGTGGGGTTCTTGCCGCAGCCTGCAAGCGAGGCGGCGACGAGCACCAGGGCCAGGAGGGTCTGACATGTCCGCATGGCGCGTCTTCCTCTCGCGGGGGAACGGGGCGATCAGCCGTCGATGATCGAGACGTTGACGCCGAGGCCCGTGGCGGGCGCGGGGGTGGGGGTGGGCGTCGGGACAGGCGTGGGCGTGGGCGTGGGCGTGGCCGTCGGGGTGGCCGAGGACACCAGCCGGAGCTGCGCATCGACCATGGTGGTCTGCCCATCCACGACGCTGGCGTTGGTCGTACCAGAACCGATGTTGGCCCCCGCGGCATCCGTGGCGGCGATGTCGAGGGTGTAGGAGCCCGCTGCCAGCCCCGTGAAGTTCACGGCGGCGCGCCCGTTGAGGATCTGGTCCCGCCGGACCTCTGCCGTGGCGACGGTCCTGAGAAGCAGGAAGGTCCGCGTCTTCAGGGTGACGGTGATGGTCTGGATGTCAGCCGCCGTGGCCTGCAGGCTGTAACCCTGCGCCCGGGGCAGCACGAACTCCAGGGCCACGGAGCCAGTCCCGGCCTGCTCGGCAGGCACCTGCACCGTGAACGCGGTGCGGTGCTCGTTCACCTTGCGCCCCGCCAGCGAGGTGGGGCCGGGCACGTGCTGGCGCTCGGCCACGGGCCGCGCCGCAGCGGCCTTCGACCCAGGCGCAAGCCGCAGGGAGGCGGTGGGGGCGGGCGTGTTGCAGCCAGCCACGAAGGCCACCGCGAGGGCCGCTGCGAGGGTAAAGACGTGCTGCCGTTCCATCGTGAGGACCTCCAGGTCGGGGGGCCTGCGGGCCACCAGCTGTCACACGATGTTTATGGCGCCAGGCAGCGCCCGTCCTTCGGGTTTTAACCCAAATATGAATCATCCTTAAGAGCCCGGGATCACGCAGCCTGGCGCCCTTGCGGCGCGCGCCTGGGCCTCGGGCGAGCCCTGGCGTCAGGCGGCCAGGCGCGGGGGCCTCACATCCCCCACTGGAGCCAGAGGCGCCTGACCTTGGCAGCCCGGCTGTCACAGATGAGCAAGTTGCCGTCCGGCTCCAGCAGCAGGTCGTGGGGCTCGACGAGGGCGGTGGCGAGGGCCTCGCCATCGCCGGTGAAGGTCCCGCCCCCGGCCAGCGTTCGGATGGTGCCGTCCCGATCCACCAGGCGGATGCGGCGGGAGCCCCGCTCGGCGATGAAGAGGCGGCCTTGGAGGTCCACCGCCACGCCGTAGGGGCTGCTCAGCTGGGCCCCGGTGGCAGGCCCACCGTCGCCAGCCGTGCCCTCCTCGCCCGTCCCCGCGACGGTCGTGACCAGGCCCGTGTCGTCGTCATACCGGCGCACGCGGTGGTTGCGCGCGTCCGCGAAGAAGACGTGGTCCTCCCGATCGACAGCGACCTGGTTGACGTAGTTGATGGCCGTTTCCCGGCCGGGCTTGCCGTCGCCGGTGAAGCCGTGCCGGCCGTCGACCCCGACGAGCGTCGTGATCACCCCGTTCGTGTCGATGCGGCGGATGTGGTGCCAGGAGCCCCCGTCGTTGTCCCACGTGTCCGCGAACACCAGCCGGCCGAGAGAGTCCACGGCCAGGCCGCGCACGCCCGCGAGCCGGGCCTGGCTGGCGGGCCCACCATCCCCGGCAAAGTCGTTGAGGAAGACCCCCGCAGCCTGCTGTGGGGCCCCAGCCACCGTCGCGATGACGCCCGTGCCCAGATCGATGCTGCGGATTCGCATGTTCAGGGTGTCTGCCACGTAGAGGGTGCCGCCCGGCGCGAACGCGACGGTGCGCGGCCACCACAGGCCGGCCTCCGCCGCGGGCCCGCCGTCCCCGGAAAACTGGGGCATCCCCTTCCCCGAGTAGGTCGTGATCACGCCCGTCGGCGCCACGCGGCGGATGGCGTGGTTGCCCTCGTCGGCAATGTACACGTTGCCGTCGCGATCCCGGGCGATCCCCTTGGGCTTGTATAGCTGCGCGGCCTCCGCCGGTTCGCCGTTCCCACCGAACCCGCTCTCGCCGCTGCCCGCGACGGTGGTCATCGCGAGCGTACGCTCCCCCAGCATCGCGGCCCAGGCATCCCCGAGCCCCTGCTTGTTGAGCCCGACGGCCAGGGCATAGGCCTGGTTCAGCTGCGTGATGGCCCCGATGGCGAGATCGGGCGCTGCCAGGTCACCCGTCTCGAGCGCCCGCTCCGTGAGGCGGGTGAGGCCAGGCAGGCGCGCCGTGTCGAAGGCGGCCATCGGCTTGCCCGCCCGCGCCGCCCGGAGCCGCAGGAACTCCGTCACATAGGTGGTGGCCACGCTCACGTCCACGACGTTCTGGCCCGCCCGAGGGACGGTGAAGCCCACCACCCGACGGTTGTTGGCCAAGATGACGTTCACGATCACGACCTCCCCGAGGGGCACCCCGCTGGTGAAGGCATAACGCCCCCGGACATCCGTCGTGGCCATGACGGGCCTGCCGTTCAGCGCAAAGAAGCGCTCGTCGGCATCCGTGAGGTACACGACGGCGCTGGAGACGGGCAGCTGCGCGACGGCTCGCACGGCGTAGCGTGCCGACGTCAGCCGGCCCGCGTTGTTCGCGACGAGATTGGCCCCCGCCAGCCCCTCGGGCCCGACGGCCGTGCCGGATAGCTTCGCAGGCCCCACGGGCGCCAGCGTCTCACCCGCAGCGCGCACCGTCAGCCCCGGGGGGCGCTGCGGCGAGGTCGTGAAGCCCGCGCAGCCGACGGCGGGAGCAAGCAAGAGAGACGCGAGGGCCAGCCTCGGGAGCGTGAAGGACCGCATCCGGCATCCACTGCGTGGGGGCACATGGTCCCTATACCGCCGGACGCCCGGGCTGCCACCGTGGCCATGTTCCCTGAGGCGACTACGGACCTCTCGTCCCTGGCCCGGCTCCAGGCACCCTGCGGGGCCCCACCCGGATGGTGGCGAGGGCCCTGTCCGCCCTGGGCGAGGCCCGAAGATGCCTTCACCCGCCTGGGCCGCATCCCACGGGGGGTTCGCATCAGCCACCGCAGCGCGGCAGCAGGGTCCCGTCCCGATGATCCCAGCTCACGCCTGCAAGCGCCCCTCGGCGAGCCGAAAGCGCCACCCTCGGTACCTGGCGTCACGCCTGGCACAGGCCGCGGGGCCGAAAATTAGATATTTTGTATTGACTATATAGTTTAAATCTATAACAATCAGGGGGTCGAGCAGGAGGTGGCCCCATGGTGTCCGTCGTGAAGTTCGTGGGTCGCGCCGCGGCCATCGCCGGGTTGCTCCGCTTGCCGACGGGCTGCGGCCAGGTCCCCCCGAACCCCGTCTTGGTGCAACCTGAACGCGCGGGAGGCCACGTGGTGTCGCAGGGGGGCGCCAAGCTGGTGGGCAAGGCGAAGGGCCCGGCGCGGTCAACAGAGGATTTGAGGTTAAGTCTGGATTAATGTTATGATAAGAGGACCAGCTTTCCCGCATCAGCGGAGCCTGGTGTCGGCACCCGCGAAGGCCCTGGCTGCCTTCGCAGCGACGGCCTCGCCCATCGGCCGCCGTCGTGCTTTCAGGGAGAACCACGCCTTGCGCCACGTCCAGACCTCGTGCCTGTTGGCCCTCACCTTGGCGCTCGCCGGCTGTGGCGGGGCGACCCTTTCCTCCCAGGGTGCCGCGCGCCAGGCTTCTTGGACGACGCTGCAGGCCGTGCCGGGCCAGATCCTCGTGGGCTTCCAGCCCGGCCGTGCCAAGCGCAACGGTCCGGCGGTGGCCCGGGCGGCAGGGGTGGAGATGCTGCGGGAGATCCCCGGCATCGACGTCGCCGTGATGCGCACGTCCGGCCCGGTGAAGGTGGCCCTCGAGGCCCTGCGCGCCCAGGGCGGCGTCGTGTTCGCCGAACCCAACGCGGTCGAGAGCCTGCCGCCGGTGCGTCGCGGCGAGGCGCCCAGCCCCCCGGCCCAGGGCCAGGGTGACCCGCTCCTCGGCCAGCAATGGGGCCTGGCGAAGATCGGGGCCGAGGCGGCCTGGCAGGTCACGCCCGGCGTGCCCGAGACGGTCGTCGCCATCGTGGACACCGGCATCGATTACAACCACCCCGACCTGACGGGCCGCGTGATCAAGGGGCGGGACTTCGCCAACAACGACGACGACCCGATGGATGGGCACTCGCACGGCACCCACTGCGCTGGCATCGCGGGCGCCAGCGCGGCCAACGGCATCGGCATCGCGGGCGTGGCGCCAGGCGTCACGCTGATGGCCGTCAAGGTGCTCTCCGACAGCGGCTCCGGCTCGACGGACGCGGTGTGCGGGGGGATCGTCTGGGCAGCCGATCACGGGGCTGACGTGATCAGCCTGAGCCTGGGCGGGCCGGGCGGCAAGGACGCCAAGCAGGCAGCCGTCGACTACGCCCGCGCCAAGGGAGCGGTGGTCGTCGCCGCGATGGGCAACAACGGCGCCAACGTGGCCGTCTATCCCGGCGCCAGCAAGGGGGCCATCGGCGTGGGGGCAACGACCGCGGACGACACGCGGGCCACCTTCTCGAACTTCGGCAACTGGATCGCCGTGGGCGCCCCCGGGCATCAGATCCTCTCGACGGTGCCTGACGGTGGGTACGCGACCTTCTCGGGCACCTCGATGGCGACGCCTCACGTGGCGGGCCTGGCCGGGCTCGTGCGCAGCGCCTCCCCAGACCTGGGCCCCGACGCGGTTGCGACCGCCATCCAACGGGCCGCCAAGGACCTTGGCGCGGCAGGCTTCGACCCCCAGTTCGGCCACGGCCGGATCGACGCCAGCGCCACCCTGAAGCGCCGCTGACCGGGCCCCGGGGCGCCTGCCACTGCGTCGGCGCCGCCCGGGCCACGCCGCCCTCGGCCCCGCCGGCGCCGCCTTGCTTAATCGATACTTAATGTTAAGATAAAGCATCCCGTGTGCCAGCATCGAGGATCCAGCCCATGACGTGGCTTGCCCGCCCCCTGCCCCTCGCCCTCGCGGCAGCCGCGACGTTCGGCTGCGGTCAACGTCCCCCCGACCTCTCCCAGTCTGTCTCCCGAGGTCCTGTCAGCGCGGCCGCGGTGACCACCGACGAGATCCTGGTGGGCTTGCGCACCGGCCAGGGCGCCGGCTTCGCGCCCCTGGCGCGGCGCCACGGCCTCACCCAGGTGGGGCTCGTGCCTGCGATCGGCATGGTGGTGGTCAGGGCCACCGGCGAGGTCGGGGCCGCGCTGGCCCGGCTCCGCCGGGAGCCCAGCGTGCGGTGGGCCGAGCCCAACGCCCGCGAGCGCCTCGCCCCCGTCCTGGCCCCCCCCGCCCTCGCGGTCAGAGTGCCAGACCCGATGCGTGACCAGCAGTGGGGGCTGCAGGCCATCCACGCGCAGGAGGGCTGGGCCGTCACCCGCGGCTCCCGCGAGGTCGTGGTGGCGATCGTCGACACCGGGATCGACTACACCCACGCCGAGTTCGAGGGGCGCGTGATCAAGGGGCGGGACTTCGCCAATGGCGACGACGACCCGATGGGCGACAACGCGCACGGCACGCACTGTGCCGGCATCGTGGGCGCCGCGGCGGACAACGGCCTCGGCGTGGCCGGCGTCGCCCCCGAGGTCACGCTGATGGCCGTGAAGGTGCTCGACGCCAACGGCGCGGGGGACGTCGCCAAGGTATGCCAAGGCATCGTGTGGGCCGCCGACCACGGCGCCCACGTGATCAACCTCAGCATCGGCAGCGTCAACGGGAGCGAGGCCAAACAGGCGGCCGTAGACCACGCCCGCTCCAAGGGCGCCGTCGTGGTCGCGGCCATGGGCAACGACGGCAGGTTCGCGTCGTTCTATCCGGCCGCGAACAGGGGCGTGATCGCCGTGGGCGCCACCAACGCCGAGGACCAGCGCGCGACGTTCTCCAACTACGGCGTCTGGATGTCGCTGATGGCCCCTGGGCACGAGATCTTGAGCACCATGCCCCGGCAGGGCTTCTGGACCATGTCCGGCACCTCGATGGCCGCCCCCCACGTGGCCGGCCTGGCGGCGCTGGTGCGCAGTGCCCGCCCTGCGCTGGACGCCGAGGCCGTGCTCACGCACTTGAAGCGCGGGGCGCTCGATCTGGGCAAACCGGGCTTCGACGAGGAAACCGCCCACGGCCGCATCGACGTGGCCCGCACCCTGAGGAGCCTCCCATGATCACCCGCACGCCAGCCATCACCTGCTCGGAGGAAGTGGCCGAGGCCCGCCGGGCCGGCCGGCCCCTGGTCGCGCTGGAGACCACCATCCTGACGCACGGCATGCCCTGGCCGGCGAACGTGGAGACGGCCCTCGAGGTCGAGGCCATCATCCGGGCCGGGGGCGCCGTGCCTGCCACGATGGCCATCCTCGACGGCGTCCCTCGCGCGGGGCTCACGCGCGCCGAGATCGAGGCACTCGGCCAGGCCACCGGGGTGGTCAAGGCCAGCCGGCGCGACCTCGCAGTCCTCGCCGCGCAGCGGGCCACGGGGGCGACGACGGTGGCGGGCACCATGGTGCTCGCGGCCATGGCGGACATCGCCGTGTTCGTGACAGGGGGGCTTGGGGGTGTCCACCGGGGCGCGACCGCCTCGATGGACGTCTCAGCCGACCTCACCGAGCTGGCGCGCACGCCCGTCGGCGTCGTGTGCGCGGGCGTGAAGAGCATCCTGGACGTCGGGTTGACGCTGGAGGTCCTCGAGACCCACGGCGTGCCCGTGCTCGGGTATGGGACGGACCGCTTCCCCGCTTTCTACGTGCCTGACTCAGGGCACCCCGTGCCGGCGCGGGTCGACACCCCCGAGGAGGCGGCCCGGGTGCTCTCAACCCAGCGCGCCTGGGGCCTGGGGGGCCTGGTGCTGGCCAACCCCATCCCCGCGAGCGAGGCGCTGGCGGGGGAGGCTATCGAGGCTGCGATCGCCAGAGCGCTGGCCGACGCCGAGGCCCAGGGCATCCGCGGCAAGGCCGTCACACCCTTCGTGCTCGCCCACCTCAACAGCCACACGGGTGGTGAGAGCCTGCGCGCGAACATCGCCCTGATCCGCCACAACGCCCGGCTCGGCGCGGCCGTTGCAGCGGCCCTCGCGGCCCTGAGCTGAGTCGACGACCGGGGGCGGCAGGCTCAGCTCCGCGGCGTCACCCGCACGGGGAGATGGCGGACGGCCTCGCGCACGCGAGGATCCGAGAGCAGCTGGCGGGCTCGCGCAGGCATGTCGTCCTGGGGAGCCGTCGGCACGGCCTGCTGCCGCGGGCCCTGCGAGGCATCCTGGGCCTCTGCGGCCGAGCCCCAGACGGGACTCAGGGGCGGCGTCAGCGGGACGTTGGGCAGAGGCACGGAGGGCAAGGGGCTGTTGACCGGCTCCGTCGGCTCCGACGGCGGTGCGGGGTGGACGGGCTTGCCGGCGATGCCCTTGGCCGGGTTGTCGTCGATGACGGCTGCGATCGTCTCCATTCGCGGGTCCGGCTTGCCCCCCGCGATCGCCTTGAGCATCGCCGAGGCGACAATCAGGCCCACGCCGATGAGGGCCGTCGCGCCCACGCCGATCGCGATCTTCGGCGCCAGGAAGCCCGCCGCCTGGCCGATCACCGGCAGCGCGGCCCCCTTTGTCGCCACCACCCAGATCGAACCGCCGAGGAAGGCCGCACCGCCGGCGTACCCCGTGGCGTCGACGCTCTTGCGGGCCATCGAGGAGACCACGTCCATGGCGTCCTTGAAGCCGTTGTTGACGCCCCGCACGAAGCGCTGCCACGTCGCATTCATCTCGTCGTCGAAGTGAATGAGCATGCCGCGCTGGCCGTTGAGGAAGATCTCCGGCTCGCCCGACAGCGCCCGGAAGGACAGATCGAGGTCCCGGCCGTACACGATGATGCGCTCGGCCTTGCCGTCTTCCCCCTCGAAGCCGAGGATCAGCTCGTCCATGCCGTTGTTCTTCGTGGCAAGCGCCGCCTGGTCGGAGGTGACGCCAGGCCTGAGGTGCGCCGCGCCCTGCTTGGCAATCTGGACGCCGTTGATGGTCAGGACGTCGTTGCCGCGGATGACAGGCATGGAGGCATTCCTCTCGTGCGGCCCGCTGGGGCCAATGCAAAAGCTGTTAACTCTATCGCGGCCACAGGGCCCGACCCGCACAAATTTCAGGTTAAGAATTGTCAAAGCCTGGCTTATCCAATTGCCACGAGACCGGGGGCCACGCCCGCAGGCCCGCACGGGCACGGGCCTGCGGAGCGCTCCGACCCTGCCGGCCCGGGGGCCGATCGTCCGGGGCTTGCCTCCGATCGCCACAAAGGGTAATATTTTGATTAATGCAATATTAATCATCGCTTAACCATGGAGATCGGACGATGGCCCGCCGTGACCCGCATCCCACTTTTCTAAGCGCCTGCCTGGCCGTCCTGCTGGCAGCCGGCTGCGGCGCGGCCCCGGGGCCCGGGCGGCCCCAACCAGCCAGCGGCCTGGCGCCCACCCCCGCGGCGGGATCACCCGTCGTGCCGGGGCCTCCAGGCGTGGGGACAGGCCCCGCGGACGACCCGCGGGGCCGCGCGCTGATCGACCGGGCGGTGGCCGCCGTCAGGGCCTTGCCCGCCTTCAGCCTCGAGATGCCCTGGTCGCAGAAGCAAGGGGATCAGGTGGCGCGTGGCCTCTATGCCATCACGGGCAAGGCCCCCCGAACAACGCTCATCCACATCAAGGAAGGCAAGGGCCAGGGCACGCGGGTGCTGTACACCGGAGGCAGCACGGCGAAGGTCCGCGCGGGTGGGTTGCTCGGGGCGATCGCCATCGACCTCCCCATCGGGGATGAGCGCCTGCGAAGCCTGCGTGGGTACACCATCCGCGAGACCGATATGACGGCGATGATGGCCCAGCTCGCGAACCCTGCCCATCGCGCCCGCATCGTCGGCACGGAGGGAACGCGCGTGCGGCTGGAGCTCTCGGGGGGGCCTCTGCTGGAGGGCTGCGTAAGGATGACGGCAGACCTGGACACCCGGACGGGGTTGCCCGTGGCGATTCGCCAGTACGATGCCCGGGAGGCCGTCTTCACCGTCGAGATGCGCAACATGCGCGCCCGAACGAATGTCTCGCTCAGCCTTTAAGCGCCGCGGGCTCGCGACGCTGACCGGGGCGGCGCTGGTGCTCGGCTGCGCGCCAAGACTGGTGCCCCACGCCGCGCCCGACAAGGCCCCACCCCTGCCAAGCTGGCTGAAACCGGGTCAGGCTCAAGCCCCGGTGGGCCCGCACGAGTTGCGCGTCAGCTGGCTGGGCACGGCCGGGCTCGAGGTGCGCAGCGCCCGGGGTGCCCTGGTCATCGACCCGTTTTTCTCCAGGCAACCCCTCCTCACGCTGCTCGGGGGGCCGCTGCGCCCGGACGAGGCCGCGATCGCCCGCCACATGGCGCCCGTCGACGCCGTGCTAGTGGGCCACGCCCATTACGACCACTTCGCGGACGCGCCCACCGTCGCCCGCCGGGCCGGCGCGCGGCTCTGGGCCTCGCCGGCGGCGCTGCGGCTGGCAGCCCAGGAGGGGCTGCCAGCCGCCCAGCGGTGCGCGCTGACGCCGCACGTGCGGTTCACCGTCGCGGACATGGAGGTCGAGGCCGTGCCGAGCCAGCACTCACCGATGCCCACCCAGTGGCTGACGGGGGGGAACCTCGTCGGCGAGCCGCGCCTGCCCCTGGGGTTCCTGAGCTACAAGAACGACGAGGTCTACAGTTTCGCCATCCGCTGGCGCGGCCGCACCGTGTACCACTGCGGCAGCGCAAACACCGACGAGGGCTCGGTCGGCCCGATCCGGGCAGACCTGGTGTTCGCGTGCGTCAGCGGCTGGCGCAGCTGCCCAGACGTCTTCGGGCGCCTCGTGCGGTCACTCCGGGCGCGGGTGCTGGCCCCGTTCCACCACGACGACTTCTTTCGCCCCTTCTCGGACGGGGTGATCGAAAACCCCCTCGCCTTCCATGACGAGGCCCTGCGGACGATGCGTCGCGACGCGCCCGAGGCGGCAATCCTGCCGCTGCGCTTCTTCGACGACCACCGGCTGGAGGCCCAGCGATGAGGGCGGTCACGCTTGCCACCACCCTGGCGATCCTGCTCGCAGGGCCCGTGGCGGCTGGCTCGGCGGCTCCCGCCGAGGACGAGGCCGTCTTGAAGCTCCGCGCCTACTTGCGCGTGCCGACGGTGAACCCGCCGGGCGCCGAGGAGGCAGGCGCCCGTCTGATCGCCAGCTGGCTGAAGGCAGAGGGGCTTGCGCCGGAGCTCGTCCGGTGCGCGCCGGGCCGGGCCGCCGTGTTCGCGACGCTGCGGGGTACCGGCGCCGAGCGGCCCCTGATGCTGCTGCACCACATCGACGTCGTGCCCGTGGAGCGCAGCCGCTGGCGGCACGAGCCGTTCGGGGGCGAGCTTCGGGACGGCGCGATCTGGGGGCGCGGCGCGCTTGATATGAAGGGACTCGGGGTCATGATGGCCGTGGCCTTTCTCCGGCTGCACCGCGAGCGCCGTCCCCTCAGGCGGGACGTGGTGCTGGCAGCCACACCGGACGAGGAGGCGGGCGGCGACGTGGGCGTCCGCTGGCTGCTCGCCCACGAGCCCCGGCGGTTCGACGTGAGCGAGGTGCTGAACGAGGGTGGCGCAGGCCTCATGCTCAAGCGGGGCCGCTCGCTGATGGGCGTGCAGACGGCAGAGCGGGGCGCGCTGTGGGTGCGTGCAACGGCGCACGGCGACACGGGGCACGGCTCGCGCGAGCGCCCCGACTCGGCCCCACGGCGGCTGCTGCGGGCGATGGCCCGGCTGGAGGCCAGCCGCAGGCCGCTGGCCTTCACGCCCGAGACGCGGGCGATGCTTGCGGCCTTCGCCGACGCCGAGGAGGGCCTCCCGGCGCTGGCCCTGCGGGCCGTGACATGGCCCGGCTTCCTGCCCCTGCTCGGGCCGCGCCTGATCGCCGCAGAGCCAGCGCTGGGACCGCTGCTCGGGGACACGCTGAACCCCACGGTGCTGCGCGCTGGCGAGAAGACCAACGTGATGCCCGGGGCCGCCAGCGCGGAGCTCGACATGCGCCTGCTGCCGGGCCACCCTGCGGCCGAGGCGCTGGCCTGGCTGCAGGCCGCCACGGCTGTGCCGGGCGACCCACCGCTGACGTGGGTGGTCTTGCACCAGAAGGAGAGCTCGTCGAGCCCCGCCGCGGGGCCGTTGTGGGACGGGCTGACGGCCGGGGTGGCAGCGGTCTACCCGGACACCCCCGTGCTGCCGATCCTCACGCCGGGCGGCGGCACGGACTCTGCGTTCCTGCGGCCCCTCGGCATCAAGGCGCTAGGGTGCCTGCCCATCCTGGCCAGCCAGGCCCAGATCGACACCATCCACGGGGACGACGAGCACCTCACGGTGGAGCAGCTCCAGCGCGGCACCGAGGTGGTGTACCGGGCGCTCGTCCACGCAGCCGGGCTCTGAGGCACACCACCTCCGGCAGCGCCTCCCCGGGGGGCCATCAGTGGACGCGTTGGCGCCAGTCCCGCCCCACCACGACCGTCAGGTCGAAGCCCCGCACCCCGGTCGCGGCGACCCGCACGTCCCGGGTGGCCAGCACGCGGGCCACGCCCTCGGCCGAACCCGCGTCGCCATTTTGCGCGATCACCCGCGTGGCGACCTGCCCGAGCAGCGGCTCCTCGCCGAGGTAGCTGACGTCGGTGTAGCCAGCCTCCTGCAGAGCGGTGCGGACCCGCGCCACGGCAGCGCGATCGCCGATGCCATCTCGCAGTGCGACCCGCACCCGGGCGGGCGAGGCGAGCGGAGCCTCGACGCCGTCGACGAGGAAGGCCTGCACCAGCCGCGCGGTGGCCGCCACATCGGGCTCCCAGTACCACCCCCCCTTCACCACGGCCTCCCTGCCCGGCACCATCACCATCCGAACGGCCCGCCCATCGAGGTCGCGGGCCCACCCCGCCAGCTTCATCATCTCGCCCACGGAGAGGTCCGTCTCGAGGTTCTCCCGCGCCAGCGAGACGAGCTCGGGGAGCGCGAGCATGTTGCGGGGCGTGAGCCACTGCTCCCAGGCGGCCTGCAGGAACATGTGCTGCCGCTGGATCCGTCCGATGTCGCCCTGGCCGTCGTGCCGGAAGCGCAGGAAGTCGTGGGAGCGCTGGCCGTCCAGGTGGTTGGCGCCCTTCTTCAGGCGAATGTGGAGCTTGCCCGTGAAGTCGTCATAGCGGTAGTCGCGCGGGAGGTCGAGGTCGATGCCGCCCAGCGCGTCCACCAGCTGGATGACGGCACGCGTGTTGACGAGCATGTAGCGGTCGATCTGGACACCGAGCAGATCCGCCACAACCTGGGCCGCCAGCACGGGGCCCCCATAGGGGTTCGCCGCGTTGATCTTGAAGGTGCCGTGGCCCGGGATGGGCACGCGGGTGTCGCGGGGCACGGAGATCAGGCGTACGTCGCGCCGCGCGGGGTCCAGGCGGGCCAGGATCATGGTGTCGGTGTTGCCCCGCAGCCCGAGAGCGCGCTGGCCGCCGCGGCGCTCCCACGTCACGTCGGAGGCGAGGAGCAGCACGTGCAGGGGCCCGGCCATCGCCTCTGACTCCTGCGGCGGCTGAGGCGTCGGCGTGGCCATCGCCGCGGCCTGCAGCGGGGGGCGAGGCACCTGCTGGGCGTGGGCCCCCAGCAGGTGGTTCATGGTCGCGCCGACCACCATGCCGAGCCCGGCAGCACCCGCCAAGGCGATGGCCGCAGCGCCCGGGGCGGGTCCGCGTTGCCGTCGCCTGTTTCTTGGCCCCATGCCGTCACGCCTCGCTCGATCGGTCCCCATTATATCGCGCCGGTCGGCTGCCCCGCCTGCCCCGGTCTGGGGCGCGATCTTTCACGCGATCTTTTTCAATTCTTAACGTCATTTTTCTCTTTGACAGCCTCATAACGACACCACCCCCTGGAGGCCTCGACGATGCTCGCACCCCGCTCCCTCGCCTGCACCCTGGCCCTGGTCGCCACCGTCGCGGGCTGCGCCACGTCCGGCAGGCTGGCCGGCGCGCCCGTGGCCGGCACCAGCCAGCTGAAGACCCAGGGCCTCGCCGCCGCCGACGTCGGCCCGAGCCGCTACAAGCCCTATGTCGGGATCACCCATACGCACGTCGCCGAGAACGGCGACGATGGGCAAGGCACCCTCGCCGAGGCCTACGAGTTCGCCCGCCAGCGCGCCAAGCTAGACTTCCTGGCCGTGTCCTCGCACTCGCACATGGTGTCGGACCAGGGCTACAGGGTGATGAAGGCCGCCAGCAATGCCTTCACCGAGAACGGCAAGTTCGTGGCCCTGCTCGCGCAGGAGTGGAGCTCGATCTCGAAGGGGGGCCACATCAACATCATCGAGGCCAACGAGCGCTGCCCCCTGCCCAATGGCGCCTGGGAAGACTTCTACCAGCGCTGGCTGCCCAACCACCCTGAGGTGGGCTGGATCCAGTTCAACCACCCCCACCCGAGCAACCCGATGGAGTTCGGCGGTGACAACGTCTCGCCCGTGGTGCGGTCGCAGTCCTCGGTGGCCGCGCTCGACAAGTTCGCCGGGATGGCGCTGCTCAACGGCCCCGGCAAGTACGAAAAGCCGGACATGCACGGCGAACCCGACGACTGGGATCGCGGCGCCAACCGCCTCAACTACGAGATCGAGTACCTGGAGTTCCTCAACCGCGGATGGCACATCGGCCCCCTCGGCGACCAGGACAACCACGTGAAGAACTGGGGGCTGGCGGTGCCCACGCGCACGGGGATCTGGGCCAAGGCCCTGACCCGCGCGGGGGTGATCGAGGCCGTCCAGGCGCGCCGCACCTACGCGGCCTTCGATGCCAATGTCCGACTATGGCTCGCGGTGGACGGCGTCGACATGGGTGGCGTCGTGACCGGCGGCAAGCCGCTGGAGGCCTCCATCGAGGCCGGCGACCCGGACTCGACCTTCAGCCGCCTGGAGCTCTTCGCCGACCTGGACGGCGTGGGCGGCCAGCCTGCCAAGGTGGTTGCCAAACAGCCCGTCGGGGCGCGGGCCGCGGCCTGGAAGGTGAAGCTGCCGCAGATCCAGCCCGGCGGATACGTCTTTGCCAAGGTCGTCTACGACGACGCCAAGGCCTGGGCGTGGTCGAGCCCCGTGTGGGTCGGGGGCGCCGCCCGTCAGAGCCTGCGTCGGCGCTGAGCGCGGTCAGGCCAGCGGCGCGAGCGGCGGGTCGACGGGCAGTGACGGCCCGCTGGCAGGCTGACCGTGGCGGTGCTTCCAGGCGCGCACCCAGGCCTGAGCCTGCCGCGCCTCCTCAGCCCGCAGCCTGGCCCGAAGGGCCGCCGCGCCGGTGACGGCGAGGCTGTGTCGCTGCTCGGCGGCCAGCAGGTACCAGGCGTAGGCCTCCACGGGCTTGGGCGCTTCCCCGGCAGCGCCCTCCCGCAGCAACCCCATGTGGAACTGGGCTGCCGGGGAGCCGGCCTCAGCCGCCTGCCGGTACCAGCGCAGGGCCCGCTCGGGGCTGCGAGGGTGGCCATCCCCACCTTGGTGGAGGTAGGCCAGGGCCAGCATCGCCCCGATGTGGCCGGACACGGCCGCCCGCTCGTACCACCGCCGCGCGGCGGCGACGTCGCGGGGGCCGAGCTCGCCCAGCTGGTAGGCGGCCGCGACATTCACCTGCGCCTCGGCGTCCCCCCCTCGAGCCGCGCGCTGCAGCCACACGAAGGCAGCGGCCTCGTCCCGCGGCGTCCCCGCGCCCAAGCGAAGCCGCCCCGACAGGCGGCGCTGGGCATCCGCGTCCCCCCCCTCGGCGGCGAGCCGCCAGAAGTGCGTGGCACGGACCTGCGCCACGGGACCTTCCTGCCCCTCCAGGCGCAACGCCAGCAGCCGGGCAGAGGGGCCGTGGCCGAGCTCGGCGAGGGGGGCCCGCACCGCGCCAGCATCCCGCGCACCCCAAGCGCCAGCCCCCATAGCACCCACGAGGGCCCAGACCCAAAGCCTCTGCAACTCCGTTGCTCCTTCTCCGGCCATCCGTGTGCCGGGATTCGCCCCGAACCGCGGATCACATACCCGCCGACCGGGCCAACGTGAGGCGTCCGATCACGTGGAGGGAACCTGTCGACCGTGGCCCTCGTCTCCACCACGGTGTCCGCGTCGGCCCGCGACAGTAGGCGGACCGAATGGCGCCAACCCAGGTGCTTTGGTCACTTGAGGCTTTCTTGACAGCCTGACGAGTTGTGTGCAAGAGTGTTGCGCCGGGTCCGCCCAGTCAGCAAGCCTGACCAGAAGCAGACGGCAGAACCCCTACTTTGGAGGATGCATCCTTGACTCGCACGATTCGTCACACCCTGGCGGCCGGAATGTTCGCGGCCATGGTTTCCGGTTGCGCTGGCGGCACGATCCCCGGTATGCCCGGGCTGGCCTCGCCCTCTCCCTCGGGCACGCCCTCGGGCGCGACGCCCGGCGTTGCCGACTGCACGCGTGAGACGCCCACCAAGTTCTTCGTGGGCACGAAGGCGCAGGGCGCCTATGAGAACCAGAACCTGCCCCTCGAGGGCGGCTGGGACGGCCTGAAGGACGAGGCCGCCGTGACCGAGGCCATCAAGAAGCAGGAAGCCAGCGCCAACTGGGCGTGCTTCCAGAAGTTCTACGGTGGCGCCAGCACGATCTACCTCCGGAAGAAGGCCGCTGCGGCTCCTTCGACCGCGCCTGCGACGAATTAAGGTACCAACCGGTATCATGTCCCCCGGCCTCCCGGCCGGGGGATTTTTGCATGCTGCTGACACCCATCGCCGCCACCGTCTTGATCCCGCCCCCCGCCTACGCCGACGAGCGGCGCACGGTCTGGCTCGCAGGGGCAGGGTGGGGTGTGCCTGAGGGCACGCACGTCGCGTTTGCCGCGCGCGCCGGTGCCCTGGGTGCTCGGATCACCATGGGCACCCAGGCGAGCGCGCAGGCGACCTTCACGGGGGCCGGCCGCTACTTCCTGCCGGCCCCCCTCGCAGGCGGCTTCATCGGCGCCGGCGCCGCACTGGAGGCCGGCAGCAGCCTGCAGCAGGCGCTGGCCTTCCTTGACGCAGGCTGGCAGCTGCGCAGCGGCCCGTGGCTGCTGGAGGTCGCGGCCGGCCCGGCACCCTTCGCGTGGGGAAGCGACCCGCTGGCGCAGATGCTCGGCGGGCTCGCGGGGGCCCCCCGGCTCCAGGCGACGGCCTACTGGCGTTTCTGAGCGCGGGCCGCCTCGACCTCGGCCCGGACCCGCCTGACGTCGGCGGCCGAGACCGCCCGGGCCCCGCCCCCGAACCGCGTCCGGACGTAAGTCAGCAACGCAGCGGCCTCGTCGTCACTGAGGAACCGGGTGAAGCCGCCCATGGCAGCCTGCCAGGTGCGCCCGGCCACCCGCCGACCCTTCAGGCCATAGAGGGTGACATAGGTCACGCCCCACGGGTCGCCAGCAGCCACCAGCGGATCGCCCGCAAGCGGCGGAAAGTGTCCGGGCACGCCATCCCCGGCGGTGCCGTGGCAGGTGGCACAGTGTTGCCTGTAGAGCTGCGCGCCACGGGCGTCACCCGCCGCGCTCGCGGTCTTTTCGGTGGGGAAGCCCTTCTCCCGCCACTCCCGGATGCCGCCCTTCAACACGAGGAGGCGGGTGAAGCCGTATCGCTCGGAAAGCCTGCGCGCCGCACCGGCGCTGCTGTGCTCGTCCGGTCAGGCGCAGTACAGGACGAGCGTCTTGTCGCGCGGCAACCGCGCTTGGCCGGTGTCGACCTGCGCGTAGGGCAGGCTATGGGCGCCGGGCAGGTGCTCCTGCTCGAAGCCCTCGGCGCTGCGGACGTCCACGAGGTAGAGGTCCGCCCCGCCCTTCAGGCGGGCGCGCAGCTCGTCGGTGCCGATCGTCGGGGGCTCGGCCAGCACCTGCCCCGTGAACCCGGAGGCCACCGGCGCGGCGGCAGGCCGCGGGGTGTCGGCCGTTGCCAGCGCCGGCGTGCCCATCACGACGGTAGCCAACGCGACCAACCCGGGAAATGCTCGTGCCACGTGTTCCTCCTGCCCTTGGTGGGCCGGCCCCATGGTGCAGGCTGCTCGGGCCCCGGTCAAGGGTGTGACGTGCGCGGTTGCGAGCCCCCCGCCCCCCGCCCATGATGGGAGGGTAGCCCCCACTTCCACAGGCGAACGACACCGTGTTCTCGCAGGTCATCACCGACGGCGCCTATGCGTTCCTCGCCCCCGAACGCGGGCAGCACCCCGCCACGGCCCTTGCCTTCGTGCGGGGCGTGGAGGCCTGGGCCCGCGTGGCGCTGCTGCCGCGGCTGCGCGTCGTGGCCGCAGAAGGGCTGGAAGAAGAGGCCCAGCAGGCGTTGCTCGGGGTCGCGCGGCTGCACCGCGACGCCCTGCTCGAGGGGTGGGTCGCGCCGGCGGTGGTCGCGCCTGAGGCCGGCCCGCGGGCCGTCGGCATCACCCACGACGCGCGCAAGCGGGTCTATACGTTGCGGCTGGACACGGGGGCGGCCCTGCGCTTCCCGCAAGACGCGCTGGAGGCCCTTCACGGCCAGCCCGACGAGGTGCTGGCCGAGGTCTCGGTCTCGGCGGACGGGGAGGCCCTGGCCTGGCCGGCGGGCCGTGTGTTCCTGCGCGTCTCTGAGGTCGTGCTCGGCGTGACGGGGGGGCCCGGCTGGCGCGACGCGCTGACGACCTCCCTGCTGGGGGCCCAGCGGGTGGCCGCCGCGGCGCCGGAAGCCGAACCCGGGCAACGGGCAGCGCCTGCCCCCGCCGCGCCCCCCCGGATCCGGTCGCTCGTCGGCCTGATCCTGCACCGCGAGGGCATGCTGAGCCCCGAGGAGGCCCACGCCATCGCCGAGGGGCAGCAGGCGGTGCGGCGCGACGGCCGCGAGCTCTCGTTCGGCCAGGTCGGCCTGGAGCTGGGGCTGCTCGACGAGGAACAGCTTCGCTTCGCGCTGCTGGTGCAGGACCGGCTGTCCCACGCCCCGGGCGACACCAAGCCCCTGGCAATCTTCCTGATGGAGAGCGCCGAGCTGCTGCCGAGCCAGCTGCTCAAGGCCTTGGACGAGCAGGCGAGCACCGGCCGCGACCTCGGGGACGTGCTCGTGCGCTGGAAAGTCGTCAGCCAGGACCTCGTCGAGACCTTCCTGGCCCGGTCGCGTGAGCCCCGGCGCCCGGCGCGCTCGGAGCGCGACGAGGCCCCGGCCGGCCCGCGGGTCACGATGTCCGAGGGGGCGCCGACCATCGACATCGAGGCGCACTCGGAGCAACCCGCGCCGCGCCGGGCCAGGCCTGGCGCGGAAGCCAACGAAGACGACGGGGCCAGGAACCGTTCTTTGTTGGGCCTGATCCTGGAGCGCGAGGGCTATCTCACGCAGGCGCAAATGAAGCACATCTCGGCCGAGCAGGCCCGCGCGAGACGAGCGGGACAATCGATGGCCTTCGGCGAAATGGCAATCAAGCTGGAGCTGCTGACGTCCGAGCAGCTCAGGTTCGCCGCGAACATGCAAAAGCGGCTGGCCTACGACCCGGGCCCCAACAAACCCCTGTGGGCAACCATCCTGGAAAACGGGGTGCTCAAGCCCTCCCAGGTGCTGATGGCGATGGAGGACAGCGCCCGGACGACCCACGACCTCGAGGATCTCCTGGTCGAGCGAGGCTTCATCAGCGACGGGATGCTTGCGGTCTTCAGGCGGATGCACAACGAGCGCTCCTGAGCGGGGCGCGGCCCCCCGGCAGCGCGTTACGTCGGTCACGTGGGTCACCGACACGGCCGCCGCCGGGGCGCATCATAAGGGTGCTTGTGTTCACGGGCCCGGCCGTCTCCGGGAGCCGGTCCGACGGGAAGGAACCCATGGATCAGCCTGCTGCCTTGCGGCCGTCGGAGGCCGGCGCCGCCCCCTCGCTGCTGCTGACGGATCGCAGCGCCGGTGACCCGTGGGACGCCGCCAGCGCCCTGCTGATCGCCCGCACCGCCGATGCGGTCGAGGCGGCTCTGCTCGACGCGCTGGCCCAGCCTGGGCCCGGCGAGCCCAGGCTCGTCTGGCTCACACCTGAGGGGGCCAGCCCACCGGGCCGGGTGGCCCCCCCCTCCGACGCCTCCCGACGCCAGCTCCTTGAGGCCCTCGCAGGGGCGCAGCGCGAGCGGCTCGCGTTGCGAGCCCGGTGCGAGGCACACGCGGCCGAGCTCGATGCGTTGAAGGCGCGCTGCCGCGAGCTGGAGGCGCAGGCCAAGTCCGACCCGCTGACGAAGCTCGCGAACCGGCGGGCCTTCGTGGAGCAGGCCGAGCGCCTGCTCGCCGTCGCCCAGCGCTATGGCACCCCCTTCGCCGTCTTGCTGCTTGACGTCGACCACTTCAAGGCCTGCAACGACGTGTACGGCCACGCGGCCGGCGACGCGGTGCTCCGGGGCGTCGCGGCGACGCTCGCAGGCGCCGTGCGCCACGCCGACTTGGCCGCCCGGTACGGCGGCGAGGAGTTCGTGGTGCTGTGCCCCAGCACCGCGCTCGGGCCCGCCGCGCAGCTCGCCGAACGGCTCAGAATCGCGCTCGAGGAGACGCTGCCGATGCCCGGGCCTGAGGGCCTCGGGGAGCTGCCCCCCGGCGTCACGGCCTCGGTGGGCGTCGCCGCGTGGCAACCTGGCGAGGGTTCGATCGACGCCGTGCTGCGGCGCGCGGACGAGGCCCTGTACGCCGCCAAGTCGGGGGGCCGCAACCGGGTGGTGCTGGCCGGGCGCTGAGGCCCGTGCCAGCACCACCCGGTGGGCGTCAGGCCGTCGGGTAGTCGAGGTAACCCGCGTCACCCGGCGTGTAGAAGGTGTCTGCATCCTGCGCTGCCAGCGGCAGGCCGTCTCGCAGGCGGGCGACCAGGTCCGGGTTGGAGATGAACGGCCGGCCGAAGGCCACCAGCTCGCCGCGGCCCGCGGCAAGGTCGGCCTCAGCGCGGGCCGCGTCGTAGCCCCCCGAGAGGATGATCGGCCCACCGAAGGCCTGCCGGATGGCGTCCTTGATGCTGGCGGGCACCTCGGGCGCCCCCATGGCCGAGTGATCGACCACGTGCACGTAGGCGAGCTTGAGGCTGCCCAGGGCCGCCGCGAGGGCCGTGAACTGAGCCGGCAGCTCGTCGTGGACGGCCATCCCGTTGAACACGCCGAAGGGCGACAAGCGAATGCCGACGCGCTCTGCGCCGATGGCGCCCGCCACGCGCGTCGCGACCTCGTGCGCGAAGCGGTTGCGGCCGGCCACGCCGCCGCCCCAAGCGTCGTCCCGCTGGTTGGAGGAAGGGTTGAGGAACTGGTCGATCAGGTAGCCGTTCGCCCCGTGCAGCTCGACGCCGTCGAAACCCGCCTCCAGCGCAAGCCGGGCGGATCGCACGAAGGCCTCGATCCCCGCCTCGATGTCGGCGTCGGTCATGGCCTCGGGCACGGGGTGGTCCTGCATCATGGCCTGATCCGTCCACATCTGGCCCGGCGCCGCGAGCGCGGAGGGAGCCAGCACGCGGGCCCCAGCGGGCATGTTCGCGGGGTGGGCGACGCGCCCGCAGTGCATCAGCTGCACGAAGACCTTCCCACCGCGGGCGTGCACCGCCTCCGTGACCACCCGCCAGGCCGCGACGTGGGCGTCGTCGAACAGGCCGGGGATGCGGGCATAGCCGAGGCCCTCGGGGGCGGGGGCCGTGCCCTCCGTGATGATCAGGCCCGCCTCCGCGCGCAGCGCGTAGTAGCGCGCCATGGCATCCGTCGGAACGTGCGCCGCCGTGGCCCGGCTTCGCGTCATCGGCGCCATCACGATGCGGTTGGTGAGGGCGTTGGGGCCGAGGGCGTAAGGGCTGAACAGAGAGGTCACGGTGCCAGTGGTCATCGGAAGGCTCCTTCGAAGGGCGGCGCAAGGCCGGGGCGGGCCCGCCATCGTGCCACAGACGACTTGTTCTTACAAGAACAAGTTGTACAAAACAGCCCCTGAACCCGGCGGTCCCCTCCCGCAACCCCGGCCCGGAGGCGTACCATAACGCCATGCCTCCCCGCCGCCGCCCCAGCCCTCCCCCGCCCCCGGCCAACGCCTCGGGCGTGGTCATCGTGGAGTCCCCCAACAAGGCGAAGACCCTCCGGGCCCTGCTCGGCGGGCGCTGGGAGGTTCTCGCGACGGTGGGACACTTCTGCGACCTGCCCGAGCGCGAGCTGGGCGTGGACGTGGCCAACGGGTTCCGGCCGACCTACGTCTACGACCCCGCGCGCCGAGACGTCGTCACCCGGCTGCGGGGGCTGCGCGAGCGCTACGCCCCGGCGGCCATCATCGTCGCCTCGGACGCTGACCGGGAGGGGGAGGCGATCGGCTGGCACATCGCCCGCACGGCCGGCCTCCGGCCGGAAGAGGTGCGGCGGGCCGAGTTCCACGAGATCACGGAGGCCGGCGTGCAGCGCGCCATGCGCGGGCTGCGGCCGCTCGATCTGGGGCTGGTGGCGGCCCAGGAGGCCCGCCGCATCCTGGATCGGCTGGTCGGCTACAGCGTGAGCCCCGTGCTGCGCGATCGCCTCGCCGGGGAGCCCGACGTGTCGGCGGGGCGGGTGCAGTCCGTGGCCCTGCGCGTCGTGGTCGACCGCGAGCTCGCCATCCGCGCCTTCGTGCCGACGGAGTTCTGGCGGATCCATGTCGCCTACGCCTGGCCGGGGGAGGCCGGCCGAACCTGGCAGGCCGAGCTCGTGGGCGTGGGCACGCCCACCCGCCACGAGGCGCTGCCCCTGCCCGACGAGGCGACCGCCGCCCAAGTGGTGGCGGCCCTGGAGGCCTCCCGTCACGAGCTCATCGCGCTGGAGCGCCGCGAGGCGCGACGCCCGCCCCCCGCGCCCCTGATCACCTCGACAATGCTGCAGCGCGCCGGCGCACGCCTGGGCATGGGGGCCGACGAGGCGACCCGCCACGCGAAGAGCCTGTTCGAGGCAGGCCTCGTGACCTACATCCGCACGGACGAGCCCAGCGTCTCGCCGGAGTTCCAGCAAGAGACCCTCGCCTGGCTGAGGGCCCGCCACGGCGACGCCGTCGTGCCCGCCAGGCCAAACCGCCACAGGGCCAAGGCAGGGTCCGGCGCCCAGGGCGCGCACGAGTGCATCCGCCCGACTCGGCTGGACGATCCCCGGGCTGAGCGCCTGACGGGTCGAGAGCGGGCACTCTACGCCCTGATCCGAGACACCTACCTGGCCTCCCAGTGCGCCCCCGCGCGCTACGACGTCACGGAGGCCTGGCTGACGGCGCCGAGGCCGGAGGCGGCGGCCCTGGTGCTCCGGGCCGTGGGGCGGGTGCTTCGCGAGCCCGGCTTCCTGGCGATCTACGGCGAGGCTGCTGACGACGAGGAGGGCGAGGGCGGCGACCGAGCGCCTCTGCCCCCGCTGCGCGAGGGGCAGGTCCACCCGCCCACAGAAGTGACCCCAAGCCAGCACTGGACGCGAGCGCCAGAGCGGTTCACGGAGGCCACCTTGATCAAGTACCTGGAGGCCCGGGGCATCGGACGGCCGAGCACGTACGCCGCCATGGTGGCGAAGATCAAGCAGCGGGCCTTCGTCGAGACCATCGAGCGGCGCTGCCTGCGCCCGACGCCCAAGGGCGAGCGCGTCGACGCCGAGCTGCGCGCCCACTTCACGCCCGTCATCCAGGAGGGCTTCACGGCTGAGCTGGAAGGCCGGCTGGACGCGATCGCCGCGCGGGAGCTTGAGTGGCGGTCGTTCCTCGCCGAGTTCTGGGCCTCGCTGACGCCGCTGCTGGCGGCGGCGCGGGCGGCCCCGCGGACGCAGCACGCCCCGGACGCCTGGCCCGCCCAGGTCCCCCGCACCCGCAGCAGGCCCGACCCCGAGGGGGATGGCGAGGAGGACGGTGGCGCCCCCACCCGATCGACAGGCGGCACCACGGCCGGCCGGCGCGCCCGCAGGCGGCCGCCGGGGCCAGCCGACACCGGCGCGCCGGCGGCTGCAGCGCCACGGCGGCGCAGGCGCGCCGCGTCGGCGGAACCCGGAGAAGCACCGGCCACCGACAGCGTCGGCGCCTCGCCCGACGGAGGGCGTCGGCCCCGCGGGGCAGCACGCCAGACGCCGCCACCCGCCGAGGGGGCCAGCCCCCGGCGGACGCGCCGGGCAGCAGCAGGCGCGCCAGCCCCCCCGGGCTCGGCCGGGCCTCGCGGCAGGGGCCGCGCGCCGACGGCCCCTGCCGCCAGCGGAGAGGCCGGGCCGCCCTGCCCCCGCTGCCGAGAGGCCTTCACGCGCCGGATCGTCTCCCGGAAGGACGGCCGGGCCTGGCTCGTGTGCGGCCGAGACGCCCCGGAGCGCCGCGTCTGCGGCTTCATCATGGCCGCCGAAGACGTCGCGAACCCGCCGTGCCCGCTGTGTGGCGCCCCGACCCGCAGGCTGCCCGCCGGCGGGTTCGGGTGCGTGCGCTGGCAGAAGGACGGGGGGGCGGAGAGCTGCGCCGGGCGGGCACCGTGAGGCTCACGCGCCCCGGCGCCCCGGGCGGCATCGGGCCCGACGCGGCAGGTCCCGGCAGCGGGGGCCCTGTGATTTGCGAAACCCTGGGCCGCGTGTTGACATGGAACCGGAGGCAGCCGTCCAGATGACCTTGCAAAGACTGTGCGCCCTTGCCGTGCTGGTGGCTTCAGCGACCACGGGCTGCACCCCACCTGGCAACCAGCCGGCCACCGTGGGCCCTGCCGCCAGCGGTGCACCGGCCGCCACCGGAGGCCCGGCGGGCGCGGCCCCTGGCGCTGCCGGCAGCGGATCGGCGGCCAGCGGTGGCTCCCTCTCGGGCCCCGGCCTGCCCCCCCCGACCGCGGCGGACTGCACGCGGGAGGCCCCCGTCCTGGAGCCCGAGGTCGGGGCCGCGCACCTGGGCGCCTACGCCGACGTGAGTCTGCCCAGCGGCTACAACGCCCTGGGCTCGGAGGGCGAGGTCAGCGCGAGGATCGCCAAGGCCGAGGCGGACCGCCTCACGTGGGGTTGCTTCCAGCGGTTCTATCCCAAGGCGGTGGCGACGTACCGGGACCTCCGGGGGAGCGCCCGCTAGGCGCCCTGCCCGCCGGTGGCCAGGCAGCAGGCGTTTTGCCCCCCTGAAACCGTGGTACGGATCCAGCAGCCCCCTGCCCCTCGCCTGCCGGAGAGACGCTGTGACGGACGTGAAGTCGAACAAGCCCGCGCCCCTCCCGAAGGCGCCGCCGCCGAAGCCTGCTAAGGCCGAGGTTCCCGCAGCAAAGGCGCAGCCGGCAGATCCCCGGATCGCGCGCGACGTGGCAGGGGCCGGCCGGGCCATCGAGGGCGCGGCGATGGTCGCCGATCAGTTCATCAAGGACCGGCTGGCCGACGGCGAGGCCCTGGCGGGCAATCACGACCTGGCCCGCTTCGCCTCCGGCGTCGTTCACGCCATCACCAGCAACGTCACCGGCGCGGTGGGGCTCGCGGGCTCGGCGCTGCAGCTCTCCGAGCAAGAGACCCGTGCCCAGGCCGGCCAGGCCCTACAGGCGATCGCAGCCGATCCGGGCAAGGTGGCGCAGGAGCTGTGGTCCAACCTCGAGGAGGCCTACCACAAGGACCCCGCCAAGATCTCGGGCGAGGTCGTCGGGAGCCTGATCCCCATCGGCGCCGCGCTGAAGGCCGCCAACACGGCTGGCAAGGCCGGCCAGGCGGCCCGGCTCGTGCGGGGGGCTGGCCAGGTGCTCGACGACGCGGCCCAGGCGGCCCGCGCCGTGGGCTCCGTCGCGGACGACGCGGCCCGGGTGGCGGCGGGCCTGACGGACGACGCCGCCAGGGTGGCCCAGGGCACCGCGGCGGTGGCGGATGACGCGGCCAGGGCGGCTCGAGGGGCCGCTGGGGTGGTGGACGACGCCGCCAGGGCAGCCAACGTCGCCGCAGCGGGCCTGACGGATGCTGCGGGGGCCGCAGCCAAGGGGCCCCGCATTCTCTCCCAAGACGCCCTGCAGAAGCTCAACACCAGCGTCGAGCCGCTGGCCGACATGATGGCGGACGAGGCCCGGGAGCAGGCCTTCAAGGCGCTCTACCAGGATGCCGACCTGCAACAGGCCGCCAGCGAGGCCATCACGCAGTGGGTGATGGGAGGCAAAGACCAGGTGCCCATCCGCGAGGCCTTCGCGGCCCTCAGGCAGGGCGGCGACCACCCGATGCGCGAGACGGTGGAGCAACTCCTGGAAACCCGCAAGGCCCGCTGGGACAGGCTCGCCACCCAGAACGGCATCGAGCGCCCCACCCACTTCCGCCTCTTCCGGGGCGTGCAGAGCGAGCACGCCATGGAGGAGCTCGTCCAGGCGTGGGAGACGCCGGGCCGCAAGGGGATGCAGCTTCAGCACCACAGCGTGAACTCCTGGTCGACCAACCCCGCCATCGCCAAGGACCTGTTCGCGGCCGGCGGCGACACGGCCGTGGTGTACCAGGCGGACATCCCCTTCGGCCGCACGCTCGCCGACAAGTGGGCCGACGGCGCCGGGTTCCTGAAGTGGACGCCGGAGCAGGACGAGGTGATCGTCGCGACGAAGGGCCTCACGGTGCCGGCCGAGCAAGTCCGGGCCGTCTTTCAGGGGAAGACGTACGGCTTCGAGGACCGCGAGGCCCTCATCGCCGCGTGGCGGGCCAGCCACCCGCGGCCCTGAGAGGCGCCTCGCCGGGTGGCGCGCCCGCCCCACCGGGGTACGATCGCCCCACGATGACCGTGCCCCTGCCCCCTCGTGAGGCCGCCGCCCCCCTGAGCACGTGGCTGGGCCTGCTGAAGCCCGGCCGTTGGGGGACGGCAATCAAGAACCTGGTCTACGCCCGGCGCTGCACCTCGCTCGGGGGCCCGATGGCGATACTGGGCTGGCCCGAGTTCTCCAACGACGGGGAGCTGCACGTCGGCAAGGGGCTGCACCTGATGTCGCACCTCGCGCGCATCAGCATCGGCGTGTACGCCGGCGCCGCCGTGCGCATCGGCGAGAACGTGGTGATCAACAACGGGACGATCATCTCGGCCCGCTGCGGCGTCTCGATCGGCGACGGGACAGGCATCGGCTACCACGTGCTGATCCTCGACTCCGACGGACATCCGCTCGCCCCTGGGATGGCGACGCAAGAGGGCCCGATCACGATCGGCCGGCATGTCTGGTTGGCGTCCCGGGCCTGTATCTTGCAGGGCGTGACGATCGGGGACGGCGCCGTGGTGGCGACGGGAGCGGTCGTGACACGGGACGTCCCAGCCTACAGCGTGGTGGCAGGGGTGCCGGCCCGGATCGTGAGACAGCTGACGCCCGAACAGGTGCCGTGGCGCTTCCACCCGCCCGACCGCTTCAGCCCGGGACGGGGATAGCGGCCATGATCACCTTCGCGCTCGCGCTCGACCTTGCGACCGGCCGCATCGACGACGTTCGCTACCTCGAGGAGGCCCTCACGCGGCACGCGGACGCGTCCCAGGTCGTGTGGATCGACCTCGAGAGCCCCGCGGAGTCCGAGCTCGAGGCGTTGCGCGCGGCCTTCGGCTTCCACGCCCTGACGCTGGAGGACTGCCTCCACCTCCACCAGCGCCCCAAGATCGAGCACCACGATGGCCACTCGTTCATAGTGCTCTACGCCTTCGAGCCCACGGACGGCCCCGAGGGTGAGTGGGGGGCCCGCGAGGTGATGCTCTTCCTGGGCGATCGCTTTGTGATCTCGATCCACCCGCAGCCATGCCAGGCCATCACCCTTGCCGGGGAGCGCTGGCAGCTGCTGCCAGGGTTGGAGCGGGAGGCCGCGGCCTACCTGGCCTACCTGATCATCGACGCGGCGGTGGACACCTACTTCCCCCGCACGGAGGCGCTGACGGATCGGCTCGAGGACCTCGAGAACGACATCGTGGCCGGCGCCACGCACGCCGTGCTGACGGAGGTGATGCGGCTCAAGCGCCAGACCCTCGCCGTGCGCCGGCTCGTGACGCCGCTGCGGGACATCTTCCTGAGCCTGATGCGCGGCCCCGGCTCGCACTTCGGCACGGCCACCTACGCCTACTTCCAGGACGTGCTCGACCACCTGCTGCGCATCACGGACAACCTCGACATCCAGCGCGACGTGCTCGCGAGCGCCATGGACCTGCACATGTCGGCGATGGCCAACCGCACGAACGAGACGATGAAGAAGCTCACGGTGGCTTCCACCATCCTGATGACTTGCGCGCTGATCGCGGGCATCTACGGCATGAACTTCAGGGTGCTGCCGGAGCTCACGTGGCAGTACGGCTACCAGTGGGCGCTCGGGCTGATGGCGGGCGCTGCCGTGGTGCTGCTCGGGCTGTTTCGCTGGCGGGGCTACGTCTGAGCGGCTGACCGGATCCGCCCCGGCGCCTGGCCGCGCCACCCCGCCCAGGTCGGCAGCCTCGGCGACGGCCCGGGCCCGCGGTGGACAAGGCCAGCCACCTTCCGGCTATGATGCGGGGGTCAGCAGCCCCGAGGAGCCCTCGCCATGCCCATCGCCCGCAAGCAGTTCGCCGTCATCGGCCTCGGCCGTTTCGGCAGCAGCGTCTGCGCCGCGCTGAAGCAGCTCGGCCACGAGGTGCTCGGCCTGGACGCCTCCGAGGAGCTCGTGCGGCGGGCGCACGCAGACGAGGTCGCCACCCACGTCGTGCGCGCCGACGCCACCGACAAGCACGCGCTGGCTGAGCTCGGCCTGGAGGGCTTCGACGGGGTCGTCGTGGCGATCGGCTCGGACATGGAGGCGAGCATCCTGACGGTGCTGAACCTGCTCGACCTCGGCCTCCCTGCGCTGACGGCGAAGGCCTCGCACGACCGCCACGGCCAGGTGCTCGAGCGCATCGGCGGCTCGCGCGTGACCGTCGTCTACCCCGAGTCCGAGATGGGGCGGCGCGTCGCCCACGCCCTCGGCGGCGTGAGCCTGCTCGAGAGCATCCACCTCGACCAGCACTTCAGCATCATCGAGGTGCGCGTGCCCGCCAGCCTCGATGGCAAGACGCTGGCGGAGGCGGATCTGCGCGCGCGCTTCGGCGTGACGGTGGTGGCCGTGCTCGGCGCCGACGGCCTGCAGGTGTCGCCGGAGCCCGGCTACAGGCTGCGGCAGGACGCGCTGATCGCGCTGCTCGGCGCCAACGAGAAGCTCGAGGCGCTGCAGGCCGCCCTGATCCGGGCCTGACGCCGTGCAGGCCCCCCGCGACGCCATCTGGCCCCGGCTGCCCAGGCTGAACCCGGCGCAGCTCGTGCTGCTGGCCTTCCTCGGCTTCATCGCCGTGGGCACCACCCTGCTCGCGCTGCCCATCTCGCACGCGGGCGGGCCCCACGCCCTCGTGGACGACCTCTTCAACGCCACCTCGGCCGTCTGCGTGACGGGCCTCTCCACGCTGGACCCGGGCAGCCGCTACTCGCTGGTCGGGCAGGTGGTGCTGATGGGCCTCATCCAGGTCGGGGGGCTCGGCTACATGACCCTTTTCACCCTGAGCATGCTGCTGGTCGGCCGGCGCCTCACGATGGAGGACCGGCTGGCCGTGAGCCAGGTGACGGAGCAGCCCGGCATCGGCGGCCTGGTGCGGTTCATCCGCAACATCGCGCGGCTGACGCTGGCCTTCGAGGCCATCGGCTTCGCGCTGCTGGCCCTGGCGATGGTGCCCGAGCTAGGCTGGGGGAGAGGGCTCTTCAACGCGCTGTTCCACGCCGTCTCGGCCTTCAACAACGCGGGCTTCTCGCTGATGGGCGCCAACATCGTGCACTGGCAGGCCCAGCCGCTCGTGCTGCTGACGCTCTGCGGGCTGATCATCCTCGGCGGGCTGGGCTACAACGTGAACCAGGAGTGGGTGCGCCGGCTCGTGCTCCGCCGGGAGCCCAACCACCGCTGGGACACGCTGATGGCCATCATCCTCGCGGCCACGGCCGTGCTGCTGGTCAGCGGCACCGGGCTGTTCTGGTTCTTTGAGGCCGGCAATCCGCGCACCATCGGGGACATGCCCGTGGGGCGGCAGCTCCTGAACGCCTTCTTCATGGCCGTGCAGCCCCGGACGGCCGGCTTCAACAGCATCGACGTGGGCGCGTTGACGGACCCCACGCTCATGATGACGATGGTGCTGATGTTCCTGGGGGCCGGCCCCGGGGGCACCAGCGGCGGCATCAAGCTCACGACGGCCGTGATCACGCTGGCGGCCATCCTCGCCACGGTGCGGGGGCAGGCCCAGGTGCCGCTGTTCAACCTCCGCAGGGTCGTCAGCGAGCAGCAGGTCCGCAAGGCCTTCACGGTGGTGGCCGTCTCGCTCGGCGTGGTGGTGACGAGCACGATCCTGCTCGCGAGCCTGGAGCCCCTGCCCTTCTTGCCCCTGCTGTTCGAGGCCGTCTCGGCCTTCAGCACCACGGGGCTGTCGATGGGCATCACGAGCCAGCTGAGCACGGCAGGCAAGCTCGTGATCGTGGCGACGATGCTGATCGGGCGCGTCGGCGTGCTCGCGATCCTGCTCTCCGTGGTGGCGCCACGGCGGCCCTCGCGGGTGCAATACATGGAAGACCCGCTGCTCATCGGCTGAGCACGACAGGAGGACCCAGGCATGGCAGGCGTTGGCGAGGCGGTGGTGAAGGGGCTCACGGCGGTGGGGGCTGGCGTGGGCAGCATCTTCGGGTTCGAGGCGGTCGAGGAGCCCGCCTACGAGGTGCTGCGCCGGGAAGGCCCGTGCGAGCTCCGGCGCTACGCGCCCCACGCGATCGCCGAGACCCGGATGACGGGAGACTTCCGGCGGGGCCAGAACGAGGGCTTCCGGCGCCTGGCGCGCTACATCTTCGGCGGCAACCGCGCCCGCCGCGACCTGCCGATGACGGCCCCCGTGGCCTTGGAGCCCCAGCCGCTGCCGATGACCGCCCCCGTGACCATGGAGCCCCAACCGCTGCCCATGACCGCCCCCGTGGGGCTGGCCGCGGGCGAGGGGGGCTGGACGATGAGCTTCGTGCTGCCGGCCGGCATCACGGCGGCCAACGCCCCCCTGCCGCTGGACGAGGCCGTGACCGTGCGCGACCTGCCAGCGCAGGAGGTCGCCGCGATCCGGTTCTCCGGGCTGTTCAACGAGGCCACCTTCCGCCGGCAGGAGGCGCGGCTGCGGGCCTGGCTGCCGGCCGGCCGCGAGCCCGCCGGGCCCGCCCGGTGGGCCGGCTACAACCCGCCCTTCACGCTGCCCTTCCTGCGGCGCAACGAGGTGCTGCTGCCGCTGCGGCCGGCCCCCAAACCCGGCTCATAACCTGCCCTTTACCTGGACTAAAGCAACCAGGCTGGGCCGTGGGACGACAAGGGCAGGGTGGGATCCAGCCGCGCCGGCGCCTCGCCGGCTTTGCCCCCGGCCGTTCGGCACGTGACGTGCCGGAACCGTGCCACGGGGCCCGTAGCCCGATCACGCCCCAGAAAGGACCCAGCGCCGTGCCGACCACGACCGCCGCCCCCAAGCTCCAGGCCCTGCTGACCGCGCAGGCCGAGGCCCTCGTCCGGCGCTTCGACCGCGACGGGGACCGCCGCATCAGCCTGGCCGAGGCCCGGCAACCCGTGCGCGTGCCTTGCGAGGAGACGGGCAACCCGTGCGTGACGGCCTGCGACTGGACGGACTTCACCTGCACGGCGGCGCTCGCCGAAGGCGCGCTCCGGACGGCAGACCTGGACCGCGACGGCCTGTCGGCCGACGAGATGGTCCAGGCCGCGCTCGCGGCGGGCGACCGGAACCGAGACGGCAAGGTGTCCTGGGTGGAGCGCTGGCTGGGCGACATGCCGGCGGTGACGGGGCTGTTCCAGGTGCACCAGCGGGCGCGCCGGGCCGACAAGGGCGTCTGCCCGACGCCTTAACCGAGGCTGAAGGCGGCCAGGGGGTGCCCGTTGGCACCCCGTTGGCCTTC
>JAYKHR010000101.1:0-2834 GCA_035285125.1 Candidatus Sericytochromatia bacterium | reverse complement strand
CGTGCGACGGCATCGAGGCCGCGAGGTCCGTGAGCAGCCAGCCAGGGTCCGCTCGTCGCACGGCTTCCAGCCAGTTGCGAACCACGCGCACGTCCCCTCCGCCATGCGGCCCCTCGCCTCCCGCCCGCAGTTCCTCCACCCGGCCCGAGGCGTAGTCGCGCAACACCACAACATGCTCATCGAAGGTCAGGTCAGCCTCCGTCCCGTTCACGCGCAGGCGGCGGCCACCGGCCTGGGTGAAGGCTGTCACGGTGAAGGTGGCGGTGGCGCCGTTCTGGTGCTCGAGCATGACCGTCTGATGGTCCACCACGTCGTTGTCCGCCCGATACACACACAGGCCGTAGGGGCCGGTGCGCAGGGCCTCCAGGTGGGCCTGCTGGCTGTGATCGTGGCTGATCACGGAGGCGGGCCACTGGGTGCGGTCGGCCTGCACGTAGTGGCGGATGGCCGAGTAGGGACAGGCATGCTCCACCGGACAGGCCTCCAGGCAACGCGCCGGGGCGCCAGGTGGGGCGTGCTCGGGCCTGAAGTGGCTCAGGCTGCCGAAGGAAGCCACCCGAACGGCAGGGACGTCCATCAGCCAGGCCATGTAGTCCAGGTCGTGACAACTTTTGGCAAGCAGCAAGGGCGTCGCCCTCCCCGAGTTGCCCCAGTTGCCTCGGATGTAGCTGTGCGCGAAGTGCCAGTAGCTGACCTGCTCGATGAGGTCCAGCGTTCGGATCTCGCCCACCCGGCCCGCCCGCACCAGCTGGCGAACCAGGTTGAACCCTGGCTGGTGGCGCAGCGAGTGACACACCGCCGCCAGCGCCCCGGAGGCCTGCTGGGCACGCTGGATGTCGAGCACCTCCTCCCACGTGGGGGCGATCGGCTTCTCCAGCAGCACCGGGATGCCCTGCGTGAGGCAAGCCACGGCGGGGCCCACATGGTCCCGATCGAGCGTCGTGATGATGACGGCATCGACGGCTGGCCCCTGCAGGACAAACTCCTGCCACGAGGCAAAGGTGGCGGCTCGTTCCAGCCCGAACCGCGCGGCGAAGGCGTCCCGATAGGCCTCCCGTGGCTCGGCGACCGCCGTGACCTGGGCAAGGTGGGGCTGGGCCGCCGTGAGATCCGCCAGCAAGAACCCCCGCTGGCCGGCCCCCAGCACCCCGACGCGGAGCGGGGCCCGCACGGCGCTCACGGGTGCCCCTCGGCCAGCGCGGCCGCAGCCCCCCTGACGCTTGCCAGGAAGGCCTCGAGGTGAGGCGGGCGCCGTTCTGCCGGGGGCACCAAGGCCCAGATCGGGCGCGTCACGTGGAACCCGTCAACCTCGACGTGTCGCAGCCACCCTGCGGCGTGCTCACGAACGCTGGAGAGCCTGGACACCCAGGCCACCCCGAGGTTGGACATCACGGCCCGCTTGATGCCCTCGGTGTGGCTCAGCTCGAAGGTGATCTGCAGGGAAGCTTCATCGATGCCGCACGCGGCCAGGGCGCGGAGCCCCCTTTGCCGCGTGGAGGAGCCAGCAGGACGGAGGATCAAGGGGTAACGGCTGACGACCTCAGGCGGGGTCCTTCCTGCCCGACCGAGGGGGTGCTCCGGGGCGGCCACCAGCCCGATCACATCGTCCCCGAGGTGCAGGCGGCTCCAGCCAGTGATGCAGGGAGGCGTGGCTCCCTCGGTGACGATGGCGAGGTCGAGGCCTCCCTCCCGAAGGCTGCGCTCCACCTCCTCGAGGGGGGCGATCCGCAGGCTCGCCTTCACGGCGGGATAGGCCTCGGCATAGACGCCGAGCAGGGCGGGCAACATGTAGATGCCCGGGGTGGAGTTGGCCCCGATACGCAGCGTGCCGTGCTCTCGCCCGGCGAGGTCTTGCAAGGCGGAGCGAGCCAGTCGCACCTCACGAAGGACGGCCTGGGCGCGTTGCCGGAGGCGGTCACCGGCCAGCGTCAGCTCCAACCCTCGCCCCCGGCGCTCGAACAGGGCGACGCCCAGGTCCAGCTCCAGCTCGCGGATTTGCTGGCTGATGGCCGACTGCGAGACCTCCAGGCGCCGCGCAGCCGCCGTGAAGTTGAGGACCTCGGCAGCTGCCAGGAAGGTGTTTAGTTGCTCGAGCTTCACGCCTGCCTCCTGATAAGTATTTCTTATTATAACACACAATATTCACCGGTTTGATTTATTTCAATGGCTGTCCTAGGCTGGAAAGGCAGCCCCACGCTGCGTCGGAGGATTCACAATGAAGCACGACAGCCCTTTGCAGCCGGCCTTTCGGACCACGCTGCACCGCGATGGCTCTCCGCCACTTGTCGCCATGGTCTCGGTCCACGGCGACCCCTCGGTCCCCATCGGCACCGAAGGGGCCGGGGGGCAGAATGTCTACGTCCGGGAGCTGGCATTGGCCTTGCGCCAGCTCGGACACCCCATCTTGGTGTTCACGCGTGGCGCCATGGACCTCGAAGCGCCGGAGGTGCTGGACCTGGACGGGGTGACGGTGGTCCGCCTCCCGTGCGGCGTCACCGGACACCTCGGCCGAGACCAGCTGTTCAGCCACCTGCCTGAGTTTGTGGCCCGCGCGGCAGACTGGGCGGCGGCGCAGAAGCTGCAGGCCTCCATCGTGCACAGCCACTACTGGCTGTCCGGTTGGGTCGGGATGGCCCTGGCTCGGCGCTGGCTGGCAGCTCACGTCCACACACCCCACTCCCTCGGGGCCGTCAAGCAAGAGGCGCTGGGCCACGCGGGGACGCCGAACCCGGTGCGCATCGAGGTGGAGGACGAGATCGCCGAACAGGCGGATGCCCTCATCGCCACCTCACCGGCGGACCTCATCGCCAGGGCCCGTCACTACAAGGCCACCG
>JAYKHR010000100.1:0-2988 GCA_035285125.1 Candidatus Sericytochromatia bacterium | reverse complement strand
CCCCCCAAGCCTGTGCGCGACCTCCTGCTGACCGCCGGCGCGGACAACAGACTGACGCTATCGTGGACGCCACCACCCGGCGGCGCGGTGACGATGTATCGATCTCTGCGGGCGCCCCGCTGGCCGGTGGGCACGTCCCTCTCGACCTCGGAGGTGGCGGCGCTCGGGGCCCCGCTGTGCGCCCACGCGAGCGCGGCGTCGTGGACCGACCCGGCCCCTGCCCCCGGCGTGTCGTACTACGTGCCCGTCACGGTGGTTGGCGAGGCGGCCGTCGCAGGCCAGGCCGTCGAGTATGTGGCGATCCCGGACGTGACGGGGCTGGAGGTAGAGGACTTCCAGGCTTATCTTCAGCTGCGCTGGGCCTGGCCCGAGAGCTGCCGCCAGGTGGTCGTCGCATGGCGCCCAGACGCCACCCCAGTCTCCGCGGACGACCCGCTGGCCCAGCGTCTCAGCTGCACCCGCGGCGAGTACGACGCGCTTGGCGGCCTGCGCATCGACCAGCCGGTGGACGGGCCCCATCGCATCAAGGTGTTCGCCGCCGCGCCTCTCGACGGCGTCACACGTTACAGCAGCGGCGTCGGGATCGGCTGCACGGCCGAGGCCCGCCTCCACCGGCGCAGCGTGATCCGCTACCGGCTCGCGCGTGGGTGGTTTCGGCGGCGCGTGCTCACGCTCACGCTGGAGAGCGACACCCACGTGGGCGCGGCGCCAGAATGCGTCCTCGTGGCCAAACGGGGGCTCGACCGCCCGCTCGATGCCGAGGACGGGACGGTCGTGGAGACCATCCCCAGCCTGACGCTCTACCCGCGCCAGCCGCACACCCTTCGGGTGGACCTGTCGGGCTTCATGGGGCCCTTTTGCGTGCGGCTGTTCTTCCGGGATCGGGCCGGCTACGACACGTACAGGCTCGAGGAGCCCCGCACCAGCGAGATGAAGGTAAGTTGATGTTCGGCCGCCAGGTGGTTTGCCCCTACTGCTTCGAAGCCTTCACCTCCACGGAGGTGGCCTTCCGGTGCATTCGGCCTGCAGGCTGCCCGCCCGAGGAGGACAAGCCGCTCAGCGAATACCAGAGGCTCACGGCCACGATGATGTTGCCACGGGTGTTTGTTCCGCCACCCGGCTGGCGCACCCCCACTGCAGCGCGATGCACGTGCGGCACGCGCAGCACCAAGGCGGTTTGCCCGCACTGCCACAACACCCTGCCCGGTCAGTTCAGCGCCACCAGCCACCACACGATCGCCCTGATCGGCGCCAAGGGTGCCGGCAAGAGCAACTACATCGCCGTGCTCGTTCACGAGCTGCGCAACAAGGTGGGTCAGCGCTTCAACGCCGCCCTGAACGCCCTCGACGAGCAGACCATCAAGCGCTACCGCGAGCATTTCGAGCGTTTCGTCTACGACAAGCGCGAGGTGGTGCCAGCCACGCCCTCGGGCATGGCCGCGCTGCACTACCCGTTGGTGTACCGCCTCGGCATCACCCGGCGCTGGCTGAGGTTCCTCCGGCGGAACCGAGCGACCACCCTCGTGCTGTTCGACACGGCCGGGGAGGACCTCGGCAACAGCGACACGATGGCCATCGCCACCCGCTACTTCGCGAGCTCGCACGGCCTCATCTTCCTGCTCGACCCGCTCCAGATCCCAGCCGTGAGGCAGCTGCTGGGGCTGCCGGAGCTCGCCGCCGGCGAGGCCGAGCCCCCCGGCGACATCATCTTCCGCGTCTGTGAGCTCATCCGCAAGCTGCGGGGCATCGCGCCGGAGCAGCCCATCCGCATTCCGGTGGCCATCGTCTTCTCGAAGATCGACGAGGTGCGGCGCATCCTCGAGCCCGATTCCATCCTCAACCGGGCCTCCGAACACGATGGTGCCTTCGACCTCGCGGACGCGGATGAGGTCAACGAGACGGTGCGGGCCCACGTCAACCGCTGGCTCGGGCCGAACTTCCACGCGACGCTGGAGCAGAACTTCAGCCTTGTCCGCTACTTCGGCATCTCGGCCCTGGGCGACGCGCCGACGGACGACGGCACGTTACCCAGGGGCGTGCAAGCCTTCCGGGTCGAGGACCCCTTCCTCTGGCTCCTGCAACGAAACGGCTACATCAAAGGAGAGCGAGGCGCCCGCGCATGACCTTCCGCCAGGTGTATTACACGTCGTGCACGCGCGGCCTGCGGGAGACACGCGGCTTTCAGATCCACGCGGCGACGCCAGACATCGACCCGAAGCTTCGCGAGGCCGTGGAGCGCCTGAGCCTCTACACGCCACCACCCAGCTTCCCCACCCGCCCCACGGCGGAGGAGCTGAAGGACTTTCCCGTCGTGCTCCTGCACGAGGACCTCGGCGGCGGCACGCACGTCCTGGCGCAGTCGCGTTACGTGGGCACCGACTACTCGGGCCGCTACGGCAACTACTTCACGCACTCGCTGCTCGGCGGCACCAAGGACTTCGAGCAGGCGCAGGCGCTGCCCGTCGAGATGTGGGGCTCGCCCGCGTGGGTATCGACGGAGCAGGCAGACACCCGCTTGCAGCCCATGATGGCGCTGCATCCCGGCACGGCCGTGACGCGGGAGCGCGTGGCGCAGTTTCTACAAGCCCCCCACCGGGACCGCTGGCTGCCCGCGTTCTTGGGGTGCGTGGAGCAGGCTCTCGAGACCCGCCGCCGCATCCTGATCGTCGACCAGGAAGGCGGCCAACCCGGCGGCTACGCGGCGGCACTCTGGATCGCCGCTGCGAGCTATGCCCTGCCCCGAAGACTGGCGCTGCAACTCACCTTCGATACTTACGTCCGAAACCCCTACCAGTCGAGCGCGCTCCTTTGCGGGCTGCTCGGGGGACGCGACACGGACTTCGCCTTTGCCAGCCACGAGGTCCACCAGCAGTTCTACGTGTTCGACTTCCTCGCCGACGTGTTCACGTCGACGATGCCCGCGCCCTCGCGCGGGATGCGGCCCGTGGCCGACCTGTTGCGAGCCGGGAGTGACGCGCCACTGGCGGC
>JAYKHR010000099.1:0-3095 GCA_035285125.1 Candidatus Sericytochromatia bacterium | reverse complement strand
CGGCGATGGACCAGAGCGAGTCGCCGGGGCGCACGGTGTAGGAGCGGGCAACGGCGGTGGGCAGGGCTTGCAACATGGGAGGAGCCTCGTATGGGGACGGCCGAAAGGGCCGGGGGGCTTGGGGTTGGCGGGAGCGAACGCTCGACCGGGATGCTGTCTTGTCCCCGCATCACCGCAGGTCCTTGCCTGGCCTGAGGTTAAGGAAAGATTATGCAAGGACGTGTTTTCGTTTAAGACCAGCTCGCCGTGGCGCCCGCTGGAGCGGCTGTGACCGACCGCGCCTCGCTGCGCTGCTCGCGCGTCTCGCCTCGTCTGTAGGGTAAGGTGGCACTGGTTGGATCGCGGAGGGCGCAGGTGTTCGAGGGTCTGTTCATGCTGCTGGCCCTGCAAGGGTCGCCTGAGCCCCAGCCGTCGGGGCTGCAGCTCGCTGCGTTGCGCGAGGGGTTGGAGGCTGTCGGTTCCTTCACGGGCCCCCCGGGGCCCATCGTGGCGCGGGGGGGGCCGCCGTCGTTGCTGGTGGAGCGCGTGCAGGGCGTGAAGGGCCCGTCGGGCTGGGTGCAGTTCACCACGTGGCGCTCGCCGGGTGGCGTGTTGCAGCTGTCGTTGCCCGACACCCCCCCGATCGCCGTGCCGACCAGGGATCTGCGCCTGTACCTGCCAGCGATGGACACCAGGACGTTCGGGCCTGCCGAGGCGGGGGGAGCGCCTGCTCCCGTGCGAGAGGCCCTGGTGCGTGACGGGGGCCCGGTGACGGTGGAGGTGTATGCCTTGCGGGCTGCGACGCGGTATCACGTGCGCGTGGCGATCGAGACCTACCACCTGCCTCCCGAAGGCCCCGAGGGCCGCCCGGAGACCGCCTCGCACACGGTGCTGTGGGTGTCGGATCGACCCTTCGTGCAGGGGCGTCCGACCCGTCCGCTGACGCCGGCAGGGTTGCAGCACACCTATTGATGGTCCCCGGCCCGGGTACACCCTGCTGGGGGCCAGCTGGAACGAAGCGAGAGCCCCCTTTCAGGTGGATGGGATGTGCCAGCCCCCTCGCCAGCCAGCGTTTCGTGCGTCCCTTGCCCACGTGGTCGGTGCGTCCCTGGTCGCGGGCCTTGCCGCGTGCGCGCCCGACGCTTGGGGGGCGGTGGCACCTCGGGCCAGGGAGGGGATGATGGGCCACGAGGGGCCTGACGACGGCCAGCGGCGAGCCTCCCTGGCCGATGGGGGGGAGCCGAGGCACCGCTCGGCGGCCCTGTACGAGCTCGTGGTGGCGCTCGCCCGCGAGCCTCGCCTGGGCGTGGCCCGGGTCGAGGCCCTGCTCGGCGTGCGCCTCGACCCCGAGGAGGGCTGCGCGGCCGGGCCTGTGGCTGGCTGGTCCGCCTTGCTTCCCTCCGGGCCCATCGCCATCGCCCGGCTGTCGCTTCCCCGCGACCCCCGGGCGTCGGCCGGGGCCACTGTCGAGCTGCGCTTGCGCGAGGATCCGGCCTTGACCGGCACGACCCTGGTGACGCGGTTTGGCGAGCCGGTCTCGGACCGCCCTGCCCCGCCCGGCCTGAGGGCCGCCCTCGGGGTCTCGACCACGGTCACCTACAGGCTCTGGCGCTGGGACGTGGCCTTCGGGGTGGGGCCTGCGCCGGGCGATCGCCTCAAGACGGTCTCGATGTGCCAGGAGGGCGGCGGGTTGGAACCTGCTCAGCTTGAAACCTCTCCACTCGCCGCGCGGCAGGCCATCGAGCACGCCGACCGCGCCCACGGTGCTCGCGAACACGAGGTGGGTGCCGGCCTCGAGGCGGCCTACGTTGACCGGTGTTTGACCCCGCCCGCCAGGTGTCACGCCAGCGCGGCGACGCGGCTCGGGTCTTCAGCGGGGGACCACGGTGTCGCTGCGGCGGTAGGGCAGGCTCCAGCCCCGGTGGAATGAGATCAGCCGGAGCGCGACGACCCCCAGCCCCAGCGCGACCAGCGGCCACCCCAGGTGGATCGCCAGGCCCGCCGCCATGGCCCAGATGCCGTACTTGACCCCCGGCTGGAAGACGGCCGGCTTGCGGTGGGCGAGCAGGTCCCGGATGATGCCGCCGCCCGTGCCCGTGAAGAAGCTGGCCGCCAGCACGGCCAGCAACGGAAACCCGAGCGTCGTGGCCGTGATGGCGGCCTGGATCGAGAAGGCCGCCAGGCCGATGGCGTCGAAGACCACCTCGAGTGGTTGCCAGCGCGAGAGCCAGCGCCGCGGCAGGACGAACACCGCCACCGTCGCGGCCACGGCGACGGCCAGCAGGGCCTCCTGCGTCCACAGGGCGGTGACGGGTTGCCCCAAGGGGACGTTGCGCAGCACGCCGCCGCCGAAGGAGGTCGCCAGCCCGAGGAAGATGACGCCGAGCAGGTCGTACTCCTCCTCCATCGCCACGATCGCCCCGCTCGTCGCGAAGGCGACGACGCCCACGAGGTTCAGCCAGTCCCAGTCCATGGGGCCACCTCAGGCCGAGGTGGGCGCTGCCGCGCGTGTCAGGGGTGCCCCTGGGAAAGTGCCTGCCCGGGGGCGAACGGGGGCCTCAGGCTGTCGCGTTGCGCCTCGGCCTCGCGGTCCACCCGCAAGGCCGAGATCGTGGACCTGCTCGGCCTCAAAGCCAATCGCCGCAATGACACGTGCCAAAGCAGGCGGCAGCTGAGCGTCTACGAGAAACCGCATCAAGCCGTCTTGAAGACAGGGTGATCAGCTTGCAAGGCCGCATACGCCAGGACAGCCGTGATGTCGTCGGCCTCCATGTAAGGGTAGTCCTGCAGGATCTCTTCCCGGGTCATCCCAGCCGCCAGCATGTCCAGCACGTCCATGACGCGAATCCTCAGGCCTCGAATGCTCGGCCGGCCGCCATTCTGCTCCGGGTTGACCGTGATCCGCTCCAAGTTGCCCATGGGTCGCCCCCTCCTGCCCCAATCCACCTCGGATCATGGCACGGGGTTTCCGGGGGCCTCAGACGTTGAACGGTTATTCGACAGTTGGCGGGTAGCGGGGATCGACGCGGGGTACGTGAAGGTGGGATCCTGGGGAATCTCGGCAGGGGGCCGAGGCTAGATCGAGGGGCCTGGGTCAGGCCTGGCGCGGTTTCCCG
>JAYKHR010000098.1:0-25786 GCA_035285125.1 Candidatus Sericytochromatia bacterium | reverse complement strand
TCACCCCCACCGCCACCCTCCTCGCAGGCTGGGTCGAGACCCAGGTCCTCGCCAGCCAGCCAGACCCCGCCGCCGCCCTCGACCGCCTCACGCCAGAGGCCGCCAGGCAGGCCGACGAGGCCGCCCGGGCCGTCCTCTCGGCCGAGGCCCTCGCGGGCGCGGCCTGGCGACCCGACAGGCTTGCGGCAGCCGCCAACGCCGCCGGCGAGCAAAACCAGGCCCTCGCCGCCGCCCTGCAGGAGGTCCGGCGCCTCATGACCCTCGCGGGTGTGGCCGGCTGCGAGGACGGCAGGCTGGCCCGCGAGGTCGCCCTGCGGCTGCCCATCGGCATCACCGTGGGCTCCACGGGCGACCTCTTCGTCGCCAGCCACATGTCGGCCGGCGTCGGCCGGTTGGACCCCCGGGATGGCCGCATGTACTACGTGCTGGGCCCCTGCAAGGACCAGGCCCTGACAGTGCCGCCCTTCGACAAGCTCGTGGCAGGGCCCAGCGGCTGGATCTACGCGAGCTCGCTCGCGGGCCGGGGGGTCTTCCGGTTCCGCGCAGGCGACCCGCGCCCCGAGCGCTGGGCCGGGGGCGGCGAGGAGGTGCCCAGGCTGGGCCTCGCCGCCACCAGCTGCAAGTTCGACGAGGTCAAGGCCGTCGCGGTGGCGGCTGACGGGCAGGTGCACTTCATCGCGACGATCAGGGCGATCAACAACACGGTGGACCACCTGGTCACCACGGACGCCAAGGGCACCCTGACAGCCCTCGAGGAACGCGCTGCCCACGGCGTGGCGCTGGCCGCCACGGAGGACGGGGCCCTGTGGCTGCTGGAGAACGGGGGCGTGCTCTTCCGCCGGGCGCCGGGGGGCACCATGGTGCCCACCCTCGCAGCCAGGCTGTTCAACGTGGACATCCGCTTCACGAACATGCTCGCGATGCCGGACAACAGCGTGCTCGTCTCCCTCTCGCGCGAGGACGCGGGCACGTTGTGGCAGGGCGTGAAGCGCGTCGCGCCAGGCGCCACGGCCCCCGAGCCCTTCCTGGGCAGCGGCGAACTGGGCTACGACGAGGGTCCGGTGGCGCGGCTGCAGGCGCGCTTGAGCCGCCCCGCCGGCCTGGCGCGAGACGGGCGGGGGCGGGTGCTGGTCGCGGACTACGGCAACGGCGTCATCCGCTCGTACGACCCGGCCACGGGCCTCCTCGAGACGGTCGCCGGGCGCCGCGAGGACAAGGATGTGGTGGCGGCGGACGCCGTGCTGGACCTGCCTGCCGGCATCTGCTACGACGCGACCGGGCACCTGGTCGTCACGGAGGTGGGCAGCAACACCGTGCGCCAGCTCCAGGCCGGCAGGCTCAGGCGCATCGCCGGGGGCCTCGGCGGCTTCGCGGCCGACGGCGCCATCGCGGACCGCCTCACCGGGCCACTGCTGGTGGCGCGCGGCACGGGGGGCCTGCTGCTCGTCGAGAACAGGGACCACCTGGTGCGGGCGCTGCTCCCCGGGGCCGTGCCCGGCACCCTCACCCTCCGCACGGTGGCCGGGGGTAGCCGAAACCTTCACAGCCCCAGCGCGCTCCCGCTGCGGGCGACAGACGCCAACTGGACCGACCTCACGGCCCTGACGACGGACGCGGCCGGCCGCCCCGTGTTCGCCGCCACACTCGCCGGCACGAAGACCGGCTGCGTCTGGCGCGTCGAGCCGGACGGGGCGCTGACCAAGCTGGCGGGGGTGCCCCTGGGCGACGCCAAGGCGCTGGTGCTCTCCCAACCCTCGGACCGCGAGGGGCAGCCGGCCAGCGCCGTGGGGCTGGGCTTCGTCACGGGGCTGGCCTACGATGCGGCCGGGCGGCTGTGCTTCAGCGAGGTGGACCACGGCCTGGTCTGGCGGGTGGAGCCGGACGGCACCCTCCACCGGCTGGCCGGGCGAGGACAGGGCGACACGCTGGTCTTCCTGGCAGAACCCGACGCGGAGGCCCGCGCCCGGGCAGAGGGGGACATGCCAGGCCAGGACGCCGTGCTGCTGAGCCCAATAGGCCTGGCGGCGGATGCAAAGGGCAACGTGTACGTGGCGGAGGCGGGCACGCGCGGCCTGGGGCTCTTCAAGGAGCTGCTGCACCTCGCCGCGCTGCCCCTCGACCTCACGCAGCTCGCCCAGCTCGACGGCCGCGTGCGCCGCCTGGCACCGGACGGCACGGCGCACACGCTGGCGGGCCTGGGCGGCCCCCCGGGCACCGAGGACATCCGCAACCCGATTGCCCTGGCGCTCAGCCCGGAGGGCCAGCTGGCCCTCGTCGACCTCGGCGCGGGCCAGGTGAAGCTCCTCACAAACCCGTGACAGGCAGGGGAAGGGCCCGCCCGCAGGGTATGGAACCTCGCAGGGTGGTGCACCCGAGGAGGTCAGGATGCGCGCGCGGGCGGCGATCGTCATCGGGTTGATGCTGCTGGCAGCACCCGGCTGCCAGGGCGCGCCGACGACGCGCGTGGCCGCGGCCCGGGCCACGGTGCCCCCTGCGAAGCCCGGTGGCGCCCCGGGCGGCGCCGCCACGAGCCAGGGCGCGCCCGTGAAGGGCCCCGTCTCCCTGGTGGGGCTGGATGCCGGCAGCGCGATCCCGCTCGAGGCCGACCAGATGGTGGCGCTGGCGGGCAGCAGCCTCATCGGTCTGGACGGCGGGACCTTCGTCTCCGCCGACGGCAAGGCGCTGGTCGATGCCTCCGGCAAGGTGCTCGGCAGCCTGGAGGGAGCCACCCTCATCGGGGTGGATGGCGGCACCCTCATCGGCCCGGATGGCGGCACCCTCGTGGGCCCCGACGCAGGCACCCTCATCGGCCCCGATGGCGGCAGCCTCATTGCCGCAGGCGGCCAGAACCTCATCGCCGCAGGCGGCCAGAACCTTATCGCCGCGGGCGGCCAGAACCTCATCGGCCCCGACGGCGGCAGCCTCATCGCCGCGGGCGGCCAGAACGCCGTGGGGGAGGATGGCCAACCCCGGCTGGTGGGGGCGCTGATGGGCGAGGTCAAGCTGCCCGCCGCGCTCGCGAAGGGCGGCAAGGGGCTCTACCGGCTCGCCGCGGACGAGGTCGTGCCGGCAGCCGGCGTGGCCGTCTACGTGCGCGACGCACAGGGCCGCTTCGTGGTGGACCAGGCCGGCCGCCCCATCACCACCCGGACGGATGCCGAGGGGCGCTTCCTGTTCCAGGGCTACCTGGCCCACCGGGGCCTCTCCTGCTTCGTGGCGCTGGCCGGCGCCCGCAAGGACCTGCGAGGCTTCTCGGCCGTGCGCCCGCGCGACTGGCGCACGAGCGAGCGGCTGCAGCTCGACCCGGTCTCCACGATGCTCACGGGCTGGATCGACACCTCGATCCTCGGGCCACAGGCGCAGGACCGCCGGCCCCGGTCGCTGGATCGCCTGACCACCGACGCCGCCACGGTGGCCCGGGCGGCCCTGAGCCGCAAGCTGGGCGGCGCCTGGGCCGGCGCCACGCTCGACTGGCGCCCGGAGACCTGCGCGGCCGAGACGGACCGCCTCAAGCAGGAGGGCGGCGCGCTGGCCGGCGCCCTCGAGACCGTGCGGCGGGTCATGGCGCTGGCCGGGGTCGACAACAGCCGCCTCGAGGGCGTCACCCGCACCAGCCTGGCGCTCCAGCAGCCCTTGCGGCTGGCCGCCTCCCCGGGGGAGGACGCGGTGTACGTCGCGGAGCGCTACACCGGCATCGTGCGGCGCATCGCGGCCGATGGCAGCGTCAGCACCGTGCTGGGCCCGGGCAGCCCGACCGTGGACAGGGTCGGCACGCTGTACGTCGGTGAGATGGCCGTCGCGGGCGGCCACCTCTACTGCGTGTCGAGCCTGCTGGATCGGCTCTACCGGGTGACGGCGGACGGCCGGACCTTCGAGGAGGTGGCGGCGATCCGGCCGTACGTGCCAGCCCCCGTCCCGGGCACGGAGCAGGGCCTGCAGGGGCTGGCGGCCAGCCGGGATGGCTCGGTGCTCTATGGCGCGGCGAGCGACGGCCAGAACCCCGCCCGCATCCTGCGGATCACCCGGCAGGCGGGGCGAGACACCGTGGCCATCGAGGCCAGCCTGCCCGAGTGGTCCCGGACGCGGCTCGCCGCGCTCGCGGAGGCCGAGGACGGCGCCCTCTGGGCCGTGACGAGCTCCGGGCAGGTGTGGCTGCGGGCCCCGGGCGAGGCCTGGCGCAAGCTGGGCGCCTCCGCCGGGCCGTGGCCCTTCGGCATCCTGCCCCTGCCCGGGGGGGACCTGCTCATCACCCGGGGCAACGGCGAGGGCACGGGCGCCCAGAAAATCGACCGCGTCAGCCGGGACGGCAAGGCCACCCCCTTCGCCGGCGGCCCGAAGGCCGGGCTGGATCGCAGCACCATGCCGGCCCTGGAGGCCCACTTCAAGCTCCCGGCCAGCCTCGCGAGGCTGGCCGACGGCACGGTGCTGGTCGCCGACAGCCAGAATGGGCTGGTCCGCGCCATCAAGGACAACATGGTGTCCGTGTGGGCCGGCACCACCACCCCCCGGGGCACCATCGCCGCCGAGGCCACGCTCAACCTGCCTGGCGGCATCATGGTCGACGCCCAGGGCCGCGTGTTGCTCACCGAGGTCGGCGCGAACGCCGTGCGTCGCCTGGAAAGCGGCAACCTGGCGCTCCTGGCTGGCGGCGAGATGGCCTACGCCGACGGCCAGCACAGCCCGAACCTCCTCGATGGCCCCACCTCGCTCGCGCCCCACGGCGAGGGCATCCTCATCTGCGAGGCCTACGGCCGCAAGCTGCGCAAGCTGCACCCGGACGGGCGCCAGGAGATCCTCGTGAACGAGAACGGTCGAAGGCTCCAGGGGGCACCGAAGCCAGGGCAGCCGGTGATCGCGAAGAACACTTACTTCCCGGAGCTCGTCTCCGTGACGGTCGACCCACAAGGGCGCCCCGTGTTTGCCGCAGGCTACGAGTCCTACGAGCGGGCCCAGATCTGGCGCCTGGAGGACGATGGGACGCTCACATGGCTGGCCGGCTCGTTCGACGGCGACTGGCCCACCACCATCCTCGCCTTGCCCGAGGACCCGCGGGAGGGCAAGCCCGCCAAGGAGGTGCCCATCTCCCGCCTGGCCGGCCTCGCCTACGACAAGGCCGGCAACCTCTACCTCGCCGAGCCCGCCGCGTCCCGCGTCTACCGCATCAGCCCCGACGGCGTCTTCACCACCTTCGCAGGCTCGGGCTTCGGCACGACGTACGCCGCGCTGAAGGACGGCACGGCGCTGAACGAAGGCGACCGCCCGGCGCGTGAGGCCAGCTTGCTGATGCCCACGGGGCTCGCCATCGACGAGCAGGGCACGGTCTACATCGCGGAGATCGGCACGCGCGTGGGCGCGATGATTGCCTCGCGGATCTCGGCGGGCATCGCCGAGGAGATGCCCATCGTCGACGGCCGCGTGCGCATGGTGACGCCCGACGGCGTCGCGCACATCCTGGCCGGCGTCGGCTCCGGCCAGCAGCGCGACGCCGTCCGCAACCCCCTCGGCCTCGCCGTGTCCCGCGACGGCAGGCTCTACATCGTCGACAACGGCACGGCCCAGCTCAAGGAGATCGTCGTGACCCGCTGAGCCACCCGGACGGGGTGAGGGCAGGGGCGAATGGCGCCCCTGGAAGCTGCGGGTGCGACAGGCCTTGGCGCCCTTCACCCGCGGGGAGAAGGTAAGCGTCAACGGGGATGAGGGGTGCTGCCGAATCAAGGAGGGCGCGGGCGAGGGGCCAAACAGGCCAGGCTCGGGTATGAAGAAGGCCATTGAGCCACCACCCCGAGGAAGATCCATGGCACGTTGGTCACGCACAGCCGTCTTGGGGGCCCTCGCAGCCAGCGTGCTAGCCTGCCAGCCCGCCAGCCGCGTCGCCCCCGGCGTGCCGCCGAAGCCCACCGGCGCGACGCCGGCCGCCGCGCGCGCCACCCGCGTGGCGGACGCCGCGCTCACGGGCCAGCTCCGACAGGAGGGCGGCAGCCGCGTGGCCGCGGACGGCGCCAGCCTGCTCGGCCTCGATGGCACCACCGTCATCCGCGTGCCCCCGAGCGGCCTCGTCCGCGTCGCCCCCAAGGGCCAGCTCATCGGCGTCGATGGCGGCACCCTCATCGGCGTCGATGGTGGCACCCTCATCGGCGTCGACGGCGGCACCCTGACGGGCCGCGTCGAGCTGCCCGCGGGCCTCGTCGGCCCCCGCGCCGGCTACCGCCTCGCCACCGCCCCCACCCCCGCGGCCAACGTGCGCGTCTATGTCCGGGACGCCCGCGGCCGCCTCTTCGTCGGCCCCGACGGCAGGCTCGTCAGCGCCGTCACCAACCAGGACGGCCTCGTCACCTTCCCGGGCTACCGCGTTGCCCGCGGCCTCTCGCTCCACGTCCCCCTCGACGCCACCGACGGCGTGCTCAGAGGCTTCGCCGGCCTGCGCCCCCGCAACCAGCCCGCGGGCGTCCCAGTCCCCGTCACCCCCACCGCCACCCTCCTCGCCAGCTGGGTCGAGACCCAGGTCCTCGCCGGCCAGCCAGACCCCGCCGCCGCCCTCGACCGCCTCACGCCAGAGGCCGCCAGGCAGGCCGAAGAGGCCGCCCGGGCCGTCCTCTCGGCCGAGGCCCTCGCTGGCGCAGCCTGGCGACCCGACAGGCTCGCCGACGCCGCCAACGCCGCCGGCGAGCAAAACCAGGCCCTCGCCGCCGCCCTGCAGGAGGTCCGGCGCATCATGACCCTCGCGGGTGTGGATGCCTGCCAGCTCGGCACCGCGGCCACCCGGACGGCCCTGCAGCAGCCCGTGTCGATCGCCGCGGCGGCAGACGGCACGCTCTACGTGGCGGAGGCCAACACGGGGATCGTGCACGGCATCTCCGCCGATGGCACGACGATGCGCCTAATGGGTCCCTGCAGCCCCACGGGAGACGCGCTGGGCAGCCTGTACCTGACGGACCTCGTGGCCACCCCGGAAGGCTTCTACGGGCTCTCGGAGCCCAGGGGCGTGGTCTACCGCGTGTCCCGCGACGGCAGCGTGGTCGAGGCCATCGCGGGGGGGGGCGACCAGCCCCCCACGGACGGCGCCCGGGCGACGAAGGTCAGGCTGGCCGAGCCGGGCGCGCTGGCCCGGGGACGAGACGGCACCTTGCTGATCGCCGCCAGAAACACCTCGACCGAGGGCGCGCCCGCGCACATCCTGCGGCTCGACCCCGACACGGGCACGGTGCAGGTCATGGCTGGCCCCCGCAAGGATACCGACGATCACCGCTGGATCGTGGCCCTCGCCGAGGCGGATGACGGCGCCCTGTGGGCCCTGGTAAACGGCCCGGACAACCTCTGGCTGAAGCGGCCGCAAGGCGCCTGGAAGCGGATGAAGGACCCGCTCCCCGTCGAGCTCAACGCCCACCTGCTCGCACAACCCGACGGCAGCGTCCTCGCCACGCTCCACGAGAGGAAAGACCCGACCAGCGGGCGCATCGACCGCATCACGCGCGACGGCACCGTGACCCGCTTCGCCGGCACGGCCTCGCCAGGGCTCGACGGAGACACCGTGGCGGCCCTGGAGGCCCACCTGAACGCCCCCGCAGGCCTCGCCGCCCTCGCCGACGGGACGGTGCTGGTCGCGGAGGCCACCGGCGGGCTCGTCCGGGCCATCAGCCCCGACGGCCAGGTGACGGTGCGCGCAGGCACCCTGACGGCCCCGGGTGCCCTGGCCAGGGATGCGGCGCTGAACATCCCCCTGGGCATCACCCTCGACGCCACGGGCCGCGTGGTCCTCACCGAGCTCGGCGGCAACGCCGTGCGGCGCCTCGATGGCGACGCCCTGACGCTGCTCGCCGGCGGCCGCCCGGGCAGGGTGCCAGACGGCCAGCAGGCCAGGGCCTTGCTGGCCCCGACGGCGATCGCCACCGCGCCCGAGGGCTTCTACGTCGTCGAGACCATCGGCCGCCTGCTGCGCCACCTGCGCCCCGACGGCACCGTCGTCACCCTGGCAGGCGGCGGCGAGGTGTTCCTGAAGGAGGCGCCGCCACAGAAGCCCCAGGCCAAGCAGGTGCGCTTCAGCGAGCTCACCTCCGTCGTCCGAGCCCCCGACGGCCAGCCGGTGTTCGCTGCAAATGGCGGCGACGCGATCTACCAGATCCTGCGCGTCGAGCGCGACGGCACGCTCACGGCCCTCGCCGGCAGCCGGCAGCCGGACGCCGCACGGCAGGAGGACCGGGAAGGCAAAGACGCCCTGCAGTGCCGCCTCGAGATGATCACCGGGCTCGCCTACGACGCCGCTGGCAACCTCTACGTCGCCCAGCCCACCGAGGGCGTGGTCCTGCGCCTCGACCCCACCGGCAAGCTCACGCGCCACGCCGGCTCAGGGCTTGAACGCTCGATCGTCGCGGTCCTCAGCGGGGAGGCCCAGCGTGAGCGCGAGGTGCCGGCCCTCGCGGCCACCTTGCTGGTCTCGATGGGCCTCGCCTGCGACGCCGCCGGCAACCTCTACATCGCCGAGGTCGGCACCCGGCCGGTCAGCGCCCTGGCTGGCCTGGCGGTTCCAGCCTTCGAGCAACTGGAGCCCATCCCGGGCCGCATCCGGCAGATCACCCCGGACGGCAAGGCCATCACCCTCGCCGGCGTCGGCTCCGGCCTCGACGAGGCCGTCGTCAGAAACCCCATCGGGCTCGCCGTCACGCCGGAGGGCCGGATCTTCTACGTCGACAACGGCTCGTCCCAGCTCAAGGAGCTCACGCGCACGCCATGACCCGGTGACCGCCCCGGCCCGGCAGGGTACGGTGCTGACATGAGGACGCCCTACCGTCTGTTGATCGCCGCGGTGCTCGCCTTGCACGCCTGCCAGGCCTCGCCCCAGGCCCTGTCAGCCGCAGCGGGGCCCGTCGCCCACAAGGAGCGCCCCACCCGGGCCGCCAGCGCGACGCCCACGCGCGGCGCCACCCACCCCACGCTGCCGGCCGGCGCCCTCACCCGCGTCGTGCCCCAGGTGGGCCCCACCACCCAGCTCATCGGCAAGGTGAAGCTGCTCTCCGACCAGGGCGCTGGCATCATCAGCAACAACGGCGGCGTGCTGGTCTCTAACCAGGGCGGCGGCATCGTCAGCAACGGAGGCGCGGGGCTCGGCCCTGCCCGCAGCCTCCTGCAGGCGCCGACGCCACGGCCCGAGGCGCTGCTCGCGGAGGCTGACGTGCTGGTCACGGACGGCGAGGGGCGCGTGCTGGTGGACGAGCGCGGCAACCCCCTCGGCGCCCGCTCCGACGGCCAGGGCGGCTTCCGCATCGACGCCGTGCTGCCATCGGCCACCCTCGTGCTGCGCGTGCCCCTCTGGACCGGCGGCGAGTTGGCGGCCCTCGCGGTGCCCCAAGCGACCGGCGCCTGGGAGGTCCCCATCGACACCGCAGCCACGCTCGGCGCCACCTACGTGCTAGGCCCGCTGCTCAAGGACGTCCAGGCCCGTCAGGCCGCCCTCGACCGCCTGCAGGGCCGCGCCGAGGTCGGCCAGCTGAGGCTGGCCCTCGACGCCGCCAGGGCCAGCCTCACGAAGGCCCCGGCGTACCGCCCGGAGCAGCTCGTCGCCCTCACGGACGCCCTGCGCGCCGAGCAGCCGGCCCTGGCGGCGTCGTTCGAGGCCGTCCGCCGGGTGATGACGCTGGCGGGCGTGGACGGCTGCCTCCGAGAGGGGGACGCCGAGGGCCGGGCGGCGCTGCAGCAGCCCATCGCCCTCGCGCTCGGGCCGGACGGCTCGACCTACGTCGTGGAGCGCTTCACGGGGATCGTGCGCCGCCTCGACCCGGCCGGCCGCGTGACGAACGTGGTGGGCCCCTGCAGCCCGACGGAGGGAAGCCTGGGCTCCCTCTACCTCGGCGAGCTCACGCGACTGGGCGACACGCTGTTCGCGCTGTCGCTCGCCGCCGATACCGTCTACAGGCTCGCCCCCGACGGCCGCCAGGTCGAGCCGGTGCTGGGAGGCGGGAAGCTTCCGGCGGCAGCCGGCCTCGGCCCACGGGCCGTGCGCCTCGTCGACGCGACGGCGCTGGCGGCCGGGCGCAACGGCACCCTGCTCGTCGCCGACTCGGGCAGCCAGCAAGAGGGGCTGCCCGGCCGGATCGTGCGCTGGAGCCCCGAGGGCGGGCTCCTCGGCGTGACGCCAGGGCCGTTCGGCGAGACGCCCATGGTGCAGGACCTCGACGCGCTGGCAGAAGGCCCGGATGGCGCGCTGTGGGTGCTCTCGGGCGAGGGCACGCTCTGGCGCCAGGCGCCGGGTGGCGCCCCCTGGCGCCTGATCGCGCAGGGCCTCGCGGCCTCGGCGCTGTCGGGGCTGCTGGCGCTGCCCGACGGCGCCGTGATCGCCTCGGTGGGCCGGCCGGGCACGGCTGACGGGCACCAGGTGCTGCGGGTCACGGCAGAGGGCCAGGTGACGACGCTCGCCGGCGCCGGCCCGCGAGGCCTGGACCCGGGCCCCACGCCAGCCGCGACGGCCCGGTTCTCGGTGCCCTCGGGGCTCGCACTGCGCGCCGACGGCGCCGTGCTCGTCGCCGACACGCAGAACGGCCTGGTGCGGGCCATCTTGCCAGACGGCACCGTGACGGTGGCCCAGGGCAGCGTCTCGCAGCCACAGGCCCTCGCCCGCAACGCGATCCTGAACCTGCCCTTTGGCGTCGCGGTGGATGCCAGCGGACGCGTCACGCTCACGGAGGCGGGGGCGGGCACCCTGCGACGGCTGGAGGGGGAGACCCTGGCCCTGCTCACCTCCCGACAGGGCACCCCACGCCTCGGCGCACCGCGGGCCCTGGTGGCGGCGGGCGAGGCCTTCTACGTGGTCGACGGCGACGGGACGGCCCGGCTCTGCAAGGTGCACGCCGACGGGCGCGTCGAGGTCCTCGCCGGTGACGGGGCGACCGTGCTCACGCAGCCCCCGGCGCCCGGCGGGCGGCCGATCGCCCGCGACCTGAGCTTCCGGGACATCGGTGGCGTGACCGTCGACCGCGAGGGGCGGCCGGTCTTCGCCACCGACTGCGGCACCGCGGTGGGGGCCACCAGCGGGGTGGTCTGGCGCCTCGAGGCCGACGGCACGCTCACGTGGCTGGCGGGCTCGTTCGCCCCCCTGCAGACCGGCGCTTCCAGCGAGGCGGACCGGCCCGCCCGCGAGGTGGCGCTGGGCGACATCGCCGCCCTCTGCCACGACCCCGCAGGCAACCTCTACCTGGCCGAGCCGGGGGCCACGCGCATCCTGCGTCTTGATGCCGCAGGCCTCCTGTCGGTCCACGCGGGCGTGCCCCTGGCCCAGACCCTCGTGCGCACCCTCGACGGCAGCGCCGGGGCCGAGCAGGACGTCCCCGCCCGCGAGGCCTCGCTGCTGCTGCCCCTCGGCCTGGCCTGCGACGCGCAGGGGGTGCTATACGTCGCTGAACTCGGCACGCGGGCCGCCCAGCTGCACGCCAACCAGGCCCTCGGGGGGCTGGTGGAGCTGCCCCCGCTCGACGGGCGCCTCCGCAAGATCACGCCGGAGGGCCGGGCCGTGACGCTCGCAGGGCTCGGCGCCAAGGACCGGGCCGACGCGGTGCGCAACCCCATCTCCGTGGCCGTGGCCCCCGACGGGCAGGTCTACTTCATCGACGCGGGCACCGCCCAGCTCAAGGCGCTGGAAGAGGGCCCCCGCTGAAGCCCCGCGTTGCCCCCCGGCCGGCGGGTGGCTCGCCAGGAGGCAACGAAATGTTACGGGCGTGTGAGCCCCGACCCTTGCCAGGGTTCAAGAAGAGCCTTCCCCCCTCGGCGCCCGGAGGATCCGCCATGCCACCCCGTGCCGCAGGCCGCCCCTGGGTCGCGCTCGCCGGGCTTGTCCTGGTGGGTTGCCGCGCCACGGCCCTCGAGCAGTCCACCCAGCCCCAGGCCTCAGCGCCACCCGTGCTGGCCGGCTCGCTCACGACGGCAGGCCTCGCGGCCTATGCAGTGGCGGCCGACGGCGCCGTGTGGGCCTGGGGCGACAACGACCAGGGCGAGCTCGGCGTCGAGGGGGCGGATCGCTTCGTGCCGACGCGGCTGGCCGTGCCGGCGGCCTCGGCCGTGGCCGCGGGCGAGCGCACGGGCGGCGAGGGCCTGGGCGCCCACGCCCTTATCTTGACCCGGGAAGGCACCGTCTACGGCATGGGAGACGGTGACGCGGGGCAGCTCGGCCACGCCGACGGGCAGGACCGCTTCGCACCTCACCGCGTGCCGGGCCTCGACGGCGTCAGGCACCTCGCGGCCGGGGGGGACTTCTCGCTCGCGCTGCGGGCGGACGGCACGGTCTGGGCCTGGGGCACCGACCGGCACGGGGCCCTCGGTGACGGCGAGGAGAGCCGCGCCTTGCCCCACGTGCCGACGGCCATCACCGGCCACACCGAGCTGCAGGCGCTTGCCGCCGGCCAGGACCACGTGCTGGCCTTGCGAAGGGACGGCACGGTGCTGGCGTGGGGCGGCAACCACAACGGCCAGCTCGGCGACGGCACGCGTGAGACCCGCCGGGCGCCCGTGCCGGTGCCCGGGCTGAAGGACGTCACGGCGATCGCCGCCGGGGCCGAGTTCAGCATGGCGCTGACGCGCGACGGGCAGGTGTGGACCTGGGGCGACAACGACGACGGCGAGCTCGGCCATGAGGTCCTGGCGGTCACCCACGTGGAGCGCTCCCCCAAGCGCATGGAGCGGCTGACGGAGGTGGTCGCCATCGCCGCAGGCGGCGGCCACGCGCTGGCCCTGCGCCGGGACGGCACGGTGTGGGGCTGGGGCGCCAACCACTTTGGCGAGCTTGGCCGCGGCGAGGGCAGGCCGGGCTCGCTCGGCCTCGAAGCCGCCCCCGTCCAGGGCCTGACTGGGGTCGCCGCCATCGCGGCGGGCGACGGCTTCAGCCTCGCGGCGAAGGCCGACGGGACGGTCTGGGCCTGGGGCGCCAACGGCAACGGCCAGCTCGGCATCGGCGCGCGCGACCTCGAGTCCCACCCCTTGCCCGTGGCCGTGAAGGGCCCCGACGGGCAGGGCGCGTTCAAGCTGGTGCCCTGAGGAGGACGCCCCATGTCGATGAACCGTCGGTCGTTCTTGCGCCTCTCCGGCGCCTCCATGCTGGGGCTGGCGGTGCTCGCGCTGCCGGAAGCGGCGCGGGCCGCCCTCGGCGCGGACCGCCCCGTGCTTCGTTGCGAGCCCGCTGCCCACCGGGTCGTGGCGGTGTGGCCGGGTGGCCGGGAGGTCGTGCTCGGTCGCCTCGGGGCGGGGCCGGGCGAGCTCAACTTCCCCTGCGCGGCGGCGGTGGACGCGGCGGGCCGGATCCACGTGCTGGATCGTGGCAACGGCCGCGTGCAGGTCTTCGACGCGACGGGGGCCTGCCTGGCGTCGTTCCGCGTCTCCCGGCTCGCGCGAGACCTCGACCTCGATGACGCGGGCCTCCTCGGCGTGGTGGACGCCGCCGGAGGCTTCCGGCTCTACCGCGACGGGCGGGAGGTGGCGGCGGCCCACGGCCTCGGGTGCCTGAAAGCGCTGGCCTGGACGCCGGCCGGCTGGCATGCCCTGGATGGCGCAGGCGGTCGGGTGGTCGTGCTGGATGGCGGGGCCCGGCCCGTGCGGAAGGTGGCTCTGGCGCCCGGCAGCGTGCCGTGCGCCCTCGCGGCGTCGCCCGGGGGGCAGGTGGCCGTGCTCGATGGCGCCACCGGCGCCGTGCAGGGGCTCGATGGGGCGGTGCTGGCGGCGTTGCCCGCCGGCACGCGGCGGCTCGCCCACGAGGGCGGGGGCTGGCGCGCACGCGCTTGACGCCGAGACGGGAGACGACGGATGGAAGGCTACCTGGGCTACATCGTGTGGTGGACGGGGACGTTCGAGCCCGCCGGCTGGCTGTACTGCCAGGGCCAGACCCTGCCAATCCAGCAGTACCCGGCGCTGTTCGCTCTGCTCGGCACGGCCTACGGCGGGGATGGGGTCACCACGTTCAAGCTCCCCGACATGCGCGATCGCACCTATGGGGGCTACCCCAACACCGACCCGGGGTACCACACCGGCTTCAGCACGGCGTGTCCGATGAAGTACCTCATCTGCGTCGAGGGTATTTACCCCACCCCGGCGTACTAGGCGATCGGCTCGCCAAGGAGGAGGTCAGATGGAAGGGACCATGGGCGACGTGGCGGTCTGGGGCCCCTACAATGCTCAGTTTCGCGCCGACCCACCGAGCGGCTGGGCGTACTGTGAGGGGCAGACCCTCGAAGTCGGCCAGTACCAGGCGCTCTACGCGGTGATCGGCAACGCCTACGGCGGCACCTCCGCGAGCTTCCGGTTGCCCGACATGCGCGACCCGAAGAACCCCGGCTACCACGTGGGCTTCGGGGCCACCAACCCCTGCCGTTACGTGATCTGCCTCTTCGGGATCTACCCGATGCGGCCCTGACGGCTCAGCAGGAGAGACGCGATGGAAGAGTTTACAATCGGCATGGTCAAGCTCGTCGCGCAGAACTACGCGACCCGGGGCTGGATGCTGTGCGAGGGACAGACCCTGCAGGTCAGGGAGAACGTGGCGCTATACGCCGTGATCGGCAACCGCTACGGCGGCACCGTCAACGTCAACTTCAAGCTGCCGGACATGCGAGACCCCGCCAACCCCGGCTACCACAAGGGCTTCGGCCCCGCCAACCCGATGCGCTACGCCATCTGCGTCAACGGGTGGTTCCCGTCGCGGTGGTGATCGCAACGGTCACCTGAGCCCGGCCGGCATCGCCAGCCGGGCTCCCCGCTCGCTGCGGCGGTCCGCAGGCCGGCTCACTCGCCGGCCAGCCGCAGCGCCGCCACCCCGGCGACGATGAGCGTGAGCGCGGCCAGGCGCAGCGGCGTCGCCGGCTCCCCCTTCACGACGAGGCCCACGAACGCGACGCCCGCCGCGCCGATGCCGGTCCAGACGGCGTAGGCCGTGCCCACGGGCAGCGTGCGCAGCGCGAGCGAGAGCAGGTAGAAGCTCGCCAGCCCGCTCACGGCCGTCGCCACGACCCAGGCCGGCCGCGTGAAGCCGGCGCTCGCCTGCAAGCACAGCGCGAACGCGACCTCGAGCAAGCCCGCGAGCCCCAGGTGCAGCCAGGCCATCGTCCCTCCCCTCGGCGCTTGCACGCAGGCCCATCCTAAGGGCCCCGCCCCGAGCTGCCAAGCCTGGACCTGGCGGCGCCTTGCCCCCGGGCCCACCGGGTGTAAATCGACGGACGTCCAGGGGGGGTGCTACGCTAGGCCCGCCCCAGCCGACAGGAGGTCCCGATGGCTGCCACGCCCGACACCGCGTTTGCCCCCTACGGCCAGTCGCTGTCGCTGCTGACCGACCTCTACCAGCTGACGATGGCCTACGGGTACTGGAAGGAGGGCACGGACGCGCGCGAGGCCGTGTTCCACCTGTATTTCCGCAAGCCCCCCTTCAACGGCGGCTACACGCTGGCCGCGGGCCTCGCCACGGCGATCGACTGGCTCGCGCGCTTCCGGTTCGAGCCGGACGACCTCGCCTACCTCAGCACGCTGGTGGGCGCGGACGGCACGCCGCTGTTCGAGCCCGCCTTCCTCGATCACCTGGCGGCGATGCGCTTCACCTGCGACATCGACGCCGTGCCCGAGGGCACGGTGGTCTTCCCGAACCAGCCGCTCGTGCGGGTGCGCGGGCCGTTGATCCAGTGCCAGCTGCTCGAGACGGCGCTGCTCAACATCGTGAACTTCCAGAGCCTCGTGGCCACCAAGGCCGCGCGCGTGTGCCTCGCGGCCCAGGGCGAGCCCGTGCTGGAGTTCGGCTTGCGGCGGGCGCAGGGCATCGACGGCGGTCTCGCGGCCTCCCGGGCGGCCTTCGTGGGCGGCGTGGCCGCGACCAGCAACGTGCTGGCCGGCAAGCTCTACGGCATCCCCGTGCGCGGCACGCACGCCCACAGCTGGGTGATGAGCTTCGAGTCGGAGCGCGAGGCCTTCGAGCGCTACGCCGAGGCCCTGCCCAACAACTGCGTGTTCCTCGTCGACACCTACGACACGCTGGAGGGGGTGCGCCGGGCCTGCGAGGTGGGGCTGGCGCTGCGCGACCGCGGCCACGAGATGATCGGGGTGCGGCTCGACTCCGGGGACCTCGCGTACCTGAGCATCGAGGCGCGCCGCCTGCTCGACGAGGCCGGCTTCCCGAACGCCACGATCGTCGCCTCCAACGACCTCAACGAGCACCTGATCCGCTCGCTGAAGGACCAGGGCGCGCGCATCAACGTGTGGGGCGTGGGCACCCAGCTTGCCACGGCCTACGACCAGCCGGCCCTCGGCGGCGTCTACAAGCTCGGCGCCCTGCGGCGGCCGGGTGAGCCCTGGCGCTACAAGGTCAAGCTCTCCGAGAACCCGAGCAAGATCAGCACGCCGGGCGTGCTGCAGGTGCGGCGCTACTACCAGGACGGCATGGCCCTGGCCGACGCCCTCTACGACGAGTCGCGCGGCATCCCCGCGGGCGACATGCTGATCGTCGACCCTGGCGAGATCACGCACCAGAAGCGCATCCCGACGGACACGCCCCACGAAGACCTGCTCGTGCCGGTGTTCCGCGCGGGCGGGCGCGTCTACGACCCGCCCGCGCTCACGGAGAGCCGGGCGCGGGCCCAGGCCGAGCTCGCGCGCTTCCACGCGGGCGTCAAGCGGCTGGAGAACCCGCACGCCTACCCGGCCGGCGTCGAGAAGTCGCTCTACGACTTCAAGCTCGACCTGGTGCTGGCGGCGAAGGGGGTGAAGGCATGACGCGGCTGCGCGTGGGGGCGGCGGTGCTCAACCAGACGCCCCTGGCCTGGGAGCAGAACGCGGCGAACATCCGCGCGGCGATCGCCGAGGCCCGCGCGCAGGGCGTGACGCTGCTGTGCCTGCCCGAGCTGTGCATCACGGGCTACGGCTGCGAGGACGCCTTCCATGCCCCTGGCGTGCAGGAGACGGCCCTCGCGGTGCTGGCGGAGCTGCTGCCGGAGACGCAGGGCCTCGCGGTCTCGTTCGGGCTGCCGCTCGTGCACCGCAACGGCATCTTCAACGTGGCCTGCCTGGCCGCCGACGGGCGGATCCTGGGCTTTGTCGCCAAGCGGCACCTGGCTGGCGACGGCCTGCACTACGAGCCGCGGTGGTTCAAGCCATGGCCCGCCGGCGTGCGCACGACGGTGACGGTCGGGGGCGTGGCCTACCCCCTCGGCGACCTCGGCTTCGACCTCGGGGGCCTGCGCCTCGGGTTCGAGATCTGCGAGGATGCCTGGGTGGCGATGCGGCCCGGCGCGGGCCTCGCGGCGCACGGCGTCGACGTCATCCTCAACCCGTCGGCCAGCCACTTCGCCTTCGACAAGATCGACATCCGGCGCCGCTTCGTGCTGGAGGGCTCCCGCGCCTTCTCGACCAGCTACGTCTACGCCAACCTGCTGGGCTGCGAGGCCGGCCGCGTGCTCTACGACGGCGGGGCCCTGGTCGCCTCCGGCGGCGTGATGCTGGCGGAGGGGCCGCGCTTCACCTTCCGCGACGTCCACGTCACGAGCGCCGTGGTGGATCTCGAGGCCACCCGCCTCACCCAGCGGCGCAGCGCGAGCTTCAGGCCGGCGCTCGGCCCCGAGGCCGACGACGCCTTCGTCTATGCCGCCTTCACCTTCGCCCCCCCGGCGCCCGAGCCAGCCCGCGTCGCCTCCCAGCGCCCGGCCTGGGAGCAGGGCCCGGCCCGCAAGGACGAGGAGTTCGCCCGGGCCGTGTCGCTGGGGCTCTTCGACTACATGCGCAAGAGCCGCGCGCGCGGCTTCGTGCTCTCGCTCTCGGGTGGCGCCGACTCGGCGGCCTGCGCCGTGCTGGTGCACCTGATGACGGTGCTCGGCGCCGAGGAGCTGGGCTGGGAGGCCTACCTCGCCAAGCTCCCGCACCTCCCGTCGCTCGCGGGGCTCGCGGGGGATGCCCGGGCCGTGACGGGGGCACTGCTGACGTGCGCCTACCAGGCCACGCGCCACTCGGGCCCCGTCACGCGGGAGGCCGCGCAGGCCGTGGCCGAGGCGGTGGGGGCTTGCTTCCACGCGCTGGACGTGGATGCCCTGGTGGAGGGCTACAAGGCCATGATCGCGGGGGCAATCGGCCGGCCGCTCGACTGGGGGCGTGACGACGTGGCGCTGCAGAACATCCAGGCCAGGGTCCGGGCCCCGGGGGTGTGGCTGCTCGCCAACCTCCAAGGGGGGCTGCTGCTCACCACCAGCAACCGCTCGGAGGCCGCCGTGGGCTACGCCACCATGGACGGTGACACGGCCGGCGGCCTGGCGCCCATCGGCGGCATCGACAAGGCCTTCCTGCGGGCCTGGCTGGTGCGGCTGGAGGCGGAGGGGCTGGCGGGCGTGGCGCCGATGCCCGCGCTGGGGCTGGTGACCCGGCAAGCGCCCACGGCCGAGCTGCGTCCCGCGGAGCGGCACCAGACGGACGAGGACGACCTGATGCCGTACCCCGTGCTCGACGCCATCGAGCGGGCCGCGATCCGCGACAAGAAGCTGCCGCTGGCGGTCCACGAGCTGATGGCCGTGGCCTTCGGCGACCGCTACGGGGCACCGCAGCTGGCCCGATGGGTGGAGCGCTTCTTCCGCCTGTGGTGCCAGAACCAGTGGAAGCGGGAGCGCTACGCGCCCAGCTTCCACCTCGACGACGAGAACCTGGACCCCAAGACCTGGTGCCGCTTCCCGATCCTGAGCGGCAACTTCGAGCGCGAGCTCGCCGCGTTGCGGGCCGCCGTGCCGGCCTCCTCGGAGGCCGTCTCCCCCCCCTGAGCCAGCAGCCCGCCCCGCGGGCAGGAGGAAGATATGGGCAAGTCAGCACTCATCCTCGTGGACATCCAAAACGACTTCTGCCCGGGTGGGGCGCTCGCCGTCACCGAGGGCCACGCCGTGGTGCCGCACGCCAACGCCCTCCAGCTGGCGCACGACCTCGTGGTCGCGACGCAGGACTGGCACCCGGCCAGCCACGGCAGCTTCGCGAGCCAGCACGACGGCCGCAACCCCGGCGAGGTGGTCGAGCTGCACGGGCTCACCCAGGTGCTCTGGCCGGACCACTGCGTGCAGGGCTCGGCCGGCGCCGAGTTCCACCCGGAGCTTGACGTCACGCGCGTCGCGCGGGTCTTCCAGAAGGGCACGCAGCACCACGTCGACTCGTACAGCGGCTTCTACGACAACGGGCGGCGCACCGACACGGGGCTGGCGACCTGGCTGCGCGAGCAGGGCGTCGAGGCGGTGACGGTGGTCGGGCTCGCCACGGACTACTGCGTGAAGTGGACGGCCCTCGACGCCCAGAGCGAGGGCTTCGCCACCCGCGTCATCACGGCAGCCTGCCGGGGGGTCGAGCTCACGGCGGGTGACGTCGAGCGGGCCCTCGCCGAGCTGCGCGCGGCGGGCGTGGCCGTCGTCTGAGGCCAGGCCTGGCCGGGGCCGTGAGGCAGCCCCCCCCGGTGGGAACAAGGGAGAGAAGCCATGCGCCCAGAGGTGCCTCCTTGTCCGACCAGCCAGAACCCTCCAGCCAGCCCTTCTCCGGTCATGACGACGAGCAGGCCTCGCGCGCCGTGGACGAGTTCACCTTCCTGGCACAGGACGTGAACTACGACGGCGTGCTGAGCCAAGACGAGTTCGACGCCGGCCGCAGCCAGCACGACCGGGAGGCCGACCCGAGCCGGTTCGCGCGCTATGACCGGAACGGCGACGGGACGATCACGCGCGAGGAGTACCTCGCGGGCATGGCCCGAGACCGCGCCGAGGCCGTCCAAGGCGAGCCTCGCTGACGTGTCCCACCTCCCCACGCATGGCGGAGACCACGGCTTCACCCCTAGAATGGCCGGGTGATGGCCCCCCCCCGCCTGTCCCTCCTGAGCCTCGGTCTGGTGGCCTGCTGCCTGGCCGGCGGCGTGGTGCCCGGGGCCGTCCGGGCGGGCTGGCTGCCAGCGGCCTGGGCCGCACCGGCAGCCACCGCCGGGCCCACCGTCTCGGTCACGGACGAGGACAGGCTCCTCGAGGCCTTCGACCGGGTGCTGGTCACGGCCTACAAGCTCGAGCGCATCCTGGAGGCTGGTGACTGGCTGGCGGCCGAGGCGACGGCCGGCGTGCTGGCGCAGCGCGTCGCCGAGGCAGAGGCCTACGCGGCCCCGGGTCAGCGGGCCCTCGAGCCGGTGTCGCTGCGGATCGCGCTGGTCCGCAGCCTGATCGACGCGCGGCACCCCGGCAGCCTGCGCGAGGCCCGCAACCTGCTCGAGGACATCAACACCGCGCAGTCAGAGGTGCTGCAGCCGGCGCCCCCCGTGGCAGGGGCCCGTCCGAGCCCGACCAGCGACGCGCGCCGGCGCCCCCCGCGCCGGGGACCCCGCTCAGCCCCGCGACGCTCGGCCGCGCGCGCCCCCTCGTCCCGCCCGACGCCCGCGGTGGAGCCCACGACGGAGCCCACGCCGCCCCCCTCGCCAGCCCCAACCGCAGCCCCAACGGCAGCCCCAACGCCCACGGCCCGGCCGACGGCCCCGGCAACCGAGATGCCCACGGCCAAGCCGTCAGGCGGCGGGTCGCGCCGAGCCCAGCGGGGTCGCCCACGGCCGGCCCCCACCCTCTTGCCTCCGTCGGTGCCCCCGCTGCCAACCAACACCGGCCTGATCCGCTTCTCGGCGCTGCTGTCGCCGCGCCCGACGCCCACCCCCACGCCGCGCCCGACGCCCACGGCCGAGGGCCCGGCCAGGCCGCCCGCCCTGTCCGACCCCGCCCGGCGGCAGCTCGCGCGGGAGCGCTTCACGCGGGCCTACATCAGCGCGTCCACGGTCTACACGTACATGCGGATCGGGCAGACGCCCGAGGCACAGCGCGAGGTCGGGCTGCTGCGGGTGCACCTGGGGGTCGCGATGCAAGTCGGCACCGCCGGCCAGCGGCGGGCGATCGCCGAGCTGGAGCGCCTCGCCGCCCGGCTGGAGGAGCAGCTCCGGCAGGGCGACGGGGAGGCGTTTGCAACGTCTCGTGCCCTCACGGAGCGCTTCCTCGAGGTCGAGGCGAGAATCTGAGCGTCGCGCAGGCCTGGACCGCCGACGGGTATATGACAGCCAGGACTCCCGTCTAGAGGATCCGCCGTGCCGCGTACGCTCGACCCGACCTCCACGCCAAGCCAGCCCCTGGGCCAGCCGCGTCGCCCGGCAGGCCCCGCCGAGGCGCCTCCGCGACCCGCCCCCTGACGCCGGCGGCCCACACCCGAACGAGGTCCCCATGCCTGTGCCCCAACGGCTGCTCGGCTCCCTGCTGGTGGCAACGCTGGCTGCATCGGCCTGCGCGCCAGCCCAGCCAGGCCCCCCGACGGCCGCACCGGGCCGCAAGGCGCCCGGCAAGGCCGGGCCGATCCCGGGCACCAAGGTCGTGCCGGGGGCCACACGCGCCGTGGCGCAGTCGCCCCTCACGGCGGCCACCCTGGTGGGCAAGGTGAAGCTCCTCAGCGACAACAGCGGCGGCCTCCTCAGCGACAACGGCGGGGCGGTCATCAGCAACAACTCGGGCGCCCTCGTCAGCAACCACGGCGCCGGCCTGGTGGGCAAGGCAAAGTACGCCCTTGCGCAGGCCTTCCGGCCCGGCGAGGCCTGGCTGGCCGACGCCTTGATCACGGTCCAGGACGCGGCGGGGCGCCAGCTCGTCGGGGCGGACGGCAAGCCGCTGCAGGCGCGGACCGACGGCACGGGCGCTTACAGCCTCCAGGCGACGCTGCCGGACGAGAACCTGCTGCTGCGCGTGGAGCTGTTCAACGGGGGTCAGCTGCTCGCGATCGTGGCCCGCCAGGCCGACAAGACCCGCACGGTGCCGGTTGACACGGCCTCGACGCTGGGGGCCTCGTACGTGCTGGAGCGCTTCGTGAAGGGTGACCAGCAGACCTTCGACCGCCTGCCGGCCGACGAGGCCGAGACGCTGCGCCGCCGCCTGGCGGAGGCGCAGCGGCACCTCGAGGCCGCCCCGAGCTACCAGCCCGACGAGAGCGTGGCGCTCGCCGACCGGCTGCGGGAGCAAGACCCCGGCGTGGCCGCGTCCTTCGAGGCCATCAAGGCGCTGCTGCTCGGGGGGCTCGGCGACGGCAAGGCCGCCACGCAGGTGGCCCTCAACAACCCCTCCTCGTTGCTCCTCGACCGGGACGGCACCTTGCTCATCGCCGAGGAGGACTTCGGCCGCATCCGCCGGCTGCGGCCCGACGGCACGCTCGCGCTGCTGCTCGATGGCCGCGCGGGGGAGGTGCGGGAGAACCTCATCGGCCTCAAGGAGATGGCCCTGGCCCCGGACGGCGCGGTGATCGTCGCGGCCCGCAACCGGCACAAGCTGTACCGGATCGCGCCGGGCCGCACGCTCGACGAGTTGCTCGGCACGGGCCTGACCGAGGCGACCGCCCTCATCGGCGCGCCCTTCGCGCCGCAGCCTGGCCGCAGCCTGCCCTTCACCCCCACCGGCATCGCCACCGACGCCGATGGCACGATCTATGCGGTGCAGGAAACGCCGGCGCGCCTCGTGAAGCTCCGCCCGGACGGGCAGGTCGAGCACCTCGCCCTGCCACCCTCCGCCACCGACCGGATCCAGGTCAAGGACGTGGCCCTCGGCGGCCCGGACGGCAGCCTGCACGTCCTGCAGTTCGAGGGGGACACCTGCAGGCTCTTCCGCCGCGAGGCCAGCGGGTCCTGGCAGCAGCTGGCGCAGGGCCTGCGCGTCGACGAGGGGCGCCTGCTCGTCACGGCCGAGGGCACGGCCTACGTGGCGGAGGACGAGGCCAGCGAGGGCTCGGCGGCCATCCGTGTCATCACCGCGGGCGGGGTTGCGACGACGCTGCCCCTCCCGACGGACGACGGGCTGCTGCGGCCAGGCGGCCTCGCGCGGGCGGCGGACGGCACGCTGTACGTCACCGACACCGTGCGGAACCTCGTGTTCAGGCGCAGCCCCGAGGGCGCCTGGCGCCTGATCGCCGGCAACGCCGAGGCCGTGCAAGCCGGCGGCGACCGCATCACCTTCAACACCCCCACCTGGGTCACCTTCGACGCCGAAGGGCGCATGCTGGTGACCGAGAGCGGCGGCCATGCCATCAAGCGCTGGAACGGCACGGTGCTGGAGACCATCGCCGGCGGGGCGCGGGGCTTCGAGGGAGACGGCGGGCCCGCCACCGCGGCCCACTTCGACACGCCCAGCGCGATCACCCACCACGGGGGCGAGCTGTACGTCGCGGACATGAACACCAAGCGCATCCGGGTGATCGGCACGAACGGCATCATCCGCACCGTCGCAGGCCCCCTGACCCCGGGCGGCCGGGAGGCCACCCCGCTGCTGCCGGGCGCCACCCGCGGGCCCTTCGACGTCACCCTGCCCCGCACCTCGGGGTTGGCCTTCGCGCCGGACGGCACGATGTACTGGTCCTCCATGACGCTGCACCAGATCCACCGGCTCGGCGCGGACGGCCAGGTGCACCTGGTCGCGGGCAGCGCCGTCAGCAAGGCGCAGGACGGCGACGCTCCGGACGGGCCGGCCACCGAGACGCCCCTGCGGGCGCCCGCCGCGCTGGCCTTCAGGCCCGGCGAGCCTGACAACCTCTACTTCGTCGAGATCGGCAGCTGCCGCGTGCGCCGCGTCGTCGGGCTCTCCAGCGCCGCCCCCCGCGTGGAGACGGTCGCGGGGCTGGGCCAGGCAGCTTCGATCCTGCGCATGGTGACGGCGGAGCCCGGCTGGGAGCTGGTGGACGCCGGGAAGCTCGCCACCGAGGCGTTGCTGGCGCTGCCCGTCGGGCTGGCCTTCGATGCCGCAGGCACAATGTACGTCGCGGAAGGGGGCAGCACCAACGCGGCCCAACTGCTGGCCGACGCCGAAACCGTCATCGGGACGGGGTCGCTCGAGCTTCCCCCCATCCCCTCGCGCATCCGACGCATCGACAGGCAGGGCAGGATCGAGACGATCGTGGGCCCTGGCGGCCGGATCCACAAGGACCCGGCGGCCGAGGACGCCCTCGGCCTCGCGGGGGCGCTCGCCGTCGACCCGCAGGGCCGGCTCGCCGTGGTCGACGTGCGCTCCAACAGCGTGAGGATCATCCCAGCGGAGGCCCTGCGCTGAGCCCCTGCCCCCCGGGGGCCACGAGGCGCGCCCAGAGGCACCCGTGGGGCCCGAGCGTGAGCGGGTAAGGCCCCTCGCCGACGCGCGGCAGGGGCACGAGGCCAGGCAGCGCGAGGGGCTGCCAGCCCACGTGGTCAGGCAGCGCGAGCGTCGCCGGCTGGTCGTGGGGCGAGAGGTTGGCCACGACCAGCACGGTGTCTGCCTCCCAGCGCCGCACGAAGGCCAGGACGCCCGGGTTCTCGGGGGCGAGCAGCCCGAGGTCGCCCCGCCGCAGGGCCGGGTGCCGCCCACGCAGGCGCAGACGCGCGCGCAACCAGTGCAGGAACGACGTGGGGTGGGCCTCGGCGGCGGCGGCGTTGGCCACCAGCGGGTGGTAGGGCCCCGGATCGAGGTTGTGCGGCCAGCGCAGGTGGCTCGGCAGGGCCTCCGAGAAGCCGAAGTTGCGGCCGTCGTCCCACGCCATCGGCAGCCGGACGCCGTGGCGGTCGGGGCGCCGAACGTCATCGCCCAGCCCGACCTCGTCACCGTAGTAGAGCACGGGCGCCCCGGGCAGCGAGAGCAGCAGGGCATGCAGCAGCTCCACGCGCCGGCGATCGCCGCCGAGCAGGGGCCAGAGCCGGCGCCGGATGCCCACGTTGCAGCGCATGCGCGGGTCCGGCGCGTAGGCCGCGAGCAGGGCCTCCCGCTCCTCGGGGCTCACCATCTCGAGCGTCAGCTCGTCGTGGTTGCGCAGGAAGGTCGCCCACTGGCAGCCGGGGGGCGGCGTCGGCGTCGCCTCCAGCACGCCCACGAGCGCCGCCCGGTGCTGCTCCGCGAGGGCCAGGAACAGCCGCGGCATCAGGGGGAAGTGGAAGGCCATGTGCAGCTCGGGCGCCTCGGGCGTGCCGAAGTAGGGCATCACGTCGGCGGGCAGCTGGTTGGCCTCGCCGAGCAGCACGGCGGCGGGGAAGCGCTCCGCCACGAAGGCCCGCAGCCGGCGCAGGAAGGCGTGCGTCTCGGGGAGGTTCTCGCACGAGGTGCCCTCGCGCTCGAAGAGGTACGGCACGGCGTCCACGCGGAAGCCGTCGAGCCCGCGCGAGAGCCAGAAGGCCGCGACGTCCAGCATCGCCTGCTGGACGGGGGGGTGGTCGAAGTTGAGGTCCGGCTGGCTGGCGAAGAAGCGGTGCCAGTAGTACCGGCCGGCCTCGGCGTCCCAGGCCCAGTTGGAGGCCTCCGTGTCCGTGAAGATGACGCGCGCCTCCGCGAAGCACGTGGGGTCGTCGCTCCAGACGTACCAGTCGTGGTAGGGGTTGGCGCGCCCGAGCCGGGCCTGCACGAACCACGGGTGCGCGTCCGAGGTATGGTTGAGCACGAGGTCGGCCACGACGCGCAGCCCGAGCCGGTGGGCCTCCGCGAGGAACATCTCGAAGTCGGCCATCGTCCCAAGCTCGGGGTGGATGCCCGTGAAGTCGGCGATGTCGTAGCCGTCGTCCCGCAGCGGCGAGGGGTACATCGGCAGCAGCCACAGGGCGTCGACCCCGAGCTCGGCCAGGTACGGCAGCCGCCGCGTCAGGCCGACGAAGTCCCCCACCCCGTCCCCGTTGCCGTCGCAGAAGGCGCGCACGGAGACCTCGTAGAACACCGCATCCTCGTACCAGCTTGCCATCCACGCGCCCTCCTGGGGGCCCAGCTTAGCCCCACGGGGTCACGAAGCCAGCCGCCGGGCGAGCCTCCGCCCCCTCCCCAGGGGC
>JAYKHR010000097.1:0-14382 GCA_035285125.1 Candidatus Sericytochromatia bacterium | reverse complement strand
CGCTGAACGACCCGGACATGGAGATCGGGAAGTACCTCAACGCGATGTACGCCAACGTCATGAAGGCCCGCGACCTGGCGCGCGCCAGGCGGGACCTCGGCCGCGCCAAGAACGTGCAGGACGCGCGTGGGGAGAGCCTGTTCTCGCGCTACGTCATCGAGGCCGACAAGATCCTCCGCGACGCGGGCTGGTAGCCGCCCGCGCGCGGCGTCAGCGCTCGCGCAGGCCCTGAAGAGCAGGCATCACGAAGGGTGAGGTGGGGGCCAGCAGGGTGAGCCTGTCGGCCGTGTAGGCCGTGGCGTCGCCACGCTGCGGGGCCACGTCCCCCCGCGTGATGCCGTGGGCCGCGAGCAGGCGGCCGAGCTCCGCGGCGGCGGCCTCGAGGGCCTCTCGCCCCGTGCGCTCGGTGGGCTCGGCCTCGACCTCGAAGCTGTCGCGCCAGCGCCCCACCTCGTCACGCGCCTCGTCGAAGTGCAGGAAGAGGCGGAGGCCCCCACCCACCTGCTCCCGCGGCAGCAGGGTCTTCCAGCCGTGGCGGCGCTTGGTGGCGGCGGGGACCAGCATGGGCGTGGCGGGCGGCAGCGCGTCGGCGGCAGCCAGGGGCGGCCCCGCCAACAGGGGCGCCGGCGCCCAACCAAAGGCCGGGGCGCCTGACCAGGGGAGGGCGCGCCAGGCGAAGTCCACGCCGGCAGCCTGCTGCCGGAGGCGCTCCCCGCCCTCGTCGAGCTGCAGGAAGAAGCGCTCCGTGGGCTCGAGCAGGGCCCGGGCAGCGCCCGGCGACAGCGAGCCGTCTTCACTCTGGAGGGTGGTGAGGCCGATCGGCAACCCGGCCGCATCGAGCGTCCGGCGCTCCAGCACGCGGGACACCTGCCACGTGACCTTGTCGGGCCTGACCTTGAGCCGCAGCCGGGGCGCCGTGGGGTCCACCGCCCGGCGAAAGGCCCGACCGTCCCAGAGGTCGTAGTCGTGGTCGACGCGCGGCGTTTGGGCCTCGAAGGGGAAGGCGGCGCGCAGGCGCGTGAAGGCGTCCTCGGTGATCGCAAGCCGCAGCTCGGGCTCGATCTCGGGCCCCCCCGCCGGCTGGGGCTCGGCCTCGCGGATCGCCGGGCCGCGGGCCGCCGGGCGCTTGGCGCCGAGGGCCAGACCAACCGGCCGCGCGGCGCCACACCCCGCCAGCCAGGTGGAGGCAAGGGCCAGGGCGAGGGTCGCGCGCAAGAATGAAGCCGTGGTCATGCATGGGTTATGGCCTGTTGAAGACCAACCCTTGCGTCAGAGGTTGCTTCCCAGGAGGCCCCTCGCGTTCGGGCCGCGCGCGAGGGGCTCACATGCCGATGCCGGGGCCTCGCGAGGGTCCCGGCTCACCCCAACCGTCCCGAACAGGCCGCGCACAGGGCCCGGCCCGCTCGCGGTCACGGGGCCTCTGCGGTGTCTGGCTTGGTGATGCCCTCGAGGTAGGCGGCCAGGTAAGCGGCCGTGGCCGTGGTGGCGTCGTAGAGGGCGACGGGGTTGAGGTCCACGTCGTCCGGGTATTCCCCGATGATGCCGTGCACGCTGGGCGAGAGCTGGCCGTGGGCGAAGACGTCCTGCAGCGAGTGCAGCCCGCAGCCGAGCTCGATCTCGGCCTCGGCGAAGGAGCCCACCTTGGCGAGCTGGATCGCCGCGGACAGGTGGTTCGCAGCGAAGATCAGGCGCGTGTCCTGCGCCTTGCGGTCGAGGTTGAAGTGGCGGTCCATGGCCTGGAAGGGCGAGGGGCCCGTCTTCCCGTAGGGCGTGGTGTTGTCGTCGATGCCCTGGCTCATCGTGCCGAGCCGCCGGGCCATCTCGTCCGTGAAGCCCATGCCGCGGGCGATCTGGTAGGTGCCGTAGCCCGGCTTCGCGGGGTCGTAGATGACGGGCAGGCCGTAGTGGAAGTCGGGACCGAAGCGCCAGCTCCAGGCCCCGACCTTGTCCAGGGCGTCCTTGTAGCGCACGAGGGGGTTCTCGTCCGTGGGCTTGGGCGCCTGGCGAAGGCGGAAGGGCTCCTTCCAGTCGGCATCGAGCCGGGCCTTGGCCTCGATGATGGGGTTGGCGACGCGGGTGAGGGCCAGGAAGAAGCGCGGGTTGGCCATGGCGAAGTCGAACGCGGCCTGCTGCGCCCCGATCAGCTCCCCGTTGAGCGTCGTGCGAGGCCGGTAGTCCTTCACGGTGCGCACCGTCTCCACGAAGTTGCGATCCGTCCACCCGCCCGAGCGGATGTTGGTGACGCCCAGGTTCGCGAGGAACCCGTCCGGGTCGTAGGCGTCCTGTGGGAGGCTGCGCTCCAGCCCCTTCAGGTAGGCCTGCAGCTGCGCCTCGTCGTAGCGGACCTTGCGGCCCATCAGCCTCTCGGCGATCGCCACCTTCTCGCGCAGCGACGGGTTGCGCGGCGCCTGGCCCTCGACCTCGCCGACCCGGGCAGGGGGCTCGCTTCGCACGAGAGAATCCGGGGCCATCACGGGATCAGAGGACGCGGGCGCCAGGGGCGCAGCCAGCGGCTCTGCCGGAGCAGCCGACCGCACGGGGGCGGCAGACAAGGGTCGCGGGGAGACGGTGACGGGCACGGCGGTCAAGGGGAGCTCCTCCAGCCAGGGGACACACCCTGGTTGTGGGCGCGGGTGGGGGCAAACCCTGATAACAGTTTAGTAAAAATCCGTTAACAAAAGGTTAATTAGTTTCGACCTAGCGGCCCCCTACCAGCTGCCACGCCGGCGCGGGGCCTTCCCCGAGCCACGGCCCCGGGAAAGGGCTACCTCGCGTCAAGGCCCCCCACCGTGCCCGCTTGCGCCAGGCGGCCCGCGGCAGAAAACGCCCGGCTGCCGCGTGTCCCGCCACGTCCCCCCCGGGAATGGGGGGGGTGCGCCGCTGTGGCGCGCCCTGCCCTCCGAACCCCCTGCCGAGGTCCACTCGATGATCCGACCCACCCGCCCCCTGATCGGGGCTCTGCTCCTGGCGCTTGCGGGCTGCCAGGCGCCCACCACGCGCCTGCCGGCCCTGGCCGGCCCCCCCCCCACCACCTACAGGCTGGCCGCGGCCCCCGAGCCGCTGGCCGTGATCGTGCGCCACCGGCCCGGGCGGCTGGCCGCGAGCCACGCCCGCGCCCGGCTGCTGCGGACGCTGCGGCTGGAACGGACCGAGGTGCTGCGCGCCGAGAGCGTCGCCGACCGGGACGCCCTGCTCGCCTCCCTGCGGGCGGACCCCGCCGTGGAGTGGGCCGAGCCCGACCACCGGCTCTACATGACGGCGGCCCTGCCTGACGACCCGTCTGCCAGCCAGCAGTGGGCCCTGCCGAAGATCCAGGCCCCGGCGGCCTGGGAGGTGGCCCGCGGCAAGGGCGTCCAGGTGGCCGTGCTCGACACGGGCGTCGACCTGCGCCACGACGACCTCACCGGGCAGGTCGTGGCGGGGCCCGACCTGGTGGACCACGACGAGCAACCCCAGGACGAGCAGGGCCACGGCACCCACGTGGCCGGCACGATCGCGGCGCTGATGAACAACGGCCTCGGCGTGGCCGGCGTGGCCCCGGCGGCCCGGGTGCTTGCCATCCGCGTGCTCGATGCCGAGGGCTCGGGCGCCCTCTCCGACATCGCCGACGGCGTGCTCGAGGCCGTGCGCCGGGGGGCCAAGGTGCTGAACCTGAGCCTCGGTGGCCCCTCCGACGGCCAGACGCTGCGCGCCGCCATCCAGCAGGCGGCCGCCGCCGGGGTGCTGGTGGTCGTCGCGGCCGGCAACGAGGACACGACGGCCGCGACCTACCCCGCGTCCTACCCAGAGGTGCTGGCCGTGGGCGCCACGACGTCGTCGGACCGGCGCGCCAGCTTCTCGAACCACGGGACGTACGTGGGCATCGCGGCGCCGGGCGAGCGCATCCTCAGCACCAAGCTCGGCGGAGGCACCACGACCCTCAGCGGCACCAGCATGGCAGCCCCGCATGTGGCCGCCGCCGCCGCCGTGGTGTGGGGGGCGCACCCCGGCCTCTCCGCGGCCCAGGTCCGCGCGGCCCTCGTGGGCTCCGGCGCCCCCGTGGCCGGCTTCCCGCTGACGCCGCAGGTGCGGCGCCTCGACGTGCTCGCGGCGCTGCGGGCCGTGCCGACGCCCGGGCCCTCGGCCGCCCCCACGCTGCCTGCCTCGCCAGCCCCGACGCCCTCCGTGGCGCCGTCAGAGGCCCCCTCGCCAGCACCCTCGATGATCCCCCTGCCGCCCCCGTCGAGAGCGCCCTCGGTGGCCCCCCCGGGCCCCGCGCCCTCCGCGCGGCCGCCCGTGCCCCTGCGCCTCGGCGGCGTGGCGGCCGTGCCACGTGCCACGCGGGCGACGATCCGCTGGCTCACCAGCGAGCCTGCGGACAGCCAGGTGCTCTTCGGCGCCACGCCGCAGCTGGGGCAGGCCACCCCGCCCGACGCCGCGCTGCTGACGGCCCACCGCGTGCGGCTCGGCGACCTGCGGCGGATGACCACCTACTACTACAAGGTGCGCTCCCGCGACGCGGCGGGCCGGGTGGCCGAGGGCCCCGTGCGCAGCTTCCGGACCACGCTCTACTGACCCCAGCTCAGCCCCAGCGCCGCGAGCTCGGCCGCCACCAGGGCCTCCCAGCCCCGGTTCGCGGCCGGGCTCGCCGGGCTCGGGTGGCTGATGCGCCCGAGTTGCACCGGCAGGCCCGCCAGCGCGGCCCGGGCCCGGCCCTCGGCGAAGTGGCCGACGCCCACGACCCAGCGGGAGCTCAGCGCCACGACGGCCTCGCGGAGGTGGGCATCGCAGGCCTCGAAGAGCGGCTGGCGCTCGTGGGCAGGCAGCTGGTCCGGCGTGCGGTTGCGCCCGGAGGCCTCCATGAACGCCAGCGGGCAGTAGTTGAGCACGAGGTGGCCCGAGAAGAAGGCCTCCGGCGTGCCGAAGGCATCTGCCACGGCCCCCCACAGCCGCCGGCCCGAGACCTCGCTGCGGGCGCAGGCGAAGCCCTCGACGGGCCGCTTGGGGTGGACAGCGGGGGGCTGCCCGACGGGCCCTGAGAGCCGCAGGAAGTCACGCACAGCGGCCACCTCGCCAAAGGGCACGCCCGTCTGGGCCATGCCAAAGGGCCCCGGGTTCATCCCGACGAAGACGACGTCCTTGGGGCCAGCGCCGTAGGTGCGCAGGTAGGCCTCGTGGACCGACCAGGCGTGATCGAGCGGGTTGTAGACGTGGGTGACGGGCGGGGCAAAGCCGAGCGCCGAGACGGCGTCACGCAGCCGAAGCGCCGCCCCGATCAGGGCCTCTGAGGACATGCGCGGAGGTTACCACGCCGCAGGGCCGCCCGCGAGGGCGACGCTCACCCCCCGAGCGCGCTGAGCTCGGCCTCGATGTCGCCGATCTGGCGGTCGAGCAAGCTCAGCTGGGTCTGATCCTCCGTCATCTTGTTCTCGAGCCGCTTGATGAAGGCCTCCATCCGCTCGACGGCGCTGCGCATCGAGGTGGCCGCAGGGCCCGTGGCGCCCCGCAGGGCGTCACGCATCTCACCGAGCCCAAGGCGCGCCCGCTTGACCAGGACACCGTTGCGGCCCATCACCTCGACAAGCCGCTCCCGCTTGACCTTGAGCTGGCGGAGCCGACGCGAGAGCATCTGGATCCGGGCCCACTTCGCCGAGGTGCCCGAGGTGTTCTCCAACTCGTTGAGGGGCCCCGTGGCGGCGAGCGCGCGCGCGGCCCGCACGGCCTCCTCGGCCCTCATCTCCTCGGCCCTCATCTCCTCGGCCGTCATCTCCTCGGCCGCGCCGACGGCCGCGTTGAGCGCGTCCCAGGTGGGGTTGCCGTCCACCACCACCACGGCCCGGGCGCCGCGCGCCCCTGGCGCCACGGCGCGGGCCGTGCCGCCGGTCCTGGGGGGGCTTTTCGGGGGCAGGGGGCCCCGGAGCCCGGGCGGCAGAGGGGACAGCGGCGAGGTGCCGCCGGCAGAGGGGGTGGCGCCGAGGGGGGCGATGGGTTCCATGGGCTTCCTCACGCGTGTTCGGGGCCGCCGCGGGGGCGATCGGAGCTGACCCTGGTCTGTCAGTTGCATACCCCGCCCCGACGGGTTCGAACCCGCGACACGACGGCGAAACAAATCGTGCAAGCTGCACGATGGGCCTGCATCTGGTGGGTCCTATGGTGTCAACTGTCCCCCTTGCACGAACAGGAGGCCCCCCGATGACCACTGACATCGCCATGCCCCAAGTGCCCACGACCACCCTCGACACCCCCCGGCCCGACCCGGCGACCGAGCGCGAGGCCTACCTGCTCGCCCTCGACGTCGCCGAGCTCACGGCCGTGGTGCCGCAGCTGGCCCCTGTGAGGCATCCGGGCTGAGCCGCAGGGCGAGGCGCAGCCCAGCCGCAACCTGCGCGGCCTGCACCCGCAGCTCGCGCACGGCCGTGGCCTCCCACTGCGCCCCCTTGCGCGCCGCGCCCACGGCCCACAGGCCCGGGCGCGGCGCGCCGTCCTCGTCCCGCAACAGGCCCTCGGGGCCGACGTCGAGCCCGAGCCTCAGGGCGTCGGGCCGCGCCAGCCCGGCCCCGATCAGGGACTGGGCCAGGGGCTCCCGCACCCGCCTGTAGTTGTCTTCCGGCCCCGTGCAGACGACGACCCGGGCCACGGCGAGGGCCTCCTCGCCACCGTCCGCGCACCGGAGGTGGGCGGTCGCGCCACCAGGGGCCACCTCCAGGGCCCGCACCCGCCCCGCCCGCACGTGCAGACGCCCCGCCACCAGGGCCGCGCGCAGGCGCTCGGCCGTCGGGGGCGGCAGCAGCTGTCGGTGCGCCTCCCACGCCGGCCTGGCGTGTCGCAGGAAGCGCCGGCGCTCCACCCAGGGCAGCGCCTCCCACAGCGCCGGCACGGTGGGCCGCAGGGCCTCGAGCACCGCCTGCCAGGGGTGGCCCGCGGCCGCGGCGGCCCGCACCTCCGCCCGCACGAGCCGCATCAGGCCTGAGACGCGCCGAGGGGCCGAGGCTGGCGGGAGCCAGGCGGGGTACGGCGCGACCTCCTCCCGCGCGACGGGCAGGCGCCCCCGCCGCGAGACGAGGTGCACGGTCCGCGCGCCCAGGTCGAGCAGCGAGAGCGCCAGGTCCACGGCCGTGAGGCCCGTGCCGACGAGCAGCACCTCGACGTCGGCCGGCAGCGGGGCCAGGGCCTCGGGCCGCCACGGGGCCAGCACCAGCCACGGCGGGGGCGGCCCGGCGGGCAGCGACCAGCCCAGCGGCGCAGGCGGGGCCAGCCCCCAGGCCAGCACGACGGCGTCGGCCTCCAGCGTCGTCCCGGAGGCCAGCCGCAGCACGTGGCGGGGGCCCGCCGGGAGGCAGCCGATGGCGGCCTCGGCCTGGCGCACGACGCGCACGCCCGGGGGGGCCGCCGCGATCGCCGCCGCCAGCGTGGCCGCCACGTAGTCGCCATACATCCCCCGCGGCAAGAAGGCCCCGGCCTCCGCCGGCTGGCCAGCCCCGGCGAGCCAGCGCAGCAGGTGGTCGGGCTCCTCCGGCAGGAGGCTCATCTCGCCCGCCGGGACGTTTAGCAGGTGGCCCGGGTCCCGCGTGCCGTAGGCCACGCCGCGCCCGAGGCCCTCTCCTTGCTCGATCAGGTGGAGCTCGCACGCCACACCGCCGCCAAGCCCGCGCAGCAGCTGGACGGCAGTGGCAGCACCGGAGAAGCCGACGCCGACGATGGCGATCACGGGGCCCTGGACCATAGCGCGGATCATGCGGGAGGCGGGCCCGGGCATCAAGGGGGAGGCTGGCCCCTTGATGCCCGGGCCGCACCCGTGTCATCTTGGGGCGCCCTCCTTGCCGCCCGACGCCCCGTGCCTTCCCCCCTTGCCCCCCTCCGTGCCGCCTGGCGCCACCGCCACCTGATCGCCCAGCTGACCCGCCGGGAGATCGAGGGCCGCTACCGGGGCTCGTGGCTCGGTGCGGCCTGGGCGCTGATGCACCCGCTGTTGCTACTCGCCGTCTACACCTTCGTGTTCGGCGTGGTGTTCCAGGCCCGCTGGCCTGGCCTCGCCCTCGACGACAGGGGGGCCTTCGCGGCCGTGCTGTTCTGCGGGATGCTCACGTTCGGCGTGTTCGCCGAGTGCCTGCAGCGCGCGCCGGGGCTCGTCGTGGCCCAACCCAACCTGGTCAAGAAGGTGGTCTTCCCGCTCGAGGTGCTGCCCTGGGTGAGCCTGGGGGCCGCGCTGTTCCACGCCGGCGTGGGCCTGGCGGTGCTGCTGGCCTTCCGGGCGCTGACGGGCGGGGGGCTGCCGCCGGCGCTCGTGCTGCTGCCCGCCCTGATGGGGCCGCTGGCCCTGCTCGCGCTGGCGGCGGGGTGGCTGTTCGGCGCGCTCGGCGTGTTCGTGCGCGACGTGGGGCAGTCCGTGGGGCTCGCGACGACGGTGCTGATGTTCCTCTCGCCCGTGTTCTACCCGGCCTCGGCGCTGCCGCCCGCCTACCAGGGGTGGCTCTGGCTCAACCCGCTCACGGCCCTGATCGAGGCCGTGCGGCAGGTCGTGCTGTGGAACGAGGTGCCCGCCGCCGGCCCCGTCCTCGCCCTGTGGGGGGGCACGGCCGTGGCGGCCTGGCTGGCGCACGCCTTCTTCGAGGCCTGCCGGCAGGGGTTCGCCGATGTCATGTGAGCCCGTGATCGAGGCGCGCGGGCTCGGCAAGTGCTACGCCATCTACGACCGGCCGCAAGACCGCCTCGCGCAGGCCTTCTGGGGGCGTCGGCGCAAGCTGCACCGCGACTTCTGGGCCCTGCGGGACGTCAGCCTCGCGGTGCAGCCGGGCGAGACGCTCGCCGTGATCGGGCGCAACGGCAGCGGCAAGAGCACGCTGCTGCAGCTGTTGACGGGCACGCTCACGCCGAGCGAGGGCGAGGCGCGCGTGCGCGGCCGGGTGGCCGCCTTGCTGGAGCTCGGGGCCGGCTTCAACCCCGAGTTCACGGGGCGCGAGAACGTCCTGCTCAACGGCACGATCCTCGGGCTGAGCCGGGAGGCGCTCGCGGAGCGCTTCGACGCCATCGCCGCCTTCGCCGACCTCGGGCCCTTCCTCGAGCAGCCCGTGCGGACCTACTCCAGCGGGATGTACGTGCGGCTCGCCTTCGCCGTCGCCATCCACACGGACCCCGAGGTCCTGATCATCGACGAGGCGCTCGCAGTGGGCGACTTCCCCTTCCAGCAGAAGTGCAACCGGGTGCTGCAGGAGGACCTCGCCCACGTCACCAAGCTGCTCGTGACGCACGACCTCGCCGCCGTCTCGCGCCTGGCGACGCGCGCGGTGGTGCTCGAGCAGGGGCGCCTGGCGTTCGTCGGGGATCCGGCCGAGGCGCTCACCTGCTACCAGCAGCTCTGCCGGGCCGGGCAGGCCCCCCCCACGGCCCCCGAGCCGGCGCCCGGGCTGGCTGCGGTGACCCCCGAGGCCAGCTGGGAGCCCGTCGCCCCCGAGCGGCTCAGCGGCCGGCTCGGCGCCCGCATCGAGGCCTGCACCGTCGCCGTCGACGGCGACGCCACGGCCCGCCTCGTCAGGCCCGGCCAGCGGGTGGCGTGGCGCGTGCGCGTGCGCGTCGAGGAGCGGCTGGCGGCCCCCATCCTCGGCTATCAGGTGCAGGACCGCTTCGGCACCGTGATCTTCGGGGAGAACTCGGCGCGCTGGCGGCCGGCCATGCCGCCGCTCGGCCCCGGCCTGCACGAACTCGGAGGCACCCTCACGTGGCCCACCCTCGCGCCGGAGCGCTACGGGCTGACCTTCGGGCTCGGTGACGGGCACGACCCCCACCTCCATGAGATCCAGTGCTGGGCCCACAACGTGGTGGTGCTCGAGCATGGGCACGCGGTGCCGATGCACGGCCTCTTCAACGTGCCGCTCCACCCCCTCGAGGCCATCGGAGGCCCCCCATGACGCCCCCGACGTGGCAGCTTCACGACCCGACCTTCGAGGCCGACGGCCTCAACCCGGCGCTGGCCGTGTCCCCGTGGAGTGGCCACCGCGGCTTCGCCTACGACTGGCTGGCCTTCATGCGGCCCCGGCGGGTGGTGGAGCTCGGCACGCACTACGGCTGCTCGCTGTTCGCCTTCGCCCAGGCGGTGAAGGACCTCGGGCTGCCGACGGAGCTCGTGGCCATCGACACGTGGGAGGGCGACGACCACGCGGGCCGCTACGACGACTCGGTCCACGCGCTCGTGACGCGCACCGTGGCCACCTGCTTCCCCGAGGTGCCGCTGCAGCTGCGCCGGGAGACCTTCGCGGCCGCCCGCCCGGCCTTCGCGCCCGGCAGCGTCGATGTGCTGCACATCGACGGGCTGCACACGCTGGAGGCCGTGACGGCGGACTACGAGGGCTGGCGTGACGCGGTAGCCCCCGACGGCGTGGTGTTCTTCCACGACGTGGCCCCCGACACGGGCTACGGCTCGGCCACGTTCTGGGCGTCGCTGAAGGCGCACCACCCGCACCTGGAGTTCCTCGCGCACAGCTTTGGGCTCGGCGTGCTCTTCCCGCGCGGCGACCGCTGGCTGCGCGCCCTGCAGGAGGCTGGCGCCACGCCCTGGCTCTCGCTCTACCGCCACCGGGCCGAGGCGCGGCTGTTCGCCCGCCAGCTGGCCGACAGGGACGCCCAGCTGGCCGAGCGCTGGGCCGTGATGCAGCGCATGGAGGCCATGGTCGCCGACCGCGACACCGCCCTCGCGGGCCAGGCCCGCCTGCTCGAGGAGCGCTGGGCCGTGATGCAGCGGATGGAGGCCATGATCGCCGACCGCGACGCCGCCCTCGCGGGCCAGGCCCGCCTGCTCGAGGAGCGCTGGGCCGTGATGCAGCACATGGAGGCCCTGATCGCCGAGCGCGACGCCGCCCTCGCGGCGCGGGAGGCTGCGCCGTGACCCACGTGGCCGATGGTCTGCTCCCCCCCGCCCTCGCGGCCCTGGAGCCGGGCGCCCACGACTGGCTCTGCCTCGACATGTTCGACACGCTGGTCTCCCGCCGGGTGCACCCGGAGGACGTGAAGCGGCTCGTCTGCGAGCGGCTCGCCCGGCTGGCGGCCCCCGCGCTCGGCGGGGCGCAGCTCTACGCGGCGCGGGCCGCCCTGGAGCAGCGGCTCGGCGAGGCCAACGTGGCCGCGGGCCATGACGCCGAGGCCGCGCTGCCCGAGGTCCTGGGGGCCCTCTGGGAGGCCCTGCCGGCAGCAGACCGCCCGGGGCGCGAGGCCTTCGTGACACTGGGGTTGGAGCTGGAGGTGGCGACGGAGTGCGCCCTGCAGCTGCCGGAGCCGGACGCGGTGGCGTTGCTGGAGCGGGCGCGGGAGGCCGGCCTGGGGCGCTGCCTCGTGAGCGACTTCTACCTGCCTGAAGGCCACCTGCGTCGGCTGCTGGCGCACCACGGGCTGGCCGCCCACTTCGACCACGTGGTGGTGTCGGCCGACACCCTGCGCACGAAGCGCTCGGGACGCCAGTACCCCCTCGTGCTTGAGCGCCTCGGGGCACCGCCGAGCCGCGTGCTGATGGTCGGCGACAACGCGGAGGCCGACGTGGCCCAGGCGAGGGCCCACGGGCTGGCGGCCCACCACCTGGACCGCGCCCCCCGGGGGGCCACCTACGAGGCCTGGCGCCGCGAGGCCGGCGACCCCGGCCACCTGGCGCGGGCGCTCGACGGGCTGCTGGCGACCAGGGGCGAGCCCGAGCCGTTCCCCGAGCTCGCGCTCACGCTCTTCGCCTTCACGGAGCGGCTGCACGACGCCCTGCTGCGAGCCGGCGTGCGGGACGTGTGCTTCCTCGCGCGCGAGGGCCAGCTGCTGCAGCGGCTCTTCGACGCCTACCAGGCCCGCCGGGCGCCGACGCCCGCCCTTGCCATCCGCACGCACTACCTGGAGGTCTCCCGGCGCGCCACCTTCCTGCCGTCGCTCGGGCCGCTCGAGGCCGAGACGTTCGAGACGCTGTTCCGGCAGTACCGGCGGATGTCGGGCGCGGCCTTCCTGCGCAGCCTGGGGCTGGAGCACCTCGAGGCGCCACTGGCAGCCGCGCTCGGGCGAAACCTCGGCGAAGAGGAGGCCGACTGGCCGACGAGCGAGGCCTTCGCCGCCCTGCGCGCGCACCCCACCTTCACCGCGGCCTACGCCCACGAGCGCCGGACGCGGCAGGACGCGCTGCTCGACATCCTGCGGCGCCTGCCGTGGCTCGGGGGGCGCGACCGGCTGGCGGTGGTGGACGTGGGCTGGAAGGGCACCATCCAGGACCACCTGGCCGCGCTGCTCGCCCAGCGCCCCGACGCCGGCGTGCGCGAGGTCGAGGGCTACTACCTCGGACTCGTGGCGACAGGCGCGGCGAGCCCCACGAGCCGGAAGCACGGCGTGCTCTTCGACACCGTCGGGGCGCCCACGCCCCACGCCGCCGCCTTCGACCAGAACCGCTCGCTCTTCGAGGTGGTGCTCGCGGCCGACCACGGCTCCACCCACCACCACGCCTTCGACGCCGCGGGCCTCGGCGTGCCCGTGCGCGACGCCTTCGAGGAGGCACCGCTGTTCCACGCCCACATCGCGCCCGCGCAGCGGCGGCTCGAGGCCCGATTTGCGGCGATCGACGCCGCGCTGGTGCGGCTGCCTTACGCCCCCGAGCGCCTGCTTCACGAGGCTGCGCGCCGCCATGCGCGCATGGTGCTGGCCCCGAGCCCGGCGGAGCTTGGCTGGTTCTCGGGCGTGTGGCACCTCGAGAACTTCGGCGTGTTCGGCCGCTCGACCTTCAGCGACACAGCGGCCCCCCCGGGCTGGCGCGAGCAGCTCGCCTTCGCGTGGTGGCTGCTGACGGCGCGGCGCCCCGGCGAGCTCGGGTTCTGGCCGTACCTGACCATCCGCGCCCGCGGGGGCCGCGCGCTGGCCGCCGTGTACGCGCGGGCGCTGCGCCGGAGGGCGGGGCTGTGAGGATCGCCTTCGTCATCGGCTCGGTGGACATCTCCGGCGGCACGTACGTGATCCTCCAGCACGCCCTCGCCGCCCACGCCGCCGGCCACGACGTCACGATCGTGGCGATGTTCCCGTACCACGACGGCATGCTCGCCTGGCACCCGGCGTGTCGCCTGCTGCGGCTGGTGCCGCTCGCGCAGGTGGGCGAGTTGCCCTTCGACATCGCGATCGCCACCTGGTGGAAGACGGCCCTGGCGCTCCCCCAGCTCCGGGCGACGCGCCACGCCTACTTCGTGCAGTCGATCGAGTCCTGGTTCTACGGGGCCGAGGAGCAGCCCCTGCGGGCGCTGGTCGAGGCGACCTACGGCCTGGCCCTGCCCGGCATCACCGAGGCCACCTGGATCCAGGCCCACCTGCGCGCCCACCACGGCTGGGAGGTGGGCCTGGCCCGCAACGGCATCCGCAAGGACCTCTACAGACCGGATGGGCCAACCGCTGCGCCGCCGTTGCCCGAGGGGCAGCTGCGCGTGCTCGTCGAGGGCCCCTTCGGCGTGCCGTTCAAGAACCTGGGGCGCACGCTCAGCCTCGTGCGCGAGGCCCGCCCCGACGAGACGTGGCTGCTCACGGCCACCGACCTGCCCTGGTACCCGGGCGTCTCGCGCCTCTGGTCCCGCGCGCCGATCGACGCCGTGCCCGCGATCTACCGGGCCTGCGACGTGATCGTGAAGCTCAGCTACGTCGAGGGGATGTTCGGCCCGCCGCTGGAGCACTTCCACTGCGGCGGGACGGCCGTGGTGTACGCCGTGACGGGCCACGAGGAGTACATCGCCCACGACCGCAACGCGCTCGTGCTGGCGCGGGACGACGAGGCCGGCGTCGTCGCGGCGGTGCGACGCCTGCGCGACGACCCGGCCCTGCTGCGGCGCCTCAAGGCCGGCGCCCGCGAGACCGCCGAGGCCTGGCCCGACTGGGACACCGCCTCGCAGGCCTTCTGGCGCGAGCTCCTCGAGCGCGTCGCGGCCTCGCCGGGGCCCACGCCGGAGGACCTCGCCGAGCAGGCCCGCCTGGCCTGGGCCGCCTACGCGCGCGACGAGCAGGCGCGGCTGGCCGCGCACCCCGACGTGCGGGTGCGACAGCGCGTGCAGGCCTTCCTCGACGGGCTGCCGCGGGGCCTCACGCTGCCCGTGCGCATGGGCAAGTACCTCTGGGCCGGCCGCCCCCGGCCGCTCGCCAGGGCCTGAGCTCAGCGCCCCCGCCAGCCGCCGTGGAACAGCGCGGCCGCCAGCCCGAACCAGGCCACGAGGGCCGTGAAGGCGCGGTCGAAGTGGAAGCCCTCGCCCCCGCCGCCGCCCACCGGCAGCCCGCCGAGCACGTGCAGCGCCACGTAGCCGAAGCCCAGCCCGAGCACCCAGCGGCCCGCCCGCGGCAGGCGCTCGGCCAGCAGCAGGCCGAGCGCCCGGCCGGCCGTGGCCTCGCGCTGGGCCACCAGCACCACGCCGAGCAGCGCCACGC
>JAYKHR010000096.1:0-5833 GCA_035285125.1 Candidatus Sericytochromatia bacterium | reverse complement strand
ACTGGTCGATCTCGCCGCTGGGGCGCGCGCCCGAGCGCACGGCTGGGAACCTGCCCATCGGCTTCGAGGACGACACGGCCTACTTCGAGCCCGCCGAGCGCTGGGTGCTCGGCCGCCTGATGGCGGCGCCCGCCGCCCTGCGAGAGGCCCCGGACCTCGCCACCTGCCGCTACGTGACGTGGCGGCACCTGCTGCAGGGGCGCGGCCCCGGGCTCGTCTCGGTGTGGCACCCCAGCTTCCTCACGCTGCTGCTCGAGGCGGCCCGCGCCGAGCCCGACCGCCTGCTGCACGACCTCCGGCACGGCGCCCTGAGCCCCCCCGAGCCGCTCCCGCTGGCGCTTCATGCGCGCCTCTCGCAGGGGCTCGTCCCCGACCCGGCGCGGGCCGAGGCGCTGGCCGCCCGGCTGCGCGAGGGGCCCTGGCGCGGGAGCGACATGCTGCCGGACCTCGCGCTCATCAGCTGCTGGACGGAGGGGGCCGCGGCCCGGGCCCTGCCGGCGCTGCAGGCGCACTTCCCCGGTGTCGAGGTGCAGGGCAAGGGCCTGCTGGCCACCGAGGGCGTCGTGAGCGTGCCGCTGCTCGGCCATGCGGGGGCCCTGCCGGCCCTCACGTCCCACTTCCTCGAGTTCGCCCCCTGTGGCGACGCCGCCGCGCGCCCGCGCCTCGTGCACGAGCTCGAGGACGGGGCCTGCTACGAGGTGCTGCTGACGACGGGCGGGGGCCTGTACCGCTACGCCCTGCGCGACGTCGTGGAGGTGGTGGGGCGGCTCGGGCGCGTGCCGCTGCTGGCCTTCCGGGGGCGGGCCGGGCTGGTCAGCGACCTCGTGGGCGAGAAGCTCGCGGCCGTCTTCGTCGAGGGCGTGCTGGCCCGGGTGCTGACGGCGCACGCGCTGGCAGGCCGCTTCGCCATGCTGGCGCCGGCGAGCACGGCGGAGCCCCCGGGCTACGAGCTCTACGTGGCTGCCGACCTCGACCACGACGGCGTCGAGCGGCTGACGGTCGCGCTGGAGCTGGCGCTGCGCGAGAACCCGCACTACGCCTACGCCCGGGAGCTCGGGCAGCTGCGCGCGCCCCGCGTGGTGCCGGTGGGCCCGGACGCCGAGGCCCGCTACGTGGCGGGCTGCGTCGCGCTCGGGCAGCGGGCGGGCGACGTGAAGCCCACGCCCCTGCACCGGCTGGCGGGCTGGCGGGAGCGCCTGGTGGGGCCCGTCGCCCCGTGAGCGTCGCTGTGCCCCGCTGGGCCGGGCCAGCCGACAACGAGGCCCTGATCGCCCTCAACCGGGCCTGCCCGATGGCCGGGGCGCTGACGCTGTGCTTCGACCGCTGGCCTGACTACTTCGCGCTCAGCCGGCTGCAGGGGGCGGGAGCCGAGGTGCTGGTCGTCGACGGGCCGGGCCGGCTCGACGGGGCCGCCGCCGTGGCGGCGCTGCCGGCCGTGTACGTCGAGGGCGAGGTCCGCGAGGCCTTCTACGCCTGCGACCTGCGCATCCACCCGCAGGCGCGCGGCGGGCGGGTGCTCAAGCGCCTGTACGACACCCTGACGGAGCACGGCGTGGGCACGCGGGGCTGGGACCTCGGCGTCACGGCCGTGATGGGCGGCAACGCGGCGATGGGGCCGGTGCTCACGGGCAAGGGTGGCGTGCTGCGCTACCACCCGCTCGGCACGCTGCACAACCACCTGCTGTTCGGCCCGCTGCGGCGTGGGCGGGCCGGCCGGCTGCGCTTGCGGCGCGCCACGCCGGCGGACGTGGACGCCATGGTCGCGCTGTGGAATCAGCTTCAATGCGAGCGCCAGTTCGCGCCCGTCTGGACGCCGGCCTGGCTGCGCGGCTGGCTGGGGCTGGAGGCCGACCGGCCCGGGGCGCCGGGCGTGGGCCCCGAGGCGTACTGGCTGGCCTTCGACGGCGAGGCGCTGGTGGGCCTCGCGCTGGCCTGGGACCAGCGCGCGCTGAAGCGGCTGGTGCTGGTGGACGAGCCAAGCTGGCTGCCGGCCGTGCGCGCGGCCTGGGGCCTGGGCGCGGGGGCCCTGGGGCGGCCGCCGCTGCCGCGCCCGGGGGAGGCCGTGCCGTACGTCGTCGTCACCCACCTGTGCGCGGGCGACGCCGCCGTGGCGGGGGCCCTGCTGCACGCGGCCTGGGGCGACGCCCGGGCGGCCGGGGCGCTGTACCTGAGCGTCATGTTCGACGCCCGTGACCCGCTGGCTGCGGCGGTGCGCGGCTGGCTGCGGGCGGCCGTGCCGATCGCGCCGTTTGCGATGGATCCGCTCGGGCGCTGGGACGGGGCCGCGCTGGCGCGGCGGCTGGTGTACTTCGATGTGGGGTTGGTGTAGAGGGGGGGCGTGGCTGGCGGCCGGGGGAACGCTCCCCACAGGTGGATGCGGTGGCGGCCTTCGATGGCCCGGTGGCCCGCAAGGCAGGCGCCGCAGGTCCTCGAAGGGGGCGTGGTCGCCGAAGATGCTGTAGACGCCGTCCGCCATGTACCAGATCTCCCGGTGGCGCTGGCGCAGGGCCACGATCCGCTCCTCGAGCAGGTCGAGGCGGTTGTGGCGCACCACTTCCACGGACGTGCCGCGGACGCGCAGGTGGTTGGCGGCGTTCTGGATGCTGCTGTGGGCCTGCTGGTCGAGGATCACCGCCGCATCGTCGGCGATGAGCACCGGAAAGGCCGCCACGTGGGCCAGCGACGTGCTCGGGGCCACGAGCACGGGGGCCTCGAAGACCTGCCCGAGCAGGTCCTCGAGCTCAGCATAGAGGGGGCTCGACAGGAACACCCGCGAGGCGGAAAACTGGCTGCCGTAGCGTCGCACCGCGTCCACCGCGCCCGCGATGAGCCGCTCGTCGAGCTCCAGCCCCATGTAGCTGCACGAGCCCATGTGCACGAGCGACCGACCGGCAACGGTGACGTGGCGCCCATCGAAGGCCGCGTCTTCGGTGGCCTGGTACATCAGCCCCAGGCGCCGGGCCTCTCCGAAGCTCTCCTGCATGGCCGTCAGCGTGTCGGCGTGGCTTCGCAAGGGGTGGAACTCCTGACAGGGCTGGCCGGGCAGTGGCCGAAGGCGATGTGTTAAATTGGCACCACCAGCGCAGCAGTGTAATAGCCTGATTGGGCAACGGGTTGCAATGTGTGAATGAATTGACAGTGTCCGGCCATTCTGACCCCGTGTATTGGACCTCTCTGTTCAATGTGACCGGGGTGGCCATGGTGGTTGCCACCTCGGCTTACGTCACGCAGCGCTTCCCCGAGCCGTGGTTCCGGTGCTGGACCTGGGCCTACGCGGTGTCCTGGGCTGCTCTCGGCCTCGATCTGGTGGCGGTCGGCCTGGGGCGTCCAGGCTGGCTCGCGCAGGCGGAGGTCGTTGCGATCGCCGCGTCCGTCGCGCTGATGGGGCAGGTGGCGCTCGTGCTCGTGGGGCGCCCGGCCACGTCGCCCACCCTGGCCGTCGCCACGGCCGTGATGGCGCTGCCTGGGGTGGTGTGGCTCAGCTGGGGTGGCACCTTCGCGGCGGCGGTCGCGCTGCCGATGGTGGGCTTCTGCCTGGCCTTCTGTTGGCTCGGGTGGCTGGTGTACCACCGCGCGAGCGGTCCGCAGCGCTGGTTCTCGTTGCCCCTCTTCGCCAAGGGGTTGCTGACGCTGGCCTTTCCGCTGGTCGTCGGTCACCCGCTGGCCTGGCTCGGCTACCTGGCCGGCGTGGTGCTCAACCTCGTCTCTGGGATGGCCATGATCGTGCTGCGGCTCGAGCACACGCACGCAGCCCTGCTGGCCCGCAACGTCGAGCTCGAGGCGCTCGACCGCCGCAAGGACGAGATCTTCCACGTCGTCAGCCACGAGTTGCGCACGCCCCTGTGCGTCATCCGCGCCGCCGCCCCGGTGCTGGCCTCGGACGCGCCGGGCCGAGAGGCCTTCGCGGACACGATCGTCGAGCAGGTCGAGCGGCTCGACCGGATGCTCGGCAACGTGCTCGACGCGGCCCGGCTCGGCGGGGGGCAGCTGCCCTGCCACCGGGAGCCGCAGGACCTCGCGCTGACGGTCGCCGATGCCTGCGGGGCGATGACGCACCACCTCGCCACCCAAGGCCACGCGCTGCGCCTGTCGCTGCCCGAGCACCCCTGCGTCGTGCCGCATGACCGGGAGCGCGTGCAGCAGGTCGTCCTGAACCTGCTCGAGAACGCGCGGGCTCACGGGGCACCCGGCGGGGCGATCGAGGTGGAGGTCCGGGAAAACGCTGCGGGGGCCTGCTTCGCCGTGCTCGACCGCGGGCCGGGGGTGCCGCCCGGGGAGCGGGCGCGCATCTTCGAACGCTTTTACCAGGTGGACCCAGGCATCACGCGGCGGGGGGGCGGCGCAGGGCTGGGGCTGTACCTGTGTCGGGGCATCATCGAGGGGATGCACGGGGGCCGGATCGCCGCCCTCGACCGGCCCGGCGGCGGGCTCTACATCGAGGCGCACCTCCCGGCCGAAGACCCGAGGCTCGGGCCGGCTGGCGCACCGCCCTTCGAACGCCTCGTGACGGCCGACTGATAGCGGCGTTCAGGGCTAGCGATGGTGGCCGGGCTCATTTGACCGTCGCTATGAGGCCGGCAGGGCCTTCGACGCGCCGCTTCGCGGGGCTGGTGATGTTGCTCCAGCGCAGGGCGAGTTTGTACCTCTTGACCCTGCAGGCCGGCGAGCCGTTGGGGACCTTGAAGCACGGCTGCTGGCTGAACGAGGAAAGGTCGGCCGCAGCCCCGTCAGATCCAGAACCCGATGCGCCGCTCCTCGACGCCGGGCGGGGGCCCCTGCTCGCCGCCCTCGCGCCACTCGCGCAGGTCCTCGATGTAGCGGTGGACCCAGTCGGCCTCGGTGGCGTCGAAGCGGGTCTCGCCGTAGCGCTGCAGGTTCTGGCCCTGGTTGCGCATGATCACGACGTCCTGCTCGATGACCTGGCGCGTGTACCAGCGGAAGAAGGGCTCGAGCAGGGGCGTCAGGAGGCCGAAGCGGAAGGCGATCGCGGTGTAGACGCGCGAGCGGAAGGGCGAGATGGGCGTGATCTGCGAGGAGATGACGAAGCTGCGGCGATCGCCCCAGGTGTAGTCCACGCGCGTCACGTTCGGCGAGATGAAGCGATCCGTGTGCGTCATCGGCAGCCGCTCCGGGTTGAGGGCCCAGTCGGCGAAGCCGATGTCGTCTCGGTGCAGGTACGTGATGAGCACGTCGGCGGGCGTGCGGCGGCAGGTGGCCTCGCCGTGGCGGCGCTTGGCGTTGCGGAACCAGTGGGCGTGGACGAACACCGTGTGCGGCACGTCCATGAAGTTCTCGACGAGGTTGGTGACGCCGTTCTCGAAGTCCGTCGTCATGTAGTACGCGCGCCAGCCGTCGGTGTGGTACCAGGGCATCGGCAGCGGCTCCCGGTCGGGCGGGCCGTCGCCGAGCCACACCCACACCAGCCCGTCCGCCTCCTTGCAGGGGAAGGCCGTCACCGCCTTGCCAGGCCGCACGGCGTTTTCAGGGCTCTCGGAGGGCACGTTCACGAGCCGGCCCTCGCAGTCGTAGGTCCAGCCGTGGTAGGGGCAGCCGAGGCAGCCGTCGAAGACGTCGCCCTCCGACAGCTTGGCGTTGCGGTGCAGGCAGCGGTCCGCGAGGGCCACGGGGGCGCCGCCGGGCCCGCGGTACACGACGATGGGCTCCTCGAGGATGGTGCAGCCCAGCGGCCGCGTCGCGCCGAGCTGGGCGGAGGTGCAGGCGGCGTACCAGGCGCGGTGCAGCGTGCCGCTGGACCAGCGCATGGGGGCGTGGGGCGAGGGGGGCACGGCGGCTCCTTTCGGACCGGAAGGCGACAGGGCTGCCATACCCCGCT
>JAYKHR010000095.1:0-11489 GCA_035285125.1 Candidatus Sericytochromatia bacterium | reverse complement strand
CGACATGCCCCCGTCGACGGTGATCACCTGGCCGTTGACGAAGTCCGAGAGCGGCGAGGCCAGGAACAAGTAGACGCGGGCCAGGTCCTCCGGCTCGCCGAGGCGCCGCAGAGGCGTGCGCTCGCGGGCCGCCTCCAGCACCTTGGCGGGCACCGTCGCCGTCATCTCGGTGCGCACGAAGCCAGGCGCCACGGCGTTGGCCGTGATGCCCTCGGGGCCGAGTTCCTTGGCCCAGGTCTTGGTCATCGCGATCACGCCGCCCTTGGCGGCGGCGTAGTTCGTCTGCCCGAAGTTCCCGTGCAGCCCCACCGTGCTCGCCGCGTTGATCAGCTTCCCGCGCCCCTGCGCGCGCATTGCGGGCAGCACGGCCTGGGTCGCGAGGAGCACGCCCTTGAGGTTCACGTCGAGCACCCGCTCGAAGGCCTCCTCCGTCAGCTTCGACACCCGCGCGTCCGCGGTGATGCCGGCGTTGTTCACCAGCACGTCGAGGCGCCCCCAGCGGGCCAGCACGGCCTCGGCCATGTGGGCCATGTCGGCCGCGCGCGAGACGTCCGCCGCCACGCCGAGGGCCTCCAGTCCGTCGGCCAGGAGGGCCTCGGCGGCGGCCTCGGCCCCGGCGAGGTCGACGACGGCCACCCGGGCGCCCGCCTCGGCGAGCAGCCGTGCCGTCGCGGCCCCGATGCCGCGCCCGGCCCCCGTCACGATCGCCACCTGCCCATCCAGCCGCATCGTCGGCTCCTTTCCGTGCATCAGCCGCGTCCACTTTACCCGCAGCCTGCTACCATGGGGCCATGGACGTGCCCTCGCCCTGCATCAAGATCTGCCGCCTCGACCCCGCGACCCGCCTGTGCGTGGGCTGCCTGCGCACCGCCGCCGAGATCGGCGCCTGGCCCACCCTGGATGCCCCCGGCCGCCTGGCGCTGCTCGCGGCGCTTGCCGAGCGCAAACCCAGCCGCGCGGGGGTATAACGCCGGCGGAGGCCCGCCCCGTGTCCGGACGCTTCGCTTGCGCCCCGTTGCCGCTCGTCGGCCTCCTGCTGCTGGGGGCCTGCGGCCCCGTGCCTGCCCCCGTTGGCCCCTCGCCCTCCGTGGTCACCGTCGCGGCGGCTGGGGCTGGCTCGCCGGCGCTCCCCCCGACGGCGCCCGTTGTCGTGGTCGGCTCGGTGCGCGCGCCCGAGGGGGTCGCGGCGGCCGGGGCGATGAACCTCGCCATCGTGGGGGCGGTGCGGTCCCCGGCGGCCTACGGGTTGCGGGCCCTCGAGCAGCGCCCGCTGGCGGGGGCCCAGGTGCAGGCCTTCGACGCCGGCGGCAAGCCCCTCGGTGACCCTGTGCTCACGGGGGCCGACGGGCGGTTCCGGCTGCCGGGGCTGGGGGCGGGCACGGGCTGCGTGGTGCGGGCGGGCGTCCGCACGGCGCAGGGCCTGGCGGCCCTCGAGGCCCTCGTGCGCGTCGACGACGGCGGCGAGCACGACCTCGATCTGGCCACCACCGCCGTGGCGGCCCGGGCCCAGCTGGACCTCGGCGTGACGCTCACGGCCGTCCGGGCGGCTGCGTTCGCCCAGGCCGCGCTCGGGGTGCGCCGGGCGCTCGATCGGGACATGATCGCAAGCCTCACGGATCCTGCGCGCCTCGCGGCCGAGGTGCGCAGGCTGGAGGCCGGCGACCCGGCGCTGGCCCAGGCCGTGCGCGAGCTGACGCGGCCCCTGCCCTCCCCGCAGCCGCAGGAGGTGGCCCTCACGGCGCCGCAGCCGATGATCACGGCGCTGCCCACGGCGCCCCCGGCGCCGACCCCCCGCCCCACGTGGGCGCCCTGGGTGGGGCGGACGCCGACGCCCCTGGGAGGCGTCGCCGGGTGGACGCGCCTGCGGGCCGTGGGGCAGGCCATGCCCGCGGGACCCCCTGCGCTGGCCTTCACGCCCACGGGGGCGCTCTACGTCGTCGACCCCGAGCGCCACGCGCTGCGCCGGCTCCAGCCGGATGGCCGGCTGGTGGGGGTGGTGGGGGGCCCTGAGGCTGGCGACGCGGCGGACGTCGCCGGGGCCGAGGAGGCCCGCTTCCGGGGCCTTGCCGACGTCGTCGCGCTCGACGCGGACACCCTCGTCGTGGCGGACCGCGACAACCACGTGTTGCGGCGCATCCGGCTGGAGGATGGCGCGGTGCAGGAGGTGACGGTGCTCGCCGGGGACGGGCAGGCGGGGTTCTTCGAGGGGCTCGGCCGGGAGGCGCGCCTGAACCGCCCCGAGGCCCTGGCCTTCGACGGGCGGCGGACGCTCTTCGTGGTGGACGGCACCCGGGTGCTCGCGGTGGACGCCGAGACGGGGGAGGTCACGGCCCATGCCGGTGGCACGGGCGCGGGCGTCGCGGACGGCGCTGCGGCCGAGGCCCGCTTCCGGCGGCCAGCCGGCCTCGCCGCGCGCTGGGTGGGCGACACCCGGGAGGTCTGGGTGGCCGACGCGGAGGCCGGCAACCTCCGCGTCATCCGGGAGGCCCCTGGGGGGGCAGGCGGCCAGGTCTCGACGCCCGTCGGCCCGGTGGCCCCCACGGCCACGGGCACCGACCCCCGCGTCGCGGGCTTCGCCGACGCGCTGCCGCTCGACCGCGTGCGCTTCCGGGGCCCGGGTCGCCTGGCCTTTGCTCCCTCCGGGGATCTGTTCGTCGCTGACCCTGGCAACGCCCTGGTACGCTGGGTGCGCTTCGAGGCGGACGCCCCCGTCGAGGTTCGCACGCTGGGGCTCGGCGTGGGCCCGGCTGCCGGACGGCTCGGCCCGATCGAGGTGGCGGGCCTGCTCGGCCTCGCCATCCACCCGGGCGACGGCGGGGTCTGGGTCGGGCAGGCCGGGCCGCCGCGCCTCTCGGTGTTCGAGTAGGTGGCCGCGGTGGGGCCTGGCGGTGGTCTGACCGGTGGTCATCGCGCGCCGGCTCGCATAGAATTGGAACGGGTCGCGTCCGGGGCGCGCCCGGTGGGCGTGCAAACCATGGAACCAGACCAAGACTTTCAGGCGCTGGTGCGGCAAAGCGGCATCGTCTTCACCACCGACGTGGGGCAGGGGCCCGAGGAGTGGGTGGTGGCGATCGCCTCGCCGGACCTGGTGCGCACCCAGGTCGCCACCCACGCCGACCTCGTGGCGGCCGGCTTCGTGCGGGCGGAGGGCCTGCTGCGGCTCGAGGTCGAGCGCGAGCGCCTCACCAAGCTGCTGGCCACGGCCGAGGAGCGGCAGGCTGCCCACCTGGCCGAGCTGGACGCCTGGCAGGCGGAGCGCCGCGAGCTGCAGGCCCGGGCGCGCCGCGGGGAGCTCTGGCGGCAGGCCGAGCATGAGGGCGTGGTGGCCCGCAACCGTGGCGACGGGCCCGAGGCCAACCCGTACGGCGTCGAGGACCCCGTCGAGGAGGTCGGGCACCAGGCCTGGCGCCACGGCTGGCGCGTGCGGGACACCCTGATCACCCTCAACGAGCGCGTGCGGCGGCTGCAGGAGGCCCGCGACGATGAGCGGGCGGCTGACGTGGACAGGCTCCAGGAGGCCGAGGCGCGCGGCGCCCAGGCCGACGCTGCCGTGGCCGGCGCCCGCATCGAGCTCGCCGCGACGCAGGCCCGCATCCGGCAGCTGGAGGTGGACCTGCGGCACCTGCCGGCCCTCGAGGACGCCCTGCGGCTCGCCTGGACCGAGGCGCCGCACAGCCCGGAGTGCGCGATCTGGGCCGTTGCGTCCGCCGGTGGAGACGGGGTGGCCGCCTGCAACTGCTGGCGCTCCCGGTTCTCGGTGCAGGCCCTCGCCCCTTTCACGGCGCGCTGAGTTTAACCAGGACTTTAACAGGTATTTCTGCAAAGATAACAAGTTGCGTCGCCGGACCTGCGACGATGGAAGCAGCCCATGAACCCACGCCTGCTTCCCATTGCGGCGAGCCTCTTCGCCGTCTCCGTCTGGTCGGTCTCGTTCGTCGCCACCAAGGTCGCGGTGCTCGATGGCGCGCCCATGGCCTGCGCCCTGATCCGCTTCGTGATGGCCTCGGCGGCCTTGCTGGCCGTGCACACGGCCCTCGGCCGGTCGCTGGCGATCCCGCGCGAGTGCTGGCGGCTCGTCATCTACGGCGCGATGACGGGCACGACCATGACCTTTGCCTTCGAGAACCTGGCCCTGACCTACACCACGGCGGGCAACTCGGCCATGCTGCAGGCGCTGAGCCCCATGATCACGGCGGCGGGGGCCTGGGCCTTCCTGCGCGAGCGGCTGGAGGCCCGCCAGTGGGGCGGGATGGGGTTGGCGGCGGCGGGCACGGCCGCGCTCGTGGGGCCCGGCGTCGCCGTGACGGGTCCCGGGGATGCGCTGATGGGCGTGGTGATGGTGATGGGGGCCATCTACGGGCTGTGCAGCAAGGAGCTGGCGGGCCGCCTGCCTGCCCTCACGGCCCTCACGTGGATGCTCGTGGTCGGCACGATCGGGCTCGTGCCCTTCGTCGTCGTCGAGGCCACGATGGTCGGGGGGTGGGTGCCGCCTCGCACGGGCGAGGGCTGGGGCGCGCTGGCCTACCTCGGCCTGGTCTCGTCCGGCGTGGCCTACCTCGCCTGGCAGTGGGCGCTCGCGCGCCTGCCCGTGTCGACGGTGGGGGCGTTCCTCTACCTGATGCCGCTCGGCACCCTGGCCGTTGGCGCGGCCTGGCTGGGGGAGCCGCTCGGGTGGTCGCGCGTGGGCCTGGCGGCCGTCATCCTGCTCGGCGTCTACATGGCCGTCGAGCCATCGCCGGCCGGGCCCGAGAAGGCTGACCCCACGCCGTCGCCAGCGCCCGCCCTCGCGGGCGAGGGGTGATCACGGGCGCGGCAGCTCCCGCGTGACGAAGGCAGGGGCGGGCAGCCTGTTGCCGGCAGGGTCCGCCACGCCGTCCACGCGGCCGAGGATGCCGCCCACCTCTGCCGCGAAGAAGTCCCGGCGGCCGAGCACCGTGATCCACAGCCTTTCGGGCCTCGTCGGGTCCACGGCGATGCCGAGGTCCCCCGGCACGGCGCCCACGTTCGGCCCGTCGTGGTCCACCAGCCGGAAGAAGCCCTGGCGGTCGGTGAGCAGATCCCCGAACCGGGCGTCCGCCTTGGGGTTCACGAGCTGCACGTCGCGGCTCGGGAGCGGCTCGGCCACCGTCGGCAGCGTCACGCGTGAGGCCGCCACGGCGAAGGTGTAGCGCCCCAGCTCCGTCACCGTGCGGTCCATGTGGCCGATGGGAGAGCCGTCGTGGGCCGCGAGCGGCTTGTCGAAGGTCAGCCCGATGCGCGTGTCGGCGCCCATTGTCTCGGCCGTGATGCCCGTGAGCGTCAGCCCGCGCTCGTCCGCGGCCACCCGGAACGACGCCACCGAGGCGTGGGTCGCGCGCCAGCGGCCCGCCGCCGTCGCCACCAGCGAGTCGACCATGAGCGGCTCGGACCGGAACACGTTGCGGATGAGGTCACCGGCGCGGGCGGGGTAGCTGGTCAGGCTCGCGCGCTCGTCCGTGCCCAGCTGCATGCCCTCCGCGTCCGCCACGGGGTTCTGGCTGCCGGCGTTCCGCACGAGCCCGACCTGGTAGCGCGCCTCGCCCGCAAACGAGCGGAGCAGGGGGGCGGGAAAGGTCAGCACGGCCGACAACCCGTCTGCTGCCCAGCTCACCGCCGCCTCGGTGGCCGGCTCCTCGCGGAAGCGGCTGCCTGTCCGGATGGCGTACTGGTAGACGGCGTCCACGTTCACGGTGGCGGGCCCGGGCGTCGGGCCGAGCTCGCGGTGGTTGACGTCCACGCCGTCGGGGCTGGAGCGGGCGTCGCCGGGAAAGACGCGCAGGGCGCTCGCGAAGCGGCGCCGGCCCTCCTCGGGCAGCAGCTCGCTCAGGTGCAGCCGCAGCTTGAGCGTGGCGACCTCGTCCGGGTCCTCCGGCAGCAGCGGCTCGATGCGCGTGATCTCCGGGTGGTTCGACAAGAAGAACGCGGCGCCCGGGTCGGTGGAGGGGCCGTTGGCGCCGAAGTTCACCACGTTGAGCTCGCTGGTGCCGCTCGTGAAGCTCGCCGTGCGGGCGCGCGTGGTCCAGCCCGGCCGGCTCGCCGTGATGAGGAAGTTGACGCCGGCCGGCACCTCGCTGATGACCCAGGCACCCGCCCGCGTCACGGCCCTGACCGAGAACGGGACGGCCGTGTCCAGGGACTCGAGCACCACCTCGGCGTCCTCCACGAGGCCCCCGTTCTCGTCGCGCACCACCCCTGACACGATGGCCGGCAGGCCCGTGAGCACGTCGGGTTGCGGGATCGCCGTGGGGGTGGGCGTCGGGTCCGGGGGTAAGGGCGTCGGCGTGGGGGTGGGCGTCGGCTCCGGGGTGGGCGTCGGCGTCGGCGTGGGCGTCGGGGTGGGGGTGGGCGTGGGTGTGGCGGCCGGCACCACGAGCCGGGTCGTGGCGTTGAAGTTGCAGCCTGCGGCCGCCGCCGCGCAGGCGGCGAGCGACAGGAGGAGAACGAGGGAACGTGGCAGCGCGGTCATGGGCCTGTGTACGGCTTCGGCATCCCGGCGCACCGCCTAAAGGGTGGCCGTCGCGACGTCGCCGTCAGCGAGGCTCGCGCGACGGCGGTTGCCTGCGGGATCCTGGAGCCCCTCCACCCTTGCGGCGAGCGCCTCGATGGCCGGGTCGAAGAAGGCCGTCCGGCCGACGATCGTCAGCCTCAGCACCGCCGGATCGTCCCTGTCTGGCTCGAGGCGCACGCTGCCCACGGGCGCTGGTGTGCCCCCCGGCACGAAGGCCGCCGGCGCGAACCGGAAGGCCGTGTTGCGCTCGCCCGCGGCGCCGAAGGACGTCACCGCGCGCGGGTCCACCGCCACAGCCTCGTCCGCCCGGCCGTCGCGCAGGGCGTCAGGCCTCAGCTTGCCCCGCTCCGCGACGAGGAAGGCGAGTCCCTCGAGGTCGGCTGCGAGCTGGCCCGTGCCTGCGCCCCGCTTGCCGTCCTCGCTGCCGTCGAAGGCGACGAGGGGCTCGTCGAAGGTCAGCCGCAGCGAGGTGTCGCTGCCGGCCTCCTCGACCTCCACGCCCACGAGGCGGGGGGGGGTGGTGTCGCCAGGCACCCAGAAGCCGAGCGCGGCGTCGTGGGTCCCCGCCCAGCGCGCGTCCCGGCTGCCGGCCTCGAGGCCCGTCACGGCCGCGAGGTCGGGGTCGGGTGCCAGGAAGGCCCCCAGCACGACGTGCCCCCGCTCCCAGCCCCCCGTCGCCGCGCCGCCAGGCCCGGTGCCGAGCGCCCGTCCGGCCTCGTCCACGAGCGGCCGGCCGTCGCTCACCAGCAGCACCTGGTAGCGGGCGCGCGTGCTCCCGGCGGGCAGCGGGCCGCCGAAGGTCAGCGTCGCCGCCCGGCCGTCCGCTTCCCAGACCACCCGGGCGCGGAGGCTGCTGCGGCGCATGAGGGGGCTGTCGGGCTGCAGGGCCCAGGGTGCCAGCCCCTCAGGCCTGATGGCGGCGGGGTGGCTGCGGGGCCGGCGGCTGAGGTCGGTGCTCCCGCGGGCGCCCGCCGCGGCGTCGTTGGCGGGCAGCAGCCGCAGGGCCGTCGCAAAACGCGCCCGGCTCTCAGCCGTGAGCGGGTGGCTCAACGCGAGGCGCAGCCGCACGCTCGCCGACGGCAGCTCGCCGTCCGGCAGGGGCTCGACGGCTGTGACCTCGGGGCGTTCCGCGAGGAAGTGCGCGGCGCCTGCGCCTGAGCCGCCGAAGGACAGCGTCGTCGTCCCCTCCCTCACCGTCGTCACCCGGCGGCGGGCCGTGAGGCCGGCGCGGCGCGCCCACACCTCCAGCATCGTGCCCACGGGCGGCAGCCCGGCGAGCTCCCAGCGCCCGTCCGGCCCCGTCCGGGCCTGGGCCTCGAAGGGCGTGAGGGCATCCAGGCTGCGCACCGCCAGCGTCACGTCGGCCAGCGGCACCTCGGCGAGGTCCTGCACCTCCCCCGAGAGCGTGCGCGCGGGCGCCGCCGAGGGGCTCGGCTGCGGCGTGGCCGGGGCGGCGCCGGGGGCCAGGCTGCCCGCCGCCGGGGGCGGCAGGGGGGCCGGCGGGACCTCGGCCTTGGGCGGCGAGGCGGTGCAGCCCGCCAGCAGGGCGGCGATCAGGACGGATGAGCACGCGAGGGGCCGTGGCATGCCTCCAGCCTATCACGGCGGCGTGGGCCTGCCGTGGCCCGCCGTCACACGCCCCGTGTGAGCACCGGGGCGGGCGTCAGCGCGATCCGTCCGGCACCCAGCGCTGCCGCGCCACGGCGTCGGAGGGCAGCCCGAGCCGCGCGCAGACGCGATCGATGCGGGCGCGGCCCAGCGCCGCGATGGTGTCGAACTCCGGGTCGGCCAGGGGCTCGGCCTGCTGGATGCACACGAAGCGGCGGCTGCCGCCGTCCGCGGCGTTGAGGTCGAGCACGGCCTCGGCCGTGGGGCAGGCGCCGGCAAACGGATCGAGCACCACCTCGTCGCGCGGGCCCCCCCGGGGCGTCGCCCAGCTCACGAGGTCCTTGATCAGCCGGACTGGCTTGGGGAAGTCCAGCACCGGCCGGCCGAAGAGCGCCTTGAGCTCGGCCGTCCCGTCGGCGGTGGTGGCCCTGTCGTAGTAGGTCGTGGGCGTGCGACCTCGCTCCCCGTCCGGCAGCACGAGCCGCTGCTTGGTGTAGATCCGCCAGGCGCCGTCGCGCCCGCGCCTGAACACGACCTCGTCCCGGCGCGCCTCCAGCGTCTCCTGGCTCCAGCGCCACTGGTGGGTCGGGCAGACCACCCAGGTGCCGTCAGGGGCCAGGATCGGGTAGACGAGGTTGGGCCGCGCCGAGTGGGCCGTGCCGCTCTTGGCCAGCGGGAGCAGCTTGTAGGGCCCGGCCGGGTCGGCCTCGGCGTAGGCGGCTCGCATGGCGTCCGTGAGCGGCTCCTCGAAGGCTGGCAGGCGCGCCAGGTCCCGCGCGTAGACGTGCACATGCTCGGTCTGCGGGAGCAGGTGCCGGGCCCCGCGGCCGCGCACCACCCGCTTGCGCCACGCCACCGTCCCCACGAAGTTCGCCTCGCCGAACACGGCGTCGAGCAGCAGCCGCAGGTGGTGGGTCTCGCGGTCGTCGATGCTGATGAACAGCACCCCGTCGGGCGCGAGCAGCTCGCGCACGAGCACGAGCCGGGGCCACATGAACGACAGCCAGGCGGCATGCCGCTGGCCCCAGGCCTCGCCGCCGTGGGCCTGCGCCCAGGCGCGGGTCGACGCCGCGAAGCGATCCACGTAGCGCATGGCCGTGCCGGTGTTGTAGGGGGGGTCCAGGTAGGCGATCCGCACGCGACCGCCGAGCTCCGCCTGCAGGGCCTGCAGCACGGGGAGGTTGTCGCCCTCGATGAAGCGGTGCGGGCCTCCCGCCGCCGCCTCCAGGCGCCCCGGCGTCGGCTCGGCCGCGCGCGTGCGAGCCGCCTCGTCACCTGGCCACCGCAGGCCCCACCACTCCCCCATCCCGCCTCCTCGAAGCCCCGAAAAGGCCCCGAGGCAAAGCCTCGGGACCGATTCGTGGAGCCTATGACAGGCTCACCCGGTACCCCATCTGACAAGAACCCCCGGAGAAAGCTCGTTACGGGTTGGTGACGTCGTCCAGCGTGGTGGTGGCGTTGATGCCCTGGACGGAGTAGAACTCGTAGATGCGGCCGGCATCCGTGCCCACCAGGAGGCGCGTGTCCGTGCCGACCTGGTCGCCTTGGTACAGGTCCACCAGGAGGCTGCCCCAGCCGAGGGCGAGGGAGGCCAGGCTGCGGGCCCGAGGCGCCGACAGGCTGCCCGCGTTGCCGCCGGCGATGGGCTCGGGGAACCGGTAGCTCGGCATCAGGCCGTCGCTCGCCACCGGCACGCGGTACACGAGGTCGCCCGAGCCCGAGTTCTCCGTCGTGAAGAAGAGCGTGCCCCAGCGGTCCTGGTTGCCGGTGTAGGCGCGGGCCGTGGTCTGGTCGAAGGTGAGCGCCTTGATGCGCTCCGTCGACACGACCCAGCTGGCCGTGTTGTTCTGGTCGATCGTGCCGCCGTCCGTGGCCGCACCAGCGGCGTTGATGTCGCTGAGCACCTTGATGTAAGACCCACCGAAGGCCACCCACAGCAGGTTGTTCAGGCGGTCGATGGCGAGGGCACCATAGTGCTCCCCGTTCGAGTGCACGGCCCCGGTGGCGATCGGGATCTCCTTGATCAGGCGGATGTCACCGCCGGTGCCCGTGCCGTCGTAGCGGTAGACGCGAATCAGGCTGGAGGCCACCACATCATCCGTGAAGAAAAGCGTGCCGTCCTCATCCGCCACGATGGCGGTGGGGGAGGCCAGCTGGATCTTGAGCGAGTCCGTCGCCGTGTCGCCCTCGGCAGCAAGGCCGCTGGTCCAGCCGCCGATGAGCGTCTCGATCCGGTAGGTGGGCGCGTCGTTGGAGGTCACCAGCGGCTCGTTGTTCTCCGGGTCGAGGTTGCCGGGCCGCAGGATGCGGATGCGGCCGTTGTTCGTGTCGCAGAAGATGATGTGGTCGTCAGTGGTGGCCCGAATGACGCCGCGCGGGTCGCTGAGCGTGGCGTTCAGGGCGTCACCGTAGTCGCCGGCGTCGCTGTAGTCCGCTGCCGTCACCGTGCCCGTGCCGGCCAGGAGGGTGACCACCCCGTCCTCGAGCTTGAAGATCTGGTTCCGACCCGAGGAGGTGAAGTAAATGGCACCCGTGGCGTCCTGCTCCCGCGCCAGGCCGGCGAGCTCGTAGTCGGCCCCGTTCGTGTCGCCGGCGCTCGCCCCGTCGATGTCACCGGTGGTGGGGCTGCCGAGCAGCGTGTAGTTGTAGTGGCTCTGCGTCGCGATGTCGAACTGGCCGGCGATGGTCTGGTTCGCCGTCGTGGCCGGCTCGTCGATCGACACGTTGAAGGTGCCGCCCTGGCTGAGCGTCAGCGAGACGTTCACGGTGTTCGCGCCGCTGCGGATCTCAAAATCCGTCGAGGTGCCCGAGGCGATCATCTCCGGGGAGTTGTGGACCCCGCCGTTCTCGGTGTCGGACCCCGAGTACGTGTCAAACTTGTCCTGGTTGCCGCCGCGGTAGAGGCGCACCAGCAGGCTGTAGCCGTCGGAAGGCGTCAGGTCGTCGAAGATCAGCGACGAGCTGCGGACGTTGGTCGCGTTGTCGACCACGGCCGTGCCGCGCAGCCGGCGCGTCACGAAGCCTGGTCGGCCGGAGTCCACGTCTCTCGCGTTCGAGAGCCACACCCGGACGGTGTCCCAGTCGAGCTGCTGGACGTCCAACAGGCCGAAGCGAGCCGCCATCGCAGGCGTCACGGCTTCCTGACGGAGCATCATGCGCAGGGCCCCTGGGCGGGGCGCCGCTGTCTCGATCTCCGGGCGCAGCGCCTTGATGGGGCGAAGCGTCCCAGGAGCCGCCTGACAACCCATCAGCAGCAGGGTCGCAGCCAGCACAGCGCGGTTACGGCGAGCATTAGGCATGATGAACACCTCTGCCTGTCGGCGTCACCGCCGAGGCATCGATTCACCGTACCCTT
>JAYKHR010000094.1:0-19504 GCA_035285125.1 Candidatus Sericytochromatia bacterium | reverse complement strand
TCGGGCGGCGTGAAGCCCCAGGCCAGCCACGTGTAGTAGCTGCGGTCCGTGGCCGCCGGCCGGCCGTAGAAGTAGTGGAAGCCGCCGTACGGGACGGACACGATGCGGTCTCCCGGCCGCGTGTGGGACCGGATGTAGCGGATCACCTCGCTGTCGGCCAGCCTGACGTCCGGTGGGCGCGGATCCAGCCAGGCGGCCGGGGCCTGCCGCATGGCCTGTGCCAGGCCCAGCGCCCCCGTCCCCACGAAGGCCAGCAGGGCGGCAAGCGGCAGGGCGGCGAGCGGGCCGGGCACGCCCGCCCGGTGGAGCGCCCGGTGGGCCAGCTCGCCGCCGGTGGCCAGCAGCACCAGCCCCCACGGCGCATACATGGCCACGTGCGCCAGGTCCGCGCGGCCCCGGCAGGCCAGCGTCACGAAGGCCAGCACCAGCGCCGAGACGTAGGAGGTGCGCAGGGACGTGGCTGAAGGCAGGGCCTGCCCGCGCGTCGCCAGCAGCCCCACCAGGAACAGCGCCCCCGCCAGCGGGGCCAGGAAGAACCCCGCATAGAGCGCCACGAAGTGGTAGGCGCGCGCGAGGAACCCCACCCGCCCGGGCCAGGGCCCGGCGTGCGGGCTGATCAGGGCGCCCAGGTCGGTGGCCACCAGGAAGTCGTTGAAGCCCCCCGGCGTCTTGTAGTGGGTCAAGGGCCACACCCAGGCACAGCGCCAGGCGTCGGCGAGGGCCCCTTGCAGGGCGAGGCCGCCTGCCGCGAGCGCCAGCACCGCTGTCCCTCCCCCCGCGTAGGCCAGCCCCTCCCGGGTGGCCTCCCGCCACCCGCCGACGCCCAGCCAGGCCCGCGCGCCCAGGCCCACCAGGGTCACGACGCCGATCACGAGGCCGTCCGTCTGGGTGGCCAGGCCCGTCAGGCCCGTCAGGGCGCCGGCCAGCGCCCACGTCCGCCGGCGGCCCGAGGTGAGCGCGCCTGCCGCCAGCAGGGCCGCCGCCAGGCCCGCCGGCAGCGCCAGCCAGTGGTGGTTCCAGAAGGGGAAGTGCCGGAAGGCCCCCAGCGCGAGCCCGAAGGCGGCGAGCCAGCCCGCGACGGCCCCGCCGCCGAGTGCTTGCACCAGCCTCACCATGAGCCAGCCCGAGAGCGCGACGAGCCCCACGAGCAGCAACCTGGCTGCGAGCAACGAGGGCCCCGTCACCGCGAAGAGCAGCCCCGCGAGCCCCGGCGAGGCCGGGCCGAGGACGTCGAAGAAATCCCGGTAATATACCTCCCCCGCCAGCCAGCGCATGCCGTTGTAGAGCTGGCACATCTCGTCCCCCTGCCACACGCTCGACCACGCGAAGGGGCCAAGGCAGGCGAGCAGCAGGGCGAGGGCGGCGGCCTCGGGCCGGCGAGGTGGGGTCATGGCGTGGGGGGCTCGTGCAAGGTGGCCAGCGCCCTGGCGACGGCCGCCGCCATCCGGCGGTAACCGACAGGGCCGAGGTGGGTGTCGTTCGGCAGGTACAGGTCTGGTGTGCCCGGCAGGGCCTCGCGCAGGGGCGTGAGCAGGTCCACCGTCGAGAGCCCCCTCGCCGTCCAGCGACGCTGCAGGGCCTCGTAGCGGGACGGGGGGCCGGCTGAGGCCAGCCAGGGCCCGTAGGTGGTCGACTTGTCGGGCACCGCCACCACGAGCAGCCGGGCCCCACACCGGCGCGCGGCCCGGTCGATGGCGCCGAGCGTCGCCTCGACGCGCAGCAGGTCCCGCTCAGACCAGGTGGCCTTGCGGTCGTCGTCGCGCAGGTAGAGCAGCCGGCCGCGCGCGGCGCAGGAGAAGAGATCCTCGCGCGTCAGTGGCAGCACCGCCGTGTCGCCGCTCTCCAGGCGGTCGCCTGCCTGGGCCAGCCGGCGGTGGTTCCAGGCGGCCCGCGCCAGGTAGGCGTAGTCCGGGTTCCACGCCACGACGGCGCGCCGGCCCTTGGTCCGGCCCGGCGCGACGGGGTGGGGCGCGGGCAGCGGGCCGGCTGCCTCGCCCAGCGCGGCCCAGTCTCGCACGACGTGCCGCTCCACCACCTGCAGCAGCCACGTCCTGGCCGGCTGCCGCTCGGCCAGGCGCACCCAGCCGGCCAGCGAGCGCGCCGCCCCGTACAGGCATGTCGAGGGCTCCAGCCCCGTGGCCTCGGCCAGGGCCGTCTGCCAGAGGTTGCCGGCGCTGAAGGAGTCGCCGAGCACGAGCACGTCGGGGGGAGGGCCCCCTGCCAGGCCGTTGCCCCTGACAGGCATCGGATCCGGGGGCCCGTTGCCGCCGAAGTCGCGCTCGGCCCAGCTCCCGATGCGCGTGAGGTCGCCCGTGACGGGCTCCAGCCAGACGGAGAGCGCGTTGAACCCCGCCGCCCAGGTCAGCACGAGGGCGAGGAACACCTTCAGGAAAGAGGCGGTGGGGGCGGGGGTGGTCATCAGAACTGGTAATACAGGAAGGGGCTCTCACGGTGCAGGTGGGCGAGGGACGCGCAGCACAGCGCCGCGAGCGCGACCGCTGCGGCCAGGCTGGGGCGCCAGCGGCCCTCGCCCGCCGCCTCCCCCTCGCGCAGGCCGAAGGTCGTGGCCGTGTTGGGCGCCAGCCACACCAGGCCGAGCCCCGCCACGAGGTAGGCCAGGGCGGGGCCCGGAGAGGGCGCGAAGTCGCCCACGAGGTGCGGAAACGGCCCGCCCGCCGGAAGCGCGGGCCAGGCCAGCAGCCCGGCCGCCACCCGGCCGGCGGCCTCGAAGGTGGGTGCCCGAAAGGGCAGCCAGGCCACCACCACCGCCAGGAACGTCAGCCCGCCTGCGCCCAGCGCGTAGGCCCGCCCGGCCCAGCCCTGCGTGGGCAAGCGGTCTCCCAGCCAGCCGCGCCACGCGTGGTTCACCACCAGGTAGGCGCCGTGCAGCGCCCCCCAGGCCACGAAGGTCCAGCTCGCGCCGTGCCAGAGGCCACCCAGCAGCATCGTGACCCACACGTTGAGCCAGCGCCGGGCGGGCCCGCGGCGGTTGCCACCGAGCGAGACGTACAGGTAGTCGCGCAGGAACCGCGACAGCGTCATGTGCCACCGGCGCCAGAAGTCGATGATGCTCGTGGCCCGGTAGGGCGAGTCGAAGTTCAGCGGGAGCCGGATGCCGAACAGCAGCGAGAGCCCGATGGCCATGTCCGAGTAGCCCGAGAAGTCGAAGTACAGCTGCAGCGTGTAGCCGAGCGCCCCCAGCCATGCCTCCAGGGCCGTCGGCACGGTGCCTGCGTCCGCCACCAGGAACACGGGGTCCGCGAGGCGGCCCAGCGGGTCCGCAAGCAGCACCTTCTTGGCGAGGCCCACGGTGAAGACGGCGAGCCCGAGGGCCACGAGGTCGGGGCGGACGCGCCGGTTGGCCGGGTCCGCGAACTGGGGCATCACCTCGGCGTGATGCAGGATCGGCCCTGCGACCAGGTGGGGGAAGTAGGTCACGAACAGGGCGTAGCGCCAGGCGCTCAGGTCCGTCGCGAGCCCCCGCCGGACGTCCACCAGCCAGGCGATCTGGGTGAAGGTGAAGAACGAGATGCCGAGCGGCAGCACCACCTGCCCGACGGCCAGCGGCAGCCCCGTGAGGCCAGCGAGGCTCGCCGCGAAGAAGCCGGCGTACTTGTAGTAGCCCAGCAGCACCAGGTCCGCCACGATCGCGCCCGCGAGCACCCAGCCGCCGCGGGGCCCCTCCCGCCAGCGTGCGATCAGGCGCCCGGCCCCGTGGTTGAAGGCGATCGAGCCAACGAGCAGGGCCACGTACCACGGCGACCACCCGGCGTAGAACGCCAGCGACGCCAGGCACAGCCAGACGGGGCCGGCGAGCGCGTGGCGCGGGGCGAGCCAGAAGTACCCCAGCCAGACGGCCGGGAGAAACAGGAACAAGAAGGGCTGGGAGTTGAAGAGCAAGGTGCCCCCGCCGATGGTGTCCCCCCAGTGTACCCGATGGGTTGCTGTCGGACCCGGTGGCGGCCTGCGGCCCGGGGCCATGAGGGCGGCGCCAGAGGGTATGAAGCGCGTGGAGCGCGGGCGCTGCCGGCTGGTCCCCTCGCTGCCTGGGGAGGCTTATGGCACGGGCGAGGCTGTGGGGGGTGGGCCTGGGGGTCGCTGTCTGGGCGGGCTGGATCGCCGCGATCGACCCCACCTGGGAGACCCCTGACGACCCCGTCGCCGCGATGGGCATGCTCGGCTGGGGCGTGGCCGCCCAGGGCCTCGTCTACTACCCCTTCGGGAGCCTGGCCTGGGCCTGGCTCGTCCACGGGCTGGCCCCCTGGCTCGGCGTGGTCTCCTACGGCGTCGCGATCCTCGTGGCCCTCGGCGTCGCCGCCGCGGGCACCTGGGTGGCGCTGAGGCACGCGACCCTTCCAGCCGCGGGGGCCTGGGCCCTCGCCGTGTTGCTGTTCGCCCGGCCGCTGGCCCAGCCGCAGTTCACCGTGCTCGCCGGGATGGCCGCGGTGGCAGGGGTGCTGCTGCTCGCCGTGGCGCCGGGGGCGGGGGCGGGTTGGAGGCGCCTGGGGGGGTGGGGCCTGCTGCTGACAGGCGCCTGCCTGCGGCCGATCGAGGCGGCCCTCGTGGCCGCGCTCGCGACGCCCTGGCTGCCCTGGCGGGCCTGGGTCGGGGACGCGCGCGAGCGGGGCTGGGTGCTGGGGGCGGCTGCCCTGCTCGCCTGCGGCGGCGCGCTGGACGCGTGGGTCCACGCCGACCCTGCCTGGGCCGCCCGCCAGGCCTATGCCGCCTCCTTGGCCCTGGCCGTGTGCGACTACCACGTTGGCCCCTACCTCGCCGCGCGGCCCGAGGTGCTGGCCGCGCACGGCGCCTCGGCCAACGACCTGGCGCTCCTTGCCGCCTACTTCCACGCCGATCCGGCCGTGAACGCCCTGGGCGGGATGCGCTGGGGCGAGCGGGGGATGGCGTGGGGGGCCTACCTGCAGGGGAACTTGGCCCTGCTGCCCGAGAGCCTCGACGTCTGGACGCACCGCCCCCTGTGGCCGCTGCTGGCGGTGCTGGGCGTGGGGGGCCTGCTGGCCGGTCGGGGCCGGCGCCGCCTCCTGGTCGGCCTGGCGTTGCTCGGCGGCGCCTGCCTGGCGCTGGTGGTGCTCGGGCGCCCGATGCCCCCCCGGGTGGCCTTTGCGCCCGTGGCGCTCCTTGCTGCCTGCGCGGTGCTGGAGGCCTGTCGCGCGCTGACGCCCGAGGCGGCGGGTCGCAGGGTGCTGGTCGGCGTGCTCGTGCTCGCGGCCGGCGCGGCGCTGACGCTGGAAGGGGGCGCCAGGCTGGCCCGCGAGCCGCAACTGCGGCAGGCCCGGGCCCTCGTGATGCAGCTTGATCCCGTCGTGCGGTACCTGGTGTGGGCGGACTTTCCCTTCCACAACGCCTACCGCGTGCTCGAGCGCGAGCCACAGCTGCTCGCACGGCGCTACACCCCGCTCGGCTGGCCGTGCATCCTGCCCAACGTGGCAGCAGCGGATCGCGACGGGCTCGGCCGCTCGTGGTGGCAACGCCTGCAAGCTGGCGAACCCGTGCGGCTCGTGGCCTCGCCCGCCCACGTGGCCCTCCTTGCCACTTACGCGCGCGAGCACGCGGGGCGGGCGCTGGTTTCCCGGCCGCTCGGGTCGCCGGTGGTGCACGAGCTCAGGCTCGGCCGGGGACCGCTGCCGTGAGGCCCGCCGAGGGGCCGTATAATGGCCCGGTGCGCTTCCCGACCTCGGCCCTCGTGGCGCTGCTCTTGATCCTCGCCTGGCCCCTGCTGCTCTTCGGGCCGGCCGTGCTCGATGGCCAGGTGCTGGCACCCTCGGACGGCATCGGGATGTACCTGCCGCAGCGTGCCGTGATCGCGAGCGCGTGGCAGGCGGGGCAGTGGCCCTTCTGGCACCCCTTCCAGTTCGGCGGCATGCCGCTGCTGGCCGTGATCCAGGCCGGGGTCTTCTTCCCGGGCAACTGGACCTTCCTGGTGCTGCCGGCGGGCGCCGCGATGAACCTCACGGTGCTCCTGGCCTACTGGGTCGCCGGCCTCGGGGTCTGGCTCTACGGGCGGGCCATCGGGCTCGCGCCGCTGGGCCTGCTCGTGGCGGGGCTCGCCTTCGTGGGCTCGGGGTACATGGTCGCGCACCTCGAGCACATCACCATGCTGCAGGCGGCAGGCCTCATCCCGGTGCTGTTCTGGCTCGTCGAGCGGGCCCTGCAGGGCCGTGGCTTGCGGCATGTGCTGGCCGTCCCACCGGTGCTCGCGTTGCAGGTCTTCGCCGGCTACCCCCAGACGGTGGTGATGACGGCCTTGATGCTCGTGCCCTACACGCTCTGGCGGGCGTGGCAGCGGGGGGCGGCGGGCCGCCCCGTGCTGGTCGCCCTCGTCGCGGCCGCCGTCCTCGGCCTCGGCCTCGCCGCCGTCCAGCTGGTGCCCACGGTGGCGCTGATGGCCGAGAGCTCGCGAGGCTCCATGAGCTACGCCGAGCTCGTCGATGACGCCGTGCCGCTGCGGGAGGTGCCGGCCCTGCTGTTCCCCTACATGTTCGGCACGATCCCGGACGGCCCGTTCTCCGTGCCGTTCTGGGGCAAGGGGCCCTGGCGGGACGAGCTGATGGGCTACGCGGGGCTTGGCACCCTGATGCTCGCCGGCGTGGCCTGGGGTGCCTGGCGGGACGGCCTGGTGCGTGCCTGGTCGGCGATCGCGCTGGTGAGCGGCCTGCTCGCGCTCGGGGGCCAGACGCCGGTGTACCGGCTCTGGCACGAGCTGCCCGTGCTCCGGATGGTGCGCGTCCCCGGGCGGCACCTGCTCGAGCTCGACCTGGCGCTGGCCGTGCTCGCAGGGCTGGGGGCCACGTGGCTGCTGGCGGCGCCTGCGGGGCCCCGCCGGCGGGCGGTGCGGCTCGCCGTGGCCGCCGTGGGCGGGGCGATGGCGGTCGTCACGCTCGCCGTGGCCGTCGGTCGGGAGGCCCTCGCGGCGCGCTGGCAGCCGTTTGCCCCGGCCGGGCTCGACGTCGCCACGGCGCTTCACCCCGGCGGGGCCTGGTGCTGGGTGCCGCTCGGGACGCTGGTGGCCTCCGCCGGCGCACTGGCGCTGCTGGCGCGGTGGCCCCGGCCGCTGCTGGGGGCCGGCCTCGTGGCCGTGCTCGCGGGGGACCTCTGGCTCGTCGGCTGGCACCAGGGCTGGCGCCGGCAGCTGCCGTCAGCCTCGCAGGTGGCCCTCGCCGGCCCGCCGCGCCCGCACGACCGCCCCCGCGTGCTGCCCCTCCCGGCCAAGCCCTACCCCTACCACGACGTGGCCGCCACGCTGGCGGTGCAGTACCCGCAGACCAGCGCCCTCGAAGCCGTGCGGGCCGTGAACGGCTACGAGCCCATCGTGCCGGCGCGGTACGCCGGCCTGATGGGGCACATGGCGATGGGGGGGAGGATGGCGGCTGGGCCTGCCGTGCTGCTGCCCGGCCACCATGGCCTCGACGTGCTGCAGTGCGAGACGGTGCGTCTCGCGCGGCCCATGGCCGCCGAGCCGGCCTGGGCCGCAGCCCTGGCTGGCCCCCGCTGGCAGCGCCTCGGTGAGGAGGGCCCGGTGGTGCGCCACCGCAACGCGCGGGCCCTGCCCCGTGGCTGGCGGCCCACCCTGCTGCGGGCGTTGCCGTCGGCCGCCCTCGACGCGCGCGTCACGGCCGATCCAGGCCTCGAACCCCGGCGTGAGGCCCTGGTCGAGGGGCCTGGCGTGGCCGCGCAGGCGCTCTCGCCTGGCCCGGTGCACGTCGTCACGCGGGGCTTCGGCCTGCTCGAGGTCGAGACGGACGGCGCCGGCCCGGGGTTCGTGGTGGTGTCCGAGGGCCACGCGGCCGGCTGGCGGGCGCTGGCCGCCCCGCCGCCGGCGGCGCAGCTGGGCGGCTTCACGCCCGCCGTCGAGCTGGGCCTCGCGCTCGGAACGCTGCCCGAGCACCCCGTGGTGCGCGCCTACGGGCTGGTGCTGGGCGTGCCCGTGCCCGCGGGCCACCAGCGCTTCACCCTGGTCTACAGGCCGCCCCACTGGCACGCCGCCGGGCTGGCCTCCGCGCTCGCGTTCGGGACGTGGCTGGCGTGGGGGCTGCTGGGCTGGCGCCGGCGCCGGGGGGACGCCTGATGGCGAGGGCCCCTGAGCCCCTGGCTGGCGCCACCTGGCCCCTGGCCCCGGTCTGGGGCCTCTGGCTGCTGCTGGTGCTCGCGATGTTCGCCCCCGCCTTGCTGGCGGGCCACGTGCCGGCCTTCGGGGATGCCCTGCACCAGGACCTGCCGCTCCGCGTCCTCGCGGCGGAGGCCCTGCGGGCAGGCGAGGTCCCGTTCTGGAACCCCTGGTCGTTCGCGGGGCAGCCGCTGCTCGCCACCATGCACGTCGGGGTGGGCTTTCCCCTGAACTGGGGCTTCCTGCTGCTGCCCCCCGCCTGGGCGCTGGCCCTCGCCACGGTGGGGGGGGTCTGGCTGGCCGGGGCCGGCACGGCGTGGCTCGCGCGCGCCCACGGGGTCGGGCGGGCCGGCGCGCTGGTCGCCGCCGCCGTCTACGCCGCGAGCGGCTTCGTGGTGGCCCACCTGGAGAACGTCCAGATGCTGCACGGCGCCGCCCTCTTGCCCTGGGTCCTCGCTGCGCTGCACCGCCTTGCCGCGACGGGGGCCTGGCGCCACCTCGCCGCCGGGGCGGCGGCCCTCGGCCTGGCCGTCCTGGCGGGGCACCCCCACATGGTCGTGTTTCCCCTGCCGCTCGTGGTGGCCTACGCCGCCATGCTGGCCTGGCTGGGGCCTGCGGGGGGGCGCGCGCGCTTCCTCGCGAGGGCGGTGGGCCTGCTCGTCGCGGGCGCAGGGCTCGGGGCTGTTCAGCTGCTGCCGATGCTCGCCTGGGTGCCCGAGACCCAGCGCCTCGCCGCCACCGCGCCGAACCCGGCCGATCTGAGCGCGTCGCTGCCGCCCTACAAGCTCGCCACCCTCTGGGTGCCCGCGCTGTTCGGCGGGTGGCCCTCCGCCCTCGTGCCCTCCCTCCACTGGGGCGGGCCCGCGCGCGTCGAGTCCCAGATCTACGCCGGCCTCGCCACCCTGGTGCTGGCGGCGGCGGCGCTGCTGCCGCGGGGGCGCCACCCCCTGGCGGCCTTCTGGGGCGCCGCCTGCCTTTTCGCGGGGCTGCTGACGCTCGGCAACCACACGCCGGTCAACCCGGTGCTCATCCAGGTGCCGATGTACCGCGCGATCGCCTACTGCGTGCGCCACGCCCTGGAGCTCTCCTTGTGCCTCGCAGTGCTCGCCGGCCTCGGGCTGGGGCGCCTCGCCACCCTGACGCGTGGGCAGCGGGCCTGGCTGGCCGGCGGGGTGCTGGCCCCCGCGCCCGTCGCCTGGCTCGCCATCTCGGTGTGGGGGGGGCACTACGCCGCGCGCCTGGCGCCCCACGTGCCGCCGGCCACGCACCTCGCCACGTTCTGGCAGCCCCACCAGCCCGCGCTCTGGCTCCCGACGGTGCTCGCGCTCGGCCTGATCGCGGCCCTGGCGCTCGCCCGGCGACCGACCGCCGTGGTGGCCTGGACCTGCGCGTGGCTGGCCGTGGACCTCGCCCTCTACGGGGAGGTCGTGGCCTGGCGCGCCCGATCCCTGCCGCCAAGCGCCCTGCCGGCGCCCGCCCCGGTGGCGGGCCTGGGCCTCGAGCGGGTGCTGGCCCTTCACCCCGACCCGATTTACCCCTATGACGCCCCCGCCACCATCGCCGCGCTCAGGCTGCCGAACTGGGGGGCGGCCGCCGGCGTGCGCCACGTGGGGGGCTACGACGCCTTCATCGACCGGCGCCATGCGGCGATGCTGGGCGGCATGTACTCGTTCGGAGGCCTGGCCAGCCTCGCCCCGCTCGCCCCGAGCCACCAGGCCCTCGACCTGCTGGCCTGCCGCTACGTGCTGCTCGATGCCCGGCTCGTCGGCGACCGCAGGCACCTGGCGGCCCTTGCTCCCCCGCGCTGGCAGCCCCGTGGGCAGGCCCCGGGCGTCTCGGTCTTCGAGAACACCCGGGCGCTGCCGCGGGCCTGGCGGGTCGCGAGGCTCAAGGTCGTGCCAGCCGCTTCCGTCCAGGACCACCTCGCCGGGCGCACCCCCTTCGACCCGCGCGAGGAGGCGCTGGCCACCGACCCCGTGCCGGGGCAGGCTGGCTGGACGGGCGGCACGGCCAGCCTCGTGCGCGAGTCGGGCAACACCCTCCTGCTCGAGACGGCGGGTTCGGGCCCGGGCCTGGTGGTCGCCTCTGTCCGCCAGGCGGTGGGGTGGAAGGTGGCCTCGCCGCCGGAGGCCTTCCTGGTGCCGGTCGACGGCGGGTTGCTCGGCGTGGTGGTGCCCGCGGGCGCCCACCGCATCGCGCTGACCTACGAGGCCCCGGGCTGGCGCCTCGGCCTGGCCGTCAGCGGCGCCACCCTCCTCGGGCTCGGCGCCCTCGGCTGGCTCAGGCGTCGCGCTCCGGGGGGGACGCCAGGTTCACCCGCTGCGCCACCAGGTACACCGGGCGACGCTTGACCTCGTCGTAGATGCGGCTGATGTACTCGCCGATGATGCCGAGCGTCAGCAGCTGGACCCCGCCGATGAACAGCATCAGGATCACGGTGGAGGTCCAGCCCCGCGGCTCCACGTCGAGCGTCAGCTTGATCACCACGAAGCCGACGGCGAGCACGAAGCTGCTCAGCGCGAACAGCATCCCGAGGTAGATCGCGAGCCGCAAGGGCGCATCTGAGAAGGCGATCAGGCCATCGAGCGCGAGCCGGACGAGCTTGCGCAGCGTGTACTTGGCCTCGCCCGCGTGGCGCGCGTCCCGCTCGTACGGGAGGCCCACCTGCCGGAAGCCGACCCAGTGGCGGATGCCACGCACGAAGCGGTTGCGCTCCGGCATGGCCCTGAGCGCGAGCACGACGCGGCGATCCATCAGCGAGAAATCGCCCGCGTCGAGCGGGATCTCCAGCGAGGAGCTCAGGCGCAACACCCGGTAGTACAGCCAGTAGCTCGCGCGCTTGGCCCACGACTCCTTGCGCTTGCGGCGCACGCCGTACACGACGTGGTAGCCCTCCGCCCAGCGCGCGCGCATGGCCCCGAGCACCTCGGGGGGGTCTTGCAGATCCGCGTCGAGGACGGCCACGGTGTCGCCCTCGGCGTGGTCGAGGCCGGCCGACACCGCCGCCTGGTGGCCGAAGTTGCGCGTCAGGTGGAGCGCCTTGTAGCGGGTGTCCCGCGTGCAGAGCCCATCGAGGAGGGCGGCCGTGCCGTCGACGCTGCCGTCGTTGACGAGCACCACCTCCCAGCGCAGGTTGAGCCCGGTCAGCACGGCCGTCAGGCGCTGCTCGAGCGCGACGACGTTGGCCTCCTCGTTGAAGAGGGGCACGACGACGGAGAGCTCGGGACGGGGGGTGGGTTCCATGGGCCTGCCGGGGGCCTGCCCCGGCGGGGCGGCCTCCGGATTATACCCGCCTCTGCCCTCGGGCGCGGACCCTCCTCGGCCTCAAGGCGGCCCCGGCCAGGGTCGATGCACGGGTATATGGAGGCGGGGCGGAGCCCCGGGAGCGCATGCACGTGGAAGCAGCCCCAGCGGGGAGCGAACGGCAGGGTGGACCAGGCGGGCCGCCCCACGTCAGCCTCGTGATCCCGGCCCACAACGAGGAGGCGCGCCTCGCCCGGACGCTCGAGGCCGTCGTGGCCCACCTGGCGGGCCAGCCATGGGCCTCGGAGGTGCTGGTGGTCCTCGACGGCTGCACGGACGGCACGGCGGCCGTGGCGGCCCGCTTCGCTGGCCCCCACGGGCCCTGCACGCTGCGGGTGCTCTCGCGGCAGGCCCGGCGCGGCAAGGGCGCCACGGTGCGGGAGGGCATGCTGGCTGCGTCTGGCGCCTATCGCATCTTCACGGACGCGGACCTGTCGTACCCCCTCAGCCAGCTCGACGCCTTCCTGGCCGCCCTGGCTGCGGGCAGCGGCGTCGCGATCGCGTCGCGCGACGGCTCGATCGCCCGCTACCAGCGCCCGGCGCGCCGCCTCGTCACGCGGCTCTCGCGCTGGCTGATGCACACGTGGGTGGTGCCCGGCATCCACGACACGCAGGCGGGCCTCAAGGCCTTCACGCGCGAGGTGGCCGAGGACCTGTTCCGCGTGCAGCGGCTGCAGGGCTTCGGCTTCGACGTCGAGCTGCTGCACGTGGCCCGGCTGCGCGGCTACCCGATCGCCACCATCGGCGTCGAGTGGCAGGACGTGCCGGGCTCCAAGGTCCGCCTGGCCCGGGACATCTGGCACATGGCCTTCGAGCTGGCGGCGATCCTGGGCCACCGGCTCGTCGGTCGCTACCGCCGGGACGCGGGGGGGCTCAGATGAGCGTCGCCCCCCCCTGCTGCGTCTGCGGTGGCCTGGAGAAGCGCCCCTTTCGGCTGGAGGCGGGCTTCGCCATCGTGGCGTGCGGGGGCTGCGGCGTGCGGCACCTCGCGCCCCAGCCCGACGCGGCGACCCTGGCCGCGCTGTATGCCGAGAGCTACTACCACAGCGAGGACCCGTTGGCGCGGGGCTACGGCCGCTACGCTGCCGAGGCCGAGAACTGGCGTGCCACCTTTCGGGACAGGCTGCGGCGCCTGCCTCCCGGCCGTCGTCTGCTCGACGTGGGCGCTGCCGCCGGCTTCTTCGTCGAGCAGGCGCGGCTCGCGGGCCGGGACGCGGAGGGGGTGGAGCCCTCGACCTGGGCCGCCGGCTACGCGCGGGAGGTGCTCGGCCAGCCTGTCCGCACCGCGACGCTGGCCGAGGCCGCCTACCCGGCGGGCACCTTCGACGGGCTGACGATGTGGGAGGTGATCGAGCACCTCCCGGACCCGGCCGCCGTGCTCGCCGAGGCGCACCGGGTGCTGGCCCCGGGCGGCTGGCTCGCGCTCTCCACGCCGGATGCCGAGAGCCTGGCTGCACGGGTCTCCGGGGCGCGCTGGCTCGGCTGGCGCAAGGTGCCGGAGCACCTCTGGTTCTTCGGGGCCGACCACCTCGGGCGCCTGCTCGGGCAGGCGGGCTTCGAGGTGGTCGACCGGCGCTACGTCTCCTTGACGGTGACGCTCGGCTTCGCCCTGGAGCGGCTGGGGAGCCTCCTCGGGGTGCCCGTGCTGCCCCGCCTGGCCGGGCCGCTGCGCGGCGTCGCGGTGCGGATCAACCCGGGGTACGACCTGATGCTCGTCGCCCGGAGGCGCGGATGACCCTGGCCCCCGACCCCGTGCTGCCCGCCGGCGGCTTGCCGGCGGGCCGCCTGCTGCTGCGCTGGGCCTTCGTGCTGGGGGTGCTGGCCTGGGTCGGCTGGCAGCTGGCCCAGGCGCTCGGGCCGACCGTCGCGCCGGCGCGCGTCCAGCCCGAGCTCGTCGCGCTGGCGCTGCTCGCGGTGCTGGCGCACTACATGGGCACGACCCTGCTCTGGACGCGGATCGTGCACCTGCTCGGCGGCGCGATCAGCGTGCGGGACGCCTTCCGCGCGATCTTCCAGGCCAACATGGCCAAGTACCTGCCGGGCTCCTTGTGGAACCTGGCGGGGCGGGTCTACCTCTGCCACCGGCAGGGCCTCTCGCCTGCCGTCACCACCCCCGCCGTGGCCCTCGAGGCCGTCTGCCAGGTGCTCTCGTCCGGGCTCGTCGCGCTCGCGGCGGCCCCGATGCTCGCAGGGGCCCCCGAGCTGGCGCCGCACCTGGCCCTGCTGGCCCTCGCCGGGGCGGGGCTCGGGCTGCACCCGCGCGTGCTGAACGGGGGCTTCGCCGCCTGCGAGGCGGCCCTGGCTCGCCTGGGCCGCCCGCGCGGCCTGCCCCGGGTGCGCGTGTCCTACGGCGCGCTGGTGGCGCTCATCGCCGCCTACGCCCTGAACTGGCTGGTGGTGGCGGCCGGCTTCGCCGCGCTCGCGCAGGCCTTTGTGCCCGCGCCGCTGACGGCGGCTGGCCTCGCCGCCTGCGGGGGGGCGTTCCTGGTGGCCTGGAGCGCGGGCTTCCTGGCCCCCTTTGCCCCGGCGGGGCTCGGCGTGCGGGACGTGCTGCTGGCGGGCCTGGTCGCGCAGCTGGTGCCGGGCCTCGGGCTGGCGGGCCTGATCGCGGTGACGTGCCGGGCCACCATGCTGCTGGCGGACGGCCTGTGCTTTGCCGTCGCGAGCCTGCTGCCGGAGCGGCGCGCGTGAGGAGGGCCTGGGCGATCGTGGCCGCGCTGGGGGTCGCGCTGTGGCCGGCGGCCGGGCTGGCCCGCGTCGAGGATCCCCTCGGGCTGCTGGGCGAGGGCGTGGCCCCTGCCGTCGAGGAGCAGCTCGGGCGGATGAACGCTGGTGCCATCGACGTCGTGGTGGTGGCACGGGCGCCCGAGGGGGCCATGGCGGCGGCAGAGGCTGCCCTGGCTGCCCGGCCGCGGGCCGTCGCCGTGGTGCTCCACGCCGCGCGGGATGGCGAGACGGGCCTGGCCGTGGCCCCGTCGCTGCGGGCCGCGGGGCTGGGGCCCGAGCGGGCCGCGCGCCTGGTGGCGGCTGCCATGCCCCCGGCGGTGGCCCAGGGCGTGCCCTCCGAGGGCCTGATCGCCCTGGTCCAGGAGGTCAAGCTGGTGGAGGCCACCGCGACCCCGGCGGGTCATGCCCCACCGCCGCCCCCGCCACGCTGGCCGCTGCTCGCCACCCTGGGGGGCGGCGTGGCGGGGGCCGTCGGCCTGGCCGCGTGGGGCGTCGGGCGGGCCCGCCGGCGCCGCCTGGCCGCCGTGCGGCTCCGCCTGACGGCGGAGCGGGGGCGCCTGGCCAAGCTCCGGGAGGACCTCGCCGGCCTCGCGGCGGCCCTCGGGGCCGCCCCTGAGGCCTCCCGGGCCGAGGCCGAGCAGGCGTTCGCAGCCCTGGAGGCCGATCAGGCCGCGCTGCGGGCCGAGCTCCGAGGCCTCGATGCGCGGCTGGCCCTCCCCATGGTGGCGGAGGTCGCTGGCGGCCTGGCGGCCGCGGCGCGGCGCGTCGAGCGCCTGGAGCTTGGCCTTGCGGCCCTGACGGCGGCCGCGGCGACGGGGCAGGCGGCGCAGGCGGCGCCGCTCGTGGCCCGGTGGGCGGCCCTGGCCGAGGTGCTCGGGGAGGAGGCCGAGCCGGTGGTGCGCCTCGCGCGGCTGGTGCGGGGCCCCGCGCCCGACATGGCCGCCTTCGCGGAGCTGCTCACGGCCCTGGAGCGGCTCCACCTCGCCCGCCTTGCCCGCTGAGCCCTGGCCACCGCCCGGGCCAGCATCCGGTATCATGGGGCCATGGCCGCCTCCCTTCAGCACTTCGACGGGCTCGCCCTCGCAGCCGTGGTGGCAGAGCTCGCTGCGCACGGCGAGGCGCGCATCGACAAGGTCGCGCAGCCGTCGGCCCACGAGCTGTGTCTCCAGCTTCGGGCGGGCGGGACGAACCTCCGCCTGTACGTGAACCTGCAAGACCAGTGGGCGCGCCTGCACCTCGTCACCCGGCCGCTGGGCAACGTGCCCGTGCCGGCGGGCTTCACCATGCAGCTGCGCAAGCACCTCGAGGGCAGCCGGCTGCTCCGCGTCGAGCAGCCCGGGCTCGAGCGCGTCGTGCGGCTGGTGGTCGCCGGGCGCGACGAGCTCGGCGACCCGTACGAGCGGCACCTCGTGCTGGAGCTGATCGGCAAGTACGCCAACGCCTTTCTGGTCGACGGCCGCCAGGGGACGATCCTCGGGTGCCTGCGGCCCGTCACGGAGGCGATGTGCCAGGTGCGGCAGCTCGGCCCCGGGCTCCCGTACGACCCGCCCCCCGCGCCCGCCGGCAAGGTGCCGCTGCTGGAGGCGGACGCCGCCGCGGTGGCGGCCGCGCTCGGGGCCGCAGGTGGGGTGGCGGAGGGCCTGGTGGCACGTTTCGCGGGGCTCTCCAGGCTCTCCGCCCGGCAGCTGCTGGAGGCCCTCGGCGTCGCGCCCGACGCGACGGTGGCCACGCTGGCCCCGGCGGCCCGAGAAGCCCTGGTGGCGGGCGTGCTGGCCGCCTGCGAGCAGGTGCGTGCCGGGCGCTTCTGGCCGCGCAGCACGCCCGATGGCTGGGCCGTCTGGTGGGCCGGCCCAGGCGTGCCGCCGGGGGGCCCCGGGGCCAGCGCGGTGCTGGAAGCCTACTTCAGCGGCCGGCAGGCGGCGGCGCGGCTCGGGGAGCGCCGCCGGGTGCTCGCGCGGGAGCTTGCGGAGCGGGAGCGCAAGCTGGCCGAGCGCCTCGCGACCTGGGAGCAGGCGCTGGCGAAGGCGGAGGGAGCCGACCGCCACCGGGAGCTCGGGGACCTGCTGGCGGCCCACATGCACGCGCTGCGGCCGGGGCTTGAGGCGATCGAGGTGGACGACTGGTTCGCGGAGGCGGGCGGGCGCGTCACCATCGCCCTCGATCCCCGGCTCACACCGTCGGAGAACATCCAGCGCTGTTTCCGACGCTACCAGAAGGCCCGCAATGGGCGCAGGGCCGCGACCGAGCTGCTGACGGGGGGGCGCGAGGACGCAGCCTACCTGGCCTCTGTCGTGTCGGCCGTCGCGCTCGCGCCCGAGCTCGCGGATCTCGAAGAGATCGCGCAGGAACTCGGGCTCGCGCGGGCGCCGGCCCCGCGGCGCGGGCAGGCGCCCGCAGCCCCCGAGCCGCTGCGCGTGACGAGCAGCGACGGCCTGCCCATCCTCGTGGGCAAGAACAACCGGCAAAACGAGTTCGTGACGTTCCAGGCGGCCCACGCCGGGGACTGGTGGCTGCACACCCAGGGCATCCCGGGTGCTCACGTCGTGATCCGCGCCCAGGATGAGGCCCCCACACGCACGCTGCACGAGGCGGCCACGCTGGCGGCCTGGTTCTCGCAGGCCCGCGACTCGAGCCGGGTGCCCGTGGTCTACACCCGCCGGCGCCACGTCAAGAAGGCCCGCGGGGCCCGGCCTGGGATGGTGGTCTACGAGCAGGAACGGACGCTGTTCGTGACGCCGGATCCGGCCGTCGTGGCGGCCCTGCTACAAACGCAAAGCGCCCGCAGCTGAGCTGCGGGCGCGAGGGAGGCGAGCCCTCAGGCGCGAGGGGCCGCGGGGGCCGCGGGGGCCGCGGGGGCTGCCGGACCTTCGACACCCACACCACCCACGCTGGGCGGCGCCGGCGGACGAGGACCGCGGTTGAAGCCACGCGCAGGGCGCGCGCGCTTCTTGTGCAGGCGGGCGTACTCGAGGTTCCGCTTCGCCTTCTCGGCCTTGGGGTTGTTCTTCTTCGCCATCGTGAACCTACTTCTGGAAGCAGTTGCGGCAGTACACCGGGCGGGTGCCCGTCGGCTTGAACGGCACCTGGGTGGTCACGCCGCAGCTGGCGCAGGTCGCATCGTGCATCTCGCGGGTGCGGGTGCCGATGCCGGCGCCACCGCCACCGAAGCCACCGGGGCGGGGACCGCCCTGGCCTCGGGCAGCCTTCGCGGCAGCGCGGCAGGAGCGGCAGCGACGCGGCGGGCTGAAGCCCTTCTCCGCGTAGAACTGCTGATCGGCATCAGAGAAAAGGAATTCGACGCCGCAATCGGCGCACTGCAGGGTCTGGTCGGCCATGGGAAGTTCGACTGCCTTTCTGGTTTTTTTTGTGGATACCGGCTTCGGTCTGGGTGGCGCTCCGCCCTGGTGCCCGTGCGAGCCGTGCGCGGCGGGGATGTGGAGCAGTTTGTTTCACAGTCGAACGTAAATTACCGTTTCGGCCGTGACGGAGCGCAGGCACATCATACCATGGTCGGGCCTTGCGCGGCGGGGATCGATGCACCAGGCCGGGGAGACCTGTTCATCCCCCTTGGCCCTTGCACCGCGTTGTCCTGGCGGCCTCAGGCTGCCGGGATGTCGCCGTCGTGAGACTCGATCCACGCCACCTGATCGCGGAACACGATCACGCTGCGATCCGCCTCGAGGAGGCGGGCCGTCGCCAGCCCGTGCTCCTTGAGGTACCCGAGCCACTTCACGAAGGCGTATTCGGACTCGAAGCCCACGGCGATGTGGGACTGCGGGAAGTGGATGTTGGCGCGGATCATTGCGGGCTCCTGGCTCAGTTCGTGGCTGCCTCGGGGGCGGCTGGCACGAGGGACGACGCCTGCATGGCGGCGGGATCGGGGAAGTACTCCGTCACCACCAGCTGGCCGTCGGCGTCACGGTCGAGGGCCTGGAACATGGCGGCTGCCTCGTCGGGCGAGATCGGCGCCAGCCCGAGGGCGAACTCCTCGCCGCTCAGCCACCCGTCGCCGTTGCGGTCCTTCTCGGCGAAGCGCTGGGCGTCGGGGCCCTCGGGCTCGGCCTGTTCCTGCACCGCCTGGGTCGTGGCCTGCACGGGCGCCGCCGGGGCCACGGCGGCCGCCTGGGCCTGCATCGCGACGGGGGCGGCGGCGGCTGCCTGGGCCTGCCGCGGGAGGGGCGCGCCGGCGCGGGCGGGTGCCCCCTTGCCGGAGGCGACCTCCGCCTGCACCATCGGGCTCGGCCGGCCGTGTGCGCAGGCCATCATCAGGGTGGTGCCGATGCCGACGATGGTCAGGAGCGACCAGGCCTGAGCGAGCTTCACGGGCGACCTCCAGCGGGGAACGCCCGATTATGGCCACGGCGCGCGGCCGGACGCTGTGATCCAGTCGGCTCCGCGGCCCGCCGGGGCGCCTAGACGCCCAGCATGCTGCTCAGCTGCGCGAGCTTGCCTGTGAAGATCAGCGCACCGACGGCCATCAGCAGCACCCCGGAGGCGATCTCGACCTTCCGGAAGTGGCCCTTGACGGCGTCGAAGAAGGTGTAGAACCGCTGGATGAGCAGGGCCGTCAGCAGGAACGGCACGCCGAGGCCGGCCGAGTAGGCGCTGAGCAGCTTGACGCCCTCGCCGATCTGATCCGAGGTCGCCGCCATCGTCATGATGCCGCCGAGGATCGGGCCGATGCAGGGCGTCCAGCCGAAGGCGAAGGCGCAGCCCACCAGGAAGGCGCCGAGCCAGCCGAGCGGCTTGGTCGTGACGTGGAAGCGCTTCTCGGCGTACAGCGCCTTGATCGGCAGCAGGCCCGTCATGTGCAGCCCGAAGAGCACGAGCATCGCGCCCGCGACCTTGGTGATCAGCGGCAGGTGGGTGCCGAGCAGGCCGCCGAGGGCCGTGGCGGAGGCGCCGAGCGCCACGAACACGCTGGAGAAACCGACAACGAAGAAGAGGGCGTTGCCGAAGACGGGCCCGACGGGGATCGCGGCAACGGTGCCGTCGGCCTGGGCCTGCCGCGCCGCGGCCAGGTTCACGCCCGACACGAACGAGAGGTAGCCCGGCACGAGCGGCAGCACGCACGGGGACAGGAAGGACATCAGGCCCGCGCCGAACGCGACGCCGAGGGTGATCGTCTGGCTCATCGAAGTCACCACGAGAGGGCTGGGACCCGCTGATCGTACCACCTGGCGCCCGCGCCCGGCCACCGCGCGGGCGATGGCCACCGGCTACAACGACATGCCCCCGTCGACGGTGATCACCTGGCCGTTGACGAAGTCCGAGAGCGGCGAGGCCAGGAACAAGTAGACGCGGGCCAGGTCCTCCGGCTCGCCGAGGCGCCGCAGAGGCGTGCGCTCGCGG
>JAYKHR010000093.1:0-3580 GCA_035285125.1 Candidatus Sericytochromatia bacterium | reverse complement strand
ACCTCGAAGCGCTGCCGGTTCACCTCCAGCGAGAACGTGCGCGAGGCCGCTGCGGGCGCCGGGCCCTCGGCCACGGCCGGGTCGATGGCCTCCTTGATGCGGGCGCGCTCGGCCTCGGAGAGGCAGTCGAGCAGGAAGCGTGTGGAGAAGTCGCCGCCCACGAAGGTGGCGTTCTCCATGATGACGCGGTGCAGGGGCACCGTCGTGGGCACGCCCTCGATCACGGTCTCGCGCAGCGCGCGGCGCATCCGGGCGATCGCCTCTTCGCGGTCCTCGCCCCACGTGATGAGCTTCGCGATCATCGAGTCGTAGGCCGTCGGGATGGTCCAGCCCTCGTACGCCGCGCCGTCGAGGCGGATGCCGGGGCCCTCGGGCCGCACGTAGCGCGCCAGGTAGCCCGGCGTGGGCCGGTAGTTGGCCGAGGGGTCCTCCGCGTTCAGCCGCACCTGGATCGCCCAGCCCTCGGGGGCGCGGCCCACCAGCGACGGCGTGAGCGGCTGCCCCGCCGCGATGCGGATCATCTCCTTGACCAGGTCGCAGCGGTAGACGACCTCCGTCACGGTGTGCTCCACCTGGATGCGGGTGTTCATCTCGAGGAAGTAGAACCGGCCGTCCTCGACCATGAACTCGCACGTGCCGACGGAGTCGTAGCCGCACGAGCGCGCCATCCGGCAGGCGGCCTCGCCGAGGGCCTCGCGCAGCGCCGGGTCCACGGCCGGGGAGGGCGCCTCCTCGACGAGCTTCTGGTTGCGCCGCTGGATCGAGCAGTCGCGCTCGCCGAGGTGGATCACCGTGCCGTGCTGGTCGGCCACCACCTGCACCTCGATGTGGCGCGGGTGGGTCAAGAAGCGCTCGATGTAGACGGCCGGGTCGCCGAAGTAGCTCTGGCCCTCGCGCTGGGCGCGCTCGAGGCCGGTTGCGACCTCGTCGGGGCCGTGCAGCACCACCTGGCCGCGCCCGCCGCCGCCGGCGGCTGCCTTGATGAGGATCGGGTAGCCGTGGGCCTGGCCGAAGGCCCGGATGGCCTCAGGGCTCGTCACGGGCTCCGTCTCGCCCGGCACGATGGGCACGTCGTGGGCGATCGCGAGCCGGCGCGCGGCGAGCTTCGAGCCCATCGCCTCGATGGCGTCCGCCTTCGGCCCGATCCAGGCCAGGCCGCGCTCGACGGTGCCCCGGGCGAAGGCGGCGTTCTCGGCGAGGAAGCCGTAGCCCGGGTGGATGCTGTCGCAGCCGGCCTGGGTGGCGATGGCCCAGAGGGCCTCCATGTCGAGGTAGGTCTGCTCGCCCAGCGTGAAGGCCTGGTCGGCCAGCTGGACGTGGCGGCACTCGCGGTCGAGCTCGGTGTAGACGGCCACCGTCGCGATGCCGAGCTCCTGGCAGGCCCGCGTCACGCGCATGGCGATCTCGCCGCGGTTGGCGATCAGCATCTTTCGGAACATCAACGGCCGTCCTTCCTCGATCGGGGCGCCTCGGCCCGGCATGGTACCACGCGCCGGGCGGGCGTCCGGCTCACTCCAGCGGGCCCACCACGGCCTCCACGGCCGCCGCCAGGCTCCCGTCCTCGACGCGCTCGGCGAGCACCTGCAGGTCGGGGGAGAGCACGCGGTCCGCCTCCAGGTGCGGCACCACCGCCCGGATGGCCTGTCGCGCCGCCTCGACGCCCTTCCCCGACGGCACGGGGCCGCGCAGGTCGAGGGCCTGGGCCGCGCACATCAGCTCGATCGCCAGCACCTGGGTGGTGTGCGCGATGACCCGCAGCAGCTTGCGCGCCCCCGCCGTGCCCATCGAGACGTGGTCCTCCTGGCCGGCCGAGGTGGGGATCGAGTCCACGCTCGCGGGGTGGCACAGCACCTTGTTCTCGGAGACGAGGGCCGCGGCCGTGTACTGCGCGACCATCAGGCCCGAGTGCAGCCCGGGGCTCGCCACCAGGAAGGCCGGCAGCCCGTTCGAGAGGGCCGGGTTCACCAGCCGCTCCGTGCGCCGCTCCGAGATGTTCGCGAGCTCCGCCATGGCGATGCACAGGAAGTCCAGCGGCAGCGCCAGCGGCTGGCCGTGGAAGTGGCCGGCCGACACGGCCTCGTCGCGCTCGGCGAAGATCAGCGGGTTGTCCGTCACGGCGTTGATCTCCGTCGTGAAGACCTCGCGGGCGTGCGCGATCGTGTCGCGCGTCGCGCCGTGCACCTGCGGCACGCAGCGCAGCGAGTAGCCGTCCTGCACCTGCCCGCAGTCGCGGTGCGTGTCGACCAGCCGTGAGCCCGCGAGCAGCCGGCTGACGTTGCGGGCGCTGGCGAGCTGCCCGCGGTGCGGCCGCAGGGCGTGCACCGCGGCCGCGAAGGGCGCATGCGAGCCCAGCAGGGCCTCCACGGTGCAGGCCGCCGCGAGGTCGGCCACCTTCGCCAGGTTGCGGGCGGCCTCCAGGGCCAGGCAGCCCATCGCGCCCATGGCCTGCGTGCCGTTGATCAGCGCGAGGCCCTCCTTGGCCTGCAGCGTCACGGGCGCGAGGCCGGCCACCTCCAGCGCGTCCGCGCCGGGCAGCACCATCCCGCGCACCTCGGCCAGGCCCTCGCCCATCAGCACGAGCGCCAGGTGCGAGAGGGGCGCGAGGTCGCCCGAGGCGCCGACGGAGCCCTGTGCGGGGATGCGCGGGTGCACGTCGCGGTTGAGCAGCTCGACGAGCAGGTCCAGCACCTCCGGCCGCACGCCTGAGAAGCCGCGCGCCAGCGCGTTGATGCGCAGCAGCAGCATCGCCCGCACCACCGAGGTCGGCAGCGGCTCGCCGACACCCGCGGCGTGGCTGCGCACGAGGTTCGCCTGCAACTCGGCCACCTGCTCGGGCGAGATGCGGCGGTCCTTCATGAAGCCGAAGCCGGTGGTGATGCCGTACACCACCCGGTCCTCGGCCAGCATGCGCTCGACGGCCTCGCGCGAGGCGCGCACCCGGGCCAGGGCCTCGGGCGCGAGGGCCACTCGGGCGTGGTCGCGCGCGACGCGGGCCACGTCCCAGACCGTGAGGTCGCGCCCCGTGAGGGCCAGCACGGCGTCCGTGGGCTCCAGCGCGGGCGTCACGCCAGCACCCCCTGGCGCGGGCTCGGCAGCCCGGCGGCGGCGGCCGTACCCCACAGCGCCTCGCGCAGCCGCGCCGCCTCGGCCCACAGGCCCTCGGCCTCCGCGCGGGCGCCCTCGGCGAAGCCGGCGTCCTGGATGGAGCCCAGGTTGATGGCGACGTTGAAGAGCGAGCCCTCGGCCCCCGTGACGGCGAGCAGCACGCCCACGGCGGCGTCCGAGGTGGCGTTGCGGTTGCCGATGGCGACGAGCCGCAGCGCGAGGCTGCCAGCCTCCAGGCAGGCCCGGGCGGCGGCGAGCGGGGCGGCGGTGGCGCCCTGGAAGGCTTGCTGCATCGCGGCCTTGCGGGCGGCCTTCTCGTCGTCCGTCGCCTTGGGCAGCGCCATCGCCGCCATCACGGCGTCGAAGGCCGCCGCGTCCGCCTCGGCGGCGGCCACGAGCCGGGCGCCCAGGGCCTCGGCCTGCCGGGTGAGGGCCTCGGCCTCCTCGGCGGCGGCCTCGTAGCCCGCCTTGCCGA
>JAYKHR010000092.1:0-11585 GCA_035285125.1 Candidatus Sericytochromatia bacterium | reverse complement strand
CTACGTGTTCTACGTCGCGGCGATCGTGGCGCAGGCCGTGGCGCCGGCCACGTCGGCCGGCGACGCGGCGGGCCGTGGGGCCTGGCTCGGGCTTGTCGCCTACGGCACCTACGAGCTGACCAACTGGGCCGTCATCGCTGGCTGGCCCGCGGCGCTCGTGCCCGTCGACCTGGGCTGGGGCGTCTTGCTGACAGGCCTCGCGGCCGGCGTGGGGCGGCTGGCTGCCGAGGCGGCTCGGCCTCGCGCCTGACGACCCGGTTCAGATCTTCCAGCCGGAACCTGGCCTCGCTCACAGCCCACCCCGCCAGGGATGCGGTACAAGGGTCCTTGGGCCCTGCGAGGGCCCGCTGCCCGCGCGACCGACCGTGAACGACCTTCAAACCCTGACGCTGTTCACCCTCACCGGCCTGCTTGCAGGCGTCCTGGCCCTGTGGACGGTTTGGGTGGTGGCCCTGCGACGCGAAGACGACGTGGCGGCCACGCTCCTCGGCGCCTGCGCCGGCAAGGCCGCCATCCTGGCCTGCCAGCTCTGGGTGCTGGTCTACGGCCGCGGCGAGGCAGGCGGTGTCGTCAACTATGTGGAGTTCGGCTGTGCCGGGCTGACGGCCATGCTGCTCGTGCGCGCCGTCCGGCGCCTGAACGGGCACGCGTCGCCCGACTTCGGCCCGGCCTTCCTGACGGCGGGCGCCGCCGGCGCCTCAGGCGCCTGGTATTACAACCAGGTGCCGTTCATCGCGGCCTGCCTGCCGGTGCTGGTGGCCTACCTTGCCGCGCACGCCTGGACAGCCGGCGCCCTGATCGTGAAAGCCCGGCGCGTCGGCCGCCTGGGGCTCGCCATCTGGGGGTGGTCCCTCCTGGCGTACGTCGCCTGGGTGGCCACCATGATGCCCCCGCTGCTCCAGTCGCGATGGGTCTGGCTCGGCTACCTGGGCGAGGCCTGGCTCACGCTGGTGCCCGTATGGTGGCTGGTGGCAGCCCTGCTGTACGACGTGCTGCGTCAGTCGGAGAACGGTGCGGGGAGGCGCGGCGCCCAGGATGCTCAACGGCGCGACCTGCTGATGCTGGTCACCGAGTCCTTGCGCTCACCCCTGGCAGCCATCAAGACCAACGCCTACGTGGTGTCGACCAGTGCGCGGGGCAAGCTGGGCATCGAGGAGGCTGACATGCTGGCCATGGTCACGAGCCGGGCTGAGCACCTGGTGCGCCTCGTGGCGGACGTTCACGACTACGTGCGCGTGACGGACGGGGCCATGTCGTATGAACGCCAGCCGGAAAACCTCGTGGCGCTGGTGCGGCAGGCTTGCGGGCACGAGCAGCTGGCGCTGCGGCGCCGCCAGCTCTCGCTGGACGTGAGCCTGCCCGTGACGCCCCTGATGGTCAGCGCCGACCGGGCACGCCTGCTGCAGCTCCTCGAGACCCTGCTGAACCACGCCCGGCGCCAGAGCCCGCCGGGCGGCGTGCTGCACGTGCGCCTGTCCTCCGTCGGTGAGTTTGGCGTGCTGGAGATCGCGGACTCCGGCGAGGCGCTCCCCCCCGAGCATCTCGCGCAGCTCTTCGCCGGCCCGCTGGCCGCCGAGGGCGCCGGGCCAGGCCCCACTCCCGCGGATGGCCTGGCCTTCACGATCGCCAGGCACATTGTCGAGGACGGCCACGGCGGCCTGCTCTCCGTCAGCAGCGAGGACGAGGTGGGCACCACCTTCACCGTGACCCTGCCGCTGCTGGAGCCAGCCCCGATCGCAGAGGCCGCCCCCGGCGCCGACGGCGACAGCCTCGATCCCTGGCAGGGCGTGCTGGACCGCTGAGCGCCCCCCTCAGGGCGAGCGGATGGCCTCGTCCCAGCGCGGGGGGGGGGCGGCTCCCGGGCGTGGGGGCGTCAGAAAGGCACTCTGCGAGAGCTGGAGGCCTCCGGGCCGGGCGTGCTCGTAGAGCTCCCCCCGGTCATCCAGCACGGACGGGCGCCAGAGCTCGGGGCCCGCATACATGAGGTCCGCCCAGGTGCTGCTGGTGTGGCCATCGCGCCAGTGGTGAGGCGCGGAGCGCGGCACGAACCCGAGGCAGTGGAAAACCTCGTGAACCACCACGGCCTCCCAGTAGCCGAATTCCTCCCGCTCCGACGGGAGCGGGTTGGCCCCGCAGTCCCGCCCGCTGGCGGGCAGGCCCTGCAAGTAAGCGGCGGCAACGGTCCCCGGCTGGTCAGGGGGCCAGCAGCCGCCACCGCACACCACCGGGTTCGTGCCCTCGTAGTACACCACGTACAGCTTGCGAGGGTGGGAGTAGCCGAGGGCCTTGAGGTCAGTCTCGATGAGCTCCCGGGCCCTCGTGCCGAGGCGCTGGTAGGCGTCGTCCCCCCGCGGCAGGGTCACGTGGGTGATGTCCAGGGCACCACCGGACCGGTCGAGGCGAAGGCGCTGGCCGCGCCCCGGCGCGAGGCGGTCGGTCTCGCGGGCCAGCCAGTCGTCAGCCCGGTACACCGAGCGGGCGATGGAGCCGTCTTGATCCCGCCCGCGGTCCTCGCCGTCCGTTGGCACGGCGTAGACCACGTGGAGCTGGAAGCCGTCCTCCTCGTCTGGCCGATCCCCATCGGCGCGGGCCAGCGGCAAAGGCCAGGGCGTGGGCAGCGGCGAGGGTGAGGGCTCGGGGCTCGGTGAGGCCTGGAGCGACGGCTCGGGCGTCACTGGCGTCAGCGGCACGGGCGTTGGGCTGGCCGAGGGCCGGGGTTCAGGGGACGGCGGGGCTTGGGGGGGGGCCTCCACCGGCGAAGGCCCGGGCTCGCCAGGCGAGGGCCCGGGCGTCAGCGAGGGACGCCGCACCGGTGCCGCAGAGCCCTGGCGAGTGGCGCCCCCGCTCGCGGCCGACCGCACCTCCGTCGGAGGCGAGACGCAGCCTGCGAGCGCGACGAACGTTGCCAGGGCGGCCAGCCGGCCAAGGCGTGAAGACAAGACCCGCACCCCCGAGGTCGAGACCCGGTTGCCCTATACCCGCTGCGGGGCATGAAGGGGTGGCAGACACAGCCTGCGGGGAACCGCCATGAACGACGAACGGCAACGACTGGCAGCGCCGGCACGATGGTCCGCTTGGGGCCCGTACCTCGCGGAGCGGGCCTGGGGCACCGTCCGGGAGGACTACTCGGCCACCGGCGACGCGTGGCAGCACCTGACGCACGACGAGGCCCGTTCGCGGGCCTACCGCTGGAACGAGGACGGGCTGGCGGGCGTTTGCGACCGCGAGCAGCGCCTGTGCCTCGCCTTGAGCCTCTGGAACGGGCGCGATGCGATCTTGAAGGAGCGCCTGTTCGGGCTGGCTGGCCCCGAGGGAAACCACGGCGAAGACGTGAAGGAGGAGTACCACTACCTCGACGCCCTGCCCTCCCACGCCTGGCTCCACATGCGCTACAGGTATCCCCACGGCCCCTTCCCCTACGAGGCCCTCGTGCGGGGCAACGCGGCGCGCGATCGCCACCAACCGGAGTTCGAACTCCTCGACACGGTCGTCTTCGACGGAGGTCGCTACTTCGATGTCGACGTGCAGTGGGGCAAGGCGGATGCCGAGGACCTGCTGTGCTGGATCACCGTGACGTACCGGGGCGAGGAGCCGGCCGAACTCCACCTGCTGCCGACAGCGTGGTTCCGCAACACCTGGAGCTGGACGGGCGACACGGCCCGACCCTCCATCGTGCGCGAGGCCCGCCAGGCAGAGGCCTAGGCGTTCTGGGCCGGGCTCCTGCCGGAGACCCTGGAGCCGGACGCGCGGGCCGTGGCCCGGCAGGCGCTGGCCGGCATGGTCTGGACAAAGCAGTTCTACCACCACGACGTGGCGACGTGGCTGCGCGGCGACCCCGCGATGCCGCCCCCCCCGCCCGGCCGCGGCGACGTGCGCAACGGGGCCTGGCGCCACATGCGGCATGCCGACGTGATCTCGATGCCGGATGCATGGGAGTATCCCTGGTACGCCGGGTGGGATCTGGCCTTCCACTGCCTGCCCCTGGCCCTGATGGACCCCCGGTTCGCCAAGGACCAGCTGCTGCTGCTGTCGGACGGCTACCAGGGCCCCGACGGCCAGGTGCCCGCCTACGAGTGGAACTTCTCGGACACCAACCCGCCCGTGCTGGCGATGGCGACGCTCGCCTTGTACCGCCTCGAGCAGGAGCGCCACGGCACGGCAGACCTGGCCTTCCTCCGGCAGGCCTTTCACAAGCTGCTGCTCCAGTTCACGTGGTGGGTGAACCGCAAGGATGCGCAGGGCAACCACCTGTACGAGGGTGGCTTCCTGGGCCTCGACAACATCGGCGTGTTCGATCGCTCGCGGGAGTTGCCCACGGGCGGGCACATCGAGCAAGCCGACGGCTCGGCCTGGATGGCGATGTTCGCGCTCGACATGCTGGCGCTGTCGCTGGCCCTCGGCGAGGCGGATGCCACCTATGCAGACCTCGCGAGTCGCTTCCTCGAGCACTTCGCCCGCATCGCCCACGCCGTCTCGGAGGTGGGAGAGGACGGGATCTCCCTCTGGGACGAGGGCGAGGGGTTCTTCCACGACGTGCTGACGCTGCCGGACGGCCGCCATGTGCCGCTCCGTGTCCGCTCGATGGTCGGCCTCGTGCCGCTGTTCGCCACCCTGGTGGTGCCTGCCGACACCTGGACCCGACAGCCCGAGCTGGCCGCTCGCGTGCGGGGGCTGCGGGCGGCCCGCCCCGAGCTCGCGCCCTGGCTGCCCGACCCGGATCAGCCTGGCGCCGCGCTGGTGAGCCTGGTGCCGACCGAACGCCTGCGCCGGATCCTGGCGGTGGTGCTCGACGAGGACGAGTTCCTGTCGCCCTTCGGTGTGCGCAGCCTGTCGCGGCGCCACGCCGAGGCCCCGTACACGCTGGCCGTGCCGGGGGGGACGCACACCGTGGCCTACGAGCCGGCCGAGTCCACCACGGGGATGTTCGGGGGCAACAGCAACTGGCGCGGCCCCGTGTGGTTTCCCATGAACCACCTGCTCATCCGAGCGTTGCAGGCCATTCACGCCCATCTGGGGCCCTCCTGGCGGGTCCCCTGCCCGACGCGCACGGGCCAGCCCCTCGACCTGGCCGGGGTGGCGGCCGAGCTGTGCGCCCGCCTCACGCGGCTCTTCTTGCGCAACGGCGCGGGCGATCGCCCCTGCTTCGGAAGCCAGCGCGCGGCGCGCCAGCGGCTGGGGTGGCAGGACGACCTGCTGTTCCACGAGTACTACCACGGAGACACGGGCGAAGGCCTCGGCGCCTCCCACCAGACCGGCTGGACGGGGTTGGTCGCGAACATGCTCGTTGACCGCCACAGGTTCAGTGATTGTTAGCTTTGCGTTAATTTTGGAAAGTTTCTTGGTTTTTCCGGCGATGAATGACCAGTACCCCCAAGCCCAGCCCCCCGGCGGGAGGACCCGACCGTGCCCTGGACCGTCGACAGCACCACCTTTCGGGCAGCCCCGACCGGGCCCTGGCAGACCCCTCTCGGGGCAGCCCTGGCCGTGGCGGAGGCCCAGCCGGCGATGGCGGTCGATGCCTGGGCGCCATCTGCCGAACTGGACGTGGACCCCAGCGAGTACCACGTCTCCCAGTACCCCGGGGCGACCAACACCCAGGAGCGGACCCGCAACAACGGCAACTGCGGACCGGTCTGCACCTTGATGGCCCTGAAGGCCTTCGGTCGCCTGGACCCGACGCCCGCCGAGGTCAACGCCGTCGTGGCCGAGATCCGGCGCCGCGGCGGGGCCCCGCGCGAGGAGCGCGTGGGCCACGGCAGCGCGACGGCCACGCACCACCTGGCACGGGCAGCCCGGGCCTATGGCCTGGAGGCCGTCGAGGGTGACGGGCAGAAGCTCGCGGACGTCGAGGCGGCGCTCGCGGCGGGCAAGCTGGTCATTGTCCTGGTGCGTCCGGGCGCCTACACGCGCTCCAGCTCAACCGGTCACTACGTGCTGGTCACGGGGATGCGCGACGGCAAGGTGATCGTGAACGACCCCGCGCAGCAGACCTCGTGCCGGGAGATAGACGCGACGCTGTTCGCCCGGGCGATGGCCCTCAAGGGAGGGCTGACGGTCACGCTGGGAGAGCCGGCAGCCCCCGCCACCTGACCAGGGGCTCGACACCGGACGCGCCGCGGCTGTAAGCTGCCCCGCAAAGGAGCTTGATGCCGTGGATTTGCTCGAAAGCCTGCGTTGGCGCTACGCCACCAAGAAGATGGATCCGACGCGCGCCGTCCCCGACGACGCGGTGGAGCGGATCATCGAGGCCGTCCGGCTGGCCCCCACCTCGAGCGGGTTGCAGCCGTTCGAGCTGGTGCTGGTCACCGCGCCGGAAGTGCGTGCTCGCATCCGCGAGGTGGCCTGGGGCCAGGCCCAGGTGACGGATGGCTCCCACCTGCTGGTCTTCGCCGCCTGGGACACCTACACTGCCGAGCGCATCGACATGATGTTCGACCTCGTGAACGCGGAGCGCGGCTTCACCAGCGAGGGCTGGGAGGCATACCGCAAGAAGCTGCTGGCAGAGTACCCACTCCGCTCGGCCGAGGAAAACTTCGCCCACGCGGCCCGGCAGGCCTACATCGGTCTCGGCTTCGCGCTGGCCGCGGCAGCCGCGGAAGGCGTGGACAGCACGCCGATGGAGGGCTTCGATCCGGAGGCGGTAGACACCATCCTCGGCCTGCGCGCCCGGGGCCTGCGCAGCGTGGTGTTGCTGCCGCTGGGCTACCGCGACGAGGCGGGTGACTGGCTCGTCAAGCTCAAGAAGATCCGCCGGCCCCGGTCCGCGTTCGTCACGGAGGTCCCCTGACGCCGGCCCCGTCCGCGATGCCGGCGGCCACCAGCGCACCCGTCGTCATCCTGTGCGACTTTGACGGCACGGTGACGCTGCGGGACTCCAACGACGCCCTCGTTGAGCACTTCGTGGGGGCGGCCCGCCGCCTGGCCTTCGACCGGCGGGTCCGGGACCACCGGGCCCCGCTGTGGCAGGTGCTGGACGAGGCCCTGCAGGCGTGCAACGTGTCGCTGGAGGTCGCCCTGGCCCACCTGCTCGCCCACGTGCCCCTCGACCCCGACTTCGCGGCGTTCAGCCGCTGGTGCGAGGGGCAGGGCTGGCCGGTGCGCATCGTCTCCGCCGGGGTGCACGAGGTGATCGCGGCCTTCCTGGCCCGCGAGGGCCTCGAGGTGCCGATCGCGGCGAACCGGGCGAGGCTGCTGGAGGGCTGCTTTGGTCTGGTGCCCGCGGATCCCACCTGCCCGACCGGGGTCGACAAGGCCGGCATCGTGCAGGCCTGCCGCGCGGCCGGGGCCTTCACGGTCTTCCTCGGAGACGGGATGAGCGACCGGCTGGCCGTGCCCCACGCCGATCTGGTGCTTGCGAAGGGGCAGCTCGCGGCCTACTGCGCCCACAAGGGCCTGGCCCACGTGGCCTTCCCCCACTTCTCCTGGGTGCGCAGCCAGCTGGAGGCGCTCGTGCAGGCGAGCCTCGCGGCGCGCGCGGCCTCCTCCGAGGCCTGCCCCCCCTGAGGGGCTGCCCTCCAGGCCGATGTGGGGCCGCTCGCCCACCGCCGAGGCGCATCACCCGCCACTCCGTTGGCCTCGGGGCGCGCCCAGGTGAACATCGCTGGTGGGAACCCCAGACCACCAGAGGAGGCGCCATGAGGACCCGACAGCATCCCTTTGCAATCGCCACGGCCGTCGCGGCCGCCGTGGCCGCCCTCGGCTGTGCGAACGCCCTGCCGGCCGCAGGGCCCGCGCCCACGGCCATCAGTAGCACCTACAGCCTGGCCCAGGCGGGGGCCTGCGGCCCCTGCAGCCACGCGGACTTCTTCCGCTCCCTGCGGCTCACGGCCGCCCAGGGGCACGCGCTGCGTGCCGCCATGAAGGACACCATCCGGGCCACCAACCCGATGATGGCCTTGCTGCGTGAGCTGACGACGCATCAGGCCGCGGCTCCCGCCGCGCTCTCGATGGGCCTGGACACCTTGCTGCAGTTGGATGCGGCCCAGGACGCCCACACGCTCGAGCAGATCCGCGCTGTGCTGACACCGCCACAGCGCGCACAGCTGGCCGAGGCCATGCGGCAGTTTCCCACCACCCACGCGGCAGTCCTCGGCACGCTGGCCGAGCGCGCCACAGCCGAGGCCACCCGCCGCCTGCACCTGACGCCCACGCAGCAGGCACTCTTCGCGGCCTGTGCTCGCGACTACGAGCGTTTCTGGCAGGTGCACCACGAGGCGTACATGGCGACCATGGCCAGGCACCTCACGGCAGGCGGCGAGGCCGAGCTGCGCGCCAGCCTGGCGGGGCTGGCCGACAAACTCTCGATGGACAGCACTGCCGCCTTCCTCGCGAGCCTGTCCCCCGCGCAGGGCCGCGACCTGGTCACGTGCTTGGACCGCTTCCGCCACCGCCTGAGCCGGGTCGTGACACGCTGGACCGTGGCGCCGTAGAGCGCCGGTCAGGTCCTGAGCCCGAGTGGATGGCGGCGGGCTGGCTTCCAGGGGCCAGGAACGACCAAGGAGCGTACTGGCGGGCACGTGGCTCAGGCGTGGCGCCGTCCAAGGACGTCAGCACGAGCCAGACCGATGGGCGAAGGATTGAGGGGTGCGGCAGGCTTCCTTGCATGGGCCACAAATAGAAAGACCGCCCTTCCAAGTTTGGAAGGGCGGTTTTCACTGAGGTGGAGGTAACCGGATTCGAACCGGTGACCTTCTGCATGCCATGCAGACGCGCTACCAACTGCGCCATACCCCCTAGAGAGTTTTTCGGGGCGCGGTGCGCCTCGAACGAATGAATGGTACCAGGGGGCAGCGCGCCTGTCAACGACGCCCTACACCACCTCGATCGCAGGGGCCCCCGCCCCCAGGTGGAAGGCGTTGTGCACCAGCCGGGCGGCCTGCTGGGCCTGATCGCGGTTGATGACGCACGAAACCTTGATCTCGGAGGTTGCGATCATCTGGATGTTGATGTTGCCATCAGCCAGGGCCTGGAACATCTTCGCCGCGATGCCGGCGTGGTTGACCATGCCCGACCCGACGATCGAGACCTTGGCGACCTCGAGGCTGTGCACCACGTCGCCGGCACCAATGGCCTGCGCGACCTCCCTGGCGACCCCCACGGCCTTTTCCAGCCCATCGCGGGGCACGGTGAAGCCGATGTCGTTGGTGTTCTCGGCGCGGACGGCCTGGGTGATCATGTCCACGATGATGCCGTGATCGGACAGCGCGCCGAACACGCGCGCCGCGATGCCGGGCACGTCCGGCACGGCGAGCAGGGCGACCTTGGCCTGGTTCATGTCCACGGCCACTCCGCGGACGGGCGTCACGTTCTCCAACTGGTTCACTCCCTTCACGACCGTGCCTGCCCCCTGGTCGAAGGTCGACCGGACGCGGATGGTCAGCTCATATTGCTTGGCGTACTCGACGGAACGGGGGTGCAGCACCTGGGCCCCCAGGCTGGCAAGCTCGAGCATCTCGTCGTAGGAGATCTCGGGCAGCAAGGTCGCGCCCGGCACGACGCGAGGGTCGGTGGTGTAGACGCCGGACACGTCGGTGAAGATCTCGCACTCGCGCGCCTTGAGCGCAGCCGCCAGGGCGACCGCCGTGGTGTCGGACCCGCCGCGGCCCAGGGTGCAGATCTCGCCCGTGTGGGTGACGCCCTGGAAGCCCGCGACGACGGGGATGTAGTCCTCGAACAGCAGCTGCTTGAGGCGGTCCGTGTGGATGTCGATGATGCGGGCGCGCGTGTGAACGGGCTCCGTGCGGATTCCCGCCTGGGCGCCCGTGAGCGAGATGGCGGGCACGCCCATCGCCTGCAGGGCCATGGCAACCAGCGCGATGGAGACCTGCTCGCCGGTGGCGAGGAGCATGTCGAGCTCCCGCGGCGAGGCGTAGCCCGTCACCCGGTCCTTGAGCTCGAGCAGCTCGTCGGTGGTGTGCCCCATCGCGGAGACCACCACGACAACGTGGTGCCCGGCCCGCTTCGCCTCCGCGATGCGGCCCGCGACGAGCCGGATGCGCTCCGGGTTCGCGACGGACGTGCCGCCGAACTTCTGGACGATGATGGCCATTCGGAGAGGTTCCTCAGTCGGCGCGGTCAGGTGGGCAAGGGCCCCGCACCTGCCGCGAGGTGGGTGAACTGCTTCACGATCGGGCTGACGCCGTGGCGCCGCCAAGCCTGGTCCATGGCTGCGGCCACCGCCGCGGCTTGTGCCGGTGGGGCGAACGCCATCAGCGTAGGCCCGGCCCCGCTCAGCACCCCCCCCCAGGCCCCGGCCGCCCGCGCCTCCGCGAGGACGTCTTCAGCGCCCCGCACGAGGGGCAGCCGCCAGGGCTGGTGGAGGCGATCGCCCAGGCCAGCCGCCCACCATGATACGTCCTGGCGCAACATAACGGTGGTGAGTGCGGTCACGGCCGCCACGTTGGCGATGGCATCCGCTCGGCTCACGGTGGGAGGCAAGACGGCCCGGGCCTCGGCCGTCGAGAGCCGGAAGTCGGGCACGGCGGCCACCAGGGTGGCGGGCACCCGGTCGGCCAGCGGCAGGCACCACACCGTCGCGCCGTCCGCGAAGGCAGCCGTGACGCCCCCGAAGATGGCCGGCGCAGCGTTGTCGGGGTGCCCCTCCAGCTCGGTCGCGAGCCTGAGCAGCCCCAGCCCGTCGAGGGGGCGGCAAAAGGCCTCATTCGCAGCGACCAGCCCCGCGACGATCGCCGCCGAGGAGCTGCCGAGGCCGCGCGCGGGCGGAATGGCGACCGCGATCTCCCACCGCCAGGTGGGCAGCTCGCGGCCGACCTCCGCCGCCAGGCGCCGGGCGGCAACGCCCGAGAGGTGGGATGCGTCGTCAGGCAGACCCGCCCCGAACGGGCCACTGTGGAAGAAGCTGGTTCGCTCCGCCGGCACCAACGTCACGCGGTTTTCAAGGGGCAGCGCCAGCCCGAGGACGTCGAAGCCAGGCCCCAGGTTCGCGCTGGTGGCTGGAACGCGAAGCCTCACCAGCGGACGACCTGCCCGCGCGTGTCGGTGTGAACGAACCAGCCGTGGCCGCCCGTCGGCGGGTAGATGGCGCCCCCACCCGTCAGGTCCGTCTCCCGGTCCAGTCGCGTGGCCGCGGCGAGCAGGATCTCGGCATCGCGCCGGGTGACGCCCCCGCTGCCATCGAAGTCCTGCACGATCATGTCGGCCGCATCGCCGTAGGTGTGACGGCTCAAGGCCGTACGGTTGCCGATCGCCCGGTTCAACCAGGGCGAGCGATAGCCGCTCATGATGCGGAGCTTCCCGCACGGTCGCCCCTCGGCGCGAAGAGACACATGGAGCCGCTCCAGCTTCTCGACGAGGCGAGGCTCGAGGAACATGTACTTGCGACCGCCCACGAAGGCGTCCTTCCCCTGGAAGTCTCCCAGTTGGTAGTGCTCGCTGACGGGAAGCGAGAGGTTCGACGCGTCGAGCTCGACGAAGCCCCCGGGGACCTCGTAACGATCGCCTCGGCTGCCGCGGCTGGCCGTCCGCGACGCGCCTGCCCCGAAGCCGCGAGGGTACGTGCCGATGGGGTATCCGTTCAAGCGCCCACCGGACACCCTGCTGACGGGCACCGTGACCAGGCACGTGAG